>NZ_CP043476.1:4295916-4918645 GCF_009769165.1 Xanthomonas hyacinthi
GGTGCTGAACTGGGACAGCGACAACAGCGACATGGACCTGTGGGTGACCGATCCCAACGGCGAGCGCTGCTATTACGCGCACCGCTCCACCTACCAGGGCGGGCAGCTGTCGCAGGACTTCACCGGCGGCTACGGGCCGGAAGAGTTCTCGCTGCGCCGGGCCAAGCCGGGCAAGTACAAGGTGGAAGCGAACTTCTTCGGCGATCGCCAGCCGCTGGTCACCGGCGCCACCACCTTGCACCTGCAGCTGAGCACCGGCTGGGGCAGTGCCACGCAGCGCGACCAGCAGGTGACGCTGCGGTTGAAGGACCAGAAGGAGACGATCCTGGTCGGCGAGTTCGAGGTGCGCTGAGGCGGTCCGCGCGCCGGCCATTGCTAAGTGGCCGGCGCGCTAAAATGCGCCATGTCCGCATCGCCCGCCACCAGCGTCTACGCCCGTTTCCTGCCGTGGCGCCGCAGTTTCGAGATCGGCTTCTGGGTCGCGCTGACCCTGGTCAATGGCAGCGCCAACAGCATTACCGTGCTGATCGACATCCGCCGCACCGGACTGCACTTCGCGGCGTGGGAGCCGGCGCTGTGGGAGTGGTCCAGCGGCCTGGTGTTCCTGCTGATCGTGCCGATCGTGGTGCTGTTGACCCGGCGCTATCCGCTGCACTGGGACAACTGGCGCCGGCGGTTGCCGGCGTATCTGTTGGGCAGCGTCGCGCTGTCGGTGCTGCATGTGTTGGGCATGGTCGCGATCCGCAGCGTGGTGTACCGGCTGCAGGGCCAGCACTACGACTTCGGCCCATGGCCGCAGGGACTGGCCTACGAATACCTGAAGGACGTGCGCAGCCTGGCCTCGATGCTGCTGTGCGTGGAGATGTACCGCTTCCTGCTGCGCCGCTGGCAGGGCGAGGCGGCCTTGCTCGGCGCGCCCGACGAAGGCCTGCCGGTGGAGTCGCTGGAACGCCCGGAGCGCTTCCTGGTGCGCAAGCTCGGCCGCGAGTTCCTGGTCGCCGCCGCCGACATCGAATGGCTGCAGGCCTCGGGCAACTACGTCAACCTGCACGTGCGCGGCCACGACTACCCGTTGCGCAGCACCATGGCCGCGATCGAGGCCAGGCTCGACCCGGCCGTGTTCGTGCGCATCCACCGCAGCTACATGGTCAACCTGGGCTGCGTGGTCTCGATCGAGCCGCTGGAGGCCGGCGAGGCGCGCGTGCACCTGCGCGACGGCAGCCATGTGCCGTGCAGCCGCCGCTACCGCGCCGCCTTGCGCACGGCGGCCGGGGAGGGCGAGGCGACGCTCGCCGAGTGATCGCTGCGCTGCTCGGCCCGGGCGCGGCGGCGCTCGCGCTGTGGCGCGGCGGCCGGAATTGCTAGAATCGCGCTCTTGTTTGCTGTTTGCCGGAATGCCGCCATGATCGAACTCAATCCCATCCGCCACCGCATCGCCGATCTGTCCGATCGGGTGCTGTCGCTCCGGGGGTTTCTTTGACTACGACGTCAAGAAAGAGCGCCTGGAGGAAGTGACCCGGGAGCTGGAAAACCCCGATATCTGGAACGACCCCGAGCGCGCCCAGAGCCTGGGCCGCGAACGCGCCAACCTGGAGAAGACCGTCGGCGGCATCGCCAGCGTGCTCGACGGGCTGAACGAGGCGCTGGAGTTCCTTGAACTTGCCGAGAGCGAGGACGACGAGGCCACCGCGCTGGCGGTGGTCGCCGATGTCGATCGCTTCCAGGCGCACGTGGAGAAGCTGGAATTCCAGCGCATGTTCTCCGGGCAGATGGACGCCAGCAACGCCTTCGTCGACATCCAGGCCGGCGCCGGCGGCACCGAGGCGCAGGACTGGGCCGAGATCCTGCTGCGCATGTACCTGCGCTGGTGCGAGTCGCGCGGCTGGAAGACCGAGCTGATGGAAGTCTCCGGCGGCGAAGTGGCCGGGATCAAGTCGGCCACGCTGCGCGTGGAAGGCGATTTCGCCTACGGCTGGCTGAAGACCGAGACCGGCGTGCACCGGCTGGTGCGCAAGTCGCCGTTCGACTCGGACAACCGCCGCCATACCAGCTTCACCTCGGTATTCGTGTCGCCGGAAGTGGACGACAACATCGACATCGACATCAACCCGGCCGACCTGCGCACCGATGTCTACCGCTCCTCCGGCGCCGGTGGCCAGCACGTCAACAAGACCGAGTCGGCGGTGCGCATCACCCACATTCCGACCAACATCGTCGTGGCCTGCCAGACCGGGCGCAGCCAGCACCAGAACCGCGACAACGCGATGAAGATGCTCGCCGCCAAGCTGTACGAGCTGGAGATCCAGAAGCGCAACGCCGAGCGCGACGCGGTCGAGGCGACCAAGTCGGACATCGGCTGGGGCAGCCAGATCCGCAACTACGTGCTCGACCAGAGCCGGATCAAGGACCTGCGCACCGGCATCGAGCGCACCGACACGCAGAAGGTGCTCGACGGCGACCTGGACGAATTCGTCGAGGCCAGCCTCAAGTCCGGCCTGGAAGTCGGCGCCAAACGCAGCGACGCCTGAACCGCCGGCCTTCGCCCGCCGTGGCGGAGACCGGCCACGCGGCGCGGCACCCGCATCCGCTGCATCCTCTCCCTTCTTCTCCGCGTACCCATTTCCATGACCGAACAGACTCCCGCGCCGTCCCTTCCCGTCGACGAGAACGGCCTCATCGCCGAGCGCCGCGCCAAGCTGGGAGCGTTGCGCGCGCAGGGCGTGGCCTATCCGAACGATTTCCGCCGCCACGATTTCGCCGGCGACCTGCAGGCCGAATTCGCCGATGCCGAACGCTGGAGCGCCGAGGCGCTGGAGGCCGAAGGCCGCAGCCTGCGCCTGGCCGGGCGTCTGCTGGCCAAGCGGGTGATGGGCAAGGCCAGCTTCGTGCAGCTGCAGGACGAGTCCGGGCGCATCCAGCTGTTCCTGCAGGCCAATGCGCTGGGCCCGGCCTACGACGCGTTCAAGGGCTGGGACATCGGCGACATCATCGGCGTGGAGGGCGGGCTGACCCGGACCAAGACCGGCGAACTGTCGGTCAGGGCGAGCGCGCTGCGGCTGCTGACCAAGGCGCTGCGTCCGCTGCCGGACAAGTGGCATGGCCTGGCCGACGTGGAACAGCGCTACCGCCAGCGCTACGTGGACCTGATCGTGTCGCCGGAGGCGCGCGAGGTGTTCGTCAAGCGCTCCAAGATCATCCGCGCGATGCGCGCTTGGCTGGACGCGCGCCGCTTCCTGGAAGTGGAGACGCCGATGATGCATTACATCCCCGGCGGCGCCACCGCCAAGCCGTTCACCACCCACCACAACGCGCTGGACCTGGACCTGTATCTGCGCGTGGCGCCGGAGCTGTACCTGAAGCGGCTGGTGGTCGGCGGCCTGGAACGGGTCTACGAGATCAACCGCAATTTCCGCAACGAAGGCGTCAGCACCCGGCACAATCCCGAATTCACCATGATGGAGCTGTACGAGGCCTACGCCACGTACCACGAGGTGATGGACCTGACCGAGAACGTGATCCGCGACGTGGCCCAGGAAGTGCTCGGCACCCCCCAGGTGCACTGGGACGGCGCCGACATCGACCTGGCCCCGGCGTTCCGCCGCTGGCGCATGGACGAGGCGGTGCGCCACCACAACCCGCAGATCAGCGCCGCCGACTGCACCGACCGCGACGCGCTGCTGCGCCACTGCGCGCGGCTGAAGATCCGCACCAAGCCGTCCTACGGCTGGGGCAAGCTGCTGCTGGAGATCTTCGAGGCGACCGTGGAACACACCCTGATCCAGCCGACCTTCATCACCGACCACCCGGTCGAAGTGTCGCCGCTGGCCCGTTCCAGCGACACCGAACCCGGCTATACCGACCGCTTCGAGCTGTTCATCAACGGCAAGGAGATCGCCAACGGCTTCTCCGAGCTCAACGATCCGGAAGACCAGGCCGCCCGCTTCCAGGCCCAGGTGGCGGCGAAGGAGGGCGGCGACGACGAGGCCATGCACTTCGACGCCGACTACATCCGCGCGCTGGAGGTCGGCCTGCCGCCCACCGGCGGCCTGGGCCTCGGCATCGACCGCCTGGTCATGTTGCTGACCGGCAGCAGTTCGATCCGTGATGTGCTGCTGTTCCCGTACATGCGTCCGGAGGCTTAATCTAGGCCGGGGCGGCGGTGGCCTTGGCGTTGGGTTCTCGTATCGGGCGTCGGCGAGCAAGCGGAAGTGAGGCGGTTGGGCCGGGGCGGCCGGCGCCGGAGCGTTTCCCGTTGTTGTCTCAGCAACCCGATGCCCGTGGGCGAGAGGATCGCAGATGCAAGATGCCAGCATGAGCCCGTCCGGAGTATCCTCCAGCGGCGACCGCCCAGACCTGGCGGAGGGGGCGGAGAATCGCTTGAACATCGTCATCGTCGACGATCAGACGTCCGCGCGCACGATGCTGCGCCACGTGATCGAGGATATCGCCCCGGAACTCACCGTGCGCGACTTCGGCGACTCGCAGGCCGCACTGGCCTGGTGCGAGGCCGGCAAGGTCGACCTGTTGCTGCTCGACTACCGCATGCCCGGCATGGACGGGCTGGAGTTCGCGCGGCGGCTGCGGCGCCTGCCCAAGCACCGCGACATTCCGATCATCCTGATCACCGTGGTCGGCGACGAGCCGATCCGCCAGGCCGCGCTGGAAGCCGGCGTCATCGACTTCCTGGTCAAGCCGATCCGCCCGCGCGAATTGCGCGCGCGCTGCCACAACCTGCTGCAGCTGCGGCTGCAGAGCGAGAACATCAAGCAGCGCGCGATGTCGCTGGAGCAGCGCCTGCTGGCGAGCATGCGCGAGGTCGAGGAACGCGAGCGCGAGACCCTGTCGCGGCTGGCGCGGGCGATCGAGTACCGCGACGCCGGGACCAGCGCCTATCTGGAACGGATGGCGCACGTGGCCGGCCTGATCGCCGAGCAGCTGGGCCTGTCCGAGGACGAGGTGCGGGTCATCGAGATGGCCGCGAGCCTGCACGACATGGGCAAGATCGCCATTCCCGATGCGGTGCTGCTCAAGCCCGGCAAGCTGAACGAAGAGGAGATGGCGGTGATGCGCATGCACCCGCGCATCGGCTACGAACTGCTCAGCGGCAGCCAGAACCGCTTCATCCAGGTCGGCGCGCTGATCGCGCTGCGCCACCATGAGCGTTACGATGGCAGCGGTTACCCCGACGGACTGGTCGGCGAAGCGATCCCGCTGGAGGCGCGGATCGTGGCGGTCGCCGACGTTTTCGACGCGCTGATTTCGCCACGTCCCTACAAGGAAGCCTGGACCATGGATGCGACCCTCGCCTATCTCTACGCGCAACGCGGCCGCCTGTTCGACCCGCGCTGCGTGGACGCGCTGTTCCGTGGCTGCGAGCAGTTGTACATGATCTGCGAGAAGTTTTCGACGGCCACGGTCCGGCCGGGGGTCGCGCTGTGAAACGGCGCCTGGAATGGATCAGGACCCGCTTGCGACAGCGCACGGACACCGAACACGGGCAGACGCTGATCCGGGTCGGCATCTTCCTGGGCGTCATCGTCTGCATGACGATCGCGGAGAAGCTGGGTCGGCTCGCGCCCGACGTGTACCTGACGTCGGTGCTGATGAGCGGCGTCGGCGTCGTTGTCGGCCTGGCGCTGTTCGCCGCCATTCTGGCGCGGCCAGGGAAGTCGAACGTTCGGCGCGTCATCGGCATGGTGACCGACTATGGCCTGATGACGGTGGCGATGATCCTGCAGGGAGAACCGCTGGCCTGGCTTTACGTCATCATCATGTGGGTTACGGTCGGCAATGGCCTGCGCTACGGGAACCGCTATCTGATCGGCGCCGTGGTTTCCGCCTGCATCAGTTTCGGCTGCGTGGTCCTGCTCAATGGCTACTGGCGCGTGAACGTCACGCTCAGCGCCGGGCTCTGGGCCGGTCTGGTCGCCATTCCGATGTATCTGTTGGGGTTGCTGCGGCAGTTGACCCAGGCGACCGCGGAGGCGCGGCGCGCCAGCGAAGCCAAGAGCCGATTCCTTGCCAACATGAGCCATGAGTTCCGGACCCCGTTGAACGGGTTGTCCGGCATGACCGAAGTCCTGGCCACCACCAAGCTGGACGCGGAACAGCGCGAGTGCGTGGGCACCATCCAGGCGTCCGCGCGCAGTCTGCTGTCCCTGGTGGAAGAGGTGCTGGATATTTCCGCCATCGAGGCGGGCAAGATCCACACCGAGAAACACGATTTCTCGTTGCGCGAGACGTTGGCGCAGATCGGCTTGATCCTGCAGCCGCAGGCGCGCGCCAAGGCGCTCGGCTACCACCTGGAGGTCGCGGCCGATGTGCCCGATCATGTGCGTGGCGACGCGGGGCACCTGCGGCAGATCCTGTTGAACCTGGCTGGCAACGCGATCAAGTTCACCAACATGGGGCGGGTGGATATCCGCGTCCGGATACAGCGCAACGAATCCGGCGAGCCGTTCCGGTTGAGTTTCGACATTGTCGATACGGGGATCGGCGTGCCGCCGGCCATGCGCCCACGCCTGTTCGAGGCTTTTGAGCAGGCGGACGCGGGCCTGTCCCGGCGCTATGAAGGAACCGGCCTGGGGACCACGATCGCCAAGGGCCTGGTCGAAGCGATGGGCGGCAGCATCGGCTACCAGGAGAGTCCTCCGCAGGGCAGCCGCTTCTGGTTCGAGCTGCCGTTCGAGGCCGCCGCCGCCGCGCCGCTCTCCACCGCCGCTCCGAACGTCGCAAGCGAAGAAGAGCTGTCGCCGAGCGGCAACATCATCGCATTCACGGATCCGTTCCTGCGCCATCGCGCACGGGTACGCAGTATGCGTATCCTGGTTGCCGACGATCATGCGGCGAACCGCATGGTGCTGCAGCGCCTGCTGCAGAAGGCCGGCCATCGCGCGATCTGTCTCGGTGGTGCGGAAGCGGTGCTCGATGCGCTTGCCGAGACCGACTTCGATGCCATCATCGTCGATCTGCACATGCCGGGGATGAGCGGCCTGGACATGCTCAAGCAGTTGCGGATCATGCAGGCCGGCCGCTCGCGCACGCCGGTCGTGGTGCTCAGCGCGGACGTCACGCCGGAATCGATTCACCGCTGCGAACAGGCCGGCGCTCACACGTTCCTGGCCAAGCCGGTGGTGGCCTCGCGGCTGCTGGACACGCTGACGGATATCGCCACGGACGGCAGGCTGCGCCCACCCGAACCCCAATCGCGGCTTGCCACGGAGGGCGTCCTGGATTCGTCCGTACTCGACGAGCTGGCCGGCCTGGGCATGGGCGATGGATTCGAGCGGGAATTCATTTCCCAATGCCTCAACGATGCCGACGGCTGCCTGGGCGGGATGCAGGTGGCGGGCGAGTCCGAGAATTGGGAACGGTTGCGCGAACATGCGCACGCGGTGAAGGGCGTGGCGAGCAACCTGGGACTGGTGAAGATGGCCAGCCTTGGCGGCGAACTGATGCGCATGGCGGACTGGCAGATGCGCAGCGAGTGGCGGCAACGCCTTGCGACGCTCAATGCAAGCTTGACCGAGGGCAGGGAGGTGCTGGACCAGCGGGGGCTGCAAAGCAGCAAGCAGGACGGCAACGAGCTACGCTGAGGGAAAGCCCGGCATTCGGCCGGGCCGGGCCCCCCTCCGGTCTGAGTCTTCTATGCGAGCGCGGCGACGTTCTGCGCGCGCCGCGTCTGGGCCCGCACCAATCGGTCCATCATGCGTAGCGACTTGTCGTCGAGCGCAAGCGCCGTGTCCACCCAGACCTCGGTGATTGCCATCAGTTCCTGCAATGGCACTTGTTGCGAGATGCGGCGCGCTGCGTTCATCGCGAGATAGGACAGCTTGCTGCGCCGCTGGGTGCGGATCAGCTCCTCGACCGCCGCCTTTCCCTCCCCCTTGGGCACCAGGATGTCGACCACCCCGAGTGCGTGCATCTGCTCGCTGCTGTAGACCGTTCCTTCCAGAATGATCTTCTCCGCCAATTGCGGCGATACGCGCTGGCACAGGAAGGAATAGGCGCCCATGCCTGGAAACAGCCCAAACAGTACCTCCGGCAAGCCCATGCCGACGCCTTCCTCCGCCACGATGGTGTGGCATGCCAGCGCCATCTCCAGGCCGCCGCCCAGGGCGTCGCCCTGCAGCAACGCGATGGTCCGTACTTCGCCGCCGAGGCCGGTATGCAGGGTATGCACACCTTCCACGCAACGCTTGGCGTAGGCGAGCAGGCTGTCCCTGTCCCGCAAGCGGATGAGCTGGGTAAACAGTTCCAGGTCTCCGCCAAGGTTGAACACGTTCGCATCCGAGGCCAATACGAAGTGCCGCAGTTGCCCGCGCTGTAGCGCATTGCCGCCGCTCAGGGTGATGGCATCGGTCAAGCTCCACATGTCGTCGAGCAGATCGTCCCTGAAGCACGGGCGGGAGCCATTGGCCGCATCGTTGTGCATGAACATCCAATACGCGTTGCCATCGGCGCTCGACTCGACGCGGATGGTGGGGAAGCTGGGGTTGAAGAAGCGTTTGTCAACGTTCATGGGATTTCCTCGGTGTTTTGGTTGGCAGCGAAACGGCGTGCGCAGCGCCGGGAGGCGGCGTGCGAGCCGATGCTACACCTACGTAAACAGAGGGCTGATGGCGCCGCAGACGCGGAAATTCGCGTCTGTGCGGCGCGCGTGGCTGGCTGGAGCCACGCGTCTTGGCGGCAGGGCCGCGAAGTCGAGGGGGCAGTGTGTTGCCTCCGCCCGCCGCGCGGTGTGGACCCGGAGTTCACGCCAACGGCGGTCTAGGGCGTGTCATCAATTAAGCAGGATGACAGAGGCGATCCAGTAAATCGCGCCGAGGAAGTTGCCGGCGGTCTTGTCGTATCGGGTGGCAATGGCCCGGTACTGCTTGAGTTTGGCAAAGAAGTTCTCGATCAGGTGTCGATCCTTGTACAGCACCCGGTCGTAGTCGCGCTGCACTTTGCGCGTTGGATGGGAGGGGATGACAATCTGCGTCCCCTGCCGCTGCATCGGCTCGATGACACGTGCCCTGGCATCGTAGGCGCGGTCAGCGAGCAGGGCGCCGACCGACAGTTGCGGCAGCAACGCATCTGCACCTTCCAGATCCGACGCCTGGCCTGCGGTCAGATGAAACGCCACCGGATTGCCCAGTGCATCGACCACGGCGTGGATCTTGCTGCTTAGCCCGCCTCGGCTGCGTCCGATGGCCTGCGGCGCCCCCCTTTTGCCCCGGCGCTGTGCTGATGCGCCCGGACGATGGTGCTGTCGATCATCGCGTACTCATTGTCCGCCTCCTCTGACAGGGCGTGGAACACGCGTTGCCAGACGCCGGACCGGCTCCAGCGGCTATGCCGCAGGTGGATCACGCGGAAGTCGCCGAAGCGCTCAGGCAGATCCCGCCAGGGGATGCCGGCTCGGTAGCGGTAGAGCACGGCTTCGACAAACAGCCGGTTGTCCTTGGCGGTCACACCCACATGGCCGGCTCGGCCGGGGAGCAGGTCACGGATGCGATCCCACTGATCGTCTCGCAGGGCGTAGCGGCGTGCCATTGCAGGGGTGTGCAGGAAAGAAAGGGGCAACAAGCATCGCCTATCCGAACAATTGATGACAATCCCTAGGCCGGCGGCTGGCTGTCGCGCAATTCCCGCCGCAGGATCTTGCCGACGTTGGTCTTGGGCAGTTCCTTGCGGAACTCGACGATGCGCGGGTGCTTGTAGCCGGTCAGGTTGGCGCGGGCATGCGCCTTGACGTCCTCGGCGGTGAGGTTGGGGTCCTTCTTGACGATGACCACCTTGACCGCCTCGCCGGATTTCTCGTCCGGCACCCCGACCGCGGCCACTTCCAGCACGCCGGGCATCATCGCGATCACGTCCTCGACCTCGTTCGGGTACACGTTGAAGCCCGAGACCAGGATCATGTCCTTCTTGCGGTCGACGATGTAGAAGAAGCCCTGCGGATCCATCCGCGCCATGTCGCCGGTGTGCAGCCAGCCGTCGGCATCGATCGCGCCGGTGGTTTCCTCGGGACGGCGCCAGTAGCCCTTCATCACCTGCGGCCCCTTGATGCACAGCTCGCCGACCTCGCCGGGCGCCAGGGTCTGGCCCTGGTCGTCCTTGACGCAGGCGTCGGTGGACGGAATCGGCAGGCCGATGGAGCCGTTGTACTCCTTCAGCGTCAGCGGGTTGATGCAGGCGGCCGGCGAGGTCTCGGTCAGGCCGTAGGCCTCGACCAGGGTCACCCCGGTCACCTGCTTCCAGCGTTCGGCCACGGCGCGCTGCACCGCCATGCCGCCGCCCAGGGTGAACTTCAGCGCCGAGAAATCCACCTGCTCGAAGCCGGGCGTGTTGAGCAGGCCGTTGAACAGCGTGTTGACCCCGGTGAAGGCGGTGAAGCGGGTCTTCTTCAGTTCCTTGACGAAGCCGGGCATGTCGCGCGGGTTGCTGATCAGGTGGTTGAGGCCGCCGAGCTTCATGAACACCAGGCCGTTCGCGGTCAGCGCGAAGATGTGGTACAGCGGCAGCGCGGTGATGATGACTTCCTTGCCTTCCTCCAGCTTGCCGGTCGCCGCCAGCCAGGCGCCGGCCTGCAGCATGTTCGCGACCAGGTTGCGATGGGTCAGCATCGCGCCCTTGGCCACCCCGGTGGTGCCGCCGGTGTATTGCAGGAAGGCGATGTCGTCGGGTTCGATGTCCAGCTGCGGCAGGGTATGCAGGCGGCCCAAGGTGAGCGTGTCGCGGAAGCGCACCGCGTTGGGGATGTCGTAGTCGGGGACCAGCTTCTTGACGTACTTCAGCACGAAGTTGACCAGCGCGCCCTTCGGGAAGCCGAGCATGTCGCCCAGGCCGGTGGTGATGACCTGCTTGAGCGGGGTGTCGGCCAGGACCTCCTGCACGGTCTTGCCGAAGTTGTCGATCACCACGATCGCGCTGGCGCCGGAATCGATCAGCTGGTGGCGCAGTTCGCGCGGCGTGTACAGCGGATTGACGTTGACCACGGTCATGCCGGCCAGCAGCACGCCGAAGGTGGCGATCGGGTACTGCAGGCAGTTGGGCATCATCAGCGCGACGCGGTCGCCCTTCCTGAGCTGCAACTCGCCCAGCAGGTAGGCGGCGAAGTGCCGGGCCAGTTCGCCGGCTTCGCGGTAGGTCAGGGTCTTGCCGAAGTTGCGGTAGGCCGGACGGTCGCCGAACTTGGCGACGGAGGTTTCGAACACCGCGGCGACGGATCGGTACTCATCGACATCGACCTCGGCGGGAATGATGGCCGGATAACTCTGCAACCACGGACGTTCCTGACTCATGTACTCCTCCCCCCTCGTGTGGAATGCTGCCGCATGCCGAGGCAACGCTGCGGCGTGGCGAGTGGCAGGATACCGTTCCGCATGGGAAAGGCGAAACCGAGAGGAAATCCGATGCGACAGGCGTGAGCATGGGGATGGGCATGCGTGCTGCTGCTGGCCGTGCCCGGCTGCCAGCGCGATTCGGCGCAACAGCGGCTGCGCAAGGATATCGCGGCCATGCAGGAGGCGGTGGAGGAACATCGCCTGCGCGATGCGATGGCCATGGTGGCCGACGATTTCGCGGGCGAGGCGGGGATGGATCGCGCTGCGCTGCACAACCTGGTGTGCGCGCAATTCCTGGCCAATGGCCGGATCGGCGCGAACACCGGGCCACTGTCGATCCAGCTGCGGGGCGACGACGCCACGGTGCGTTTCGATGCGCTGGTCAGCGGTGGCGATGGCCGTCTTGTGCCGGAGCGGATGCAGCGCTATGCCGTGGTCGCCGGCTGGCGCGCGCAGGATGGCCGCTGGCGGTTGCGGCATGCGCAATGGAGCGTGGCGCCGTAGCGTCGCAAATCGCGCGAGCGCCCAAAGGCAATGGCCACGTTCGGAAAACGGGGCGCCTTCAATCTATCGGTCTGGCGGGAAAGCCCCGTCCTTGGAAACGCGATGCCGATGCGCAAGCGGCGCCCGCGAACGGCAATACGCGCCTGCGCGAGCGCGAGCGCGCCGCGCAGGACGCCGCGTGCCGCCGCGGCCTCAGGCCGCCTTGCGCGCCGCCAGCTGGCGCAGCACGTACTGCAGCAGGCCGCCGTGCTTGAAGTACTCCACTTCCTTCGGCGTCAGCAGCAGCACCTTGACCTGGAACTGCTTGACGCTGCCGTCGGCCTTCTTCGCATCCACGGTGGCGCGCTTGCTGGCGCCATCCTGCAGCCCGGTGATGGCGAATACTTCCGAGCCGTCCAGGCCCAGCGTCTGCGCGTTCTCGTTGTCCAGGAACTGCAGCGGCAGCACGCCCATGCCGACCAGGTTGGAGCGGTGGATGCGCTCGAAGCTCTCGGCGATCACCGCCTTGACCCCGAGCAGGTTGGTGCCCTTGGCCGCCCAGTCGCGCGAGGAGCCGGTGCCGTATTCCTTGCCGGCGATCACCACCAGCGGCACGCCGTCGGCCTTGTACTTCAGCGCCGCGTCGTAGATCGCCAGCTTCTGCGGCTGCGCGCCGTCGGGTGCGCGGTACAGCGTGTTGCCGCCTTCCTCGCCGCCGAACATCAGGTTCTTGATGCGGATGTTGGCGAAGGTGCCGCGCACCATCACGTCGTCGTTGCCGCGGCGGCTGCCGTAGCTGTTGAAGTCGGCCGGCTGCACGCCGCGTTCCTGCAGGAAGCGGCCCGCCGGCGAGTCCTTCTTGATGTTGCCGGCCGGGGAGATGTGGTCGGTGGTGATCGAGTCGCCGAACAGGCCGAGCACGCGCGCGCCGTGCACGTCGTCGATGTTGCCGACCTGCATGGTCATGCCGTCGAAGTAGGGCGGGTTCTTGATGTAGGTGGAGGCGTCGTCCCAGGCGTACAGCTCGCCGTCGGGCGAGGCGATCGCGGCCCAGCGGCTGTCGCCCTTGAACACGTCGGCGTAGTTCTGCTTGAACATCTCCGGGCCGACGGTGGCGGCGATGGTGTCGCCGATTTCCTTGTTGCTCGGCCAGATGTCGCGCAGGTACACCGGCTCACCGTCGCTGCCGGTGCCCAGCGGGTCGCGGCTCAGGTCGATGTCGGTGGTGCCGGCGATGGCGTAGGCGACCACCAGCGGCGGCGAGGCCAGGTAGTTCATCTTCACTTCCGGGTGCACGCGGCCTTCGAAGTTGCGGTTGCCCGACAGCACCGAGGCCACCACCAGGTCGTCCCTGGCGATTGCCGCGGACACGTCGTCCGGCAGCGGGCCGGAGTTGCCGATGCAGGTGGTGCAGCCGTAGCCGACCACGTAGAAACCCAGGTGTTCCAGGTCGTCCATGACCCCGGCCTTCTTCAGGTAGTCGGTGACCACCAGCGAGCCCGGCCCGAGCGAGGTCTTGACCCACGGCTGCGCCTGCAGGCCCTTGGCCACGGCGTTGCGCGCCAGCAGCCCGGCGCCGAGCATCACCGCCGGATTGGAGGTGTTGGTGCAGGAGGTGATCGCGGCGATCACCACCGAGCCGTCGCGCAGCTGCCAGCCGGCGCCGCTGTCGGCGCCGGTCTCGGCCTGCGCGGCCTTGGCGCCGACGGCGGTGCCGCCGCCGCCTTCGTTCTTGAGCCGGTCTTCCTGCTTGAGGTCGCTGTGGCGCTTGTGGCGCGCCTCGGCGAAGGGCACCAGGCTGTCGCGGAAATTGCGTTGCATGTCTTCCAGCAGCACCCGGTCCTGCGGCCGCTTGGGGCCGGCCAGCGACGGCTTGACCTCGGCCATGTCCAGCTCCAGCGTGGCGCTGTAGGCGGCGTGCGGGCTGTCGGCGTCGTGCCACAGGCCCTGCGCCTTCGCATACGCCTCGACCAGCGCGATCTGCTCTTCGCTGCGCCCGGACAGGCGCAGGTAGGTCAGCGATTCGGCGTCGACCGGGAAGATGCCGCAGGTGGCGCCGTACTCCGGCGCCATGTTGCCGATGGTGGCGCGGTCGGCCAGCGGCAGGTGCTGCAGGCCCTCGCCGAAGAACTCGACGAACTTGCCGACCACACCGAACTTGCGCAGCATCTGCGTCACCGTCAGCACCAGGTCGGTGGCGGTGGCGCCTTCGGGCAGCCTGCCGGTCAGCTTGAAGCCGACCACCTGCGGGATCAGCATCGAGGAGGGCTGGCCGAGCATCGCCGCTTCGGCTTCGATGCCGCCCACGCCCCAGCCGAGCACGCCGATGCCGTTGATCATGGTGGTGTGGCTGTCGGTGCCGAACACCGTGTCCGGATAGGCGATCGCCTCGCCGTCGCGTTCGCCGGTCATCACCACCCGCGCCAGATGCTCGAGGTTGACCTGGTGCACGATGCCGGTGTTCGGCGGCACCACCTTGAAGTTGTCGAACGCCTTCTGGCCCCAGCGCAGGAAGCCGTAGCGCTCCTTGTTGCGCTGGAATTCGATCTTGCCGTTGAGGTCGAGCGCGTCGGCCTTGCCGAACACGTCCACCTGCACCGAATGGTCGATGACCAGTTCCGAGGGGATCAGCGGATTGATCTGCTCCGGGCGCCCGCCGAGCTTGACCACCGCATCGCGCATCGCGGCCAGGTCGACCACGCACGGCACGCCGGTGAAGTCCTGCAGCACCACCCGCGCCGGCATGAACGCGATCTCGGTGTCCGGCTCGGCCTTCGGGTCCCAGGTCGCCACCGCCTCGATGTGCTCCTTGCCCACGGTCGCGCCGCCGTCTTCGTGGCGCAGCAGGTTTTCCAGCAGGATCTTCAGCGAGTAGGGCAGGCGGCCGATGTCGAAGCGCTCGGCGAGCCTGGGCAGGCTGTAGTAGGCGTAGCGGTTGCCGTTGACCTCGAGCGAGGTACGGGTGGAGAAGGAATCGTTCATCACGGAACTCCTATGGCATCGCGGCTGTAGGGACTGCGGTCATTCTGACCGATTCAGTGTGTACGCACAGTGTGACCGGTGCTGGATGCGGGCTTGAGTATGAATCTTCAAGTATGTACAATTTGCGCATACCTTGTGGAGCCTGTCCATGGAAGCCACCGTCGCCGAACGCGGCCAGATCACCTTGCCCAAGGCCGTGCGCGACGCGCTGGGCCTGAGCAAGGGCACCATCTTGAAGGTGGAGCTGGACGGCGGCCGCATCATCCTGCGCAAGAGCGTGGACGATGCGATCTCGCGCGCGCGCGGCCGCTTCAAGCTGGACGGCTTCGCCAGCACCGACGAGGCGATGCGCGCGATCCGCGGCCGCGCGCCGGGCGATCCGTTCGAACCCGACGCCAAGCCATGATTGCGATCGACTCGTCGGTGCTGGTGGACCTGCTGGCCGACGGTCCGCAGGCCGACGCCGCCGAAGCCTGCCTGCGCCAGTGCCTGAGCGCCGGCCCGGTGGCGGTGTGCGACATCGTCCTGGCCGAGGTGTGCAGCGCGCTGCGCGACGGCGCCGAGGCGCTGTCGGTGCTGGAAGACATGAGCATCCGCTTCAATGCGCTGGAGGCCAAGTCGGCCCTGCGCGCCGGCGAGATGCAGCGCCGCTTCCGTGCCCGCGGCGGCCAGCGCGAGCGGGTGGTGGCCGATTTCCTGATTGGCGCCCATGCGCTGCTGCAGTGCGATGGATTGATCACCCGCGACGATGGCTTTTTCCGTGACTACTTCAAGGGCCTGAAGATCATCGTGCCCAGGCCGGCCGCCTGACGCCGCCATTCGTTTACCGCGCATCCCTACCGAATTCCCCCGGAGAACCCGCATGTTGGAAGCCTACCGCCACCACGTCGCCGAGCGCGCCGCGCTCGGCATCCCGCCGCTGCCGCTGAGCGCGCAGCAGACCGCCGAGGTCGTCGAGCTGCTGAAGCAGCCGCCCGCCGGCGAGGAACAGTTCCTGGTCGAGCTGCTGAGCCAGCGCGTGCCGGCCGGCGTCGACGACGCGGCCAAGGTCAAGGCTTCGTACCTGGCCGCGGTCGCCTTCGGCAGCGAGCAGTGCACGCTGATCTCGCCCAAGCGCGCCACCGAACTGCTCGGCACCATGCTCGGCGGCTACAACATCCACCCGCTGATCGAGCTGCTGGACAATGCCGAACTGGGCGCGGTCGCCGCCGAGGGCCTGAAGCACACGCTGCTGATCTTCGACGCGTTCCACGACGTGCAGGAAAAGGCCGAGGCCGGCAATGCCCACGCCAAAGCGGTGCTGCAGAGCTGGGCCGATGCCGAGTGGTTCACCAGCAAGCCGGAAGTGCCGCAGAGCCTGACCGTCAGCGTGTTCAAGGTGCCGGGCGAGACCAACACCGACGACCTGTCGCCGGCGCCGGATGCGACCACGCGCCCGGACATCCCGCTGCACGCGCTGGCGATGCTGAAGAACACCCGCGACGGCGCCGCGTTCGAGCCGGAAGAAGACGGCAGGCGCGGCCCGATCCAGGCGATCGCCGACCTGAAGGCCAAGGGCCACCTGGTCGCCTATGTCGGCGACGTGGTCGGCACCGGTTCCTCGCGCAAGTCGGCGACCAACTCGGTGCTGTGGTGGACCGGCGAAGACATTCCGTACATCCCCAACAAGCGCTTCGGCGGCGTGTGCCTGGGCTCGAAGATCGCGCCGATCTTCTACAACACCATGGAAGACGCAGGCGCGCTGCCGATCGAGCTGGACGTGTCGCAGATGGAGCACGGCGACGTGGTCGAACTGCGTCCGTACGATGGCAAGGCGCTGAAGAACGGGCAGGTGATCGCCGAGTTCGCGATGAAGTCGGATGTGCTGTTCGACGAAGTACGCGCCGGCGGCCGCATCCCGCTGATCGTCGGCCGTGGCCTGACCGCCAAGGCGCGCGAATTCCTCGGCCTGCCGGCCTCGGACCTGTTCCGCCTGCCGATGGTGCCGCCGGATACCGGCAAGGGCTTCTCGCTGGCGCAGAAGATGGTCGGCCGCGCCTGCGGTCTGCCGGAAGGCCAGGGCATGCGTCCGGGCACCTATTGCGAGCCGAAGATGACCTCGGTGGGCTCGCAGGACACCACCGGGCCGATGACCCGCGACGAGCTGAAGGACCTGGCCTGCCTGGGCTTTTCCGCCGACCTGGTGATGCAGTCGTTCTGCCACACCGCCGCGTATCCGAAGCCGGTCGACGTCAAGACCCACCACACCCTGCCGGAGTTCATCTCCACCCGCGGCGGCGTGTCGCTGCGGCCGGGCGACGGCGTGATCCACAGCTGGCTCAACCGCATGCTGCTGCCCGACACGGTCGGCACCGGTGGCGACTCGCACACCCGCTTCCCGATCGGCATCTCGTTCCCGGCCGGCTCCGGCCTGGTCGCGTTCGCCGCCGCCACCGGGGTCATGCCGCTGGACATGCCCGAGAGCGTGCTGGTGCGCTTCAAGGGCGAGATGCAGCCGGGCGTGACCCTGCGCGATCTGGTCAATGCGATCCCGCTGTACGCGATCAAGGACGGCCTGCTGACCGTGGCCAAGCAGGGCAAGAAGAACATCTTCTCCGGCCGCATCCTGGAGATCGAAGGCTTGCCGCACCTGAAGGTGGAGCAGGCGTTCGAACTGTCCGATGCCTCGGCCGAACGTTCCGCCGCCGGCTGCTCGGTGCGCCTGGACAAGGCGCCGATCATCGAGTACCTGACCAGCAACATCACCCTGCTGAAGTGGATGATCGCCGAGGGCTACGCCGATGCGCGTTCGCTGGCGCGGCGGATCAAGAAGATGCAGGAGTGGCTGGCCGATCCGCAACTGCTGCAGCCCGATGCCGATGCCGAGTACGCCGCGGTGATCGAGATCGACCTGGCCGACATCCACGAGCCGATCGTGGCCTGCCCGAACGATCCGGACGACGTCAAGACGCTGTCGGAGGTCGCCGGCGCGGCGATCGACGAAGTGTTCATCGGTTCGTGCATGACCAACATCGGCCACTTCCGCGCCGCGGCCAAGCTGCTGGAAGGCAAGCGCGACATCCCGACCCGGCTGTGGGTCGCGCCGCCGACCAAGATGGACGCCTCCGAGCTGACCAAGGAAGGCCACTACGGCACCTTCGGCGCGGCCGGCGCGCGCATGGAAATGCCCGGCTGCTCGCTGTGCATGGGCAACCAGGCGCAGGCGCGCGAGGGCGCCACGGTGTTCTCCACCTCCACCCGCAACTTCCCCAACCGCCTCGGCCGCAACACCAACGTGTACCTGGGTTCGGCGGAACTGGCGGCGATCTGCTCGCGCCTGGGCCGTATCCCGACCAAGGACGAGTACATGGCCGACGTGGGCGTGATCAAGACCAGCGGCGAGCAGATCTACCGCTACATGAACTTCGATCAGATCCAGGACTACCAGGACGTGGCCGAGACGGTCGCCGCCTGAGCCGAAGTGGTGCAACGCTGTAACCAGGAAGCCCGGCCGATGCCGGGCTTTCTCTTTTGTGGGTGGGCCTGGCCGCGCGGCGCCCGCTGGCGGCCTGACAGGTGACGCCCACCCCGCAGGAGTGGTGCGATCCGCTCGGGGATGGCGGACACGCCCTACGGCAGCGCGCCGCCGGAGCTCGGTGGCGGTGTTGCAGAACCTGCGTTGGCCTGGCGCGCGCCGAGCCAGCCTTCCAGCTGGATGGCCGGCAACGCCGGTGCGAACAGGAAACCCTGCAGCACGTCGCAGCCGAGCTGTGCCAGGAACGCCCGCTGCGCTTCGGTTTCGACGCCCTCGGCGACGGTGTGCAGGCGCAGGCTTTCGCCGATGCGCAAGACCGAGGTGATCAGCGCGCGTGCGGTCTCGCTATGCTCCAGGTCGCGCACGAAGCTCATGTCCAGCTTGAGTTCGTTGACCGGCAGCTGGTGCAGATGGCTGAGGCTGGAATAGCCGGTGCCGAAATCGTCCAGCGACAGGCGCACGCCGCCGGCCTGCAATTGACGCAGATTGGCCAGCACCGCCGGCGCGTTGGACAGCATGACGCTCTCGGTCATCTCCAGCGCCAGGTCGCTGGGCGCCAGCGCATGCGCGCTCAGCACCTGCGTCACGCGTGCGGGCAGCTGCGTATCGGCGAAGTTGCTGGCCGACAGGTTGACCGCCACGCGCGGCACCGGCACCCCGCGCAGGCGCCAATCGGCCATCTGCCGGCAGGCCTGGCGCAGCACCCAATGCCCGAGCTCGTCGATCAGCCCGCATTCCTCGGCCATCGGCACGAAGCGCGCCGGCGCGATGTCGCCCAGTTGCGGGTGCTGCCAGCGCAGCAGCGCCTCCACGCCGTACAGCGCATAGGGCGGCTGGCTGTGCAGTTGCGGCTGATAGTGCAGTTGCAGCTGGTCGCGGCGCAGCGCTTCGCGCAGCGCGGTCTCCAGCGCCACGCGTTCCTGCGCCATGCGGTTCATGTCGGCGCTGAAGAAGCGAAAGCTGCCGCCGGCTTCGTGCTTGGCCCGGTACATGGCCAGGTCGGCATGGCGCAGCAGCGTCTCGATGTCGCGGCCATCGTCGGGGAACATCGCCACGCCGATGCTGGCGCCCGGGTGCAGGGTCAGGTGCCCGACCACCAGCGGCTCGGCCAGCGCCAGCAGCAGGCGCTCGGCCACCCCGGCCGCGTGCTCGGCGCTGCAATGCGGCAGCATCAGCACGAACTCGTCGCCGGCCTGGCGGCCGATCAGGTCGGTCGCGCTCAAGGTTTCGCCCAGGCGCCGGGCGATGTCGCGCAGCAGCCCGTCGCCGGCGGCATGGCCCTGGGTCTCGTTGACGCGCTTGAAGCGGTCGATGTCGATGAACAGGATCGCCACCGGAAACGCGTGGTATTCGGCAGCAGCCAGCGCCTGCTCGGCGCGGGCGCTGAACATCACCCGGTTGGGCAGGCCGGTCAGCGAGTCGTAGAACGCCAGCTGGTGCACGCGTGCCTTGGTCTGCTCGCGCTCCAGCGCCAGTGCGCACAGGTGCAGGCATAGCTCGACCAGCCGCAGGTGCCAGGCCTGCGGCTCGCAGACCTCGCGGTAATACAGCGCGAAACTGCCGAGCACGCGCCCGCCGCTGGACTTGATCGGGCTGGCCACGCAGCTGCCCAGGCCGAGTCGCTGCACCAGCGGTTGGTGCTCGGCGAACAGCGGATCGGTGGCGGCGTCGCGCACCAGCACCTGCTTGCCGTGCCAGATCGCGGCGCCGCAGGCACCGGCGCTGGGGCCCACGCGCATGCATTCGACTGCCGCGTTGAAGGCGGTCGGCAGGCTCGGCGAGGCCAGCGGGTGCAGCCGCCCGTTGCCGTCGACGCTGATGATCGAGGCCAGCACCTGCGGGGCGATGCGCTCGACCTCGCTGCAGATCAGGGTCGCCACGTCGACCAGCGGCTGTTCGCGGACCAGCGCGTCGAGCACGTTCTTGTGCAGGATCTCGTGCATCTTGCTCTGGGTGATGTCGGTAAACGACAGCACGTAGTGCTGGATGCCGCCGTCCTCGTCGGCGATCGGATTGGCCATGATCGTGGTCCACAGCGGCGAGCCGTCCTTGCGGTAGACCAGCAGGTCGGTCTGGTGGCCCAGGCCGCCGACCACGCGCTCGCGGGTCTGCCGGATCGCCTGCATGTCGGTGCCGACGCCGGGCAGCACGCTGCTCGGCAGCCGCCCGCGCACTTCGTCGGCGGCATAGCCGAACATGTGCATGAACCCGGCATTGACGTAAAGAATGGCCAGCTGCGGGTCGCATACCACGATGGCGTTGTCGCTGCGGTCCAGCGCCAGCGACAGCAGCCGCATCTTGGCGTCGCGCTCGCGTTCGGCGCTGATGTCGCGCACGAACACCACGTACAGCGGCGTGGACTCCTGCGGCACCGCGGCCGCGCTCACCGCCACCCAGCGCTGCACGCCGTCGTTGCCGGGCAACTGCAGTTCGTGGCTGTCGCCGGGCGCACCCGAGCCGCGCTGCATGCACCTGGCCAGGAACGCCGCGCGCGCATCCTCCGGCACCAGCTCGCCGAGCGGACGCCCCAGCACCTGCGCCTGGGTCAGCCCCCACAGCGCTTCGGCGGTCTGGTTGAAGGCCAGGATGCGCGCGTCCGCGTCGATCACCACCACGCCGTCGGGCGCCTGCTGCAGACAGTTCAGCAGGGCCTGTTCGGGCGCTTGCAGCTTGCTCAGCACCGCCGCCGCGGCCGCAGTGTCGGCGCTGGGCGCGATCGGTTTGCCGACGCGCTGGCGGGGCACGGATCAGCGGCCGGCGACGCGACTGCGGCAGGCCGCGTCGCCGTGCCCGGGGCCGCACACGGCAAGCCGACGGGCCGTGCCTGGGCGCGTATGGGACGGCATCATCACTCGCTCGCTTATCGGCATACGTTCCCCCGTTCTTGCTTGCCGCACACGTGCCCAGGCACGGCACGACCTATCCCGATCGCATCGAACAGATCCCTAGCGGGCCTGGCTGGACAACGCGATCAGGCGCTCGGCGATCCTGTCCAGCGGCAACACTTCCTGGGCGGCGCCCAGCCGGAATGCGGTGCCAGGCATGCCCCAGACTACGCTGGTGGCCTCGTCCTGCACCAGCGTGCTGGCGCCGGCCTGCAGCATTTCCAGCAGGCCGCGCGCGCCGTCGTCGCCCATACCGGTCAGTACCGCGCCGATCGCGTTGGCGCCGGCGTTGCGCGCCACCGACTGGAACAGCACGTCCACCGCCGGCTTGTGCCGGTTGACCGGCGGGCCGTCGTCGATCTTGCAGCGCCAGCGCGCACCGTCGCGGACCACCTGCAGGTGCTTGCCGCCGGGCGGCAGGTAGGCGTGGCCGGGCAGGATCGCTTCACCTTCGCTGGCCTCGCGCACCGCCATCGCCGAGTGCCGGTTGAGGCGGTCGGCGAAGGCGGCGCTGAAGCCGGCGGGCAGGTGCTGGGTCATGACCACCGCCGGCGCATCGGCCGGCATGCCTTCCAGCACCACGCGCAGCGCTTCGGTGCCGCCGGCGGAGGCGCCGATCGCGATCAGCCGGTCGGTGGTGCGGAACTTCAGCGTGGACACGGCGCTGGGCGCCACGGCGTTGCCGGCTGGCCGCGCCGCGGCCGGGCGGTCGAGCGCGCGGACCTTGGCCGTGGCCGCGGCCTTGACCTTGCCGATGATTTCCTCGGCGTACTCCTCCAGGCCGCGCGCCACGTCGAGCTTGGGCTTGGAGATGAAATCGACCGCGCCCAGCGCCAGCGCCTGCAGCGTGGTGTCGGCGCCGCGCTCGGTCAGCGAGGAGATCATCACCACCGGCGTGGGCCGCAGCCGCATCAGGTTTTCCAGGAATGCCAGGCCGTCCATGCGCGGCATTTCCACGTCCAGGGTGATCACGTCCGGATTGAGCCGCTTGATCTTCTCGCGGGCCAGGATCGGGTCGGCGGCCGAGCCGACGACTTCGATGCCGGGCGCGCGCGACAGGATCTCGGTCAACATCTGCCGCACGACTGCGGAATCGTCGACGATCAGCACGCGACAGGGGATTTCTGAGGTCATTCGAACAACTCCACGGCGCCGGTGACCGGCGCTTTGGCAAGGCGGGCACGCACCGCCGATTCGGCGGCGGCGACTTCGGCTTCCTCGTGCGCATGCGGCAGGCGCTGCACGACCACGCGGCCGCTGGCGGGGAAGAACCAGATCTTGCGCGGATGGATGCCGCGCAGGTCCTCGGCCAGCACCGGGATGTGTTCGGCCTTCAGATACTGCAGCACGAACTCGGCATTGCGGGTGCCGACCGGATTGCTGGTGAAGCCCCTGAGCACGTTGCCGCCGCCGAACACCTTGGCTTCCAGGCGGCCGCGGCTGGCGCCGCGCTTGAGCAGGTCGTTGATCAGCACTTCCATCGCATAGCTGCCGTAGCGCGCCGGTGCGCCGTCGCCGGCCTGTCCGTCGGGCAGCATGAAGTGGTTCATGCCGCCGATCTTCAGCAGCGGGTCGCGGATGCAGGCGGCCACGCAGGAGCCGAGGATGGTGGTCAGCGCGGTGTCGTCGTCCACCACCAGGTATTGGGTCGGCAGCAGCTTGGCCGCGATCGTCTGGAAGCGGGTGTCGTGGTAGCGCATCACCTGGTCGGCGACCATGGCGGCGGCGCTCATGCGCGTGCCTTGGCGGCGCGACGGTACAGGGTGCGGCCGCAGGGCTGGATCAGGTCGGCCGCATGCAGGTAGTTCTCCGAATGGCCGGTGTAGAGCATGCCTTGGTCGTCCAGGTGCGGGATCAGCCGCGACAGGATGCCACGTTGGGTCGGCTTGTCGAAATAAATCATCACGTTGCGGCAGAACAGCGCCAGGTACGGGCCGCTGACCTCGTAGCGCGGTTCCAGCAGGTTCAACTGGCGGAACTCGAGCAGCTCGCGCAGCGCCGGCAGCACCCGGCACTGGCCCTCGTTGGCGCCGCTGCCGCGCTGGAAGTACTTGCGCTTCAGCGCCGGGTCCAGGCTGGCGATGCGATCGACCGCGTACACGCCGCGCGCGGCGGTCGCCAGCACCTGCGTGTCCACGTCGGTGGCCAGGATCCGCACCGGCGGGGTCAGCGTGCCGAACGCCTCGCAGGCGGTGATCGCCAGCGAGTAGGGCTCCTCGCCGGTGGAGGCGGCGCACGACCAGATCTTCAGCGGCGCCGAGGCGGCGTGCTTGTGCAGCTCCTCGCGCAGGCGTTCGAAGTGGTGCGGCTCGCGGAAGAACGAGGTCAGGTTGGTGGTCAGCGCATTGGTGAACGCTTCCCACTCGTCGCCGCCGTCGCGCTCCAGCCAGTCCAGGTAGTCGCGGAACGAGCGCAGGCCCAGCGTGCGCAGGCGCCGCGACAGGCGGCCGTAGACCATGTCGCGCTTGGCCGGGGCCAGGGCGATGCCTGCCTTCTGGTAGATCAGGTCGCAGACCCGCTTGAAATCGCGATCGCCGAATTCGAAGTCGCGGTTGTCGGAACCGGGATGGGGCAGGGAAGACGTTGGAGTGGCCATGGCTCGCAGCGGTGATCGGTCTATCGGTTTATCGGCCGGCGCCGAGCGAAATTGACGCCGGAACAAGGCGCGGCCTGCGCCGCCGCCGCTGCAGTCAGAACTCCTGCCACTGGTCTTCGGCGGCGGCCGCGCGCGCGCTGCCGCCCATGCTGCGGATGCGCGCAGGCGGCCGCGCGGCGGTCGCCGCCGGCCGTGCCTTGGCCTGGGCACGCGGGACGGGTGCTGCGCCAGGCGCGGCGTGCGCCGCCGGTGTGCTGGCGTGCGGGTCCAGCTTGAACTCGGCGATGGCGGCGCTGAGCTGGCCGGCCTGGGTCTGCAGCGTGCGCGCGGCGGCGGTGGCTTTCTCGACCAGGGCGGCATTCTGCTGGGTCGCCTCGTCCATTTGGGTGATGGTCTGGTTGACCTGCTCGATGCCCAGCGACTGCTCCTGCGAGGCGGCGGAGATCTCGCCCATGATGTCGGTCACGCGCTGCACCGAGGACACGATCTCGGCCATGGTCCGGCCGGCCTGGCGGACCAGCGTCGAACCGTCGCCGACCTGGCTGACCGAGGTGTCGATCAGGCTCTTGATTTCCTTGGCGGCGCCGGCCGAGCGCTGCGCCAGCGTGCGCACCTCGCTGGCGACCACGGCGAAGCCGCGGCCCTGTTCGCCGGCCCGCGCGGCCTCCACCGCGGCGTTGAGCGCCAGGATGTTGGTCTGGAAGGCGATGCTGTCGATCACCGAAATGATGTCGGCGATCTTCCTGGAGGAGGTCTCGATGCCGCTCATCGTGGCCACCACCTGGCCGACCACCTCGCCGCCCTGCGAGGCGACCGCGGCCGCGCCGACCGCGAGCTGGTTGGCCTGGCGCGCATGCTCGGCATTCTGCTTGACCGTGGAGGTCAGTTCTTCCATCGAGGCGGCGGTCTCCTCCAGGCTGGCCGCCTGCTGCTCGGTGCGCCGCGACAAGTCGTCGTTGCCGGCGGCGATCTCCGAGGAGGCGACGTTGATGCTGGCCGCCGCGTGCTGGATGCGGCCGACCATGCCGGCCAGCTGCTCGGCGGTGGCGTTGGCGTCGTCGCGCATGCTGGCGAACACGCCATGGAACTGGCCGTGCATGCGCGCGCTCAGGTCGCCGGCAGCGATGGCCTGCAGCAGCTGCGACAGCTCGCCCAGGGTCAGGTCGCTGACCTGCATCATCGCGTTGAGGTTCTGCACCATCGTGCGGAAGTCGTACTGGAAACGTTCGGCGTCGCCGCGCGCGCTGAAGTCGCCGGCCGCGGCGGCTTCGGCCAGCTGCTTGACCTGCGCGCTCATCGCCATCAGGTTGGCCTTGGCGGTATCCATCGCCTCGGTCAGCACCGCTTTCTCGCCGGGCAGGCGCTCCATGTTCTCGGACAGGTCGCCGACCGCATAGCGCTGGATGATCTGCACCAGGCGCGTCTTCACCGCCACGTGCGAAGCGACCAGATCATTGGTGGCCTTGACCATGTGCCCGTAGTCGCCGGGGAAGGCGGTCGCGTCCATGCGATAGCTGATCGTGCCCTGGTCGTGGCGCTGTGCCATCAGGTTCTGCGCGTCGATCACCGCGCGGATGCGGCTGCGCATGTCCAGCATGTCGCCCATCAGCTGGCCGATCTCGTCGCCGGAGCGCGTGCGCACCGTGCTGTCCAGCTCGCCGCGGGCGATGGCCTGCGACAGCTTGCGTGCCGCATCGAGCTGCCGTGCGATGCCGCGCGCGATCAGCCAGCCGACGCTGGAGGCGGCCGCGATGGCCAGCGCGAGCAGACTCAGGATCAGCAGTTTGGTGCGCGAGAGCTGCGCGTTGATGGTGTCCATTTCCTGGTTCAGCTGCGCCACGTTGTAGTCGGTCAGCGTCACGATCCGTTCGAACAGCTCGCGCCGCAGCGGCCGCGACTGCTTGTCGGAGATGGTCTGCGCGCCGGCGATGTCGCCCGCGCGCAGCGCATCGCCCATCAAGCTGTTGGCGTGCAGGTAGGCGTCCAGTTTTTCCTTGGCCCCGGCATACATTTGCCGCTGCGTCTTCTGCAGCATCACCCGTTCGATGATCACCTGGTTCTTCGCCACTTCCGTGCGCACCTTCTGCATGCGCTTGAAATAGTCGGCCATCGCTTCCGGGTCGTCGGCACGCGCAATCTGCGCCAGTTCGTAGGTACGGAACTCGCCGAGCTGCGCGCGGGCTTCGGCCAGCGCCTGCGTGGCCGGCACCCAATCCAGTTCGATGCGCTTGAGTTCGGCCATCGCCAGGGTGGTGCGCGAATAGGTGAACGCGCCCAGGATCGCGGTCAGCAGCGTGGTCAGGACGAATGCGAAGATCAGCTTGTCGCGGATTTTCAGTTGTTTGAAGAAGTTCATTGACGTTTCATGCTCCCGAAGCGGCGGCGATGACGAGGCGCAGTGGAGGGCTGCGTTCACACGTCGGTAATCCGATATCGACGCTGCGGCGTTCCGCTTGAGATCGCCCACGCGCAGCAGCGCTGCAACTGTGATGCAGGTCCGGTTGCTTGGCCTGCTTGCGGCGCTGCGCTCAGAACTCCGCCCAGTCCGCTTCGGCCACTGCCGCGCGCTTGCCCGCCGTCTGGCGTGGCGCCGGTTTGGCCGCGGCCGCACGCGACAGCGTGCGGGCGGGGGCTTTGGCCGCGGCGCGGACGGGCGCGGTCGCAGCGGGGCTGTCTGCAGCGCCGAGCCGGAACACCGCGGCGGCCTCGCTCAGCCGGCGCGCCTCTTCCTCCAGCGCCCGCGCCGATGCGCTGGCTTCCTCGACCAGGGCAGCGTTCTGCTGGGTGGCTTCGTCCATCTGGGTCACGGTCTGGTTGATCTGTTCGATGCCCGACGACTGTTCCTGCGAGGCCGCGGAGATCTCGCCCATGATGTCGGTCACGCGCTGCACCGAGGACACGATCTCCTGCATGGTCTGGCCGGCGCGATCGACCAGCGCCGAACCCTCGGCGACACGGGTGACCGAGTCGTCGATCAGGCCCTTGATCTCCTTGGCGGCGTTGGCCGAGCGCTGCGCCAGCGTGCGCACCTCGCTGGCGACCACCGCGAAGCCGCGGCCCTGTTCGCCGGCACGCGCCGCCTCCACCGCCGCATTCAAAGCGAGGATATTGGTCTGGAAGGCGATGCCGTCGATCACCGAGATGATGTCGGCGATCTTCCTGGAGGAGGTTTCGATGCCGCTCATCGTGGCCACCACCTGGCCGACCACCTCGCCGCCCTGCGAGGCGACCGCGGCGGCGCCGACCGCGAGCTGGTTGGCCTGGCGCGCATGCTCGGCATTCTGCTTGACCGTGGAGGTCAGTTCTTCCATCGAGGCGGCGGTCTCCTCCAGGCTGGCCGCCTGCTGCTCGGTGCGCCGCGACAGGTCGTCGTTGCCGGTGGCGATTTCGGTGGTGGTGGTGTTGATGCTGAGCGCGACGGCCTGGATGCGGCCGACGACGTCGGCGAGTTGGTCGGCGGTGGCATTGGCGTCGTCGCGCATGCTGGCGAACACGCCGTGGAACTCGCCGTGCATGCGCGCGCTCAGGTCGCCGGCGGCGATGGCCTGCAGCAGCGTGGAGAGCTTGCCCAGGTTGACGTCGCTGGCCTGCATCATCGCGTTGAGGCCCTGCACCATCAGCCGGAAATCGTGCTGGAAGTGCTCCGCGTCGCCGCGCGCGCTGAAGTCGCCGGCGGCCGCGGCGGCGGCCATGCGCTTGATCTCGGTGTTGATCGCCAGCAGGCTGGCCTTGGCCGCGTCCATGATCTGGTGCAGGATGGCGCGGCTGCCGGGCAGGCGCCTGGCATCGCGGCGCAGGTCGCCATTGGCGTATTCTGCCAGGACCTGCATCGCATCGCCGATCGAGTCCAGGTGTTCGAAGAGCATGGTGTTGATGCGCTTCGCCAGCTCGCCGTATACCCCGGGAAAATCTTCCGGCATGTGATGGGAAACGTCCTCTCCGGCATGCAGCTCGGCCATTTTCTCGGTCTCGCTGGAGAAGCGCTTCAGCATCTGGATCATCTCGCCGGTGGCGCGCAGCATCTGCCCGGTCTCGTCGCGGCCGGAGTTGTCGATGCGCACGCTCAGGTCGCCGCGCGACACCGCGCGGATCGCCTGCAGGGTGCGCGCGACCGGCACCAGCACCGAGCTGCCGATCAGCCAGTTGATGCCGAAGGTGATCAGCATCAGGATGCCGCCGGCGAGGGTCATCACGCCGGTGAACAGCAGCGCCTGCGCCTGCACGTCGTCCATGTACACGCCGGTGCCGATGACCCAGTTCCAGGGTTTGAACGGGGCGTTGTAGGACACCTTCTCGACCGGCTTGTCGTTGCCGGGCCTGGGCCACAGATAGTCCACATAGCCGCCGCCGGCCGCGGCCGCCGCGGCGAACTGGCGGAAGATCGGCTTGCCGTCGGCGCTCAGCACGCTGCCGATGTCCTTGCCGACCAGGTCGTGGCGGGTCGGGTGCATCAGCATGGCCGGATGCATGTCGTGCACGTAGAAATAGTCCACGCCGCCGCGGGCGCGCATCGACTCCAGCGTGGCCAGCGCGGTGCGCTGCGCCTCGGCCAGCGGCATCTGCCCGGCATCGGCCTTGGCGGCATAGGCGTGCACCACGCCCAGCGCCAGTTCGATCTGGCTCTTCAGCGCCTGCTCGCGGGTGTTGCGGATGTCCACGTATTGCATGCGTGCGGCGATGATCGCCAGCAGGATGATGCCGCCACCCAGCAGCAGGGTCTGCAAGACAAACTTGCGGCGCAGCGGCAGGTCCGACAGGCGTGCGAGAAGCGACGTGTGCGACATGGTGGAAGCCTTCGAGTGATCTCGAAAGTCATAGCGGCGCAGCGATAGCAAAGTTGAGTCATGCGCCGTTGCGGCCCTGAACGCGTACGGCCTGGACCGCGCCATCGGACACGCCACGGCCCAGCCAGCGGCAAAAAAATCCCCGGCGCGGGGCCGGGGATCCGGGAACAACGGCAGCCGGGTGGCGCTGGGTCAGAACTCCTGCCAGTCCGAGTCGGCCAGGGCCGGTTCGGACTTCTTGGCGCGCGCGGCCGGAGCCGGCTTGCTCGGTGCCACCGCGACCGGCTTCTTCGCCACCGGGCGGATCCGATGTACCTGCGCCGCGATCGGCGCATCGGCCTGCGACCGCTCCACGCGGAAGATCGACACGGCCTCGGTCAGCTGCCCGGCCTGTTCTTCCATCGCGCGCGCCGCGGCGGTGGCTTCCTCGACCAGCGCGGCGTTCTGCTGGGTGGTCTCGTCCATCTGGGTGACGGTCTGGTTGACCTGCTCGATGCCGGCCGACTGCTCCTGCGAGGCGGCCGCGATCTCGCCCATGATGTCGGTCACGCGCTGCACCGAGGACACGATCTCGGTCATGGTCTGGCCGGCCTGGCGCACCAGCGCCGAACCGGTAGCGACCTGCGACACCGACGCGTCGATCAAGCCCTTGATCTCCTTGGCGGCGCCGGCCGAGCGCTGCGCCAGCGTGCGCACCTCGCTGGCGACCACGGCGAAGCCGCGGCCCTGTTCGCCGGCGCGCGCGGCTTCCACCGCGGCGTTGAGCGCCAGGATGTTGGTCTGGAAGGCGATGCCGTCGATCACCGAGATGATGTCGGCGATCTTCTTGGAGGAGGTCTCGATGCCGCTCATCGTGGTCACCACCTGGCCGACCACGTCGCCGCCTTGCGAGGCGACCGACGCGGCGCCGACCGCGAGCTGGTTGGCCTGGCGCGCGTGCTCGGCGTTCTGGCGCACGGTGGAGGTCAGTTCCTCCATCGAGGCAGCGGTCTCTTCCAGGTTCGCCGCCTGCTGCTCGGTGCGTCGCGACAGGTCGTCGTTGCCGGCAGCGATCTCGCCGGCGGCGGCGTTGATGCTGACCGCGGCGGTCTGGATGCGGCCGACGATGCCGGCCAGCTGCTCGGCGGTGGCGTTGGCATCGTCGCGCATGGTCGCGAACACGCCATCGAATTCGCCATGCATGCGCGCGGTCAGGTCGCCCTGCGACAGCGCGGTCAGCAGCTTGGAGACGTCGCCGATGCTGTCGCCGTTGGCCTGCAGCAGGCCGTTGAGCTGCTGCGCCAGCTGCAGGAAGAAGCCCTGCTTGCCGTCGGTGGCCACGCGTCCGGACAGGTCGCCGGCGGCGGCGGCCTGCACGATCTTGGCCACTTCCGCTTCGACCTGGGCCTCGAGGGTGCGATCGCGCGATTCGCAGACGAAGCCGACATGGCTGCCGTGCGCGTCGCGGATGCTGGAGAGGATCTGGGCGATGCGGACATGGCCGTAGGCCATCTCGCGCTCGGCGAGGCCTTGCGTCTCGATCATGGCCGCGATCCGGGTATCGATCTGATTGCCGTATTCCAGCACCGACAGCGAGGAACCGACCAGCGGCATGCGCGAGTCGAACGCCGGGGCGACGTTGTGGATCTGCTCGGCGTACCTGTCGACGATGCCCTGCATCGACGGGTTCGCGTAGACGATGGTGTGTTCCAGGTCGGCGATGTACATGCCGGTGGAGGAATTGTCCAGCGCGGTGCGGATGCGCAGGTTTTCGGCCGCCACCGCCGCGTCGCGCTCGGTACGCTCGCGCAGGTCCTGCTGCATGCGCTTGAGCGCCTGCATCAACTCGCCGATCTCGTCCTTGCCGTTGGCGTCGATGCGCCCATCGAGCTTGCCGCTGGCGACATCGTTGGCGATCTTGACCGCGCTGCGCACGTTGTTGGCCAGCATGCGTCCGAACAGCCAGGCCAGGCCGACCGCGCCGCCGATGCCGATCAACAGGCACACCACCAGCGTGGCCGAGGCCTTGGTGTAGGTGCTGGTCGCGGCTTTTGCGGCGGCTCCGGCCTGCAGGTTGTTCTGCGCGATCAACGCGATCGTGTCATCCACGACCTTGTTGTGCAGGGTCCGGGTCTCGCCGGTGAAGGTGTCGATCGCATCGTCCTGCAGGTCCAGCTGCACCATCTCGTCGACCGACTTGTAGGAGGCCAGCGCCTTCTTCCAGTCGGCGACGGTGCGCTCGTAGATTTTCCGTTCCTGGACGGTGCTGATCATCGACGGATACCTGGCGATGATCTCGTCCATCTGCTTGTTCAGCGCAAGCTTGCGCGTCTCGGCGTCTTTCTTGATCGCATCGCTGCTGCGGATCAGGCTCTGATAGGCCGCGCTGCGGTACTCGCCCAGGATGCCGCGGATCTCGCCGCCGGCGTGGACGCTGGGAATGGTCCGGTTGGAGAGGGTATTGGTCACTTCATCGAGGGAATTCAGGCCCGAATGCGCGGCCAGTCCCTGAATCAGCATCAGTGCCAATACCAGGCCGAACGCCAGCATCAGCTTCGGCATCAGTTTCAGATTCTTTATCCACTGCATGATCGCATTTCCCCTTGGTTCGGCAACGGCGGCGAAGCACCGGAAAAACAAAAGCGCCGCCACGCCGGAAGCGCGCAGGCTCCGGCACGGCGACGCTTGGTCTTACTTGATCGTGGCCAGCTTCAGGCTGGACGGCGCGCTGACCTGGATCTCGGCACGCGAGCTGTCGCGTTCGATCTTGCCGATCACGCACACGTCCTTGCCTTCCAGGGTCTCCGGGGGGAAGCCGAACTTGCCGCGGTCGGCGCCGGCGATGCGCGCGGAGAAGGTGTGGCGCGGAAACATGCCGCCCATGTACAGGAAGGTCGGCTCGCCTTCGGAGTTCTGCGCGTACTTGGCCTTCTCGACCTTGCCGCAGACCATGCCGTCCTTGCCGACGAAGCGGGCTGCCATCTCCGGCGGGATCATCTGCTGCGACTGGGCGAAGGCGCTCGGGCTGGCGGCAAGCAGCAGGACCAGCAGCAGGGGGAAGTTCGGTTTCATGGGGGAAACTCCGTGACGGGGGGCGAATGGGTCGGCCGCAACTGGATCGGGCCACCTATCAGCTATCGGCGTGGTAGCCGCAAACTTAACCGGCACAAGTGATAAGCAGTTCGCATTTCCGAAAAAAACCCGCCGATAAGCGGCGGGTCGGGAGTGCGTGCGGCGCGGCGCCGCGAGCCGCTCAGGCGGCTTCGTCGACGTGCGCGTGCGGGCTCAGGTCGGCGCTGTCGAGCAGGGTCTCGATGTCCAGCAGGATCAGCATCTTGTCGTCCTGGGTGCCGATGCCGGAGATGAAGCGGGTGTCCACCGCGGCGCCGAATTCGGGCGTCGGCCGGATCTGCTCGGCGTTCAACGGGATCACGTCGGAGACGCTGTCCACGACGATGCCGACCACGCGGTCCTCGACGTTGAGCACGATCATCACGGTGAAGGCGTCGTAGCGCGCTTCCTTCAGGCGCAGCTTCAGGCGCAGGTCGATCACCGGCACGATGGTGCCGCGCAGGTTGATCACGCCCTTGATGTATTCCGGGGCGTCCGGGACCCGGGTGACCGAGTCGTAGCCGCGGATCTCCTGCACCTTCAGGATATCGACGCCGTAATGCTCTTCGCCGAGGGTGAAGCTGAGGAATTCGCCGCCGGTGGCACCGGAGGCGGAGGTGTTCTTGTCGTTCATCGTGTGCTCCTGGTGCGCACGGGATTGCGGAGGGATGGCGGGAAAGGGAAAGCGCGGCTCATGCACTAGATCGGCGTGCGGGCGCAGAACTTTAGCGGCCTGGCGATCGCCGCGGCCGGCCTCACGACAGCACGCCGCTCTTGCGCGCGCTGCGCTGGCGCTCGATGCGGAAGATGTAGCGCTGGATCGCCGCGTCGGCGCCGCGCGGCAGGTCGGCGAAGCGCAGCCCCACCCGCAGCGCATCCTGGCCGTTGGCCAGCTTGTGCGGATACATGTTGCAGACCTGCAGGGTCAGCCGGATGGCATCGGCGTCGGGCAGCTGCAGCACGCAGCCCGGGTAGCTTTGCCGGTTCTCCGGCAGCGGCTGGCCGGGCAGCAGCGCCACCGCCAGGCCGCCGCCGCTGAGGTCGAGGACCCGCAGCACCAGCTCGGTGGGCGGGCTGGCATCGTCCAGCCGCAGCACGCACATCGGCGATTCGGTGATCGGCGTCTCCAAGCGGAAGTGCTCGCGGCGCTGCAGGTAGTACAGCGAATCGGGCAGCGGCGCGCGGAAGCCGGGCGCGTCGCCATGCGCGACCCGTTCCAGGCCGGCGATGCGGAAGCGCAGGCGGACCTTGTCCAGCTGCGCGAAACACAACAGGTACTCGGCCTGCTCGGCGGAGCGGTTGTTGGCTTCGTTGGCGCTCAGGTCCAGCAGCAGGCTGTCCTGGCCCAGCTCCAGCAGCGCGGTCGAGAACGACTGGTCGCGGCCGCCCACATGCGCGCTGATCTGCGAGCGCTGGTTGATCAGCGACCGCAGCAGCTGCCGGATCTGGCGCGGGTTGGTCAGCAGGAAGCGGTCGTCCTGTTCCGTCGCCTCGTGCGCAGACGGTTCGGGGAAGTCGCGGGGAGTGCCTTCGGCCATGGGTGGGCAACAGGGATGATGGTTGGGGCGGGGCGGGGCGGGGCGGCGCATTCCGCCCGTCCCACGATCCTATCGGCCGTGTTCGGCTTTTTTGTAGCCTGGATGCAAGGTGGCGACGTTGCCCGCGGCGCCGGCCGGCGGACGCTGCACCAGCGTGAACGAGGCCACCGCCTGCGCCAGCTCACCGGCCTGGCTTTCCATCGAGCGCGCACTGGCGGTGGCTTGCTCGACCAGCGCGGCGTTCTGCTGGGTCGCCTCGTCCATCTGGGTCACGGTGCGGTTGACCTGCTCGATGCCGGCCGACTGCTCCTGCGAGGCGGCGGAGATCTCGCCCATGATGTCGGTGACGCGCTGCACCGAGGACACGATCTCCTGCATGGTCCGTCCGGCGCGATCGACCAGCGCCGAACCGGCGGCGACGCGGCCGACCGACTCGTCGATCAAGCCCTTGATCTCCTTGGCGGCATTGGCCGAACGCTGGGCCAGCGTGCGCACCTCGCTGGCGACCACGGCGAAGCCGCGGCCCTGTTCGCCGGCGCGCGCGGCTTCCACCGCGGCGTTGAGCGCCAGGATGTTGGTCTGGAAGGCGATGCCGTCGATCACCGAGATGATGTCGGCGATGCGCTTGGACGAGGTTTCGATGCCGCTCATCGTGGCCACCACCTGGCCGACCACCTCGCCACCCTGCGAGGCGACCGCGGCGGCGCCGACCGCGAGCTGGTTGGCCTGGCGCGCGTGCTCGGCGTTCTGCTTGACCGTGGAGGTCAGTTCCTCCAGCGAGGCGGCGGTTTCTTCCAGGCTGGCGGCCTGCTGCTCGGTGCGCCGCGACAGGTCGTCGTTGCCGGCGGCGATCTCGCCGGCCGCGCTGTTGATCGAGTCCGATGCGCCCTGGATCTGGCGCACGATCGTCGCCAGTTGCACCGCGGTGGCGTTGGCGTCGTCGCGGATACGCGCGAACACGCCATGCAGATCGCCGTCCATGCGCACGCTGAGGTCGCCCTGCGACAACGCCGACAGCAGCCGGGAAATGCGCGCCAGGCCGTCGGCGTTGTTGTCCAGCAGCGTGTTGAGCTGCTGCGCCAGCAGCAGGAAGAAGCCGTGCTTGCCGTCCAGGCCGATGCGGCTGTCGAGGTCGCCGGCGGCGGCGGCGCGCACGATCTGGGTCACTTCCTCTTCCACCTGGATCTCGTCGGTACGATCGGCCCACTCCACGACGAAGCCCTGGCGCTCGGACGCGTCGCCGACCACCGGATTGATGATCAGGCGCATGCTGCGTCCGCCCACCCGGATCTGCGCGGTGTGCGTGTGCTGCAGCGCTGCCAGCAGCTTGGCCTGGTGCTCGGGGCGCTTGTGGAACACATCGATGCTGCGTCCCAACAGGGCGTTCGCATCGAAGCCGGGAAGCTCGCGGCGCAGGTCGTCCTGTGCGGCCGACAGCATGCGCGCCAGCGGCTTGTTGACGTAGACGATGTTGCGCTCGGCGTCGGCGATCATCACGTTGGCGGTGACGTTCTCCAATGCGGTGCGGATGCGCAGGCTCTCGCGCTGCACCTGCGCCTCCTGTTCGCGGCCGCTCAGCAGCTGCTCGCTGGCCACCACCAGGGTATGCGCGATCGAGCCTTCCGGCAGGGTCAGGTCGCGGATCGAGGCCGGCAGCGGTTGCTGGCGGGCGATGGCGCGCGCCAGCAGCGCCAGCTCGCGCGGCTCATGGCCCACGTCCAGCAGTTGCTTGCGCATCTGCACGGCCATCGCCATCAGGATGCCGGCCTCGACCACGACATAGCCGGCGTGCATGGCCAGGATGCCGATCCCTGCGTCGGCCGCGAACGCCTGCAGCGGCAGGCCGCGATGCTGCAGCCAGAAGAACAGAAGGTGATGGACGGCGATGGCCGCGGCCGCGACCAGGATCGGCCGCCAGTCGCGGTAGTACAGCAGCAATGCGATCAGCACGATCACGCCGAAGTGGATTTCGGTCATGCCGCCGGCCTGCTGGATCAGCACGGCGGCCAGCACCATCAAGCCCAGCGCGACGGTGCAGCGGCTCAGCAGCGTGCCGGGATACAGTTTCACCTGCACGGCGATGATCGCCAGGGTCGGCAGGGTCACCGCCAGCCACGGCGTCCACACGCCCTGGCGCCAGGCGGCGGCGAGGCCGACCATGCCGGCGAATGCGGCCACCGCCAGGAACAGCCGGTCGGCGTCCGCCGCCAGCTTCTGCAGATAGACGTAGCGTTCGTTGCCGACGAGGACGCTGCTCGGAGTGTTCGACGCGCTCATGCAGGTGGTTCCTTATGGGCATGCACAGTGGGTGGGAAGGATCAGCGGCGAGGCATTGCCGGCCGCGAGCAGGCGCGGGATCAGCGCCGCGGCGGGAATCGCATTGCCGCAGGCTTCGATCTGTGCAGGCCCGGCATAGACCAGGCGATCGTCGGCAGCGAAGACGATCAGCGCGTAGGGCAGTGCCGCCGGCGCCGACCGCTGGCGCAGATCGACGCTGCGCAGGCCTGGCAGCGTGGACCCCCGGCCGCCAGGCTTGCAGCCGCATCCGGCCACGCGCAACTGGAACGCCACGGCCTGGCCGCGCGCTGCGGCGGAGGGCGCGAATGCCTGCAACTGCGCACGGATGGCATCGGCGCTGGCGCTGGCCGGTGGTGCGGCCAGGAAGGCCAGGCTGGCCGTCGACCACGCGGCCCACACCGCCAGCAACAGCAGGCCGAGCGGCAGCGGCGACGGCCGCCGCAAGCGGCTCGACGCACCGGTGGAGGCAGCGCGCATTGGCATCGGGCCGATGCGCAAGGCGCTGCGCTCGCCGGCTCTGCTCCTTCCGATCGACGGCACCGGGCGGGGCGTTGCGGGCGAGCGAGTTCGCCATCGGCGGCCGGCCCGGATCAGACGCCGCTCAGCGCATGTCGCGGGACGCTGCGCGATGGCGGCTGCACGATGGACGCCTTCTTGCCGGCGGCGTTGCGAGTGTCGAGCCTGAACACCGCCACGGCGTCGGTGAGCTGCCCGGCCTGTTCCTCCATCGCGCGCGCCGCGGCGGTGGCCTCTTCGACCAGCGCGGCGTTCTGCTGGGTGGTCTCGTCCATCTGGGTCACGGTCTGGTTGACCTGCTCGATGCCGGCGTACTGCTCCTGCGAGGCGGCGGAGATCTCGCCCATGATGTCGGTCACGCGCTGCACCGAGGACACGATCTCGGCCATGGTCTGGCCGGCCTGGCGCACCAGCGCCGAACCGGTAGCGACCTGCGACACCGACGCGTCGATCAGGCCCTTGATCTCCTTGGCGGCGCCGGCCGAGCGCTGCGCCAGCGTGCGCACCTCGCTGGCGACCACGGCGAAGCCGCGGCCCTGTTCGCCGGCACGCGCCGCTTCCACCGCGGCGTTGAGCGCCAGGATGTTGGTCTGGAAGGCGATGCCGTCGATCACCGAGATGATGTCGGCGATGCGCTTGGACGAGGCTTCGATGCCGCTCATCGTGGCCACCACCTGGCCGACCACCTCGCCGCCCTGCGAGGCGACCGCGGCGGCGCCGACCGCCAGCTGGTTGGCCTGGCGCGCGTGCTCGGCATTCTGCTTGACCGTGGAGGTCAGCTCCTCCATCGAGGCGGCGGTTTCTTCCAGGCTGGCGGCCTGCTGCTCGGTGCGCCGCGACAGGTCGTCGTTGCCGGTGGCGATCTCGCTGGCGGCGGCGTTGATGCTGACCGCGGCGGTCTGGATGCGGCCGACGATGCCGGTCAACTGCTCGGTGGTGGCGTTGGCGTCGTCGCGCATGCTGGCGAACACGCCATGGAACTCGCCGTGCATGCGTGCGCTCAGGTCGCCGGCGGCGATGGCCTGCAGCAGCGCGGAGAGCTTGCCGAGGTTGCGGTCGCTGACTTCCATCATCGCGTTGAGGCCCTGCACCATCGCCTGGAAATCGTGCTGGAAGTGCTCCGCGTCGCCGCGCGCGCTGAAGTCGCCGGCGGCGGCCGCGGCGGCCAGGCGCTTGATCTCGGTGTTGATCGCCAGCAGGCTGGCCTTGGCCGCGTCCATCGATGCGTGCAGCACCGCGCGGCTGCCGGGCAGGCGCCGTGCGTCGCGGCGCAGGTCGCCGTTGGCGTATTCGTTGAGGACCGCGATCGCATCGACGATCGCGTCCAGGTGCTCGAACATCATGGTGTTGATGCCCTTGCTCAGCTCGCCGTACACGCCGGGGAAGTCCTGCGGCATGCGGTGGGTCATGTCCTTGTCCGCGTGCAGCTCGATCATCAGTGCGGTCTCGCTGGAGAAGCGCTGCAGCTGCGTCTGCATCCTGTCCATCGCGTTGAGCAGGCGGCCGGGTTCGTCGCGGGCCTGGGTGCCGACGTCGTTGTCCAGGCGGCCGTCGGCGATCGCCTCGGCGGCGCGGATGGCGCGGTGCAGCGGCTGGGTCAGGCTGCGGGTGATCGCCCAGGCCAGCAGGCTGCTGACCACCAGCACCGCAATGCCACCGATGGTCAGCAGCAGCTTGCCGCGATTCATTGCTTGGACCGCAGTGGCGTAGGCGGACTTGGTCTGCTGCTCCTGCAGGGTCACGTTCTCGCGGATCGAGTCCTGCCATGCCAGGGTGGCGGGGCGCGACTTCTCGCTCAGCAACGCTTGCGCTTCGGCATTGCGATTGGCGCCGGCCAGCGCCATCACCTGGTCGTTCAAGCCGCGAGCGGCTTCCCGGCGCCGATCGATTTCTGTGCGCAGCTTCAGCCCAGCCGCCGAGGCCGGCAGGCCGTCGAGTTCTTTGCGCAGATCGCTGTAGCGTTGCCGCTGCTGCTTGATCGTGGCGATGGCCTCGGCGTTGAGTTGCTCCGATGTCACCATCGCATAGGTGCCGAGTGCGATCAGGATGGACGCGTTGGCATCGAGCATGCGATTGCTGATGCGCATCTTCTCCACGTTCACATCGACGATGTCGTCGAGTTGCTTGCGGGCACTGGACATGGCGATCAGCCCGGCCGCGACCAGCAGGCCCGAGAGCAGGATCAGAAGGCCGAAGGCGCCGCCGAGGCGGCGCCCGACGTTGTGGCGTTGCAGGAACGAATTCATGGCGGACCTCTTGGGTTTGCCGAAGGTTGGCTGTCACGTTTCGGTTGGCAACATCCCCGCATGGGGACGATGACGAAAAAGAAACCTGGAGCGGCGAGCTGCGGCGGTAGATAAATGGAACAATAATTCGACGATGCCGCTGTATTGCCGTGCAGGTTCGGTGCCGTCGCCTTCACCATCGGCACGAATGCTGCGTTGCTGCGTGACACCTCGGATGCAGGCGATCCCGACCTTCGGTGCTCTCTTTGCTTAGGCTCAGGAGGCTTGCCATCGGCCATCGATCGCCTTGGCGATGGCATGCGTGCGCGCTTGCGAAGGGCCGTGGCGCGAGGATCCCGAACCGGCGCCATTGCGTGGCGCAACCGCGGAAAGCGCAGGAGCGGTGGCCGACGTGGTCGCCTTGCGGGGACCGTTCTGTTCGAGCCTGAACACCGAAACCGCATCGCTGCGGGTCTCCACCTGCAGCCGGCGGTCGCCGACGGTCAGGCTGGATTCGACGAAGTCGGGGCGATCGGTGGCGATCGGCGCTTGTTCGGCGCGCGCGAGGCTGGCGATGCCGAACAAGGTCAGGCAGCTGGCAAGAACGATAGGCTTCATAACGATTTCCCGTGAACGGTCAACTTGCAGGCACCCATGCATGGCCGCGTTGTCCGCCGACTGGTCGCAAGGTCTGTTTCCACCTGCTGGCGCGTCCCATGACGCAGCCAGCACGCTGTCCCCAACGCTAGCGGCCCGGTCCGCATTTTCTGAAGCCTGTCCGGCCGTTGGCCTGCTGCGGCCGTCGAAAGGACGGCGGCGGCCGCCCGGTCGCGGTTGTGATGCCGCAACATGCTGTGCGCAATGTCATGTGCGCATGCGCAGCCTGCGGTGCTGCGCATGCCGGCCGGCGCGTGCCCGCGGCAGGGCGGGAGCGCGCCGGAGCAGCGGCTAGCGGCTCAGAACTCGTGCCACTGCGCTTCGTTGGCGCTGGTCGGGTTGCCTGGCAGCGCGCGCATGGACAGCTTGCCGCGCTTGGCCGGCGGGCGCCTGGGGTTCGCCTTCGCAGCGGGCGTGGCGAGCGCGACGCCGGGCCTGGCCGCGGCTGCCAGCGTGGTGGAGGCTACCGCCGCGTTGTCGAGCTTGAACACCGCCACCGCCTGGGTGAGCTGGCCGGCCTGTTCTTCCATCGCGCGCGCCGCAGCGCTGGCTTCCTCGACCAGGGCGGCGTTCTGCTGGGTTGCCTCGTCCATCTGGGTCACGGTCTGGTTGACCTGTTCGATACCGGCGTACTGCTCCTGCGAGGCCGCGGAGATCTCGCCCATGATGTCGGTCACGCGCTGCACCGAGGACACGATCTCGGCCATGGTCTGGCCGGCGCGATCGACCAGCGCCGAACCCTCGGCGACGCGGGTCACCGAGTCGTCGATCAGGCCCTTGATCTCCTTGGCGGCGTTGGCCGAGCGCTGCGCCAGCGTGCGCACCTCGCTGGCGACCACCGCGAAGCCGCGGCCCTGTTCGCCGGCACGCGCCGCTTCCACCGCCGCATTCAAAGCGAGGATGTTGGTCTGGAAGGCGATGCCGTCGATCACCGAGATGATGTCGGCGATCTTCCTGGAGGAGGTTTCGATGCCGCTCATCGTGGTCACCACCTGGCCGACCACCTCGCCGCCCTGCGAGGCGACCGCGGCCGCGCCGACCGCGAGCTGGTTGGCCTGGCGCGCATGCTCGGCATTCTGCTTGACCGTGGAGGTCAGCTCCTCCATCGAGGCGGCGGTTTCTTCCAGGCTGGCCGCCTGCTGCTCGGTGCGCCGCGACAGGTCGTCGTTGCCGGCAGCGATCTCGCCAGCGGCGGCGTTGATGCTGAGCGAGGCGGTCTGGATGCGGCCGACGATGCAGGCCAGCTGCTCGGCGGTGGCGTTGGCGTCATCGCGCATGCTGGCGAACACGCCGTGGAACTCGCCATGCATGCGCGCGTTCAGGTCGCCGGCGGCGATGGCCTGCAGCAGCGTGGAGAGCTTGCCCAGGTTGACGTCGCTGGCCTGCATCATCGCGTTGAGGCCCTGCACCATCAGCCGGAAATCGTGCTGGAAGTGCTCGGCGTCGCCGCGCGCGCTGAAGTCGCCGGCGGCCGCGGCGGCGGCCAGGCGCTTGATCTCGGTGTTGATCGCCAGCAGGCTGGCCTTGGCCGTGTCCATGGTCTGGTGCAGCATGGCGCGGCTGCCGGGCAGGCGCCGCGCGTCGCGGCGCAGGTCGCCGTTGGCGTATTCGGCGAGGATCTTCACCGCATCGCCGATCGAGCTCAGGTGTTCGAAGATCACCGTGTTGACGCCCTTGCTCAGTTCGCCGTACACGCCGGGGAAGTCCTCGGGCATGTGGTGGGAGATGTTCTGGCCCGCATGCAGTTGGATCATCAGCGCCATCTCGCCGGAGAACCGCTGCAACTGCGTCTGCATCCGGCACATCGCATTCAACAGGCGGCCGGGTTCGTCGCGGGCCTGGGTGTCGACGTCGTTGTCCAGGCGTCCTTCGGCGATCGCCTCGGCGGCGCGGATGGCGCGGCGCAGCGGCTGGGTCAGGCTGCGGATGATCAGCCAGGCCAGCAGGCTGCTCGCCAGCACCGCGACGATGCCACCGCCGACCAGTATCGCGCGGCCACGATCGGTATGCCGCACCGCGGCGGCATAGGCTTGCTTGCTGAGCGCGTTCTGCAGCGCCACGTTGGCGCGTATCTTGGCCTGCCACGCCAGCATCACCGGCGCCGATTTTTCATGGAACAGCGTCTGCGCCCGGGCATGGTCGCCTGCCTTGACGGCGTCGATCACCGCATCATTCAGCGGTCTTGCCTGGTCCTGCAAGTGCTGGATCTCGCCACGCAGGCGTTTGCCGGCCGCGTCGATCGGCAGCGCGAACAGCTGGTCGCGCTGCTGGTCGTAGTGCGTGCGTTCGGCCTGGATCAGCGCCAGGGTTTTTTCGGCATCGCTGCCGCCGCCTTGCGTCGCATAACCGCCCAGCGCAAACAGGATGGACGCATTCGCATCCAGCATGCCGTGGGACAGATTGATCTTGCGGATGTTGGAGTGGACGATGCCATCCAGTTGCTCGCGTGCGCCGGCCATCGCGACCCATCCGGCGGCGACCAGGATGCCGGAGATCAGGATCAGGAGGCCGAACGCGGCGGACAAGCGGTGGCCGACGCTGTAGCGCTGCAGGAAGGCGGTCATGGCGGTGGACTCCTCGAAGTTTGCTGTTTGCAAGTGACAGAAAAGCGCAATGGCTTTGTTGTATAAATGTGATGCGACGCAAATTTTGTCTACTTGTTAGCGGCCACTCCAGCGAGAGCTTTAATCCGAGCGATAGGTTTCGGGCATCACCCGCAAAACGGCAGGGCGGCGCGTCCATGTCCGGGACCGGGTCGCGGCAACTGCGGTGCGGTTCTTTTTCCGCGGGCTGCTGGCCGCGGGCTTCTGGCACGGAACCCCGCACGGACGCGCCGCAAAAGACCCAAGCCCCGGCATCCGCCGCCGGGGCTCGGGTTTTCTGCTGCTGGCCGCGCGGCCAGCAGCGGGGGTGAGGCGATCAGGCCGCCCGCGGCACCCGCAGCGAACGCACCAGGCCGCCGATGTCCACGATCAGCGCGACGCGGCCGTCGCCGAGGATGGTCGCCCCGGAAATGCCGCCGATGCGCCGGTAGTTGTTCTCGATGTTCTTGACCACCACCTGCTGCTGGCCGACCAGTTCGTCCACTTCCAGCGCGATCTTCTGGCCGTCGGCCTCGACCACCACCACCAGCGGCTCGCTGCGCTCGGTGCGGCCGTAGCCGTAGCAATCGCTGAGCGACAGGATCGGCAGGTATTCGCCGCGGACCCGCAGCACGCGGCCTTCGCCGGCCATGCTGCGGATGTCGTCGGGCTGCGGCTGCAGCGCTTCGAGCACGTAGGCCAGCGGCAGGATCAGGGTCTCGCTGGCGACCGACACGGTCATGCCGTCCAGGATCGCCAGGGTCAGCGGCAGCCGGATCAGCACGCGCGTGCCGCGGCCGGCATTGCTTTCCAGCTGCACTTCGCCGCCCAGGCCCTGGATGTTGCGGCGGACCACGTCCATGCCCACGCCGCGCCCGGACAGGTCGGTGACCGCGTCGGCGGTGGAGAAGCCGGGGGCGAAGATCAGGTCCCACACCTGCGCATCGGTCGGGTTGTCCGCCACGCTCAGGCCGCGCTCGGCGGCCTTGGCCAGGATCCGCTCGCGGTTGAGGCCGGCGCCGTCGTCGCTGACTTCGATGACGATGTGCCCGCCCTGGTGCGAGGCGGCCAGGGTGATGGTGCCGGTCTCGTCCTTGCCGGCGGCGCGGCGCGCTTCCGGCATTTCCAGGCCGTGGTCGATCGAATTGCGCACCAGGTGCACCAGCGGATCGGCGATCTTCTCGATCAGGCCCTTGTCCAGCTCGGTGCCTTCGCCGATGGTGCGCAGCCGCACCTGCTTGCCGAGGCGGCTGGACAGGTCGCGGACCAGGCGCGGGAAGCGGCGGAATACCGCGTCCACCGGCAGCATGCGCACGCCGATCACCGCTTCCTGCAGGTCGCGGGTATTGCGTTCGAGCAGGTCCAGGCCGGCGAACAGGCGTTCGGCGTGGGCCGGGTCGAGGTCGCCGGAGACCTGCTTGAGCATGGCCTGGGTGATGACCAGTTCGCCGACCAGGTTGATCAGCGCATCGACCTTGTCGACGCTGACCCGGATCGAGCTTTCCGCTTCGTGCGCGGCGGCGGCGTTGCCGGCCGGCGCATTGGCGGCCACGGCGGCGGCCGGCGCGGCGGTGGCGCTGGTCGGCGGCTGCGCCAGGGTGGGGGCGGGCGCGCTGGCCAGGCTCGGCGGCGGCACCGCGCGGATGTCCAGTTCGCAATCGTCGATCACCCAGGCGAAGGTGTCTTCGATCGCGCTGCGCGGGATCTTGCCGACCAGGCCCAGGTCCCAGGCCAGATAGGCCTCGAGCGGGTCGAGGTCGTTGAAGCCGGGCAGGCGCGCGGTGCGGCAGGCGACCTGCAGCGGGCCGAGGTGTTCGAGTTCGCGGATGATGCGCAGCGGGTCGTTGCCGCTCATGAACAGCGACGGCGCCGGGGTGAAGCCGATCTGCCAGGCTTCCGGTTCGGCCGGCTGGTTGGCGGCCGGGGTCGCGGCGGGCGCGGCGGCGGCAGTGCCGTTGAGCGCCTGCTGCAGGCGCTCGTGCACGGCCTCGACCGCGACCGGATCGGCCGGGGTGCCGTGCTCGGCTTCGCGCAGCAGCGCGCGCAGCACGTCCACCGAGCCGAGGATCGCGTCGATCGCGTGTGCTTCCACCTCGCGCTTGCCCGAGCGCAGCTCGTCGAGCAGCGTCTCCAGCACGTGGGTCAGGCCGGCCATCGCCTCGAAGCCGAAGGTGGCGGCGCCGCCCTTGATCGAGTGCGCGGCGCGGAACACCGAGTTGATCGTTTCGGGGTCGCGGTTGCCTTCTTCCAGCGACAGCAATCCGGCTTCCATCGCGTCCAGCCCTTCACGGCTTTCCTCGAAGAAGGTGGCGTGGAAACGTTGCAGGTCCATGCTCATGGGCGGGGAATCCGGAGAAGGGTGGAGAGGGAATCAGCCCAGGACTTTCTGGACGGTGGCGATCAGCTGTTCCGGGTTGAACGGCTTGACCAGCCAGCCGGTGGCGCCGGCCGCCTTGCCTTCGGACTTCTTGTCCGCCGCCGACTCGGTGGTCAGCATCAGCATCGGCGTGAACTTGTAGTCCGGCAGCTGGCGCAGCGCGCGGATCAGCGAGATGCCGTCCATGTTCGGCATGTTGACGTCGGTGACCACCGCGTTGAAGCGCTGGCCCTGGGCGCGGCCGAGCGCGACCTGGCCGTCTTCGGCTTCCTCCACCGCGAACCCGGCCGAGGTCAGGGCAAAGGAGACCATCTGGCGCATCGACGCCGAATCGTCCACCACCAAGATACGTGCGCTCATGCCGCGTTCTCCACAGATTTCAGGTTGTCAGGGGGTGCAGGAAGGCCCAGCGATGCGCTGACCCCCAGCAGGCGTGCCGCATCGCGGAACGTGTCGTTGCAGGCCGCGAACACCGTGCGTTTGCCGTCCTGGCGACGTGCATCGACGAATGCGCACAGCACCTGCACGGAGGCGGTATGGATGCGGCGGACCTCGCCGGCGTCCAGCTGCAGCTCGTCGTCCGACGCCAGCAACGGGGTCAGCCGTTGTTTCAGGTCGGCACTGGTCTCGATGCCGAGATCCTCGCCCAGGGTGACTGTGCTCATCATTGCTCCGCACGAATGGTTCTAGGGCAGATAACGGCCAATGCGCGGGAAGCTTTAGCGGCGCATCGGGAAAGTGCGGCAGGGTTGGCAGTTGCCGGGCGGTGATGCCGGGCATCGCCGCTGGCGCGGCGCGGCGCCGGGCCGGGGCCGGTCGTTGCCGCGACAGGGACGCGCCAGGCTTGGCCGGGCGCGCGGAAGACTGCTGCGTGGCACGCTCGCTTACCTCAACGAGCCTGCTTTGCTTCTTGCTGCTCGACCCGCAAGCGTTCAGGCGCAGCGGGACCCTCCGCATGGCCTCAGTGCAGCAGCTGCTCGGCGTCGAGCAGGATCATCGGCTGCGGCCCCAGCCGCGCCACGCCGCGGAACAGGTGATTGGAGATGCGGCAGATGCGGGCGTTGTCCGGCGGCTCGATCTGCTGGTCGGTGAGGCTGGCCACGTCCTCGACCGCGGACACGCGCAGGCCCAGGGTCTCGCCGTTCTCTTCCAGCACCACCACCCGGGTCAGCATGTCCATCTCGATCGGTGCGGCGCCCAGGTGGATGCCCAGGTCGATCACCGGCACCACCTGGCCACGCAGGTTCATGATCCCCAGCATCGCCGTCGGGGTGCCGCGCAGCGCCAGCAACGGCACCGGCAGCACCACTTCCTGCACCTTCAGCAGTTCCAGCGCATAGGCCTGTTCGCCGCAGCGCAGGCGCAGCCAGCGGGTGCTGCGGTCCGGCGCGCGGCGCTGGTGCGGGGAGGCTTCGTGGGGCACGCTCGGGGCCATGAACGCCTGCAGGTTGGGCGGTAGCCGCGCGCCCGCGGCCTGCGTGCGCTCGGCCTCGACGCGGCGTTCCGGCGGCACCGCCATCGGCGGACGCTTGGTCGCACGTGCTGCCGCCGCATCGTCTTCGGCGGCCAGGTCGCGCGGCGGCGCGGCGGCGCGCTGCATCTCCATCGCCGCGACCACCTCCAGATCGGCCTGGCGCTCGGCATCGGATGGGGCCTGCTGCGACATGATCCCGGCCAGGGCCGGGTCGGAATCGGCTTCGGCCAGCACCGCGGCGGCGATCTCTTGCGGAGTCGGGCCGGCCGGCTTGGGCGCCAGGGCCTGCTGCGACATGATCCCGGCCAGGGCCGGATCGGAATCGGCTTCGGCCAGCACCGCGGCGGCGATCTCTTGCGGGGTCGGGCCGGCCGGCTTGGGCGCCGGGGCCTGCTGCGACATGATCCCGGCCAGGGCCGGGTCGGAATCGGCTTCGGCCAGCACCGCGGCGGCGATCTCTGCCGCGGTGGGGCCGGCCGGGGCGGGCGCGGCGACGGCGCGCGCCGGTTCCGGCGCCGCTGCGGCGCTGGCCGCCGCGCGCGTCGCCTGGCGTTCGGCGTCCCGCTCCTCGGCGATCGCCTCGTGCAGCAGGCCTTCCAGATAGTCGTCGATGACCCCGGGGGCGTTCATGCGGCCTGCTCCAGCGGCGTGGCATCGCTGGCGATCAGCCATTCCAGCGCGCGCCGGTAGGCGGCCAGGCCGCGGCCGGGGTAGTCGCCGGGGACGCCGGCGACGGTCAACGCCTTGACGTTGCAGATCTTGGTATCGACCGGGATCGCGTCTTCCCAGACCCGCTCGCCGTAGCTGTCCTGCATCTGCCGCAGGGTGTCGTTGCCGGCGCGGGTGCGCTTGTCGTACAGGGTCGGCAGGATCGAGGTGGGCAGCGGACGGCGGCGCGAGCGCTCGACCATGTCCACGGTACGGACCATGCTGGCCAGGCCGTGCAGCGCCAGCGGCTCGGCCTGGGTCGGGATGATCACCCGATCGGCCGCGGCCAGCGCGTTGATCATCAGCAGGCCCAGGGTCGGCGGGCAGTCGAGCAGGATGTAGTCGTGCTGGCCGGCGTGACGCGCCATGGCCTGCTGCAGGGCCAGGCCCAGCCCGGGCTGGTTGGCGCTGCGCCGCTCCAGCGTGGCCAGCGCGGTCTGCCCGCAGACATAGCTCAGGCGCTCGATGGCGCTGTCGCGGGCCAGCGCGGTCAGGTCGCCCGGCGGCGTGGCGAACAGGTCGAGCACGCCGCTCGGCGGCGGATCCTGCGGCACCTCGAAGGCACGGGTCAACGAGGCGTGCGGATCGAGATCCAGCATCAGCACGCGGTGGCCGAGCATGGCCAAGCCACGGCCCAGCGCCAGCGTGGTCGTGGTCTTGCCCACGCCACCCTTCTGGTTGGCAATCGCCCAGATGCGCATCAGTTCACTCCTTCAATGGCGGCAGGTACCGCGCGGGGCTGGCCGGCATTGCCGGCAGCCGCCGCGGCGAAATGTAGCGGGCTCGCCGGCGCTGCGCCGGCGGTATCGGTCAATCGGTCTTGCGGCGACGGGGTGCCGGCCGCGGCGACGGGCGCCGCGTCGCGGCCGCGATCGGCGCCAGCGCGATCGGCGCCGCCGGCATCGGCCAGGATCACCAGCACCACGCGGCGGTTGGCGTTGCGGCCGGCCTGGCTGCCGTTGTCGGCACGCGGGCGGAACTCGCCGTAGCCGATCATCGACAGCCGCGACGGCTGCAGGCCCTGGTCGGCGAACAGATGCACCACGCTGGCCGCGCGCGCCGCCGACAGCTCCCAGTTGGACGGGAACTGCACGGTGGCGATCGGGCTGTTGTCGGTATAGCCCTCCACGCGCACGCCGTTGGGCACCGGCACCAGCACCTGCGCCAGCTGCGCCAGGGTGGAGCGGGCGCTCTGGTCCAGCGACGCGGAGCCGGAGCCGAACAGGATGTCGCTGTTGATCTCCACTTCGATCCACAGCCCGGCATGGCGCACGGTGATCAGCTGCTTCTGGATCAGCGGCGCCAGCGCGGCGCCGAGCCGGTCGGCGATGCCGTCGAGCTGGCGCTGCGCGCGGCGCAGCTGCTCCTCGTCGCGCAGCGCGCCGGGCGCGCGCAGCGGCGAGGCCGAGGGCAGCCGGTTCGGGTCGGGCAGGGACAGCGCCGGGCTGGACTTGATCGGGGTCGGACGCGCGCCGCCCTGGCCCTGCATCAGGCGTTCGCCGACCTGCACCGGGCTCATCGTCCGCGGCGCGCCGCCGAAAGCGGTGCTCATCGCGTCGGCCATGACCCGGTACTTGGCCTCGTTGACCGTGGACAGCGCGTACATCACCACGAAGAAGGCGAGCAGCAACGTCATCAGATCGGCATAGGGGATGGCCCATGCCTCATGGTTGACGTGATCTTCGTGCTGACGCTTGCGGGCCATGGTCGTGGGGTCAATGCAAGAAGCCGGCCAGCTTCGATTCGATGTTGCGCGGGTTCTCGCCCTGGGCGATGGCGATGAGCCCCTCGATGATCATTTCGCGCTCGCCGCTGCTGTGCTTGATCACGCTCTTGAGCTTGCTGGCCATCGGCAGGAACAGCAGGTTGGCCGAGGCGATGCCGTAGATGGTGGCGGTGAACGCGGCGGCGATGCCGTGGCCGAGCTTGCTCGGGTCGGCGAGGTTCTTCATCACCGCGATCAGCCCCAGCACCGCGCCGATGATGCCCAGCGTCGGCGCATAGATGCCCATGCCTTCGAACACCTTGGCCGCGGCCAGGTCGCAGTGTTCCTGGCCGTCCAGGTCGATCTCCAGCATGTGCCGGATCGATTCCGGCTCCACCCCGTCGACCAGCATCTGCAGGCCCTTGCGCACGAACGGGTCGTTCTGCTGCTGCACCTGGTTCTCCAGGCCGAGCAGGCCCTGGCGGCGGGCGATGTTGCTCCACTCCATGATCTGCAGCAGCAGGGCCTGGCGATCGCTGGCCGGCGGACGCAGGATCCACTTGGCGATCTGGAACGCGCGCTTGAACACCGCCGGCGGGGTATGCACCAGGATCGCGGCGATGGTGCCAACGATCACGATCACGAACGCGGCCGGCGACCACAGCGCCGAAACGCCGGCGCCCTTGAGGATGCTGCCGCCGACCAGCGAGGCGATCGCCAGCAGCAAGCCAATGAGACTGAGTTTGTCCATGCAGGAACTATCGGCCGCGAGGGGAGGGACTTGATGGGGCGGCCGGGATTGGAGATTCGGGATTGGGGATTCGAGGCGGCCAGCCGTCGGCTGCGAGCTGCGGATCGGCGAGTGCGCGGCATCTCCCCAATCCCGAATCCCCAATCCCCAATCCCCAATCCCGGCTCTATCAGCTCTTCAACCCATCCACATCCAGGATCAGCGCCAGCCGGCCGTCGCCGATCAGGGTCGCGCCGGCGTAGCCGGGCAGGCCGCGCAGCGCACGCGGCAGCGGCTTGATCACCACTTCCTCGCGGCCGCGGACCTGGTCCACGACCAGGCCCATGCGCGATTCGCCGGCCTGCACCACCACCACGGTCAGCAGCGGCAGCTGCGGCGCCTCGATGTTCAACCACTGGCGCAGGTCCACCAGCGGCAAGGTGTGCGATTGCCGGTCGAGCACGGCGCGGCCGTCGAACCAGCCCAGCGAGCGGCGCGGCGCATGCAGCACCTCGACCACGCGCGCCAGCGGCAGCGCATAAACGGTGTCGCCGGCCTGCACCAGCAGGGTCGGCAGGATCGCCAGGGTCAGCGGCACGCGGATCAGGAAGCGGCTGCCGCGGCCCAGTTCGGACTGGATCTGGATCTGCCCGCTGAGTTCGCGGATGCGCGACTGCACCACGTCCATGCCGACGCCGCGGCCGGAGATGTCGGTGACTTCGGACTTGGTCGAGAAGCCGGGCAGGAACACCAGGTGCAGGCATTCCTCGGTGGTCAGGCGCGCGGCGGCTTCCGGATCGATCAGGCCCTTCTCGCGCGCCTTGGCGCGCAGCCGCTCCGGGTCGATGCCGGCGCCGTCGTCCTGCACCTCGATGCTGACGTAGTCGCCTTCCTGCTGCGCCGACAGGCGCACATGGCCGCTGCGCGGCTTGCCCGACGCCTCGCGCAGCGCCGGCGCTTCGACGCCGTGGTCGATCGCGTTGCGCACCAGGTGCACCAGTGGATCGGCCAGCGCCTCGACCAGGTTGCGGTCCAGTTCGGTGTCGGCGCCGATCAGTTCCAGCTCCACTTCCTTGTTCAAGGAGCGGGCGACGTCGCGCGCCACTTTCGGGAAGCGCGAGAACACCTTGCCGACCGGCTGCATGCGGGTGCGCATCACCGCCGATTGCAGGCGCGCGGTGGCGATGTCCAGGCTGCTGACCGCGCGGTCCAGTTCTTCGTCGCGCAGGCGCACGCGCAGGGTCTTGAGCCGGTTGCGCGACAGCACCAGTTCACCGATCAGATTGACGATCGCGTCCAGGCGCTTGGTGTCCACGCGCACGGTGTGTTCGGGTTCGGCGGCCTTGGTGGGCGCCGCCGCGGCCTTCGGCGCGGCCGGGATCGGGACTGGGGAAAGCTGCGGCTTGGCGCTGGGCGGGGCAGCGCCGTGCAGGTTGTCCAGCAGTGCTTCGAATTCGTCGTCGCTGATCATCTCGGGATCAGCGGATTGGGACGCTGCAGGCGCCGTGCTCTTTCCGAGTCCCGGCACCACCGCTGTTTCCTCGCCGCTGGTCGCGAACTGCGCGATCAGCTGCGGCGGCGCGCGCGGCGGTTCGCTGCCGCTGCCGAACGCGTCGAGCATCGACTGCAGGTAGTCCAGCGACTGCTGCGCGGCGTCGAAGTGCCGCGCCTGCAGCGTGGCCTGGCCGGCGCGGGCCTGGCCCAGGGTGTCCTCGGCGGCGTGGCACAGTTCGACCATGGCGTTGATCGCCAGGAACCCGGCGCCGCCCTTGAGCGTGTGGAAGCCGCGGAATACCGCGTTGAGCTGGTCGCTGTCCTCGGGCGCCTGCTCCAGCGACACCAATTGCTCGCCGAGCCGGTCCAGGATTTCCTGGGCCTCGATGATGAAGTCGGCAGCGATGTCGTCGGGGACGGCGCTCATCAGACTACAACCCCAGTCCGGACAGCAGGTCGTCGGCGTCGTTCTGCGACACGCCGTGGCGGTCCAGTCCGGCCAGCGCCGGGCCGGCCAGGCTGCCGTCGGGCTTCTTTTCCTCCTTCGGCGGCAGGCCGAGCGCGCCGAAGCCTTCGTGCACGCGGCGCACGATCCCGGCGACGCGGCGGATGATCTGCCCGGTCAGGTCCTGGAAGCTCTGCGCCAGGGCCATCTCGGTGAGGTTGTGGCGGATCTTGTCGAGGATCTCGCCCTGGTCGCCGGTCAGCCCGCCGGCACGCAGCTGTTCGGCCAGCGCGCGGCATTCCTCGGCCAGGTCCAGGGTGCGGTGGCTGGCCTGTTCGGTCATCGCCACCACGTGGTCCAGGCGCGAGCAGGCATCGTCCAGCTCGCCGGCTTCGGTGGGGACGGTAGGCAGTTCGCCGAGCGCCTGGCCCAGGTCGCGCGCCAGCCGGCTCAGGCCCTGCATCATCGGCCGCGTGCGCCAGGCAGCGAGCGTGTCGATTTCCTTGCGCCAGGCGGCTTCGTCGCCTTTTTCCAGTGCGTCCAGCGCACCTTGCAGGCGTTCGATCAGGGCGCTGCGTTCGGCGCTGGCTTGCATCAGGCGGTCGCTCCCATGCGTTCGAAGATCTTGCCCAGCTTCTCCTGCAGCGTCTGCGCGGTGAACGGCTTGATGATGTAGCCGTTCACGCCGGCCTGGGCCGCCTCGATGATCTGCTCGCGCTTGGCCTCGGCGGTCACCATCAGCACCGGCAGGTGCTTGAGCTTGTCGTCGGCGCGGATGTTGCGCAGCAGGTCGATGCCGGTCATGCCGGGCATGTTCCAGTCGGTGACCACGAACTCGAACGGTGCCGAGCGCAGCGCGGCCAGCGCACTGTTGCCGTCTTCGGCCTCTGCAGTGTTGGTGAAGCCCAGATCGCCGAGCAGATTCTTGACGATGCGCCGCATCGTCGAGAAATCGTCCACGATCAAAATCCGCATGTTCTTGTTCACCGCTAACTCCCTTGGGTCTTATTCTTCGTCTTCCAGGCCGGCGTCGGCCGCTTCGAACGCTTTCAAGCGCCCGCGCAAGCGTACCGTGGCCTGGCCGTGGATCTGGCAGACGCGCGACTCGCTGACACCGAGCACCGCGCCGATTTCCTTCAGGTTCAATTCCTGTTCGTAGTACAGCGACAGCACCAGCTGCTCGCGCTCGGGCAGCTGTGCGATCGCCTTGCCCAGTTCGCGGCCGAACTCGCTGCGCTCCAGCATCTGCTGCGGATTGGGCCCGCCCTTGGCGATGGTGTCCAGCTCGCCGTGGTCCTCGACCCGCGACTCCAGGCTCAGCACCTGGCCGCGCGCGGCATCTTCCATCAAGCGCAGGTATTCGGGAAGCGGCATGTCCATCGCCGCGGCCACTTCGTTGGCGGCGGCGGCGCGGCCGGTGCGCTGCTCGATCTTGCGGATCGCCGCGGCGGCGTCGCGGGCGCGGCGGTGCACCGAGCGCGGCACCCAGTCGCCGCGGCGGATCTCGTCGATCATCGAGCCGCGGATGCGGATCGAGGCGTAGGTCTCGAACGAGGCGCCCTGGTCGGCGTCGTAGCTGCGCGAGGCCTCGATCAAGCCGATCATGCCGGCCTGGATCAGGTCGTCGATCTCGACGCTGGCCGGCAGCCGCGCCGCCAGGTGGTGGGCGATGCGCCGCACCAGGTCCGCATGCTGGGCGATGTAGTCGTTGGAACTGTTGCGCTGCACGGCGCGGTAGTGGGCGGCGGCGTTCATGCGGCGACCCCCCGCTGGATGATCCGTTCGACGAAGAACTCGACGTTGCCGCGCGGCACCGTCGGCGCCTGCCAGCGCGAGGTGCGGCGGGCGATCTCGGCGATCGCCTGCGCCGACGGGCTGGACGGGTAGGCCTTGACCACCGGCTGCTGGCGCTGCACCGCCAGGCGCAGCCAGTCGTCCTGCGGCACGCAGCCCAGGTAGTTCAGCGACACGTCGCCGAGGAACTTCTCGCACACCCGGCTCAGCTTGTCGTACAGCAGGCGGCCTTCGTTGAGGTCGCGGACCATGTTGGCCACGATCTGCACCCGGTCCACGCCGCGTTCGCGCGACAGCACCTTGATCAGCGCGTAGGCGTCGGTGATCGAGGCCGGCTCGTCGCAGACCACCACCACCGCGTCCTGCGCGGCCTGGCAGAAGGTCAGCACGCTGTCGGTGATGCCGGCGGCGGTGTCGATGACCATGATGTCCAGCTCGCGCTGCAGCTCGGAGAACACGTTGACCAGGCCGACGTGCTGCGCCGCCGGCAGCTCGGCCATGTGCCGGCGGCCGGAGGCGGCGGGCACCACCATCAGCCCGTTGGGCATGTCGATCAGCACCTCTTCCAGGGTGCAGCGCCCGGCGACCAGGTCGGCCAGGGTGAACTTGGGGGTCAGCCCGAGCAGCACGTCGACATTGGCCAGGCCCAGGTCGGCGTCCAGCAGCAGGGTGCGCTTGCCCATGTCGGCCAGCGCCATCGACAGGTTGACCGAGATGTTGGTCTTGCCCACGCCGCCCTTGCCGCCGGTCACGGCGATCGTGCGCACCGGGCCCAGCGGTTCGCTGCGCGTTGCCGACAGGGGGAAGGCATTGGTCAGATTGGCGTAATCACGCGACGGCATGGTTCTGCTCCGGAGTACAGGGCTTATCGGCAGCGCGCCGCAAATCTTCAAGGCGCAATACCAGGCTGGCGGCGTTGGCGCGGTGCAGGTCGTCCGGCACGCGCTGACCATCGGTCACCCAGGTGAGGGGAAGCCGGTGGTCCGCGACCACCGACAGGGCACTGCCAAACCGCCCGGTTTCATCCAGCTTGGTCAAGATCACCCCCTGCGGATCGGCGCCGGCGAACCGGCGCACCACCTCGTCCAGGTCGGAGAAATGCGCGTTGGCAGGGAGTACTAGCAAGGACCGGACCACTCGCGAGGCGCGCAGCCAGTGCAGCTGCGCGGCCAGGGCGCGGTCGCGCTGGCCCATGCCGGCGGTGTCGATCAGCACCAGCTTGTAGTCGCGCAGGCGCTCCAGCAGCTGCTGCAGGGCGGCGTCGCTGTCAGCCTCGTGCACGGCGATGCCGAGCTGGCGGCCGTAGCTGTGCAGCTGTTCGCGGCCGCCGACGCGGATGGTGTCGGTGGTGACCAGGGCCACGTCGCGGGCGGCGTGGCGTTGCAGGAAGCGCGAGGCCAGCTTGGCGATGGTGGTGGTCTTGCCGGCGCCGGTGGGGCCGATCAGGGCGATCACGCCGCCTTCCTCGATCGGGTCCAGCGGGGCGATCGGCAGGTGTTTGGACAGCAGCCCCAGCATCAGCCCGCGGCCGCGGTGCAGCTCCAGGTCGGCGGGGATCTGCATGACCACGTCGCGGGTGAGGCCGCTGTCGAAGCCGTAGTCGTCCATCAGCTCCAGCGCCTGCGCGCGCACCGGCGAGCCGCGCAGGCGTTCGTCGGTGAGCCGGTTCATCTCGCGCTCGATCATCTGCCGCATCAGCGCCAGTTCGTCGCGCAGCTGAGTCAATTGTTCGTCGTTCTGCGTGGCCGGGAAGCTCGCCAGCGGTGCCGGGGTCGGCAGCGCCGGGATCCCGGCGCTGGCGGCAGCGGCGACCGGCTCGGCGCTGGGCGCGCTGGGCGCGGCGGCCGGGGTCAACGACACCGCGGCGATGTCCTGGAGCCAGGTCGGCACGGCGGAGGCGCTCGCGGCGGCACTGGCCGCGGCGGCCGGAGCGGCGAACGGACTGGGCAGCGGCACGCTGAGCGGCGCGTTGCGGAACACGTCCTCGGGAATGCGGAATTCGGCGAAGGGGGCGGCGGCGGCGGGAGCCGGGGCAGGGGCCTGCGGCGCGGCGGGCGGACGGGTCGGCGCGGGCGCGGTGCCGGCGGGCATCGCCGAGGCGGCGATCGCGGCGGGCTGGGTCAGCGCCCGCACCGGCGCGGCCTGCGCCATGCTCGCGGTGGTCGCCATGGCCGCGGCCGGGGAGCGGCGCTGGCTGATCGCGGCCATCATCGCCATCGCCGGGTTGCCCATGGCGCCGGCCTTGGCCGCGCGCGGCGCCGGATTGGCGGCCGACACCGGCCGCCGCGGCGCCGCTTCTTCCGGACGCACCGCGTCCAGCGCCTGCTGCACCAGGGCTTCGTCGTAGTTGCTGGCGGCGACGATCTCGATGCCCTCGTCGGTGCGCCGGTTGGACAGGATCACCGCATCCGGGCCGTGCTCGTCGCGCACCATGCGGAACGCGGTGCGCATGTCGGGGGCTACGAAGCGTTTGATCTTCATGGGTGAACGCCGGGAATAGTGAATCGGGAATGGGGAATGGATGCGATGCTTGCGCCGTTGCCTGGCGGGCTGCGATGTCGTGTCTTGGTTGTGGCGATCTTGCTCATTGCTCTCTCCGCTGCAGGGGCGATGTTGCGATTCCCCATTCCCTGTTCCCGATTCCCGTCACCTCAGCTGATCGTCCCGACCAGCTTCAGCCGCTTGTCTTCCGGAACCTCGCTGTAGGACAGCACCGACAGCGAGGGGACGCTGTGGCGGACCAGCCTGGCCAGCGCGGCGCGGACTTGCGCCGGGACCAGCACCACCGCCGGTTCGTTGCGCGCTTCCTGCTTGCTGACGCATTCGGCCAGGCTCTGGTGCAGTCGCTCGGCCAGACCGGGTTCCAGCGCGGCACCGTTGCCCTGGGTAGAGTCCTGCAAGACACGTTCCAATTGCGGGGCCAGGGTGAACACCGGCAATTCGGCGGACATCCCGGCGATTTCCTGGACGATGAAGCGGCCCAGCGCATTGCGCACCGCGGCGGTCAACACGCCGGGTTCCTGACTCTGCGGGGCGTGCTCGACCAGCGCCTCGACGATCTTGCGCAGCTGCCGCACCGGGATCTTCTCGATCAGCAGGTTCTGCAGCACGCGCACCACCACCGACAGCGGCAGCGCCTTGGGGGTGAGGTCCTCGACCAGCTTCGGCGCGCTCTTGGCCAGCGTGGCCAGCAGCTGCTGCACTTCCTCGTGGCCGAGCAGTTCCGGGGCGTGCTCGCGGATCAGGTGCGACAGGTGGGTGGCGATCACCGTGGCCGGATCGACCACGGTGTAGCCCATGGTCTCGGCCTGGGCGCGCTGGTGCGGCTGGATCCAGATCGCGTCCAGGCCGAACGCGGGGTCCTTGCCGGCAATGCCGTCGATCTTGCCCAGCGCGCCGCCCGGGTCCAGCGCCAGCTCGCGGTCGGGATGGATGTCGGCGGTGGCCACCGGTACCCCGTGCACCAGCAGGCGGTAGGCGTTGGCCGGCAGTTCCAGGTTGTCGCGGATGTGCACCGGCGGCACCAGGAAACCGATGTCCTGGGTCAGCTTGCGGCGCACGCCCTTGATCCGCGCCATCAGTTCGCCGCCCTGGGCCTTGTCCACCAGCGGGATCAGCCGGTAGCCGACCTCCAGGCCCAGCGGGTCGATCGGGCGCAGTTCGTCCCAGCCCAGCTCGGCATTGGCCTGCGCGCCGGCGGCGGCGGCCTGCTGCGCCGGATCCGGCTTGGCCTCTTCCAACAGCAGGCTGCGCTTCCACATCTTCCAGGCCAGCAGGCCCAGGATCAGCGCCAGCGTCAAGAAAGCGACGTTGGGCATGCCCGGGACCAGGCCGACCAGGCCCAGGATCGCCGCGGCCACCGCCAGCGCTTTGTGCTGGCCGAACACCTGGCCCATCATCGAGGCGCCCATGTCCTGCGAGCGCGAGGCGCGGGTGACCAGCATCGCCACCGCCGAGGACACCAGCAGCGCCGGCAACTGCGCGACCAGGCCGTCGCCGATCGACAGCAGCGTATAGGTGGACGCGGCCTGGCCGACCGGCATGCCGTGCTGCAGCACGCCGACCGCCATGCCGCCGATGAGGTTGATGAACAGGATCAGGATGCCGGCGATGGCGTCGCCGCGGATGAACTTGCTGGCGCCGTCCATCGAGCCGTAGAAGTCGGCTTCCTCGCGAACCTCCTCGCGCCGGGCCTTGGCTTCCTCGCGGGTCAGCAGGCCGGCGTTGAGGTCGGCGTCGATCGCCATCTGCTTGCCGGGCATGGCGTCGAGGATGAAGCGCGCGGTCACTTCCGACACGCGTCCGGCGCCCTTGGTGATGACCACGAAGTTGATGATGGTCAGGATCGCGAACACCACGATGCCGACAGCGTAGTTGCCGCCGATCACGAACTCGCCGAACGCCTCGATCACCTTGCCGGCGGCGCCGTGGCCGTCCTGGCCGTTGATCAGGATCACGCGGGTGGAGGCCACGTTCAGCGCCAGGCGCAGCATCGTGGTCATCAGCAGCACGATCGGGAAGATGCTGAACTCCAGCGGCCGCTTCACGTAGACCACCGCCAGCAACACCATCAGCGAGATCGCGATGTTGAAGGTGAACAGGGCATCCAGCACCGGCGCGGCCAGCGGCACCACCACCATCGCCAGCATCGCCACCACGATCACCGGCGCGCCGAGGCCGTGCTTGATCATGTCCATCATCTTGCGCGTGTTCATTTGCGCGGCGGGCTGGCTCATGGCGTGCTCCCCGGGGCGAATTCATCGACCTCCAGCGGCGGCAGCGGCGGCAGCGGCCCGCTGCGCCAGGCGCGCAGCTGGTACACGTAGGAGAGGATCTGGGCCACCGCCGAATACAGTCTCACGGGAATCTCCTTGCCGAGTTGCCCTTCCCGATACAAGGCGCGTGCCAACGGTGGCGCAGACACCACTGCGACGCGGTGCTGTTCGCCGAGCTCGCGGATGCGGAAGGCCAGTTCGTCCACGCCCTTGGCGACCACGGTCGGGGCGCGCATGCGCCCGCTCTCGTATTTCAGCGCCACCGCGTAGTGGGTGGGGTTGACCACCACCACGTCGGCGCTGGGCACCGCCTCCATCATCCGCCGCTGCGACAGCTGCATCTGCATCTGCCGGATGCGGCCCTTGACCTCCGGGCTGCCCTCGCTCTCCTTCATTTCCCGGCGCACTTCGTCGCGGGTCATCTTCAGTTTGCGGGTGTAGTTCCACTTCTGGTACGGCGCGTCGATCGCGGCCAGCAGCGCCAGCGCGCCGGCGGTGTACAGCAGCAGGCGCAGGGTGAAGCCCAGGCCGTCGCCGATGGCCGTTTCCAGCGGTTGCCGCATCAGGCTGCGCAGGCCGTCCACGTTGTGGGAGATGCACAGGGCGGCGGCGCCGCCGACGAAGCCCATGCGCAGCATCGACTTGAACAGTTCGGCCAGGCTTTCCGGGCCGTACAGCCGGGTCAGCCCGGCCATCGGGTTGAGCCGCTCGAGCTTGGGGATCAGCGCCGCCCCGGAGAAGCGCAGGCTGCCCATCAGGATCGGCGCGACGAAGCCGGCCGCCACGCAGATGCCGACCAGCGGCAGGGTCACCCACAGCAGCCCCAGCAGCAGTTCGCCGAAGTGGCCGAACAGCGCGCCCGGGTTGCCGTACAGGCCCGGATCCGGGCGCAGCGCGCCCTTCATCCAGGTCACCGCGCCGGCCGCCAGCGAGCCGGACATGCCCATCAAGGCGAAGATGCCGGCGCTGAACACCGCCGCCGTCGCCAGCTCGCGCGAATGCGGGATGTTGCCCTGCTCGCGCGCCTCGCGCAGGCGTTTTTCGGTCGGTTGTTCGGTTTTTTCGGTGCCTTCTTCGTTTTCGGACATGACGGTGAGGCGCGCCGGGCAGGGGATTCAACCCAGCTTCCTGCAAGGACCGTACCGTTCGCCGCCGGGAGCCGCTGCGCGGCAGTGGGCGCTGCACCGGCACAACGCCCTTGGAAACACGAGCGATGCAGCCACGCAAGGCTTGAATCGCTCAAGGCCCGGCAGCGCTTGCGCCAACGGATTCTAGGCGGCGACCTGCCGGGCGGCGTCGAAGGCGGCATCGAACAGGCGCTGTACCGGCGGCCCCATCTCGCCGACCAGCACCGCCAGCAGCGCCAGGCCCAGCACCACCGCCACCGGCAGGCCGAGCTGGATCGGGTTCAGCGCCGGCGCGGCCTTGGCCAGCGCGCCGAACGCCAGGTTCACCGCCAGCATCGCCACCATCACCGGCAGCGCCAGGGTCACCGCGCCGCGCATCATGCTCATGAAGAAATCCGGCGCCACCGCGGCCATCGCCCGCGTGTCCGGTAGCGCGTTGCCGATCGGCAGCGCCTTGTAGCTGTCCACCAGCAGCGCCACCACCGCCAGATGGCCGTTGGCGGTGAAGAACAGCAGGCCGAAGGCCAGGTAGAACCATTGCCCGATCACTCCGGAGGTGACCCCGCGCAGCGGATCGGCCATCTGCGCGAAGCTCAGGCCGGTGCTCTGCGAGACCAGTTCGCCGGCCAGCGCGCCGGCTTCGAAGATCAGCCGCAGCATGAAGCCCATGCTCGCACCGACCGCCAGTTCGCGCGCCACGCTCAGCACCACCGCGGCATCGAAGCCGTTCCAGTCCGGCACCGGCGGCAGCAGCGGCGCCAGCGCCATCGCCAGCGTCGCCGCCAGCATCACCCGGACCCGCGCCGGCACCGCGCGGGCGCCGAGCAGCGGCATCGCCATCAGCATCGCGCCGATGCGCAGCATGGTCCACAGGATCGCCCCGACCATCGCGAAGGCCTGCTGGCCATCGATGACCATTTGCGTGGCGGAATCCATCGGCGTCGGAACCCGGCTAGCCGATCAGATGCGGGATGCGCTGGAACAGCATGGTGGTGTACTCGACCAGGTGCGCCAGCAGCATGCTGCCGGTGGCGAACAGCATCGCGGTCAGGGCGATGACCTTGGCGATGAAGGCGATGGTCGGTTCGTTGAGCTGGGTGGCGGCCTGGAACACGCCGATCACCACGCCCACCACCAGCATCGACAGCAGCAGCGGGCCGGCCACCCACAGCACGGTGATCAGGCCGCCGCGCAATTCGGTCAGGGCCAGTTCGGGACTCATCGGCTCAGACGCCGTTGAAGCTGGCGGCGAGGGTGCCGACGGTGAGCACCCAGCCGTCGACCAGCACGAACAGCAGGATCTTGAACGGCGCCGAGATCAGCATCGGCGACATCATCATCATGCCCATCGACATCAGCACGCTGGCCACCACCAGGTCGATGATCACGAACGGGATGAAGATCAGGAAGCCGATCTCGAACGCGGTCTTCAGCTCCGAGGTCACGAACGAGGCCACCAGCACCGGGAACGGGATCGCGTCGGGGCCGCTGTAGGTGCCGTTGCCGGCCATGCCGGCGAAGGTCATCAGATCGGCCTCGCGCACCTGCGCCAGCATGAACGCGCGCAGCGGCTGGGTGGTCAGGGTCCAGGCGGTCTGGAAGTCGAGCTGGCCGTTGAGGTAGGGACTCATGCCCTGGCCCCAGGCCTTTTCCCACACCGGCATCATCACCAGCGCGGTCAGGAACAGCGCCAGGCCCATCAGCACCTGGTTGGACGGGGTCTGTCCGGTGCCCATCGCCTGGCGCAGCAGGCCGAGCACGATGGTGATGCGGGTGAACGCGGTCAGCACCAGCAGCATCGACGGCAGCAGGGTGATCGCGGTCATCAGCAGCAGGGTCTGCAGCGGCAGGCTCACCGGCTGCGCGCCGACCTTGCCGACGTTCACGTCCGGCAGCGAGGGCAGGGTCGGCGCGGCGCGCGGCGCGGCCGGCGCCGCGGGCGCGGCCTGGGCCCAGCCCAAGGCCGGCAGCAGGCTCAGCGTCAGCAGGATCAGCAGCAGGCGCAGGCCGCGCGCAGAGCGGTTCCAACGAGGCAACATGGTCATTTGTCCTTGCGCAGCTTCTGTGCCAGCAACTGGGCGAAATCGGGGAGGTGCCTGAGCTGCCTGAGGTCCGGCAGCGACGACGGCGGCGCTTGCGGCAGCGGCTCGGGCAGGTGATGCAAGCTGCGAACCCCGCCCGCCGACACGCCCAGCAGCAGCTGCTCGCCGTTGACCTCGACCACCACCACGCGCTCCTTGGCGCCGACCGCCAGGCTGGCCACCACGCGCAGGCCTTCGGCCGGGCGGAAGCCGCTGCCGGGCAGGCGCTTGAGCACCCAGGCCATGGCCAGGATCAGCCCCAGCACCAGCAACAGGGCGAACACCGCACCGAGCAGACTGGGCGGCGAGGGCGCGGCGCTGCCGACGCCCGAAGCGGACCTGGCCGCCTGGGTGGCGGCGGCGAGCAATAGGCTCACCGCAGTCTCCGGATGCGTTCGCTGGGGCTGACCACGTCGGTCAGGCGCACACCGAAGCGGTCGTTGATCGTCACCACCTCGCCGTGCGCGATCAGGGTGCCGTTGACGTACACGTCCAGCGGCTCGCCGGCGCCGCGCTCCAGTTCCACCACCGAACCCTGGTTGAGCTGCAGCAGGTTGCGGATCGGAATGCGGTTGCGCCCGACTTCCAGCGACAGGGTCACCGGCACGTCCAGGATCATGTCCAGATTCAGCTCGTTGCCGTCGCTGCCGGCCTCCGGCTGCAGGCTGTCGAACTGGGCCGGGACCGGCTCGGGGATTTCGTTCTGGCTCATGACGCGTCTTCCTGAAGGGCGGGGCGGCGGCGCAGCGCGCCCGGGGGTTGAGTCGAAGTGATCTTCACCGCGTTCTGGCCGCGCGAGATGCCGAACTCGCCGGTGAACACCGGGATGTTCTCCACGCACAGCGGCACGTGCTTGGGCAGCTCGATCGGCAGCACGTCGCCGATCTTCAGCCGGGTCAGCTCGCGCAAGGTCATCTGCTTCTGCGCCAGCACGCTGGAGATGGTGACCTCGGCGGTGTTGAGCTGCTCGCGCAGCATGATGTTCCAGCTCTCGTCGCGGTCCACGCGGTCGCTCTGGATGCCGGCATCGAGCAGCTCGCGGATCGGCTCCAGCATCGAATACGGCAGGGTGATGTGGATCTCGCCGCCGCCGCCTTCCAGCTCCACGTGGAAGCGGCTGACCACCACGTACTCGCGCGGGGTGACGATGTTGGCGAAGTGCGGGTTGACCTCGGAATTGAGGTACTCGAACTCCACTTCCATCACCGGCGCCCAGGCCTCGTGCAGGTCGGCGAAGGTCTGCTTGAGCATCAGCTGGATCACCCGCATCTCGGTCGGGGTGAATTCGCGGCCTTCGATGCGGGTGGGGTAGCGGCCGTCGCCGCCGAAGAAGTTGTCGACCACGGTGAACACCAGGGTCGGCTCGAACACGATCAGGCCGGTGCCGCGCAGCGGCTTGAACTTGATCAGGTTCAGGTTGCTCGGCACGTACAGCGAGTGCATGTAGTCGTTGAACTTGATCAGGTCGATGCCGCGCACCGACAGGTCGGCCGAGCGCCGGATCAGGTTGAACAGGCCGATCCGCCACAGCCGCGCGAAGCGCTCGTTGACCATCTCCAGGGTCGGCATGCGCCCGCGGATGATCCGGTCCTGGCTGGAGAAGTCGTACTGGCGGGCTTCGCCCGGCGCCGGCGGCGCCGGTCCGGTGTCCACCGCGCCGGCATCGACGCCATGCAGCAGCGCATCGATCTCGTCTTGGGAAAGCAGGTCGGTCATCGCGGCGGCGCCTTACTGGGTCACGAAGCTGGTGAACAGCAGGTCTTCCACGCACTTCTTGCCGGTCTCGGCGCTCATCAGCTTCTGCGCGTCGGCCAGCGCCGCGGCCTGCAGTTTCTTGCGTCCGGCGAGGTCGGCGATGTCCTGCGCCTGCACCTGCGAGAACAGCATCAGCAGGTGCGCGCGGATCGCCGGGGCGTTCTCGCTGATCAGCTTCAGTTCTTCCGGGTCGCGGGTCATCAGCTGCACTTCCATCTGCAGGTAGTGCGGGCCGTCGTCCGGGCTGCCGTTGAGGTTGACCACGAACGCCGGATCCATTGCGAAGTACTGCGCCGGCTTGGGCAGCTCGGCGGTCTTGGCCGCGGCCTTGGCGTGCGCGGGGTCTGGCTTCTTCAGGAAGAACCAGGCGCCGGCGCCGCCGCCGCCCAGCACCAGCACCGCCGCGGCGACGACGATCAGCAGCTTCTTCTTCGACTTGCCGCCCTGCGGGGCCTCTTTGGCGTCCTTGGCGTCGGCGGATTTCTTCGATTTGTCGGCTGCTGCTGCCACGGATTGGCTCCTTGAAGGGGGACTCTGCCCCTAAGGATGCAATCGGTGTGCCGAAACGGCATGGGGGGCTTGCCGGATATTTGACGGTGGCGTTCGATGCCGCTGCCGCGGCCGTTTGTGGGAGGGGCTTCAGCCCCGACGGGCTTCACCGGCGAAGCCCGTCGGGGCTGAAGCCCCTCCCACAAGATGCGGTGCGCGCCTGCGCAGCCGCGGCGGCGCTCCCAGCCTACGCGTAGGCGTCGAGCAGGCCGCGCTGGCGCAGCACCGCTGCCGGAATCCCGACGCTGCCCAGCAGGTCCTCGCCGGCATCGCCGGCGCCCGCCGTGGCGCCGTGCGGGGTGTTGTTCTGGGACGCGTGTTGCTGCTGCTGGCCCACGTCCGCCTGGCCGAGCTGGAAGCCGTGCTGGCCGAGCATGTCGCGCAGCCGCGGCAGGCTGTTCTCCAGCGCCTGGCGCACTTCCGGCTGGGCGCTGCTGAAGCTGGCGTTGACCTGGTCGCCGCTCAGGTGCAGGCGCACTTCGACCGGGCCCAGCTCGGCAGGACTGAGCTTGATGTGCGCGTGGCCGATCTTCTGGTCCGCCAGCCAGCTCATGCGCGAACCCAGTTCGTCGTCGAAGTTGTCGCCGTGCAGGTTCGGCGTGGGGGTCGGCGAGCCGGTGAACGGCGCGGCGCCGTCCACGCTGCGCGACGGCGCATGGATCCCGGCCGGCGCCAGCAGGTTGACCGGATCGGCGGCGGTGCTGGCGACGTCGCTGCCGCTGTCGCTGCTCTTGTCCGCGGCGCTCGCCAGCGCGGCCAGCGCGGCGACCGGTGCCGCGGCGTCGCCGCCGCTGGCCGCCTGCGCCGCGGCCCCGGCGACCTGCGCCAGCATGCCGCCGAAGCCGCCGGGGGCGCTGGCGCTGGCGCCGGCGCCGGCCGCGGTCGGCGCGGCGGCGCTCGCAGCCGCACCGGCGCCAGCGCTGTCGGTGCCGGCCGCGGCCGCCAGGGTGTCGCCGCCGAGCAGCGCGGCCACGCCCTGGGCGGCGGCACCGGCGACGCCGATCGCCAAGCCGGCCGCGCCCAGCGGACCGGTGCTGGCCGCGGGCAGCGCCGCGCCGAGCGCCGGCAACAGACTCAGGCCGATGCCGGCCAGGCCGGCCGGCGGCCAGCCGGCGTCTTGCTCGCTGTCCTCGCCCTGCTTGGGGTCGGCCTTGGCGCTCTTGGCCGGCGCTTTGGCCGGGGCTTTGGACTCGTCGCTGCTCTTCTGGTTGTCGCGTGCGGCCTGGTTGCCGGCCTGCGCGCTGCGCGCCGGCTCGCTGGCGTTGTCTTGCTCGCTCTGCGGGCGCTTGGCTGCCGCGTCCTTGTCGGTCGCGTCCTTGTCGGTCGCCGCCTGCTGCGGTTTGTTGGGGTTCGGCCGCGGCGCCGGCTTGGGTGCGGCGCGCTGGGTGTCGTCGTTGCCGAGCAGTTTGGCGAAGTCCTGGCCGTCGCCGCGGTCCTGGTCCTGCGTGTCGGCGCCGCCGCCGAGCCGGCCGGTGCGGGCGCTGCCGCCCAGCGCGGAAAGTGGGTTGCTCATCGGCTGTCCCCGTTGTCGTTGTCGCTGTCGGCCGCGGCCACCGCCAGGCGCACCCGGCGCGCGCCGAGGTCGTCCATCTCGCGCTGGCTGCGGCGGTCGTCGACCTTGCGTTCCTGGGCGCGGTAGCTGGCCGCCAGCTGCTCCAATACCTGCTTGTCGCGGCTGGCCAGCAGCAAGCGGCTGCGTTCCATCTCCACCTTCTCGCGGTTGCGGTCCACGGTCTGGCACTGCTGCTGCACCGCGCTCTCCAGGCGGTCCAGGAACGCGCGGCGGTTGGCCAGTTGCGCCAGGCTGGTCGCGGCCATCTGGCTGTTGGCGTATTCCTCGGCGTAGCAGCGCAGTTCTTCCAGCCGCGACTCGTGGGTCGCCAGCGCGCGCTGGCGCTCGGCCAGGTCGCGGGCGACCTCGTCCTCGTGCTGCTGGGCGCGGCGGAGCAGGGGATCGAGACGCTGTGATTGCATCATGGCTTAGTTCTCACGTTCGACCAGCCGCTTCAGGGCGGCCTGGCTGTGGGGTAGATCTGCGGCCTTGGCGACATCCTGTCCGAGGAATTCCATGATCTCCGGCCAGCGCTCCAGCGCTTCGTCCACGGCCGCATCGTTACCGCGCTGGTAGGCGCCGATGGTGATCAGGTCGCGGTTGGACGAGTACGCCGAGACCAGCCGCTTCAGCGCGCGGATGCGCAGCCGCCACGGCTCGTCGGCGATGTCCTGGACCACGCGGCTGACCGAGGATTCCACGTCGATGGCCGGATACAGGCCGCTGTCGGCGACGCGCCGCGACAGCAGGATGTGGCCGTCGAGGATGGCGCGGGCGGCGTCGGCGATCGGGTCCTGCGGATCGTCGCCTTCGGTCAGCACGGTGTAGAAGGCGGTGATCGAGCCGCGGCCCTTGGCGCCGTTGCCGGCGCGCTCGACCAGCGCCGGCAGCTTGGCGAACACCGACGGCGGGTAGCCGCGGGTGGTCGGCGGCTCGCCCACCGACAGGCCGATCTCGCGCTGCGCCTGGGCGAAGCGGGTCAGCGAGTCCATCAGCAGCAGCACGTTCAGGCCCTGGTCGCGGAACCATTCGGCGATCGCGGTGGCGCGGTAGGCGCCGTGCAGGCGCGCCAGCGGCGGGCGGTCGGCCGGCGCGGCCACCACCACCGCGCGGCGCAGGCCTTCCTCGCCCAGCGTGGTTTCGACGAAATCGCGCACTTCGCGGCCGCGTTCGCCGATCAGCCCGACCACGATCACGTCGGCGGCGGTGTAGCGGGTCATCATCCCGAGCAGGGTGGACTTGCCGACGCCGGAGCCGGCGAACAGGCCCACGCGCTGGCCGCGGCCGATCGGCAGCAGTGCGTTGATCGCGCGCACGCCCACGTCCAGCGGGGTGGTGATCGGCTCGCGCGCCAGCGGGTTGATCGACACGCCGGCCATGCCGACCGAGCCTTCGGCGCGGATCGCGCCCTTGCCGTCCAGCGGCACGCCGTCCGAGTCGATGACCCGGCCGAGCAGGCCTTCGCCCACTTCCACGCCGCCGCGGCGGCGCACCGGCACCACCCGTGCGTTGGGCAGCAGGCCGTGGGTTTCGGCGCTGGGCATCAGCGAGGTGCGCTCGCCGGAGAAGCCGACCACCTCGGCATCGACCCAGCCGCCGTCGACCTCGACCCTGCAGGTGGCGCCCATCGGCGCCTCGCAGCCGACCGCTTCCAGGGTCAGCCCGACCGCGCGGCGCAGGATGCCTTCGCGGATCAGGCCGCGGCCGGCGGCGGCGTCGAGCCCGAGCCTGCCCAGGCGCGAGGCCAGGCGCAGATTGCGCGCGTCCAGCCAGTCGCCCGGATGGGTGCCGGACAGCGCGCTCACAGGCCCGCTCCGGACTTGCGCATCACCGTCTCCAGCGCCGCGCGCAGGCGCGCTTCCAGGGTGCCGTCGATGCGCACCGCTTCGGCATGCACGCGCAGGTCGCCGCGGCTCAGGGTCAGGTCCGGCACCAGCCGGGTGCCGTCGGCCATCAACGCCAGCAGCGGGGTCAGCGCGGCGATGTCGTCCGGGTGCAGGCGCACCTCGACCTCGCGGCGCGCGCCGCCGACCGCGTCCAGCGCCTCGCCGACCAGGTCCGCCAGCAGCGCCGGATCGGCCTCGTAGGCGCGTCCGACCAGGCTGCCGGCGATGCGCACGGCCAGTTCGCCGAGCGCGCCGACCACTTCGTTCTCCAGTCGCGCCAGCGGCCGCGAGAAATTGTCCAGGATGCCTTCGATCTGCGCGGTCAGGCGGCGGATCTCGGCCTGGCCCTGGGCCAGGCCCTCGCTGTGGCCGCGCTCGAAGCCTTCGTGCTGTGCGGCCGCCTCGATCGCCTGGATGTCTTCCAGGGTCGGCGGGCGCAGCACCGGTTCTTCGGGCAGCTGCTCCTCGTCCTGCTGCACCGGCAGCGGGGCCGCATCGAGTTCGGGCGCCAGCCAGCGCACCACGTTGCCGCTCATACCATCGCCTCCGCGCCGGTGCCGCCGAGGCTGATCACGCCCTCATCGGCCAGCCGCCGCACGATCGTCAGGATTTCCTTCTGCGCGCCTTCCACGTCGGCCAGGCGCACCGGACCGCGCGCCTCCATGTCCTCGAGCAGGATCTCGGCGGCGCGCTGCGACATGTTCTTGGTGATCTTCTCGCGCACCTTGATGTCGGCGCCGCGCAGGGCCAGGCCGAGGCGATCGCCGCTGACTTCGCGCAGCAGAGTCTGCAGCGCGCGGTCTTCCAGCTCGACCAGGTTGTCGAACACGAACATCAGGTCCTGGATGCGGATGCTGAGTTCGGCGTCGATCTTGCTGATCGCCGCCAGCACGCCCTGGTCCTGGCCGCTGTCCATGAAGTTGAGGATGTTGGCGGCGACCTTGACCCCGCCGACGTTGGACGACTTCAGGTTTTGGTTGCCGGCGAACTGCCGCTCCATGATCTCGTTGAGTTCGTTCAGCGCGTTCGGCGGGATGCCGTCGAGGGTGGCGATGCGCATCAGCACGTCGGCGCGCACGCGCTCGGGCAGGATCTTCAGCGCCTCGGCGGCCTGGTCGCTGTCCAGGTGCGCCATGACGATGGCGATGATCTGCGGGTGCTCGTTGCGCACCAGGTCGGCGACCGCGCGCGGGTCCATCCACTTCAGCGTGTCCAGGCCGGTGGTGTTGCGGCCGAGCAGGATGCGGTCGATCAGGTTGCCGGCCTTGTCCGCGCCCAGCGCCTGCACCAGCACGTTGCGGATGTAGTCGTCGGCGCCCACGCCCAGCGAGGTCTTGCTGCCGAGTTCGTTGTTGAACTCGTCCATGACCTTCTCGACCTGGTCGCGCGAGATGCCGCTCATGGTGGCCATGGCGATGCCGATCTTCTGCACCTCCTTGGGGTCCATGTGCTTGAGCACTTCGGCCGCATCGCTTTCGCCGAGCGACAGCAGCAGCACCGCGGCGCGCTGGGTCCCGTTCATCGCAGCTGCATCAGGCTTCACTGGCCACCCATCCCTTCACGACTTGCGCGACACGCTTGGAATCCTGCTTGACCGCTTCGCGCGCCAGGCGCAGACGCTCCTCGTAGGCGTCGGGCAGGGCGATCGCGGCACGGCTGCCGCTGCCGATGCTGGCGGTATCCTCGGCCATCGACGGCAGCAGCGGGTCCTCGTCGTTGAGCATCGACACGTTGGCGCTGTGCGGTTCGGACTTGTCCTTGGTCTTGCTCCTGGCCGGCGCCGGGCCGGCGATCTGGCGCAGCGCCGGGCGCAGCACGCCGAACAGCAGGGCCAGCACCACCGCCGCGCCGAGCAGCAGGCGCAAGCCGTTCATCACCCGCGGATCTTCCCACCAACCCGGCTTGTCCGCCGCTTCCGGCGCTTCGCGCACGAACGGGGCATTCATCACCGAGACGGTGTCGCCGCGCTCGGCGTTGAAGCCGACCGCCTGCTTGACCAGGCCTTCGATGCGGGTCAGCTCGGCGGCGCTGAGCGCCTGCTCGACCATCTTGCCCTTGGCGCCCGGCCGCGGCACATGGTCGACCAGCACCGCCACCGACACCCGCTTGATCCGGCCCGGCGGCTGCCGGGTGTGCTGCAGGGTGCGGTCCAGCTCGTAGTTGCGGGTGGCGCTCTTGGAGCTTTCGGTCGGGGTCGCGGCGGCCGCCTGCTGGGTGTTGGCCGGGGTGGCGCCCGGGGTGCCGGCGGCGCCGGGCTGTCCCGGCGCGGCCGCGCCGGGCGGCGAATTGCTGGTCGCGCCGGGCACGCCCTGCGGGCCGCTCGCGGCGCTGCTGCTGTCGCTGACCTGCTCGCTGCGCAGCTTCGGCGGCTCGCCGTTGTATAGCTCGCGCGCTTCCTCGGTGACCGAGAAATCCATGTCCACGCTGACCTCCGGATTGACCCGGCCGGGGCCGGTCATCGGCTCCAGCAGCTCGCGGATGCGCTGGTTGTAGGAGCTTTCCTGGCGCCGCACCTGCTCGAACTGGGCCGCGTTCAGGGCCGCGTCGCTGTTCGGGTCGGCGATGGTCAGCATGCGCCCGCTCTGGTCGACCACGGTGACCCGCTGCGGGGTCAGGTCGGGGATGCTGGAGGCGACCATGTTGACGATCGCATCGACCTGGTTGCGTTCCAGGGTGGTGCCGCCGCGCAGTTCCAGCACCACCGAGGCGCTGGCCACCTCGCGCTGGCGGGTGAACGCGCTGGGCTTGGGAATGGCCAGGTGCACCCGCGCCTCGCGCACCGGGCGCAGGCTGGCGATGGTGCGCGCCAGTTCGGTCTCCAGCGCGTGCTGGTAGCGCGCGTTCTCGACAAACTGGCTGACGCCGAAGCCCGGGTCCTTCTCCATGACCTCGAAGCCCATGTTGCCGCTGTCGGTCAGGCCGGAGCCGGCCAGCTTCAGCCGCGCGTCGTAGAGCTTGTCCTCCGGCACGGTGATCGCGCCGGTGGCATGGTCGAGCTTGAACGGGATCTGCGCGGTGCGCAGCAGGTCGGTGGCCTCGGCCGTGCCTTTTTCGTCCAGGCCGGTGTACAGCGGGGTGTAGGCGGGCTTCTGCGACCAGAAAAACACGAACAGGCCCGCGGCCACGGCCACCGCGATCATCGCCATCAAGCCGATGCGGCGGGTGATCTGCAGGCTCTGCAGGCGATCGAACCAGGCGCCTGCCTTTTCGCCGTTGAGGGTGTCTTTGCTGAGCGCAAGGGCCATCGTCGTCTACCTTACAGCGGCATGTTCATCACGTCCTGGTACGCCTGGACGAGTCGGTTGCGGACTTCCACGGTGGCGCGGAACGCCACCTGGGACTGTTGCGCGGCCATCATCACCTTGGCCAGGCCGGCGTTGGGGTCGCCCATTTCGAAGGCCTTGGCCAGATCGCCGGCCTTCTGCTGGGTTTCGTTGACGCCGCTGATCGCGCTGCGCAGGGTCTCGCTGAAGCTCGGGCCCTGCGTGCCCTGGGTCCCGGTCAGGCCCTCGATCGCATTGCTGCGCGCCGCATCGGCCACCTGCGCAGGCGCGGCCTGGCCGACCTGGCTCTGGTAGCTGCGGATCTGCGAGAGGATGGAACTGATGGAGTCGCTCATATGGGGATGTCCATGCCGGGGCGGCTACCGGGGATGGATGCAAGCGGTGTGCCGAAAACCGGCGGGCGCCGATCGCGACGCAGAAGGACGGGCGAACGCAGGGCGCATCGAATGACACGAAGCTTCGCCCGTACCCTCATCCGCCCCTTCGGGGCACCTTCTCCCGGGGGGAGAAGGGAGGCGCGTGCCGTGCGAGGGCTCGGCGGCGCCGGCGTCGGCTTCCCGGCGCGGCGCGGCAGAGGGTCGCGGCCGTCGGTGTCGGCCGATTGACGCGTTGCACCCGGTGCCGGTGCCGGGCGGCTGCGGGTTAGGTCCGAGCGAGGATGCCGGCCGCGTCGGCCGGGCGGCTCAGTCCGGTAGCCACGCGGCGCGCCAGGCCTGCAGGTTGGCGCCTTGCAACATCCAGTCGCGGCGCACCGCCGCGTGCAGCGCGGCGCCGGCTGCGGCGCTGGCCGCGGCATCGGCCAGGTGCAGGCGGATCGCGTTGACCCAGTCGCGGAACCGGTTCTTGACCAGGGTCGCCGGCAGCCCGCCCTGGTACGGCGGCAGGTCGCTGGCGATCACCGGGTAGCCGCAGGCGCCGTATTCGAGCAGGCGCAGATTGCTCTTGCAGCGGTTGAACAGGTTGTCTTCCAGCGGCGCCAGCGCCAGGTCCAGGCGCAGCGCGGCCAGCGCCTGCGGATAGCGCTCGAAGTCCACCCCCGGGTGCACTTCGGCCACGTGCGGGCGCAGCCGCGGCGGGCACATGCCCATGAACACCCAGTGCACCTCGCCGGCCAGCGCCTGCACCACGTCGGCGATCAGTTCCAGGTCGCCGGTGTGGCTGGCGCCGCCGGCCCAGCCGACCCGCGGCTTGCCGCCGCTGCCGGTTGCGGCCGTCATGGCCAGCTCGCCCCACATGCGCGGATCCAGCCGGTTGTGGATCACGCGGATGTCCGCATGCAGGCCGGCGAGGGCCTCGGCCAGGGTCGGGGTGGACACCACCACCCGGTCCACCAGCGCCGCAGCCCGGCGCAGCGAGCGCAGCACGTCCTTGGGCATCTGCTCGCGATGCGCGCTCTTCAGCGGCAGGTTGGGCAGGTAGTCGTCCAGTTCGTAGACCTTGAATGCGGCGGAGAAGCGGCGCATGCGCTCCATCTTCGCCAGTTCCGCATCGCCGACCCGGCGCTGCACCAGCACCGCATCCGGGGCGACGCGCTGCATCTCCACCGGGTCGAGCAGGCGCGCGTAGTAGACGCCATCGATCTGCCCGGCCTCGGCCAGCGCCTGGAACGGCTGGATCACCCGGTAGTGGCCGCTGCCGAACGCGTCGCCGGGATGGGCCAGGATCCGCGGCAGCGGCTTCCACGACAGCGGCTGCCAGGAGAACTCGGATTCGCCCAGCTTGAAACCGCCCGGCTGCTCCAGGCCCAGGCTCGGCGAGTACGCCGGATCGTGCGCCATGACCGGCAGCCAGCGTTGCAGCAGGGCATCGTCCGCGCTTTGCGGCCGCGGTGGCGCGGCGGGCTGCAGCAGCAGCGCCTCCGGCGTCCAGATGGTCCATTCGCCCAGCGCCGCGGCGCGCAGGCACAGGTCCACGTCGGCGCCGCCGTCGGCGAAGCCGGCCGCATCGAACCCGGACAGCTGCTCGAACAAGGCGCGCCGCACCAGCATGCAGCGCTCGGACACCGCGCTGTAGCGGTGCGCCACCTGCCGCCGGCCCATGTAGCCGGCCTGCGCCATCGGCTCGCCGGCGAAGGCATGGCCGGCGCCGGGCAGTAGCCCGGGCAGCAGCCCGGCGTGGGTGATGGTGCCATCCGCGGACACGCCCTTGGCGCCGACGATGCCGACCTCCGGACGCTGCGCGTGGTTCATCAGTTCGTGCAGCCAGCGACCCTGGACCACGGCGCTGTCGGCGTCCAGAAACAGCAGGTAGTCGCCGCGCGCCTGGGTCGCGGCCAGGTTGCGCGCCTCGGTCTGGGTCACGCGCTGCTCCAGCGCGAACACGCGGATGCGGCCGTTGCCCAGTTCGGCCACCGCCTGCAGCCATTCGCCGACCGCTGGCGAGCTGCTGGCGTTGTCGACCAGCAGCAATTCGTAGGCGGGGTAGGTGGTGTGCTCGAGCAGGCCGACCACGAGGCGCTGCAGCGCCGGCAGGTTGTCCTCGGCGATCACCATGATCGAGACCGGCGGCTGCTGAGCGTGGCCGTAGTCGATGCGCTGCAGCCCGCCTGGCAGCGCATGGACCTGGGCGGCCGCGTAGCCGCGCGCGCGCAGGTGGCTGGCGACGGCGCGCTGGCGCGGGTCGGCGCCAGCGGCGGCGTCGACCGGCGGCGCGATCAGCAGCGGCTCGGGCAGATGCGCGATGCCGGCGCCGGCATCGCGCTGGAACAGGCGCAGGATCAGCTCCAGTTCCAGCGCGCCGTCATGATCGGGATCGAAGCCGCCCAGCTCCTGCACCAGCGCGCGGCGGAACACCCAGTGGCCGGCGGTCGCCAGCGGGTTGCCCAGCAGCAGGTCCAGGTCCGGATCCGGACGCAGCACCGGCGCCAGAGTCTGGTCGTCCAGCGCCAGCCATTCGTCGGCATACAGCGCGCTGCAGTGCGGATGCTGGGCCAGTTCCAGCAGCAGCCGCAGCAGCCCGCCTGCGCAGAAACGGGTGCCGGCGCCGGCGCACAGGAACCAGTCCGCATGCGTCAGTTTGGCCAGCGCGAAGTTGAGATCCGCCGCCGCCTCGGCCGGCGCCAGCGGCAGATGCCGGACCCGCGGATCCGGCCACGGCGTGGCCGCCGCGGCGCCGAGCACGGCCACGCTCAGCGTGGCGAAGGCGGCGCCGTCCAGCAGCAGGCTGTGCAGGCTCGCCTGCAGCGCGGCCGGGTCCGCGCTGCGCGCATCCAGCAGCACCGCGATCCGCGCGCCGCCGCCCAGCTCCGCCAGGCGCGCGTCATACAGGGCACGCTTGGCCGGCGGCAGCTGCCGCTGCGCCTGCCAGTCGCGCAGCGCCAGCTGTGCGCGGCCGCGCGCATACGCGGCCTGGATCGCCTGCAGCAGATCGACCGGTTCGGCGTCGTCGCCGCCCAGCGCGGCCACGCGGACCATGCGCACGTCGCCGTCGCCGCGGTACCAGCCCATCGCGCGCACGCCGCGGCGGAAATCGTCGTGGCCCTGGTCGCCGATCCCCGGCTGGTCGCGGCCGGCCTGGCTGTACTGGTCCTGCGACACCCGGAAGCGGGTCAGCGGCCTGGCCAGCAGGGCCAGGTTGCCGCGGTGCAGCAGCTTGGCGTACAGGGCCAGGTCGCCGACCCAGTGGATCACCCGGCCATCGAGCATCATCAGCTGGTCGCCGATCTCCAGCAGATCCTGGCGCCGGCACAGCACGCAGCTGGGTTCGCCGATGAAGTTGATGGTGTGGTCGGCGAGGAAGGACAGCAGTTCGGGGCCGTCGAGCAGCACGTCGCCGGCGAAGGGAAAGCTGGTGGCGGGGATGTCCGGCAACGGCGCATCGTCGCTGTCGATGCGCTGCCGGCGCGAGGAGGCCAGCACCACATCGGGGCCGAGCTGCATGGCCCGCACCAGCGCGGCGATGCAATCCGGTTCCAGCACGTCGTCGTCGTGCAGGAATTTGACGTATTCGCCCTGCGCCAGGCCGATGCCCTTGATGGTGCTGCCGAGCTCGCCCAGGCGGCTGGGGTTGCGTTCGTAGCGGATCGGGAAGCTCGCGCTTGCGCGCTTGCGCTCGACCGCCGCGGCGATCGCGCCATCGGGATTGTCGTCGCAGATCACCAGTTCCAGCGCCGGATAGGTCTGGCCGAGCACGCTGTCCAGCGCCCGCTCGACGTACCGGAACTTGTAGGCCGGCATGACGATGCTGACCAGGGCGTTGCCACTCATGGGGATTGACCGTCTCGAAAAAGGAGGGAAGCCCCGGCCCCGGTTTCCGCCATGAACGGACGCCGGCGTCGGTGCTGCCGATCCGTCACCGATGCAAACTATGTGCCGTGGCGGGTCGGGTGCTGCGCGCTGCGGCACTCGGCGACGCAGAGCCAAGCCCGGCCCGCCAACCGCGGGCGGAGGCGACGCCGCGTTGGCGGGCAGGGCGGAAGTCTGCGCGGACGGCCATTGGAGCGGCCGCGGCCAACGGCGGCCGCGTGCCCTGCGGCCTCACTCCACGTAGAGGATGGTGTCGTAGAAATACATCGAGTAGTGGCGCAGCCGGAATTTGGCCCCCGGATAGATCGCATCGAGCACGGCGACGATGTCCAGCAGGTCCAGTGCATGGTGGTAGCAGGTGATCGCCATGCGCGGCCGGCAGCGGCCGATCAGCTCGGCCGCGCCGCGCAAGACCTGCGGCTCGAAACCTTCCACGTCCATCTTCAGCAGCGTGACCTGCTCCAGCACCTCGTCCAGGCGCACGCTGGGCACCTGGATATCGCCGTTGGCCTCGACCCGGCTGCCCATGGTGCCGCTGGCCAGGAACGACAAGGGCTGGTTGGAATCGGACACGGCTTCGTTGTGAAGGAAAATTGGGCCGGAGGTGGACTGCAGGCGGCGTTGCAGGGCGGCGAAGTTGCGCGGGTCCGGTTCGTAGGCGTGGATCGATGCGTAGCGGTGGCGTGCCGCGGTCATGAACTTGCCGACCGTGTCGCCATCGTAGGCGCCGATGTCGACGTAGTGCTCGTGGTCGTGCAGTACGATCGGGGTGTTGCTGGAGGAATACATGGAGAAGTATTCCTGTTCCATCGGACAGATCACGTCCAGCAACTCCGCCCGGTTGCCGGTCATGCGCAGGCGCAGGATCGCGTCCAGGGTGGTGCGGCTGAGCTCGTCTTGCAGACGCGATCTCAATGCGGCGAAATCGGCCGCGTGCTCTTGCGTCTGCGCGCGCATGAGCTTTCCCGTCTGATAGATCCACGGCCTGTCCAGGGCATAGAGCAGTTCTGGCAGATCGACTACTCTGCCTGGCAGCGCACGCGCCAGGTGATCGAAGTACAGCCACGTCGACAGCAAGAAGGAGCAGTTCACCGCAATCGAATTCGGCTGCTGCGGGCTTGAGAAGTGGGCGGCGACGGTGCGGATCTCGTCGAAGTCCGGGGCCTTGTCGCGATTGGCATGGAGGTAGTCGTCCGCCGCGATCAGGCGCAGCGTTGCGGAGCGTTGCCGCAATTGGCCGACGAGCGGCGCGACGAAATCCCCGAGGTAGGAACTCGGTGCCAGAAACACGATGCTGTCCACCTGCATGCAGGCTTCCAGCAGGTCCGCATCGCTTCGATTGGTCTGGGTCATGCTCGTCCGCCGTTGAGAATGCGTGCGCCTTGGGGCATCAAGGCGTCATGAAAAGAGCGGTCCGGCAGGACCGGCGGAAGCATGCTCGGCAACAGCCACTCGCAATGGCGGCCGATTCTGGCTTCGGCTGGCGCGACGCAGCCGCTGCCCAGGGTGCTGCCTTGTCCGATCTCCACGTCGTGGCCGAGCAGGACGCCGGCCTGCAGGGTGACGCAGGCGCCAAGACGCACGTTGCGCTCGATGATCACTTGCCGTTCCAGCCAGCTGCCGGGACCGATGCTGCTGCCGCCGGCCAGGTTGCAGCCGGGGCCGACATAGACATTGCCCATCAGACGCACGTCGGTATCGACGTGGGCATGCGGCGAGACCAGATTGATCGTGCGATAGCCGGCCAGGCGCACGTCGGCCAGCAACTTGTGCCGCGCATGGTTGACCGCGCGTTCGTCGAGCGCGACGAACACCTCGGTGTTGCTGGCAACGTAGCGCGCCAGCAGTTCGCCAAGATCGAAGTTGTAGTGGTCGGCCGACGTCAGCGCCAGACGCGTATGCACAAGCCCGCAGTCCTGCGCGGTACGCTGCGCCTGCTCCAGCGCAGCGCCTTCGCCCAGCAATACGAGCGACGTCATGCCAGCTCTCCCAGCACGTTGGCGCGATACCACAGGTGCTGCCGCACCAGCTGCGTTTCGTAGTCGCCGTGCATGAATCGCGGCGAATGCGCGCCGAAGCCGGCCTGCATGCGTTCCAGCAACACGGTGTCCTCGGCGATGACGATGCGCTCGCCGCGGATCAGATTGCTCAACAGTGCGGTGAAATCGGTGCGCTCGCTCTTTCGCCGCGCGGTCATCACCCACAGGTGGTAGTCGGTTTCGTGCGCGGACACCGGATCGTACTGCTGCAGCAGGAAGTAATCGCCGCGGACGCTGCAGAAGTTCACGTTTGGATAAATGAACCAGTTGTAGTAGGCCGAATCTTCGCCATACGCTTCGCAAAGATCGCGGAACCAATTCACCTGCGGCGTGATCGCTCCCTTGACCGAGAAGCTCAGTTCGCTCAGGGCAGGGTGGGCGGGCACCTGCAGAAGCTGCTGCACCTCGGAGGGAACGTCCGCCGGTCGCTCCACGTTGCCGGACGGCTTGGGCGCGTCCGCCATCAGCGGGCTGAACGTCTTGGGATGGACGAACGGGACATGGTTGTAGTCCTTCACGTTCTCCATGTTCAACTTCCAGTTGTAGCGCACGCGGTGGCAGCTGTAGATGATCTGCGAATCCAGGTGCATCGACGCTGCGCGGATATCCTCCAGAAACTCGGGCGAGAACTGCTCCTGCAGCGGCAGCGGATCGTCCGAGAAGTTCACGAACAGCAACTGGCCGATCTGTTCCAGACGGAACTGTGTCAGGCAGATGCCGGCTTTCTCTTCCGCACTGAACTGGTACAGCCCGGAATTGGGCAGCCCGCGCAACTCGCCTTCCGCGCCGAACGACCAGGCGTGGTAGGGGCAGACCAGCGGGCGCTTGCCTTGGCGCTCGATCTGGATCGCCGACTGGCGGTGCGGGCACTGGTTGAGGAAGGCGCGAATACCCGCGTCGGTGCGTTGCACCAACACCGGCACGCCGGCCACCTGGCGCGCGAAGAACTGGTTGCGTTCGCGCACCATCGAGGAAAAGCCGACGAAATTCCACAGCTTGCCGAACAGCCGCGCCTGCTCCAGGCGCAGGCTGTGCTCGCTGATGTAGTGCTCGGCATCGAGTGCGTGGCGGGTCATGGTGCAGGTCCTGCTACTTGCTGAAGATGGTGCGTGCGGGATTGCCGGCCACGGTGACGTTGGGCGGGACGTCCCTGACTACCACGCTGCCGGCGCCGATCACCGCGCCATCACCGACGGTGATCCCGGGGATCAGGGTGGAATGCGGGTGGATGAGCACATCGCTGCCGACGCGGACGCCGCCGCCGATGAAGACGAAATTGCCGATCTGCACGTAGTCGCCGATCGTCACGTCGTGACCGATGATGGTGGTGGACAGGATGACGACGAATTCGCCGATGCGGCTGTCCGCGCCGATCGAGACGCCGACTTCGAACAGGCTGCCGCGCCCGATCGGCGTGGCCGAGGCTTCGCGCAGGCGCGGGCGCAGCACCATGAAGTCCGCACCTTTCTCCAGCAGCGCGCGGGTGTAGCGACGGCGCGTGGCCGGATCGCCCAGCGCGCAGACGAACAGGTCGCCTTCGACCGGCTGGTAGGTATGCGGATCGCCGACGATCGGCCAGCGCGTGGTATTCCCCAGTTCGGCGCGATCGTCGAGGAAGCCCTTGATGTCCCACTTCGTTCCGAACCCCGGATCGTCGTGACAGGCCATCGCGGCCACGCCCTTGCCGAAGCCGCCGGCGCCGACGATCAGCACATGCCAGAACGAGAGGCTGCTCATGCGAATTCCACGCCGCCGTCCATGCTGAACGCCTGTCCGGTGACCTTGTCGCTGGCGTTGGAAAGAAAGTACAGGCAGGCCAGGGCGACATCGTCCGGTTGCCCGACCCCGAGCGGATAGCGTTTGCGGCTTTCCTCGAACCAGCTCTTGTCCTCGGTGATCAGCGTGGTCTCGACCAGGCCGGGGCACAGCGCGTTGGCGCGGATGTTGCGCCGCGCCAGCTCCAGCGCCAGCGGCCGCAGCGTGCCGATCAACGCCGCCTTGGAGCCGGCATAGGGGCCGACGCCGACCGTGCCGGTCAATGCGGCAATGGACGAGATGAAGACGATCGAGCCGCCGGCACGGATGGATTGGCGTGCGAGCAGGTGCCTGGTCAGCATCACCGGCGCGACGTAGTTGATGTCCAGCACCTCCTTGAGGAAGCTCTCGCCGACCAGCTTCATTGGCGCCAGGCCGCGGATGCCGGCGCTGTGCACCAGGCCATCGACCGGGCCGCTTTCCACCGCCAGGCGCTGCAAGGTGGTCGAATCGCTGAGGTCGCCGACGAACAACCGGTGCCCATCGCCGTCCAGCGATGCGAGCACCGCCTCCAGGCGCACGGCGTCGCGTCCAGCGAGGAGCACACCGGCGCCCGCTGCGGCGCAGGTCTGCGCGACGGCTTGGCCGATGCCCTTGGACGCACCGGTCACCAGCACCGTCTTGCCTTGCAGGCCGAACATGTCGCGCAACAGCGCCGACGCGATATCGAAAGAGGATGCGGCTGCGTGCTCGGTCATAAGCGTATCGGCAGGGAGATGCCGCCATCGATGGTCAAGGTGCTGCGGGTGATCCAGCGGCTCGCGGCGGAGAGCAGATACACGGCGCCCTTGGCGATGTCGTGCGGATCGATGCGGCCCAGCGGGGTCAGGCCGATCTTGTCGTCCATGTCCGTCGCCGTGCCCAGTTTTTCCAGCATCGGCGTATCCACATAGCCCGGCGCGATGCAGTTGGCGCGGATGCCATGCCTGGCCTGCTCCAGCGCCAGGGTACGCACCGCCGCTTCCAGCGCCGCTTTGGAGGCGGCGTAGCCGGCCGCCGCTTGCGGTGCCGCGCGCGCCGACAACGCGGACATGAACACCAGCGAGGCGTTGTCGCGCAGGCGCCGCTTGAACAGCAGCTGCTGAGTCAGGCTGATCGGCGCCAGATAGTTGACCGCCAGCATCTGCTGCAGATGCTTCTCGGCGGCCATGCGGAACGGCACCAGGGCGGCGACCCCGGCGCAGGACACCAGGCCGTGGTAGCCGTCGGCAGCATCGAGCAACTGCTGCCGGGTCTGCGCGTCGGTCAGGTCGCCGATCACGCTGACATGGCCATCGCCTTCGAGCGTCTGCAACACGGCATCCAGGCGCGCGGCATCGCGGCCGGTGAGCACCAGCCTGGCGCCCAGGCGCGCGCACAGCCTGGCGGTGGCCGCACCGATGCCCGAAGAGGCCCCGGTCACCAGCACGACCTTGTCCATCAGGCTGAACGCCTCAGTGGAAGCCGCCATCGTCACGACTCGATCAGGTCGGGAAACACCGCACCCTCGATGTCCACCAGGCAGCTGCCCCACGACAGGCCGATGCCGAAACCGCACAGCAGCACGCGCTTGCGTCCCGATTCCAGTTCCTTGTTGATGCGTGCGGTCATGGTCAACGGCAGCGAGGCGCCGCTGGTGTTGCCGAAATCGCGCAGGGTCGAAGGCACTTTCTCCACCGGCAGACCGAGCTTCTTGCGGATGGTCTCGTTGATCATCCGGTTGGCCTGGTGGAACACGAAGTAGTCGATCGCGTCCTTGGACACGCCGCTGTAGTCGAGCAGTTTCTGCACCGCCGGCGGCACCCGCTGGGTGGAGAAGCTCAGCACCGCCACGCCGTCCAGCTGCAGGTCCACGCCGCGGTGCCAGTAATCGTTCTCGTCGGCGCGGAACGGCATCAGGTGCTGGATGCCGACCGGCTCGCGCTGGCCGCCCACCGGCAGGATGATCGCCTTGTAACCGCTGCCGTCGCTGTTGAGGTCGAAGTGCATCGGCGCGGCATCGGCGCTGAATTCCAGCGCGGTGGCGGTGCCGGAATCGGAGAAGATCGGATCCTCCAGGTTGGCGCTGCGGTCGCCCACCAGCAGCAGGCCCTTCTTGACCCCGCCGGCGGCGATCATCGAGCCCAGCAGGTTGATGCCGAACGGATAGGCCGAGCAGCCCAGGTTGACGTCGAAGGCGACGGTGGCATGCGACAGGCCCAGCCGGTCCTGCAGGATGATCGCGGTCGCCGGGATCGGATAGTCCGGCGACTGGGTGACCACGATCAGCGCATCGATCTCCTCGCGCTGCCATTGCAGCCGTTCGATCAAGCCCTGCGCGGCATCGAACGCCAAATCGGAAAAGCACTGCCACTCCTGCGCCATGCGCCGGGTCTCGATGCCGATGTTGCGCACCAGCCGCTCGCGCTCGGAACGGATCTGCGGCCGGCAATCGGTCAGGTTGGAGACGATGCGCTTGGGCACGCAGGTCGCCATGCCGGCAAAACGCACGTTGTGCAGCGTGGAGGTCGGCATGCTACGCCTCGGTCAGCTGGTAGAGGTCGCCCACGCTGACGGCGGCGGCCAGGTGCTCGCCGGTGATGGTCTTGCCGTATTCCATGTCGAACATCACGATCACGCCCAGCGCGGCCAGCGAATCCCATTCGGGAAGCTCGCGCAGTACGGTGTCCGTCGTCACCTCGACCGGAGTCTGGAAATCGGTCGCCGACAGGAAATTCTCGATAAACGTTGCTTGGCTCATTCTTGTTCCACAGGGTGGGCGGAGGAGGAAACGGTCGCGGCAGGGCGACCGTTTTTTGCGGCGGCAGGCGCGGCCGTGCCGGCGCCGACGATCAGGTTGGCGATGGTTTCCACGTCGCCGGCGCTCAAGCCAGGATAGATCGGCAGGCACAGCACCCGTTCGGCCATCTGCCGCGCGACCGGCAAGCCAGCCGGCGCGGCCGAGGGCAGGCCGCGGTACATCGGGAAATCGCTGATCAGCGGATAGAAGTAGCGGCGCACCAGGATCTCGTGTTCGCGCAGCAGCTGATGCAGGCCGTCGCGGCTCAACGGGAACTCGTCCTCGATCAGAATCGGGAACGAGGCGTAGTTGGACAGCGCCGGCGAGCGCGGCGCCAGGCAACGCACACCGGCGACCTGCGCCAGGCGCTGCCGGTAGGCGGTGTCGATCTCGCGGCGTTGCGCCAGCGCACGATCGATGTGCTGCAGTTGCAGCAGGCCGAAGGCCGCGTTCACTTCGCTCATCTTGCCGTTGATGCCGGTGGCCACCACCGTGGTCTCGTCGACGAAGCCGAAGTTCTTCAGCCGGCTGATGCGCTGGTAGGTCTTTTCGTCGGGGCAGACGATGGCGCCGCCTTCGAAGGTGTTGAACACCTTGGTGGCGTGGAAGCTGAGCACGCTGAGGTCGCCGTGGCGCAGGATCGAGCCGCCGTCGTCCTTGACCCCGAAGGCGTGCGCGGCGTCGTAGATGACCTTGAGGTTGTAGGTGTCGGCGATGCGCTCGATCGCCGCGGTGTCGCACGGCGTGCCGTAGCAGTGCACCGGCATGATCGCGGTGGTCTGCGGGGTGATCGCGGCCTCGATCTTCTGCGGGTCCAGGTTCAGCGTGACCGGGTCGATGTCGACGAACACCGGCTTGATCCCTTTCCACAGCAGCGAGTGCGCGGTGGCGACGAACGAGTAGGGCGTGGTGATCACCTCGCCGGTGACGCGCAGCGCCTGCAGCGCGGTGAGCAGGGCCAGCGTGCCGTTGGTCAACAGCGCCAGATGGCCGACGCCCAGGTACTCCGCCAGCGCCTGTTCCAGCGCCCGATGCATGTCGCCGCCGTTGGTCAGGATGCGGCTGCTCCAGATCTTCTCCAGGTACGGCACGAACTCGTCCAGGGGGGGCAGCAGCGGACTGGTGACGGGGATGGGCATGATGGCCTGCGGCGGTGGGTGCGTGTGGAGAATCCACGGCGCGGATCGTTGCGACGGGGGCTCTATCGTTCTGAAAGCAAGCCATATGCCAACAGGACGTGTCCACTCCTTCTGCGCTTGGTTGCGAGGAAGCGGGGGCGTGCGCCGCGGTCCCCATCGTCCGCGACGCAGCCGCATCCGGCCGGCCGGACGCGCGTCCAGGTCGCCATGCGATGCGAGGGGTGAGGGTACTTCAGTTTCGAACCGCGGTCGTTCCGTAGCGCAGCAAACGCGCGAGGACGCGGTGACGCCGAAGCGGCCGCGGTCTCAGCTGGCCAGTTCGGTCTGGTCGCGGTCGATGCCGTACTTGCGCAGTTTCTCCACCAGCGTGGTGCGGCGCAGGCCCAGCAGCTGCGCCGCGTGCGCGACCACGCCCTGGGTGCGCTCCAGCGCTTCGTTGATCAGCGCCAGTTCGATGTTGGCCATGTGCCCGCGCAGGTCCAGGCCGCTTTCCGGCAGCGTCGATGCGCTCTGCGCTGCCGCTTCGAGCGGATCGGAGAACGCCTTGGGGCCGACGTGCAGGTCGACCACGTTGGGCACCCGGCGCGGATCCGGCGCGGCGATCGGCGCCGGCGGCGCCGACACGTCGATCGAGGAGGCGAAGTCGCCGCGGTAGCGCGCCGGCAGGTCCTGCACCCGCACCAGGCCGCTGGGATGCAGCACCGCCAGGCGTTCGACCAGGTTGGTCAGCTCGCGCACGTTGCCCGGCCAGTCGTAGCCGCGCAGCGCCTGCAGCGCCTCTTCAGAGAAGCGCACTTCGCCGCGCCCGGTGCGCGCCAGCTGCGCGGCGATGGTGTTGACCAGCGCCGGCAGGTCGTCGCTGCGCTCGCGCAGCGCCGGCATCTCGATCGGAAACACGTTGAGCCGGTAGAACAGGTCCTCGCGGAACTGGTTGCCGGCGATGCGCTCTTCCAGATTGCGGTGGGTGGCGGCGATCACGCGCACGTTGCAGCGGATGGTGACGTTGCCGCCGACCCGCTCGAAGCTGCGCTCCTGCAGCACGCGCAGCAGCTTGACCTGCATCGGCAGGCTCATGTCGCCGATCTCGTCGAGCAGCAGGGTGCCGCCCTCGGCCATCTCGAAGCGGCCCTTGCGCGCGGACAGCGCGCCGGTGAAAGAGCCTTTCTCATGGCCGAACAGTTCGCTTTCCAGCAGATCCGGCGGGATCGCACCGCAATTGATCGCCACGAACGGGCCATCGCGGCGCGGCGATTGCTGGTGGATCGCGCGGGCGACCACTTCCTTGCCGGTGCCGGACTCGCCCAGCACCAGCACGGTGGTATCGAAGGCGGCGACCTGGTCGATCAGCCGCCGCAGCCGCACCACCGCGGCACTGTTGCCGGTCGGGCCGCTGTCCTGCACCGCGCCGGCCTGGTGCTCGGCATCCAGGCGCTTGAGGCTGGCGCGGCGCAGCAGGGTCTCCAGCTGCGCGTGGCGCAGCGGTGCTTCCAGTTGCCACACATTGGCCTCGTGCAGGCCGTGGCGCTGCGCGAACGCCTGCGCCTCGCCGTTGAGCAGCAGCACCGGCGGTGGCAGCGGACTGCGCGCGACCCAGCCGAAGAACGCGTCGGCCTGGGCCTGGTCGTCGAGCCCGCCGACCAGGATCGCCATCCACTCGCTCTGCCGGTGGCGGCCGGGATTGACGTCGGCCACCTCGGTCACCCAGCGCGGGTTGAGGTCCATGAATTCGAGCAGGCTCACCGTGCGTTCGGCGCGTACCGCGTCGTCGTCGATCACCAGGATCCGCGATTCGCTCATGCCGGTACTCCCTCTGTGCGTAAGCCCTCCAGGATCGGCATCACTTCCTGGATGTAGGACAGCTTGCTGACGAAGTTGTCGGCGCCGGCGCGCATGGCGTGCTCGCGGTGCTCGGCATCGTCGAAATGGCTGGCGATCACGATGTACGGGGCCTGGTCCTGGGTCTTGATCAGGCGAGTGGCCTGCAGCCCGCCCATCTCCGGCATGGCCAGGTCCATCAGCACCACCTGCGGGCGCAGCGATTCGGAGCGCTCGATCGCCTCCAGGCCGTTGGCGGCGCTGCCGATCACTTCCATCCAGTCGAGCTTGCGGAAGTGGCGCATCGCGGCGTTGATGAAACCTTCGTGGTCGTCGACCAGAAGCACGGACAGTTTGTTCATATGCCTTGTTTCCTTAGCCCGCGCGGGCCAGCAGCGGCCTGGCGCGACGGCGTTCGCGAGCGGGAGCGATATCCAGTTGTTCACGGTACTTGGCCACGGTGCGCCTGGCCACGTTCACGCCCTGTCGCGACAGCAGCCCGGCGATCGCCTCGTCGGCCAGCGGTCGCCCCGCGGGCTCGGATTCGATCAGGCGCCGCACCATTGCGCGCACCGCCTGGCCCGAGACCGCGGCGCCTTCCAGGCGCACGGCGAAGAAATGCTTCAGTTCGAAGGTACCACGCGGCGTCTGCAGGTATTTGCCGGTGGTGATGCGCGACACGGTGGATTCGTGCATGCCGATCGCGTCGGCCACGTCCTTCAGGGTCAGCGGTGCCATCGCTTCCTCGCCCTTGACCAGGAACGCGGCCTGGCGCTCGACGATGGCGCGGGTGGTGCGCAGCAGGGTCTCGTAGCGCATCGACAGGCCGCGGGTCAGCCAGCGCGCCTCCTGCAGCATTTCGCGCAGCGGCGCCGCCGCCTCGCCGGCCTCGGCCAGGGCGCGCTCGTGCATCGGATTGACGGTGACGCGGTGGGTGGTGGCCGGGTTCAGCGCCACCCGCCAGGTGCCGTCGCTGTGCCAGGCGACCACGTCGGGAATCACGTGGCCCAGGTTCTCCGGCAGCAGGCTGTCGCCGGGACGCGGCTGCAGCGACAGGATCAGCCGCACCGCCTCGCGCACGTCGTCGGCCTCGGCATCGAGCTGGCGCGCCAGCAGCGGGTAATCGTGGCTGGCGAGCAGGTTCAGGTCGCCGGCGAGGAGGCGCGCGGCCAGATGGCGGCCGGCGACGCGGCCGGGCAGGGCGGCCAGCTGCACGCTCAGGCATTCGCGCAGATCGCATGCGGCCAGGCCGGCGGGATCGCCGCGCAGCAGCCGCTGGCGCACCGCTTCCACCTGCGCCGCGGTGCGGTCGAAACGTGCGCAGGCGAGCAGGGTCAGCGTGTCCAGCGCGCCGTCGAGATAGCCGGCATCGTCGCTGTGCTCCAGCCAGAACGCGGCCACTTCCAGTTCCGATTCGTCCAGTTCCAGCGCCAGGCGCTGCAGCACGCGCAGTTGCGGATCGGTGGACTCGCCGGCGGCGATGCGCTGCATGCGGTCGTCTTCGCCCTCGCTCCAGCCGGCGGCGGGGATGTCCCACATCGAGGATTCGGGCAGTTCGTCGAACGCGGCGGTTTCCAGCGCGTTGTCGTGGTCGACCACCGGCTCGAGCACGCCTTCCGGCTCTTCCAGTTCCAGTAGCGGGTTGGTTTCCAGCGCGCGCCGGATTTCCAGTTCCAGTTGCAGCCCGTCCAGTTGCAGTAGCCGGATCGACTGCAGCAGTTGCGGAGTCAGGTGGAGTTGCTGGCCTAGCTGGGCGGAGACGGTCGGCTTCATGCGAACTTCCTCGGTTTGGCGCCAAGCCTCCGGCGCCCGTGGAATGCATAGTGCTTGCCACCTGACGGTAACAGAATCAGGACGTTCCTGAGCGCTGTAGTCAAATTCCCGACGGTATGTAGGGAAAATCCCTACGTTGATGTAGGGTGCGCCGGTCGATCGGCGCGGCAGAGCCAATGCTGGCGGGCTTCGCCGGTTTCACGGCGGCAGCTGACCGGTTAAGGCAAGCCGCATGCCAATGCGGGGCGACGGGAACCCGTTCCCGCCCGCGCTCAGGTCAGTTCGTTCTGGTGGCGCGCGGCCAGCAGGACCAGATCGTTGGCGCGGCGGCAGCCCAGCGATTCCATCATCCGTGCGCGGTGGGTCTCCACGGTCTTGACGCTGATCCCCAGGTCCGAGGCGATTTCCTTGTTGCTCTGGCCGCGGCCGATCTGGCGCAGGATCTCGCGCTGCCGCGGCGACAGCGCGGCGATGCCGACCGGGCGTTCGCGGCCGAGCATCGGCGCAATCATCTTGGAGGAGATCTGCGGACTCAGGAACATCTGGTTGATGCTGGCCGCGCGCAGCGCCAGCTCCAGCTCCAGCGGCGCCGCGTCCTTGACCACGAAGCCGGTGGCGCCGCGGTCCAGCGCATCGCGCACGTGCACCGGATCGTCGTGCATGGACATCATCACCACGCGGGTCTTGGGCGAGGTCTGCAGCACGTCGGTCAGCGCGTCCAGGCCGCTGCGCCCGGGCAGCGACAGGTCCATCAGCACCAGGTCGGGGCGGTGCAGGCTGGCCAGGTCCACTGCCTGCTGCGCGTTGCTCGCCTCGGCGACCACGTCGATGTCCGCGAACGTCTGCAACAGCCGGCTCAGGCCGGCACGGACCAGGGTGTGATCGTCGACGATGATGACTCGCACAGTGGGAAGATCTCTTTGCTCCAGTCCCGCACCTTAGCCGAGCGCGCCGCCGCCGCCAACCTTGAGTCGGCTCGGGGCGCGGCCGACGCCGGCTCAGCGCGCGCGCCGGCTATCGGCGATCTGCCGCCGGTGCAGGCGAAACAGGTGCCGTTCCAGGGCTTCTTCCAGGCCTGGCGGCTGTGTCTCGAATCGTAGCCAAAGATAGAAACCGCTGCCGGCGGCGGCTTCGGCCACGACCTGCACCGGCAGTTCGAGGTGGTCCGGCAGCCAGTCGGAGGGCTGCAGGCGCAACAGGCCGGCCGCGCCCGGGACCGCGCCCGAGCGTGATCCCAACTCCAGTCTTAGGCCGCGACGCGACCAGCGCAGTGGACGCAGCGGCAAGGCCTCCTCGTGCTGCCGGGCCAGGCGCCCGAGCAGTACCAGCATCAGGTCGAGCTTGGCGTCCATGCGCTGCAGCTGCAGCGGCTGCTCGCTGCGCTCCTCGCTGCCGTCCTCGCTGCGCAGGTCCTCGACCTGGGCCAGGCCGCGCAACAGGGCTTCGCCGGCGCCGAAGCGGCCGATGCTGTTGCCGAGCCTGAAGTCGGCCGGCAGCGCCAGTTCGCAGCTGAGGGTGTCGTGGAACAGCTCGGCTTCGGCAGGATGGTGCACGACGCCGTCGGAGGCGCTGTTCATCTCAGCGATCCGGCCTGCGAATAGGCGCGCGCGGCATTGTTGGACAGGCGGTTGGCGCGCAGCCAGTCGCCGGCTTCGTCGCGCGCCTTGAGCATCTGCGCGATCACCGCTTGCTGCAGCTTCAGCAGCGAACCGATGCCCTCGCGCGAGACGTCGGTGCCGGCCTGCTGCAGGTATTCGCGCAGATGCTGGTCGTGCTCGGCGACCATGCGCTCGGCCAGCGCGTGGTCGTCGCCGTGCAGCACCTGCTGCAGCTGCTGCAGTTCGGCGTGCAGCGATTCGATGCTGACGGCGATCATAGGGCGGCGGCCGCGGCGAGTTCGCGCTGCTGGGCAGGAATGGCGTTCCACGCCGCATCGATCTCGCTGAGCAGTTCCAGCGATTCGACCAGTGCGCTGTCGTCGTTGTGCAGGTTGGCTTCGGTGAGCCGGTGCATCACGTAGTCGTACAGTGCCGAGAGGTTGTTGGCGATTTCGCCGCCGGCCTCGTGGTCCAGCGAGCCGTTGAGGTGGCCGACGATGGCGCAGGCCTCGCCGATCGCCTTGCCCTTGCGCGCCTGGTCGCCCTGCGCCAGGCAGGCCTGGGCCTGGCGGATGCGCTGGCAGGCGCCGGCGAACAGCAGGGCCACCAGCTTGTGCGGGTCGGCATCGGTGATGCTGGTGGACACGCTCATCTTGCGATATTGCTCGGCGTATTGGCGACTGGAACCGTGCATGGAAAACTCCCTCGGGTGGCCTGGTGCCGCGCTGCCGTGCCGGACGGCGAAGGCGCCGTGGCGAGGTGACGTGCTGCCAGTCCGGAATGACTGTCGATGCTAAAGATAGCGGCCGCTGCCCGCCTGGACTTGAGCGCCGGCAGCGTCTTTCGCGCCGATGCCGTCGCCGCTACGAGAACTGCTTGGTGAGGCTTTCGCTGATCGACTGCATCTTCGCGACGATCGTGTCCATCGCAGTGAACCTGGCGGTGTATTGGGTGGTCAGCGTCTCCATCCGCTTGTCCAGGTCGCTGAGCTGGTCGGTGAGGTCGGTGATGTGCTTGTTGAGCGAGGCGGTGCGCTGGGTGATGGTGCCGTCGGTGGTGTCCAGGTTGCTGTCCAGCAACGTGCTCATGCCCGCGGTGAAGCTGCCGTCGGTGCCGAACATCGCCTTGGCCGAGGCCGGATCGCTGGCCAGGGCGCTGTCGAACTTGGCGCCGTCGAAGCTCATCACCCCGTCCTTGTCGATGGTCACGCCCAGCGCCTTGAGTTCGCTGACGTTGTCGCTGACCTGCTTGCGCAGCGATTGCTGCAGCCCGCGCACCATCGAGTCGCCGGTCAGCGCCGAGGCCTTCTTGTTGGTGGCGTCGTAGGCGCTGGAGGATTTCAGCAAGGTGTTGGCGGTGTTGTAGGCGGTCACGAACGCGGTGAGGTTCGCCTTCAGGCCGGTGCTGTCGTTGGCGATGGTCAGGCTGTACTTGGTGCCTTCCGCGGCCTTGGTCAGGTTCAAGGTGACGCCGGGGACGAGGTCGGCGATCGCATTGCTGCTGGAAGTCCGCTCGAAACCGTCCACGCGCACGATCGCGTCGGCCGCGGCCACGGTCTGGGTCAGGCCGCCGCTGCTGCCGCTGCTGTAGGTCAACGCGTCGAGTCCGCCGTTGCCGCCGGAACTGGTGATGGTCAGCGCGCCCTTGGTGCCGGAATCCACTGCATTGAGCACCAGGTGATCGCCGTCGTCGGCGCTGACCACGCTGGCGGTCACGCCGCTGCCATTGGCGGCCTTGTTGATCGCCGCGGCGACGTCGCTGAGCTTGCTGCCTTCGGCCACGGTGACGTTGAGCGTCTTGTCGCCATAGCCGATGCTCAAGGTGCCGTCGCCGACCACCGCATCGTCGGCATAGGCGGCCGAGGTCAGCTTCTGCCGTTCGGCCAGTTTCACCACCTCCACGCTGTAGTTGCCGGCGGTGGCGCTCTCGGTGACGCTGGCGGTGTAGCCGGCGCCGTCGGCGACGGTGGCCTTGACCGCGCTCTTGTCGGCGCTGCCGGCGATCGCGTTCATCGCCGTCTGCAGATTGGACAGCGCGCCCTTGATCGTGCTCAGCGCCGAAAGTTTGGCGCTGGATGCGGTGCCGTCGGCATTGATCCGGTTTTCCTGCGGCGCGCGTTCTGCGGCGACCAACTGTTTGACAAGTGAGGCGACGTCCAGACCTGAGCCGACGGCAGACAGCGATGAAGTAGCCATGGGGAGGGTTCCTTACGAGAGCGGGCACGGAGACGGCCAGCGGTTGATAGGGGTATCGGCGAGGCACGCCGGTTCTTGAGGGCGTGCGCATGTCGGCAATGCCCCGACGGCGATGCAAATCCCGTGCCTGCGGGCGGCCAGACGCAAAAAAGCCCCTCCTTGCGGAGGGGCTTCGGATCGCGCCGGTGGCGAGCTGGCCGTTACTGCAGCAGGCTCAGCACGTTCTGCGGGACCGACTTGGCCTGTGCCAGCATCGCGGTACCAGCCTGCTGCAGGATCTGCGTGCGGGTCAGCTCGGCGGTTTCCTTGGCGTAGTCGGTGTCGCGGATGCGGCTGCGCGAGGCCGACAGGTTCTCCGAGGTGGAGCTCAGGTTGGCGATGGTGGAGGTGAAGCGGTTCTGCACCGCACCCATGTCGGCGCGCGAGGAGTTGACCGCGGTCAGCGCCTTGTCGACGATTTCCAGCGCCTTCTGCGCACCGGAGAAGGTGGAGATGTCCAGGTCCTGCAGCGTGCTGGTGGTGCCGGCGACGGCGGTGGCCGAGGTGGCGATGCCGGCGTTGCTGAAGGTGATGCCGGTGGCGCCGGTGGCCGAGCCTGCGGTGAAGGAGAAGTCCTTGCCGGCCTTCAGCGATTCCAGCTTCAGCGCGCCGGTGGTGCTGTCGATCGAGGCGTAGACGCCGGTCTGGTCCAGCTTGTCGTTGATCGCGGCGGCGATCTTCTTGGAGACGTCCGCGTCGACGTCGCCGACCGCGACCGCGACCGAGGCGATGCTGACGCCGTTGACCGACATGCCGGAGAAGCTGCCGCTGGCGGTCGCGGTGCCGGACGCCAGGGCGGCCGAACCGGTCTGGGTGGCGGCGAAACCGGCCTTGCCCAGCGAATCGACGTTGGCGTCGACGATGCTGTTGATGCCGATGGTCTGGCCGGCATCGGCGCCGACCTGGAACAGCGCGCCGGAGAACGAGCCGTCCAGCAGCTTGGTGCCGTTGAAGCTGGTCTGGTTGGCGACGCGGTCGATTTCGGCGGTCAGCTGCTTGACTTCCGAGTTCAGCGCCTCGCGGTCGGTGGCGGAGTTGGTGGCGTTGGCCGACTGCACCGACAGCTCGCGGATACGCTGCAGGTTGTTGCCGATTTCGACCATCGAGCCTTCCGCGGTCTGCGCCAGCGAGATGCCGTCGTTGGCGTTGCGCGAGGCGACGTCCAGGCCGCGGATCTGGGTGGTGAAGCGCTCGGAGATCGCCAGACCGGCGGCGTCGTCCTTCGCGCTGTTGATGCGCAGGCCCGAGGACAGACGTTGAATCGTCGTGGCCATGCTCGCGCTGGTGCTGTTGAGGTTGCGCTGAGCGTTCAGCGACATTACGTTGGTGTTGATTACCTGTGCCATTTTGATATCTCCTCTAAGCGATTTATCCGGCAACCCATCGGTGCCTGGAGCCTCCGCAGGGGGGCCATCAATTGGCCGTTGCCGCTGCTGAGATAAATAACGGCGAGATGTCAATAACCTTTAGCGATTCGCTGCGGAAAATATCGCGATGCGGCGAACCGTGAGCCTGTGGCACTCGCGGCGAAGAGTTTGTTTCGGCCGCGCTTTGCCAAACTTGAGCGCCCCCGGCAGGAACCTCCCAAGCGCCGGTGGCGATGACGAACGCTGTATAACGGCAAAGGCCCGCAGGCGTCGCCGCGCTCCGGGCCTTCGCTTATAGAGTGGACTCGGGATTCAGCGGATCATGTTGAACAGCGACATCGACTGCATCTGGGTGAAGATGGTTTGCGCCGACTTGAGCGCGGCCTGTTCCAGCTGGTACTGGCCGATCGCATCGGCGTAGTCCAGGTCGCGCAGCGAGGACAGGGTGGTCTTCAGCGTCACTTCGTTGGATTCGCGCAGCTCGGCGGCGTTGTCGAGCGCGGCCAACTGCGCGCCGCCGGCCGCACGCGCATCGATCATCTTCGCCGAGGCCTGGCTGACGTCGCGCATCGAGGACTGCAGGGTGTTCTGCAGCGCGGCCTTGTCGGAGGCGGTGAGCGGGTCGGTACTCAGCGCGTTGACCAGGTCGGTGATGCTGGAGAACACGTCCTTGTTGGTCGAGGCGCCGATCTGGAAGCTGTCGCCGGCCGCCGGCGCGCCATCCAGGCGCATCTTCAGTCCGTCGAAGCTGATGTCCTCGCCGGCGGTGTAGGTGCCGGTCTTGACCACGGTGCCGGTGCCGTCGCGCACTTCATAGGTGTCGGTAGCGGTGAAGGCGACGCTGTAGCTGCCGCCGTTCCAGGCTGCGGAACTGGCATCGCGGCTGAAGTCCAGCAGCAGTCCGGTGCCGGTATTGGTGCCGGCCGCGTGCGCATCGACGCTGCCGTCGCCGGTGCGGATGCGCATGAAGATCTCGCTGCCGGGCAGGGCGTCGGCGACCTGCGTATCGGCCGCCACCTCCACGCTGCGCTGGGTCTGGTCGCCGCTGTAGACCACGCTGCCGTCGACCACCGCGAACGGCGCGGAGTCGTCGGCGGCGCCGGCGAACAGGTAGCGGCCGCTGCCGTCGGTGCTGTTGGACAGGCTGAGCAGGCTGGCGTGCAGCGACTTGAGTTCGGAGGCGATCGCCTTGCGGTCGTCGGTGGTCAACGCCGAACTGTTCGCTTCCACGGTCAATTCGTTGACCCGCGCCATCAGGTCACCGGCCTGCGACAGCGCGTTCTCCTGCAGGCCCAGGCGGTTCTGCACGTTGTTGGCGTTCTGGCCGAAACGCTCCAGTTCGGCCACCGCGCGGTCCAGGTTGACCGCGGTGCCGGAGGCGACCGGATCGTCGGCGGCGGTGACCAGGCGCTGGCCGGTCGCCAGCTGCTGCTCCAGGTGCGAGATCTTGGCCTGCTTGCCCAGCATGTTGTTGACCGACTGGCTGAACATCATGCCGGTGGAGATGCGGTTGCTGCTCATCGGATCGCACTCAGAATGGACTGGAACATCGTGTCGGCGGTGGAGATCAACTGCGAGGCGGCCTGGTAGGCCTGCTGCAGGCGCAGCATGTCCGAGGCCTCTTCATCGAGGTTGACCCCGGAAACCGAATCGCGCGCGTCCTGCGCGCTGGTGTGGATCACGTCCTGCGCGTCGGCCGAGTAGGTCGCCTGTCGCGCCGCCGAGCCGATCGAGGTGGTAAGTCCGGACACCGCGCCATTGAGGGTGATGGTGCCGCCGTTGAACGCCTTGCCGTCGTCCAGGTTGGACAGGGTCAGGGCGTTGCCGTTGTTGCTGGAGCCGGCGCCGGTGGGTTTGACCGCGAAGGTGTCGCCGGCGACCGGCGCGCCGTCCAGGGTCATGCTCCAGCCGTTGGCGCTGATGGTCTGCCCTGCGGTGTAGGTGAACGGGCCGGCGCCGTCGATGGTGTACTGGTTGGCGTCGATGAAGGCGATGCTGGCGGGCGTCAGCAAATTGGCGTTGCCGGCGTCGGTGGCGCGCACGTTGCTGACCTTGCCGGTGCCCAGGTTGTCCAGGTCGGCGCTGGCGGTGATCGGCGTGGCCGCGGCGATGCGCGAGGGGTCGGTGATCGCCACCGCCAGGTTGGTGACCGCGTTGGCGGTGGGCTGCAGCAGGAACTTGTCGCCGGCGGCGGCGCTGCCGGACAGCTGCAGGGTCACCCCGTTGACCACGAACGGATCGGTGCTGCTGCCGGTACCGGTCATGGCCACGCTGGCGCCGGTGTCGGCGCGGCTGGCGGTCCAGCTGCTGCCGTCGAACTTCAGCAGCAGGTTCTGCCCGTCGAGCTTGCTCAGGTCGCTGACGCTGGCAGTGAAGCTGGCGCTGCCGGTGTTGGCGGCGTTGGCGTTGACGTTGGGCGCGGACAGCGAGAAGAAGTCGCCGCCGAGGTTGCCGTACAGGTCCACGCCGGCCTTGTGCTGCTGGTTGTAGGTGACCGCCAGGCCGGTGGCGATGCGGCCCAGTTCGGCCTTGGTCGGGTCCAGCACGCTGCTGCGGAACTCGAGCAGGCCGCCGATCTGCCCGCCCAGCGCGCTGCTGCCCAGGGTGATGGTGGTGCCTTGCGCCTTCAGCGCGACCTGCAGGCGCCCGGGCTGGTAGGGATCGGTGACCGTGGTCAGGGTGGAGGCGGTGGTGCCGACCACCAGCGCCTGGCCGCCGGCGGTGTAGACGTTGATCGCGCCGCCGTCCTGCTGCACCGCGCTGCCGCCGGTGTAGCCCACCAGCTGGGTGATCAGCGCATCGCGCCGGTCGAGCAGGTCCGGCGCGGCCGCGCTGGCGTCGCCGCCGATCTGGCCGTTGATCTTGGCGATCTCGCCGGCCAGGCGGTTGGCTTCCGTGGTGGCCGAGAGCAGGCCGTTGTTGACTTCGTTGCCGAGCGAATCCATCTGCCCGTTGAGCTGCTTGAAGCGGGTCACCAGCGCGTTGCCGTTGTCCAGCACGCTCTGCCGGGTGGCGGTGGCCGAGGCGTTGGACGACAGCCCGGTGGTGGCGTCGAAGAAGTTCGACCACTGCCCGGAGATGTTGGTGGCGGTGTCGGAGAACAGCCCGTCGACGCGGTCGGACAGGCTCGACAGCTGCTTGAGCCGTGCCAGTTCGCCGGTGCTGTCCAGCAGCCGCGAGGTCGCCAACTGGTCGGCGACGCGGGAGATGTCGGTGATCTCGGTGCCATTGCCGATGTAGTCCGAGCCGTACTGGGTCGGCGTGGTGGTCGCGAACGACACGCGCTGCCGGCTGTAGCCGTCGGTATTGATGTTGGCGACGTTGTGGCTCACCGTCGCCAGGGCGCGCTGGAAGGCGATGAGGGCGCTGGTGCCGGTGGAAAGGACGGACATGGGCGGCTACCTCAGCGCAGGGCGCTGTTGGATGGATCGGAGGTGCTGGCGAACGCGCGCTCGATGCCGCTGGCGGCGGCGTTGCCGATCGCGGCGACGGCACGGCCGATGGTCGGCCCGCCGGCGATCGCGGCGATCTTGGCGGCGTAGGACGGATCGGTGGCATAGCCGGCGCGCTGCAGGCCCTGGGCGAACCCGCGGATGTCGGTACCGGCATTCAGCGCCTGCTGGTAGCGCGGATTGGTCTTCAATAGGCGCACGTAGTCGGCGAAGCTCTCGGCCGGCGAGGCGTAGGCGCGGAAATCGGCGGTCTGCGATTGCTTGACCCCATCGACATACTCGTGGGTGCCGGTGCTGACGCGCTCGCCGCTCCAGCCGGTGGCCTTGATCCCGAACAGGTTGTTGGAACTGGCGCCGTCGCCGCGGGAAATGCCGCGGCGTCCCCAGCCGGTCTCCAGCGCGGCCTGCGCGACCAGCGCCCGCGCATCCACGCCCAGTTCCCTGGCCGCTTTCTGCGCGTGGGTCCAGATCTGCGCGACGAAGCCTTCCGGGGTGCGTTCGCCGAGGCTGGCCGCGGCGGCGTTGGCGGCGGCGGTGGCGCTGGCATCGATGCCGGCGCCGTCGTTGGCCGCCGTCGCCGCCAGATCCGACCAGCGGTCGTCGGCGCCGGTCCAGGCCAGCGTGGCGCTGCCGTCGGCAGGATTGCTGCCGATCGCCTCGTGCATCGCGCTGGTTTCGCGGCCGGCAATCAGGTCGAGCACGCGCGCGACCTGCTGCTGCGGCGCATCCGCTGCGTCCAGGCCGCTCCAGGCAGCGGCGCCGGTGCCGGCCGCGGCGCCGGCATCGGCCGGGGCGGAGGCGCCGGCGCTGCTGCCGGCGGCGCCGCTCTGGCCGGACACCAGCGAGTACGCCTTGGCCGCCTGCGCCGCGCCGATCGCGGTATTGGTTGGCGGCGCGTCGGCGCTCTTGCCGCCGCCCAGCTGCTTGGCGATCATCGCCGCCAGGCCCAGCCCCTTGCCCTCGGTCAGCGCCTTGGCCATCTGCTGGTCGTACATGTCGCGGAAGGTCTGGTTCTCGCCCGGGAACAGGGAATCGCCGAAGCTGGCGTCGCGCATGCTCTTCACCAGCAGGTTCGCGAACTGTCCTTCCAGCTGGCGCGACACCTTGTCGATCCGGGCCGGATCGTTCTGGGTGGTCGCGTTCAGCTCGATGGCAGAGGCCGAGATGCGCATGTCAGATCACCTCCAGCTCCGCGCTCAGCGCGCCGGCCTGCTTCAGTGCTTCCAGGATCGCGATCAAATCGCCCGGCGCGGCGCCGACTTCGTTGACCGCGCGCACGATCTGGTCCAGCGAGGTGCCGCCCTCGAACTTGAACATGCGGCTGCCTTCGTTGGTGGCGGTGATGGTCGATTTCGGCGCGGCCACGGTCTGGCCGTTGCTCAGCGCGTTGGGCTGGCTGACCTGGGTGCCTTCGCTGATGGTGACGGTCAGCGAGCCGTGCGAGATCGCCGCCGGGCTGACCCGCACCTGCGCGCCGATCACCACGGTGCCGGTGCGGGCGTTGACCACCACCTTGGCCGGCGCCGCACCCGGCGACAGTTCCACGTTCTCGATCCGCGCCAGCAGGCCGATGCGCGCGCCCGGATCGGTGGGCGAGCGCACCGCCACGGTGCCGCCGTCGACGGCGTGCGCACTGCCGGGACCGAAGGTGTTTTCCAGCGCCGCGACCATCCGCGACACCGTGGTGAAATCGTTCTGGTGCAGGTTCAGGGTGATCTCGCCGCTACTGCCGAACACGTCCGGTAGCGCACGCTCCACCGTGGCGCCGTTGGGGATACGGCCGACGCTGGGCACGTTCACCGAGATCCGCGAGCCATCCTTGCCCTGCGCGCCGAAGCCGCCGACGATCAGGCTGCCCTGGGCGATCGCGTAGATCTGGCCGTCGGCGCCCTTCAGCGGCGCCATCAGCAGCGAGCCGCCGCGCAGCGACACGGCGTTGCCGATCGAGGACACGGTGATGTCGATCGGCTGGCCGGGCTTGGCGAACGGCGGCAGTTCGGCATGGATCGCCACCGCGGCCACGTTCTTCAGCTGCGGGTTGACGTTCGACGGGACGTTGACGCCCAGCTCGCCGAGCATGTTCTTCAGGCTCTGCACGGTGAAAGGCGCCTGGCTGGTGCGGTCGCCGCTGCCGTCCAGGCCGACCACCAGGCCGTAGCCGACCAGCGCGTTGCCGCGCACGCCGCCGACCTGGGCCAGGTCCTTGATGCGTTCGGCGGCGGCCGGGGCGACCAGGCCGGCGCACAGCGCGAACGCGGCGAGCAGGCGGAAGGGCAGGGACGGAAGGTTCATGGCGGGCCTCAGTACGGCGAGATGCGCGAGTTGAAGAAGCGGCTCAGCCAGCCCATCGCGTTGGATTGGGCGACGGCGCCGCGGCCGCCGTAGGCGATGCGCGCGTCGGCGACCTTGCTGGAAGAAATGGTGTTGTCCGTCGCGATGTCGGCGGCGCGCACGATGCCTTGCACCTGCACCAGCTCGTCGCCCTGGTTCAGGCGCAGGTTCTTCTGCCCCTGGATCACCAGGTTGCCGTTGGGCAGGCGCTGCATCACGGTCACGGTGATGCTGCCCTGCATGGTGTTGCTCTGCGCGGTGTTGCCCTTGCCGGCGAAGCTGCGGTCGCCGCTGGTGCTATTTTCGAGCACGTTGACGCCGTTGACGGTCAGCGGCGCGCCGAGCAGGGTCGGCGTGGCCATCGTCACCGCGTCCTTCTTGGTGATGCTGGTGTTGGCGGTGGAGCTGGCGGTGGTGCTTTCGACCAGGGTGATGGTCAGCAGGTCGCCGACCTCGCGCGCGCGCCGGTCCGAATACAGCGACAGGCTCGGGCCTGCGGCATAGATCGCGCCGGCGCCGGGCGCCGCCGCCTGCGCCACCACCGGCACGATCGGCGCCAGCGGCGCATACGGGCGCACGTCGCCGGCGGCGATGCCCAGGCCGGCGCAGCCGCCGAGCAGCACGGGCAGGACCAGCGCAGCGGTGAGAGAGAAGGAGGACAGACGCGACATGGCGGTTTCCAGAAGAAGTGTCGGGATCAGACGTTGTTGTTCAGATAGCCGAGCATCGAATCGGTGGTGGAGATCGCCTTGGCGTTCATCTCGTAGGCGCGCTGGGTCTCGATCATGCTGACCAGCTCTTCGACCACGTTGACGTTGCTGCCTTCCAGCGAGGCCTGCACGGTGGTACCGAGGCCATTGAGGCCGGGGGTGCCGTTCTGCGCCGGGCCGGAGGCGGCGGTTTCCGCGTACAGGTTCTCGCCCTTGCCCTGCAGGCCCGAGGGATTGATGAAATCGCTCAGCGTCAACGAACCGATCTCCAGCGCAGCCGCGGTGCCGGCGACCTGCACGCTGACCGTGCCATCGGTGCCGATGGTCAGCGACTGCGCGCCTTCCGGGATCTGGATGCCGGGCTGCACCGCATAGCCGCTGTTGGTGACCAGTTCGCCCTGCGAATTGATCTGGAAGCTGCCATCGCGGGTGTAGGCCGAGGTGCCGTCGGGCATCTGCACTTCGAAGAAGCCGCGGCCGTTGACCATCACGTCCAGCGCGCGCCCGGTCTGCTGCGGATTGCCCTGCTCGAAGTCCTTCGAGGTGGACACCACGCGCACGCCGGTGCCCAGCTGCAGGCCGGACGGCAACTGCGTCTGCGCCGAGGTCGCGCCGCCAGGCTGGCGCACCTGCTGGTACAGCAGATCTTCGAAGCTGGCGCGGTCGCGCTTGAAGCCGGTGGTATTGGTATTGGCCAGGTTGTTGGACACGACCGACATGCGCGTCTGCTGCGCATCCAGTCCGGTCTTGGCGACCCACAAAGCCTGATTCATGACCCGATTCCTCTGATGGTGGCCCCGAGATCCGCGAGGGGCAGGGAGACTGATGCATGTGCCGTGCCACAAATGCGCCGGCTTTTCGTCGGCAGCGGCGCGGTGCCCGCGGCGGACTTAGCCGTTCAGGCGCAGCAGGGTGTTGGCCGACTGCGCGTTCTCGTCGCCGTGCTTGATCACCTTCACCTGCATCTCGAACTGGCGCTGCAGCTGGATCATCTGCACCAGCGCGCCGGCGGCATCGACGTTGCTGCCCTCCAGCGCGCCGGTGTGGACCGCGCTGCCGGTGGCCAGGGCGAAGGCCTGGGTCGGATCGTCGCTGATGTTGCGCATCAGCCCGTCGGGGCGGCGTTCCAGGCGCTCGGCCGGGGCCTGCACCACCTTCATCTTGCCGACCACGGTCATCGCCTGCGCGCCTTCGCCCAGCGGCACGATCGACACCGAGCCGTCGCCGCCGATCTCCAGTGCCTGGTGCGGCGGGATCGCCATCGGATTGCCCTGGTCGTCGAGCACCGCGCGGCCGCTGGAGGTGACCAGCTGGCCGTTCGGGGTCAACGCCAGTTCGCCGCCGCGCGTGTACGCCTCCTTGCCGTCGCTGGCCTGCACTGCCAGCCAATTGTCGGCGCTGAGCGAGACGTCCAGCGCATTGCCGGTGACCTGCTGCGCGCCGACGTCGCGGTTGAAGCCCTGGTCGATGTGCAGCGCATCGATCCGCGACGGATAGCCGGCACCCTGGATGCGAAATGCCTCGGTATTGGCCAGCGCCGCCTTGAAACCGGCGGTATCGACGTTGGCCAGGTTGTGCGAGACCGTGCCCTGCGCCTGCAGCGAAGCGCGGGCGCCGGTCATGGCGACGTAGAGTGCTTTGTCCATGGACGGGAACCGGGAATGGAGAATCGGGAATGGAGGAAAGCGGAAATTCGGCGCCGGGAACCGCGTTTACGATTCCCGATTCCCCGTTCCCGATTCCCGGCGGGCCTCAACGGATATTGATGATGGTCTGGGTGATCTGATCCTGGGTCGAGATCATCTGCGAGTTGGCCTGGAAGTTGCGCTGCGCGACGATCATGTTGACCAGCTGTTCGGTGAGGTCGACGGTCGAGGCTTCGAGCGCGCCGGACTGAACGCTGCCGAAGTCCGAGGTCGACGGCGCACCGGTGCGCGCATTGCCCGAGGCCGAGCTTTCCGCCCACACGTTGTCGCCGAGCGAGCTCAGCCCCTGCGGGTTGACGAAGTTGGTCATCGCCACCTGGCCCAGCGCCTTGTCGGCGTTGTTGGAATAGCGCGCGTAGACCACGCCGTTGGCGTCGATGCTGATCGAGTTGAGCTTGCCGCTGGCGTAGCCGTCCTGGCGCGCGTCGCGCAGCGCGAACGCCTCGCCGTACTGGGTCGAACCGCTCACGTCCAGGGTCAGATTGAGGGTGCCGGCGCCGGTGCTGGGGGTGAACGTGCTCAGTGCGATCTTGCCGTCGGCGGGACTGGTCAGCGCGCCGTTGCCGTCGAACTGCAGGGTGCTCGGGGTGCCGACCGCGGTGCCGTCGACGTAGTTGTGCGCCTGCCATTCGTTGGCGTTGCCGGTCTTGACGAAATACGAGGTCTGGGTGTGGCTGACGCCCAGCGAATCGTAGACGGTGATGCCGCCGGTGGAATGGTTGTAGCTGTTGGCGTCGGCCGGATCGAAGGTGGCCACGGTCGGCGTGCCGGCATTGCCGGGCAGGGTGAACATCAGGTTCACCGTTTCGCTCTGCTTGGGCGAGCTGTCGGTGGTCAGCAGCTGCAGGTCGGTCAGGGTGCCGACCGCGAAGCCGTTGCCGTTGGCCGCCGGCGGGAACACCTGCAGCTTGGCGCCTTGCGGATTGACCACATAGCCGTTGGCATCGGTCTGGAAGTTGCCGGCGCGCGAGTAGACCTTGGCGCCGTTGTTGGTCAGGGTGAAGAAGCCGTCGCCGGAGATCGCCAGGTCCAGGTTGCGTCCGGTCGGATCGACGTTGCCCTGCGAGAACTGCTGGGCGACGTTGCTGACCCGTACGCCGGCGCCGACCGCATTGCGCGCCAGGCCGTAGCCGGTGGCCGAGAACAGGTCGGCGAATTCGGCGCGCGACTCCTTGAAACCGGTGGTGTTGACGTTGGCGATGTTGTTGGCGGTGACGTTGAGGTCGGAGTTGGCCGCTTTGATACCGGACAGCGAAGTATTGAAACCCATGATGGACTCCTGTGGATTGGCCGGCTCAGCTGACGCGGAGCACGTTGGCGAGCGGGGCGGTGCCCAGCCCGGTCAGGTCGAGGTAGATGCCGTCCGAGCCGATGGTGGCGCTCTCGACCGGCGCCTGGACGTAGGTGGACAGGGTGCTGTTGGTGCCGTTGCTGTCGGTCTGCGTGGCGGTGATGCTGTAGGTGCCGGCCGCCATGCGGATACCGGCGCTGTTGGTGCCGTCCCAGTTGAAATTGACTTCGCCGGCCTTGCTGGCGCTGACGCTGATCTGCTTGACCGCGTTGCCGTTGGCGTCGCTGACGGTGAGGTTGACGATGCCCGCGCCGGGCGCGGCGACCACGCCGCTGGCGCCGCCTTCGCTGCCCAGCGGCAGCGTCGCCGACGGCACCAGCACCTGGTGCCCGATCAGCTGGGCGCCGCGCAGGATCTGGTCGGTACTCATCGAATCGGACAGCGCGGTCACGGTCTTGTTGAGGTCGCCGATGCCCTCCACGGTGGACAGCTGCGCCATCTGCGAGACCATCTGGCTGTTGTCCATCGGTTTGAGCGGGTCCTGGTGCTGCAGCTGCTCGGTCATCAGCTTCAGGAAATCGGCCTGGCTCAGCGACGACGACGTGTTGGTGGTGGTCGTGCCGGCGCTGGAGGCGGTCAATCCGAGGCTGGAATAGATGTCGCTGGAAACGGTGCTCATCAGTACGTCCTAGGCTGTAAGGCGGCGGGAGGGAGGGCTTAGCGGCCCATGGACAAGGTGGCCAACGCCAGTTCCTTGGCGGTGTTGAGGACTTCCACGCCTGCCTGGTAATTGCGCGAGGCGGAGATCAGGTTGACCATCTGCGACACCGGGTCCACATCCGGCGAGTAGATGTAGCCGTCGCTATCGGCGAGCGGATGGCCGGGCTCGTAGCGCTTGATCGGTGGATCCTTGCTCTGGGTGATTTCCTTGACGTTGACCGCGGTCAGGCTGCTGTCGTGCGGGTTGCGCACCGCCTGGAAGATCGGCTCGATCGGCTTGTAGGCCGCGGCGGCCGACCCGGCCACCGAATCGGCGTTGGCCAGGTTGCTGGCGATGGTGCTCAGGCGCACCGACTGCGCCTGCAGCGCGGAACCGGCGACATCGAAGATCGGCAGATTGCTCATGCTTATTGGCCTGTGATCGCGGTGAGCATGCTGCGCACCTTGGATTCAACGAAGCTCAGCGAGGCGCGGTACTCCAGCGCGGCGCGGCCGTAGGCGGCGCGTTCGGTGTCCGCATCGACGGTGTTGCCGTCGAGGCTGGGCTGGCTGGCCTCGCGGGTGACCTGGAACGGATTCAGTCCGCTGCTGCCGCCGACCGCGATGTGGCGGCTGTCGGTGACCTGCATCTGGCTGCCGTCGCGCTGGCCCTGCGCGGCGCGCATCGCCGCGTCGAAATCCAGGTCCTGCGCCTTGTAGCCGGGCGTGTCGACATTGCTGAGGTTGCTGGCGATCAGCTTCATCCGTTGCTCGCGCAGCGGCAGGGCGTCGCCGTGGACACCGAGATAGGATGAAATCAGATTGGGCATGGCGCGCTCCCGCGGTTCGTTGCAGGGAGACAGGCAAGGCCTGTGCCAAAACCGGGGTGTGCGCGCCGCGCGGCGTGGAGGGACGGCCTTCGCCAGTGCGGCCAAAGGCGTACTGCTGGGCGCCCGGCGGCACCCCGGGACGCCGCGGAACGCTAGGCGGCCTGGGCCGCGGCGACCACCCGCAGCCGCGCCAGCACATAGTCGGCCAGCTCGTGCGGGCTGTACTTGGCGACGAAGGCGTTGGCGCCGACGCGTTCGACCATGGCGTTGTTGAACACGCCCGACAGCGAGGTGTGCAGCAGCACGTACAGGCCGGCCAGGCCGGGATGGCGCCGGATTTCCGTCGTCAGCGTATAGCCGTCCATCGCCGGCATCTCGATGTCGGAGATCACCATCGCGTAGCGGTCGGCCGGATTCTCGCCGCCGGCGTGGATCTGCAAGAGATGGTCCAGGGCCTGGCGGCCGTCGGACAGCAGGGTGGCGCCGACCCCGAGCTGGTCGAGCACGCTGCGGATCTGCTGCCGCGCCACGCGCGAGTCGTCCACCACCAGCACCTGCAGCTGCGAGCCGGTGAGCGCCAGCGACGGGTCGATCAGCGCCTCGGTGCGGGTCTGGGCGATGTCGGCGAGCACGCTTTCCACGTCGATGACCTGGATCAGTTCGCCCTGGAAGCGGGTCACCGCGGTCAGGTAGCTGGATTCGGCGCCCAGTTCCGGCGGCGGGTGGATGTCTTCCACCGCGATGTTGACGATGCGCTCCACGCCGCTGACCAGGAAGCCCTGCACCGAGCGGTTGAACTCGGTGACCACCAGGTAGCCGGGCGCCTTGTCGGCCTGCGTCTCGCGCTCCGGATGGCCGATCGCCAGGCCCAGATCGAGCACCGGCACCGAACGGCCGCGGACATCGGCGACGCCGGAGAATTGCAATGGCAGCCCCGGCACCTGGAACAGCCCAGGACGGCGCAGCACTTCCTGCACCTTGAAGACGTTCACGCCAAAAAGCTGACGGCCGCCCAGCCGGAACAGCAGCAGGGCAAGCCGGTTGTGGCCCGCCAAGCGGGTGCGCTGGTCGATTCGATTGAGCAGGTCATGAGACATGGGATTCATATCGGCGCCTTCGCGGCGGAACTTGAGGCCGCGCTGGCGGAACCGGCGCGCGAATCGCGGCACAGGCTTTGCATGGCACTGCCGACACCTCCATAGAGAGACGGCCATGCGCCTGATCCTGTTAGTGGTCCTGCTGGCGGCGACGCCGGCCTGGGCCGCGGAATTCCAATCGGTGGACTCGATCCGCGCCGCGGCGTTGTCCACCCTCGGTGCCGACGCCGACGCCGAGGCGACGCTGGACCCGTCGGTGCGCGTGCCGCTGTGCCCGGCGCCGCTGCAGGCGCAACCCACCGGCACCACCACGGTGGAGGTGAGCTGCCCGCGCGAGGCCGGCTGGCGCCTGTTCGTACCGGTCAAGGTGCGGCGTCTACAGAATGTGCTGGTGCTGGGCCGCGGCCTGGCCGCTGGAGAAACCGTGGACGCCGCCGATATGGTGATCGAGAAGCGCGACGCGGCGCGGATCGTCGGTGCGGCAATGACCGATCCGGCCACAGCGATCGGCCGGGTGGTGCGGCGCACGCTGCCGGCAGGCACGCTGTTGTCGGCCAGTGATCTGGTCGCGCAGCGGCTGGTGCGACGCGGCGACAATGTGGCGCTGGTGGCGCGCAACGGCGCGCTGGAAGTGCGCATGGCTGGGCGCGCACTGAGCGATGGTGGCGAGAACGAGCGGGTGAGCGTCGAAAACCTGTCGTCTCGCCGCGTCGTTCAGGGGACCGTGTCACAAAATGGCGACGTTTTTGTGACGCGTTGAGATCCGGCCTAAAGTTCCCCGGGCCAACGCCGTTACCTACACCGAACCCGTAACAGGATTTCCGTCATGAGCCAGAAAATCGAAGGGAGCTTGCCGAGCCAGGCCACGCTCCGTACCACGGCCGTCAGCACCAAGGCCGCCTCCGGCGCGTCCGAGGATGGACAGACCCGTGCGGTGGACGCCACGGCCGCTACCGACAGCCTGCGCCTGACCGGCGAAGCGTCCGGCCTGCAGACCCTGCAGCGCCAACTGTCGGCCGCGCCGGCGGTGGACAGCAAGCGGGTCGAGTCGGTGCGCGGCTCGCTGCAGAGCGGCAGCTACACGATCAATCCGGACGTCGTTGCCAGCCGCATGCTCGATATGGATCAGCAGCTCAGCGCATGAACACCTCCGCGACCAATCCCTTGCAGCAGCTCAGCGACGCCCTCGCCGGCGAACGGCAGGCATTGTTGGATCACAACGTGGAAGGGCTGATGCGGGCGACCAGCGACAAGCTGGCCGCGCTGCATGCGCTGGAGGCCGACGTGCCGGCCGGGGCCGAGGCCGAATCGCGGCTGCGCGAACTGGCCGATGCCAACCGTGCCAACGGCGCGCTGCTGTCGCGGCGGCGGCGCGAAGTGAATTGGGCGCTGCGGCATCTTGGCCGCAGCGAAAGCGCGGCGTCCTACGATGCCAACGGCCAGTCCAGCACCTTGCGCATGAGCCGCCCGCTGGCGATCGCCTGAGACCTGTGGACGCCGATGGCGTCCACAGGTTCCGACGCCGCGTGGCGGCCCCAGGTGCCGGTGTCCACGCACCTGGCGATGGCATCGGCGTATATTGAGCGTCCGCCCGTTACCTGCTGCCTTTCGTGAATTTCGCCGATCCCGATTACACCGATACGGTGCCGTTGCCTTCGCGCAAAAGCCTGCTCGCGCTGAGCGAGTCGATCGACGAAGGCCTGGTGCTGTTCCGCGCCGATGGCCGCCTGCTGCTGGCCAACAGTGCCGCACGCGCCCACCTGGGCAATACCGAGACCGGCGGCGACCACGCCCTGGGCGAACGCCTGGCGCAATGGCTGCCCGCCGATGCGCTGTCGCAGGCGCGCAGCAGCGGCCGCTGGAGCGGCAGCCTGCCGACCGAACAACACGTGGTGCTGGTGCACCTGTATTTCCATGCCGACGGCGATGACGGTCACTTCCTGGTGCTGATCCAGGGCATCGAAGGCCAGCAGGACTACGAACAGGAACTGCAGCAGCGCCATGCCGAGCTGCGCCAGGCTTATCTGCGCCTCAACGGCGCGCAGGAAAAACTGCTGCAGTCGGAGAAGATGGCTTCCATCGGCCAGCTCGCCGCCGGCGTCGCACACGAGATCAACAACCCGATCGGCTACGTGCATTCCAACCTGGGCAGCCTGCAGGAATACCTGCGCAGCCTGTTCACCCTGATCGAAGCCTACGAGCGCGCCCTGCGCGCGCCGGATCCGAAGGCGCTGATCCCGGAGATCGACGACATCCGCAACCGCTTCGACATCGACTTCATCAGCCGCGACCTGCCGCAGCTGATGGCCGAATCGCGCGAAGGCATCGAGCGGGTGACGCGCATCGTGCGCGACCTCAAGGACTTCTCGTACTCCGGCCGCGAGGAATCGTGGAAGCTGGTGGACCTGCATTCCGGGCTCGAATCCACCATCAACATCATCTGGAACGAGCTCAAGTACAAGGTCACCCTGGACCGCCGCTACGGCAACCTGCCGCTGGTCGAGTGTCTGCCATCCGAGCTCAACCAGGTGTACATGAACCTGCTGCTCAACGCCGGCCAGGCGATCGGCGAGCGCGGCACCATCGTGGTCAGCACCGGCCAGGACGGCGAGGAGGTCTGGATCGAATTCAAGGACTCCGGCGCCGGCATCCCGGCGGACCTGCTGCAGCGCATCTTCGACCCGTTCTTCACCACCAAGCCGGTCGGCAGCGGCACCGGCCTGGGCCTGTCGATCTCCTACGGCATCATCAACAAGCACCACGGCCGCATCGACGTGACCAGCACCGTCGGCGAAGGCTCCAGCTTCCGGATCGTGATTCCGGTTAGGCAGCCTAAGTAGCTGGAAATGGGGAATGGGGAATCGGGAATGGGAAAAGCGGGTGCGCGGTCGCTGTTGGCCTGCTGCGCATCCGATGCCGTATTAACGATCTAACGTTGCATCAATGAAAAGCCGCAGATGCGGCTTTTCCCATTCCCGATTCCCAGTTCCCCATTCCCAGCCCGTCAGGGCCCAGCATCGCGCCGCCGCTCGTCATGCGTGCGGAACGCCTGGCGGATGTGCTCGCGCAGTTCGTCGTCGTTCCACGGCTTGGTCAGGAAGCGGTAGATCGCGCCGCGGTTGATCGCGTCGGTGACCGTGGCCAGGTCGGTGTAGCCGGACAGCACCAGGCGGATGGTGTCGGGGTAGAGCATCTTGACCCGGCCCAGGAACTCGGTGCCGCTCATGTCGGACATGCGCTGGTCGGACAGGATCACCTGCACGTCGTTGGTGGCGAGCAGGTCGAAGGCGTCGCGCACGTTGCCGGCGGCCAGGATCCGGTAGCTGTCGCGGCGGAACAGGCGCACCAGCGAGCGCAGCACGTTCTCCTCGTCGTCGAGCAGCAGCAGGGTGCGGTCCGGGCGGGTCTCGGTGAACGACTCCGGGCGCAGGTAGCGGCGCCGCAGCGCCATGCCCGCGGCCTCGGCCGACATCGGCTCGCCGAACAGGTAGCCCTGGAAGATGTCGCAGTCGTTGCGGCGCAGGAAGCCCAGCTGCGCCTGCGACTCCACGCCGTTGGCGATCACCACCATGCCCAGCTGGTGGCCCATGGCGATGATGGCGCGGGCGATCGCCGCCTCGCGGTTGCCGGCCGGCGCGCTCTTGATGAAGCTGCGGTCGATCTTCAGCTTGTCCACCGGATAGCGCACCAGCGCGCTGAGGCTGGAATCGCCGGTGCCGAAGTTGTCCAGGCTCAGGCTGATGCCTTCGCGGCACAGGTTGGCCAGGGTCTCGTGGACGAAGTTGACGTTGTTGGTCAGCGCGCTTTCGTTGATCTCCAGCACCATCATCTGCGGCGGCACGCCGGCCGCCTGCAGCGCCGACATCACTTCGTTGAAGAAGGTCGGGCGCAGCAGCTGCAGGGTGGAGACGTTGACCGCGATGGTGAAGTCGTCGAAGCCCTGGTCGCGCCACAGCCGCGCCTGGTGCAGCGCGCCCTCCATCACCCAGGTGCCGATCTGCACGATCACGCCCAGCCGCTCGGCGGTGCGCATGAACCGCTCCGGCACCAGGATGCCCAGCGTCGGCGACTGCCAGCGCAGCAGCGATTCCATGCCGACCACGCGGCCGTCGCGGGCGCTGACCATCGGCTGGTAGCGCAGGCGCAGCTCGCCGTTGGGGATCGCATCGACGATCTGCCGCGAGATGATGCTCTCGCTGTGCGCGCTGGGCGGGCCGTCGGCCGCGTACAGGCGCACCATGTTGCCGCCCTCGCGCGCGGCCTGGTAGACCGCGTCCTCGGCGAAGTCGAGCAGCGTGGACAGGCGCGTGGAGTGTTCCGGGCACAGACTCACGCCGATCTTGCCGGTCATGAACAAGGTGTACGGCAGCACCGACAGCGGCAATTCGATCTGCTGCCGGATCTCCTCGGCGAAGGCCTCCGGCGGCGGCACGTCGGCGGTGCGCGGCACCGCCATGACCAGCTCGTCGCTGCCGTGGCGCCATAGCAGGCCGCGCCCGCGCAGGTGCGCCTGCAGCCGCTGCGCCAGCAGCGCCAGCGCATGGTCGCCGACTTCCGCGCTCATGTTTTCGTTGATCGAGGCGAAGTGGTCGATGTCGATGTGCAGCAGCATCACCCCCGGCCCGCCGGCCAGCGCCTCGGCGATCATGCCGGTCAGCGCCGGGTGGCCTGCGCCCAGGCGCGACGGGAGTTCGTCGTCTAGCGGCACGGGGACGGCGGGATTCCACATCGTTTCAGGGTCCAGGTGGGGGCGTTGGCGTCGCCGCCGTCGTGTAGGGCAGACACAGCGTCACCCGCGTGCCGGCGCCGGGCGCGGTGTCGATCTGCAGGGTACCGCCTGCGCTCTGCGCGCGCTCGCGCATCACGATCAGGCCCAGCCCGCACGGTCCGGCCGGATCGAAGCCGTCGCCGTCGTCGACCACCTCCAGGCGCAGCAGCCGGTGCTGCTCGTCGCTCAGCGCCAGGCGCACTTCGCCGGCGCAGGCGTGGCGCAGCACGTTGGTCAGGCTCTCCTGGGCGATGCGGAAGCAGGCCTGCTCGACCTCGCCGCTGGGCCGCGCGGGCAGGGCGGCGATGTCCAGCTGCAGGCGCACCGGCGAGGCGCGGAACAGCATGCCGGCCTGCCAGCGCAGCGCCGCCTCCAGGCCCAGCGCGTCCAGTTGCGGCGGGCGCAGCAGGGTGGCCAGGTTGCGCAGCTTGGTGATGCTGCTGTCGGCCAGCTGCACGATCTCGTTCAGATCCTCGCGGCGGCGCTCGGCGTCGGCTTCGTCCAGCGCCGCGTGCGCCGACAGCTTCATCGCGGTGATCGCCTGGCCGATGTCGTCGTGCAGGTCGCGCGAGATCGCGCGGCGCTCGTCTTCCTGCAGCGAGAACAGCCGCCGCGCCATCGCCTGCAGCTCGCGGTTGCTCAGCGCCAGCGCGTCGCGCATGCGCTCGGGCTCGCTGAGGTCGCGCACGATCAGCAGCTGGCAGTCGCGGCCGCTGTAGCGGACCTTGCCGAACGACAGCCCGGCGTGGAACAGCGAACCGTCGCGGCGGCGCATGCGCGCGGTAGCGCCGCGCTCGCCCTTGTCGCCGGCAGCGCGCATCCGCTCGCGCACCCGCTGCAGATCGCTGGGGCAGACCAGGCCAAGCAGCGGCTCGCCGAGCAGGTTCTCGCCTTCGTAGCCGAACTGCCCGGCGCAGGCCGCGTTGGCGTACAGCATGTGTTCCTGGTGCAGGATCGCGACCCCGTCGGGCAGCACCCGCACCAGTTCGCGGAACTGTTCCTCGCGCTCGTGCAGCAGGCGCCGCGAGCGTTCGTGCTCGGTCACGTCCTGCAGGGTGCCGCGCACGCAGGCCGCGCCGGCGTCGTCGCTGGCCGATTCGGCGCGCAGATGCAGCATGCGCGCCTGGCCGTCGGCGGCCAGCACCGGCAACAGCATGTCCAACTGCACCGGTGCGGCGCCGCACAGGTCCTCGAGCATGCGCTGGATGCGCGCCTGCGAGGCCAGGTCGGCGGGCACCAGCAGTTCTTCCAGGCGATGCCGGCGCGGCGGCTCCGGCACGCGCCGGCCGAGCATCCGGTAGATCTGGTCGGAATAGCGGCCCAGGCCGCTGGCCGGGTCCAGTTGCCAGGAGCCGAGGCGGGCGATCGCCTGCGCCTCCTCCAGCCGCAGCAGCGCCTGGTCGCGGCGCTGCTGCGCCTCGTGCTCGGCGCTGCGGTCGCTGATCACCACCAGCCGCGCGTTGCGGCCGCGGTAGTCCAGGCCGGTGCTGCGCGCCTCGGCCATGCGCAGGCTGCCGTCGCGCAGGCGCAGCGGTTCGGCCACCACGCAGACCTTGGACGGCGCGGCGCGGATCGCCTGGATCACTTCGCCCATGCGCTCGGCCGCGCTCGGCGGCCACAGCCGGCCCAGCTCCAGCCCGATGAAGCTGTCGTGCGGCCAGCCGAAGAAGGCGACCGCGGCCGGGTTGACGTCCACCACCTGCAGCGTTTCCGGGTCGTAGACCAGCATCGGGCTGGGATTGGCCTGGAACATTTGCCGGTAGCCGGCCTCGGACAGCGCCAGCTGCGCGTGCACCTGCACCGCGCCGCGCACCAGCGGACGCAGCAGGCAGTACAGGGCGATGGCGGTCAGCAGCAGGAACCCGGCATCGTTGACCAGCTGCAGCACGGCCAGGGTGTGGGTATCGTCTACGAATCGCGCCAGCAGCAGGTCGCTGCCCAGCGACCATGCCAGGCCTGCCAGCAGGTACAGCAGCGCGGTCCGCCAGATCCCCCGATCCAGCCGTTGCGCCAGGCGCATGCCCGAGGAGGCGGAGGTCGGGGAAAGATCGCGTTGTGGTTGCATGCCCCGACAGCCTGGTGCGGCGGTATTCGTCCACTGCCATCTTAGCGGCAAGCGGCCGCCGCGGCCCAGCGGCGCCGACCGGCCCCGGCCGGCCGGGCGCTCAATTAATGCCGCCGGGTGCCGTTATCACCTTCGTCCGCCGGCATCAGCGCGGTAGAAACGGAGCACCTCGGCGTGGATCAAGGCGTCATCGCAAGCTTGCTGCAGCATCCGCTCACCTCGGCCGTGGTCCTGTTGGACGCCGAAGGGCGGCCGCTGGCCGCGAACCGGGCCGCGCAGGCGCTGGAGCTGCCACGTACCGTGGAAGCCTACGCCGAGCTGATGCGCGACGTGCGCGAGCGCCTGCTCGGCGGCGAGAGCATGCTCGCCTGCGCGCTGCCCGGCACCGCCGGGCGGCGCCTGGACGGCTGGCTGCGCGCGGTGCGCGACGAAGCCGGCGGGCTGCTGGCGTATACCTTGAGCGTGCCCGAGCCGGTCGGCAGCGACGGCGCCACGCGCTGGGAGATCGCCCTGGACAGCGCCGAACACGGCCTGTGGGACTGGGACATTCCCAGCGACAGGATCTTCCGTTCCGAGCGCTGGAAGCAGATGCTCGGCTACCAGGGCGAGGCGCTGGACTACGGGTTCAACGCACTGCTGCCGTTGGTCCACAGCGACGACCAGACCCGCCTGCAGGAGGCGATCCACGCCCATTTCGAGGGCCGCAGCGCGACCTACGTATGCGAATTCAGGCTGCGCCAGCAGGACGGCCAGTGGCGCTGGATCCTGGATCGCGGCCGTATCGTGGCGCGCACCGCCGACGGCAGCCCGCTGCGCATGGTCGGCACGCATACCGACATCCACGAACAAAAGCTGCTCGAGCAGCGCCTGCGCGACCAGCAGACCCTGCTGCGCGAGGCGCAGCGCATGACCCGCATGGGCAGCTGGTCGTGGGATCCGCTGCACAACCGGATCTGGTGGTCGCGCGAATTCCTGCGCGTGACCGGCCTGGCCGAGGAGCAGGTGCCGAGCAGCCGCGGCTTGCTGCGCCTGCTCAGCCGCGAGTCGGCGGCGCAGGTGCTCGCCACCTGGCGGCGCATGCAGCGCGACGGCAAGCAGGCCAATTTCGAGGTCGAGCTGGGGCGCGGCAGCGAAGCGCCGCTGCACCTGCGGGTGTGGGCGCAACCGCAGCTGGAAGCCGATGGCCGCACCCAGCGCGTGCTCGGCCAGGTGCAGAACATCACCGAGCAGCGCCAGACCGACGCGCTGATCCGCTGGCGCACCGAACTGCTCAACCGCGTCTCTGCGCTGGGCAAGATCGGCGGCTGCGAGATCGAGGTCGGCACCCGGCGCATGCAATGGACCGAGGAGTGCTACCGCATCCACGGCCTGCGCAAGGAAAACATCGACCTGGACCAGGCGCTGGCGCTGTACACCCAGGATTCGCGCGACGCGTTCGAAGCGGCGCTGGCGCGGATCGCCCAGGGCGGGCTGCCCGAGCAGCTGGACCTGTGCTTCCACCGGCCCTCCGGGCAGCGGGTGTGGGTGCAGGTGCTGATCGAACTGGACGACCGCGACGGCCTGCCGCCGCGCTTCGTGGTGCTGTTCCGCGACATCAGCCGCGAACGCGAGGCCAGCGAGCGCATCGAGCTGCTGGCCCACTACGACCTGCTGACCGGGCTGCCGAACCGGCAGCTGCTGCGCGAGCAGGCGGAAGCCGCGATGCACGACGCGGTGGAGCGCGGCAGCACGCTGGCGATGCTGTTCGTGGACCTGGACGGGTTCAAGAGCATCAACGATTCCTTCGGCCATACCACCGGCGATGCGCTACTGAAGCTCGCGGCCACGCGCATGCACCAGCAGCTGCGCACCAGCGACCTGTTCGGGCGCTTCAGCGGCGACGAGTTCCTGGTGGTGCTGCGCGACCTGGCCGAACCCGGCGATGCCGGGCATGTGGCGCGCAAGCTGATCGCGGCGCTGGCCGAGCCGCTGCACAACGGCGAGAACGTGATCAAGATCGGCGCCAGCATCGGCATCGCCTTGATGGAGGAGGGGCGCCGCGATTTCGACAGCCTGCTGCGCGCCGCCGATGCGGCGATGTACGCGGCCAAGGAATCCGGCCGCAACACCTGCCACTACTACAGTCAGGACGTGCTGCTGCGCGCACAGCGGCGCCTGGAGATCGAGCATGCGCTGCACGGCGCGCTGGATCGCGAGGAGTTCTCGCTGGTGTACCAGCCGCTGGTGCACGCGGCCGGCGAACGCGCCCCGGCGGTCGAGGCGCTGCTGCGCTGGCATCGCCCCGGCCATGGCCACTGCAATCCGGCCGAGTTCATTCCCATCGCCGAGGAATGCGGCGAGATCGTGCGCCTGGGCGACTGGGTGATCAACGAGGCCTGCCGCCAGGCCGCGGCCTGGGATGCGGCGGGGCTGAGCTTCGACCGCGTGTCGGTGAACGTGTCGGCGATGCAGCTGCGCGACCGCGGCTTCGCCGAGCGGGTGCTGGAACTGTGCCAGCGCAACGGCTGGTCGCCGAAGCGGCTGGAGCTGGAGCTGACCGAATCGGCGCTGATCCGCGACACCGAATCGCTGCGCCGCTGCTTCGAACTGTTCGAGCAGGAGGGTGTGCTGCTGGCGGTGGACGACTTCGGCACCGGCTTCTCCAACCTGCATTACCTCAACCGCTTCCCGGTGCAGCGACTGAAGATCGACCGCAGCTTCGTGCAGGACATGCTCAACGACAGCGGCACCGCCAAGGTCACCCAGGCGATCGTGCAGCTGGGCCACGCGCTGGGCATGCAGGTGGTGGCCGAGGGCGTGGAGACGGCGCAGGAAGAGGCGCTGCTGCGCGAGCAGGGCTGCGACGAGATCCAGGGCTATCTGCACTCGCGGCCGCTGCCACCGCGCGAATTGGCGGCCTGGCTGCGCGCGCGCCAGACCGAGCTGCCGGCGACGCAGCCGCGGCTGGTGCTTGCTGGTCAGTGAACGCGCGGCGCAGAGGCCCGCGCGGCGCTGTTGCGGTGCCGCGGTTGCTGGCTATACTTCGCGCCCATCGCACCCGGCCAGAGGCCACTTCCTTGGACAGTCATCCTAGACCGACGCTGCAGCTGTCGAGCTGACAGGACCGCCAAGGTCTGGGTTCGTCCCGGATGGGTCGCGTCCGCTCAGGACGGGACCGTTCGCCACCGCCGCATCCGCGCTGGCAAGAAATTCCCCGCAGTACGCAAGCCCGATCCGCGAGGACCTTCGAGCGTAGCCCCTGGCGTTTCCGCATCCGGAGCCGCCCATGCGTCTGTCGTCGTTGTCGCCATGCATCTCGTAGGCGTTGCCGGTTGCCCGCGCGCATGCCGCGGCCAGTCCATGTTGCGCAGCGGCGCATGCTGCCGCACCGCGCGATCGCCGCCGCCGCGGCCGGCATCGGTCTGTCGGCCGGACCGCGCAGCGCGACACTGGCGCAGTAGCGGCTGACGCCTGGCTGGAATATTCGCTTGCCACACTGAGCGGTCGTCCCACGCGTGTTCCCGTGATTCCCTACCACCCGTGCGGCGCACCTGGCGCCGCCGTCCTGCCGGAACCTTCCCATGGTGCTATTCCCCCGCGACCGCAACGCGCCCGGCCATGTCGCCGCACGCCCCGGCGTGCTGCCGAATTTCCATGATCTGGCGGTGTTCGCGCTGCTGCTGGCGCTGGGCGTGCTGCTGTTGCACGGCGCCGCCGACATGCGCGCGCCGCTGCCGCCGGCAGGCACCGCCGCAGTCTCGCTGGATCTGCGCCAATTGCCCGAATACGGCCTGCGCACCACCTTGCGCATGTTCGCGGCGATGGCCGCCTCGCTGGTGTTCACCTTCGCCGTGGCGACCCTGGCGGCCAAGAGCCGCCGCGCCGAGCGGCTGATCGTGCCGGCGCTGGACATCCTGCAGTCGGTGCCGGTGCTGGGTTTCCTGACCTTCACCGTGACCTTCTTCCTGGGCCTGTTTCCCGGCCGCCAGATCGGCGCCGAGCTGGCCTCGATCTTCGCCATCTTCACCAGCCAGGCCTGGAACATGGCGTACTCGTTCTACCAGTCGCTGCGCAACGTGCCGCGCGACCTGGACGAGGTCACGCGCGGTTTCGGCCTGTCGTCGTGGCAGCGCTTCTGGCGGCTGGAAGCGCCGTATGCGACGCCGGCGTTGATCTGGAACATGATGATGTCGATGTCCGGCGGCTGGTTCTTCGTGGTCGCCTCCGAGGCGATCACGGTCGGCGACCACACCCTGGAACTGCCCGGCATCGGCTCCTACCTGGCGTTGGCGATCGCGCAGCGCAACTTCGCCGCGGTCGGCTGGGCGGTGCTGGCGATGGGCGTGCTGATCGTGCTGTACGACCAGTTGCTGTTCCGTCCCATCGTCGCCTGGTCGGACAAGTTCCGCGCCGAACTCACCGCCGCGCAGGACAGGCCGCAGTCGTGGCTCTACGACCTGCTGCGGCGCACCCGCCTGGCCAAGCGCCTGGTCGCGCCGCTGGCCTGGATCTGGCAGCGCACGCTGCTGTGGCGCTGGGCGCCGCGGCGCTTGCGCCCGGCAGCGGCGCCTGCACAGGATGGCAGCGCCAACCTCTGGGGCGACCGGCTGTGGAGCGTGGCGCTGGCGATCGCCGCGCTGGCCGCGGCCTGGTTCGCGTTCGACTACGGCCGCCGGCACCTGGGACTGCACGACCTGGCCGAGGCGTTCGGCGGCGGCCTGGCCACGCTGCTGCGGGTGGTGGTGCTGATCGCGCTGGCCAGCGTGGTGTGGGTGCCGATCGGGGTGTGGATCGGGCTGCGCCCGAAGGTGGCGCAGCGGGTGCAGCCGCTGGCGCAGTTCCTGGCCGCGTTCCCGGCCAACGTGCTGTTCCCGTTCGCGGTGCTGGCGATCGTCGCCACCGGCGCCAATCCGAACATCTGGCTGTCGCCGCTGATGATCCTGGGCACGCAGTGGTACATCCTGTTCAACGTGATCGCCGGCGCCAGCGCGTTTCCCACCGACCTGCGCGAGGCGGCCACAGTCTACCAGCTGCGTTCGTGGACCTGGTGGCGGCGGGTGATCCTGCCGGGCATCTTCCCGTACTACGTCACCGGCGCGCTGACCGCCTCCGGCGGCTCCTGGAACGCCAGCATCGTCGCCGAACTGGCCAGCTGGGGCGACACCCAGGTGCAGGCCTACGGGCTCGGTTCCTACATCGCCCGCGCCACCGCCGCCGGCGACGGCGCGCGGGTGCTGCTCGGGGTCGCGGTGATGTCGCTATTCGTGACCGTCTTCAACCGTGCGGTGTGGCGGCGCCTGTACGCCTTCGCCGAACGCCGCCTGCGCTTCGACTGACCACCCTTGGAGATTTCGACCATGACCTTTTCCGCAAGCGCGCCCGAGCGCGCCCCGCTGGTCCGCGTGCACGGCGTGCGCAAGAGCTACGACAAGGGCGGGGCGACGCCGCTGGTGGTGCTGGACGATGTCGACCTGACCCTGCATTCGGGCCAGATCGTCGGCCTGCTCGGACGCTCCGGCTCCGGCAAGTCCACCCTGCTGCGCGCCATCGCCGGGCTGCTGCAGCCCAGCGCCGGCAGCATCGTGTTCCGCGACGCTACGCCGACCCAGGCGATCGACGACATTGCCATGGTGTTCCAGAGCTTCGCCCTGTTCCCGTGGCTGACCGTGCTGCAGAACGTGGAGGTCGGCCTGGAAGCGCGCGGCGTGGCCGCCGACGAACGCCGCCGGCGCGCGCTGGCGGCGATCGACCTGATCGGCCTGGACGGCTACGAAGGCGCCTATCCGAAGGAACTGTCCGGCGGCATGCGCCAGCGCGTCGGCCTGGCCCGCGCGCTGGTGGTGCGGCCGAAACTGCTGCTGATGGACGAGCCGTTCTCGGCGCTGGACGTGCTGACCGCCGAGACCCTGCGCACCGACCTGCTCGACCTGTGGTCGGAAGGGCGCATGCCGATCGAATCGATCCTGATGGTCACCCACAACATCGAGGAAGCGGTGCTGATGTGCGACCGCATCGTGATCTTCGGCGCCAATCCGGGCCGGGTGATCGGCGAGATCCAGGTCACCTTGCCGCAGCCGCGCAACCGCCTGGCGCCGGCGTTCCGCGCCCTGGTCGACGACATCTACGCACGCATGACCGCCAGCCCGCAGCGGCCGCAGGCGCGCGAAGGCGTGTTCCCCGGCAGCGGCATCGCGATGGTGCTGCCGCGGGTGTCGAGCAACCTGCTGGCCGGCCTGGTCGAGGCGGTGGCGGCCGAGCCGTATCACGGCCGCGCCGACCTGCCGCCGCTGGCCGCCGGCCTGCAGCTGGAGGTGGACGAACTGTTCCCGATCGCCGAGACCCTGCAGCTGCTGCGCTTCGCCGTGTTCGAGCAGGGCGACCTGCAGCTGACCCCGGCCGGGCAGCGTTTCGCCGAACTTGGCACCGACGCGCGCAAGCAGATGTTCGCCCAGCACCTGGCCACCTACGTGCCGCTGGCCGCGCACATCCGCCGCGTGCTCGACGAACGCCCGACCCACCATGCGCCAGCGCGGCGTTTCCGCGACGAGCTGGAAGACCACATGTCCGAAGACTATGCGGCGGAAACCGTGCAGGCGGTGACCAGCTGGGCGCGCTACGCCGAATACTTCGCCTACGACAAGCAGGCGGACCTGTTCTCGCTGGAGAATCCCAGCTAGCGCGTTGTCAGTGCAGATGTTTGCGGTTGACGCAGTACTGTGGAAGCGACTGAAGTCGCTCCCACAACGCTTCGCCGTGCCGAGGTAGAGGCATGTCGAGGAGCCAGCAGACCAGCGGTCTTGGCGATGTCGCGATGCGCTCGCGGCAGAGTGCGGCAGGCGCGGACGGCAGCGGCCGCGCAGATCGATTCAGTCGTTATCGGCAAGCGCCGCGTAGCCAGACAACGGACTCGGCGTGCCGGCGGCGGAGATGGCTGTCCCGTTCAAGCCCATGTCCCAGGCCAGCCCGGCCCAGACCAGGTCGGCGATGCCGCCGCCCTGCGCCATGTGCCCGCGCCCGCGCCCGCGCCCGCCGAGCATCTGCCGCAACTCGTCCTGCGCCAGCATTTCCAGCTGCCGCAGCGTGCTGCCCGGCTGGCGCCGCGCCGCGCGGGGCAGGGCGCCGCCGCCCGCTGCCACGCCCCGCGCCGGCTGCGCGGTAACGGGCAGGGCAGCGGGCGCGGCGCTCAGATCGTCGCAGGACATGGCCTCGACTCGGGACAGGGATTGGAGAGGCATCGGCTCGGACGGGCAGGGGAAGGCAGAGACGACACGCCCCGGCCGGGGCCGGGGACGTGTCGTTTCATGATGCGGCAGGGAACATGACGCCGGTCAGAACAGTTCGACGGTGCCGGCGCCCATGCTCTGCTGCGCCACCGGCTTGTGCGGCGGACGCTCCCATTCCACGCGCATCTCGCGCAGGCGGTTGCCGACCCGTTGCAGCGCATCGACCAGTTCGCTGTCGAACACGCCGCCATTGCGGTGCAGCAGTTCCTGCAGGCCCACGGCCTCGCGGTTGATCGCGGTCAGGCGGTCCAGGTGGGTGTGCACCCCCCCCAGGGCCTGGGTCGCGATGTCCTCGAACTGCAGGGCGCGCACCGCTTCGGCGACGCTGCTGTCGATGGCGCGGCCGCACTCGGAGATCTCGCGCATGCCTTCGCCCAGCGAATTGTTGATCGCCGCCACGTTGTCCAGCATCGAGGCGGCCTCGGCGCGCGCCTCGCGGGAGCGGTCCATGTCGCGCGAGGCCATGTGCGAGACCGTCTCGCGGACCTTGGCGATGGCGTCCTTGGAGCTGTGCGCCAGCTTGCGGATCTGCTCGTTGAAGGTGGTCGAGCGCTCGGACAGGTTGCGCACCTCGTCGGCGACCACCGCGAAGCCGCGGCCCGCCTCGCCGGCACGCGCCGCTTCGATCGCCGCGTTCAGCGCCAGCAGATTGGTCTGGTCGGCGATCGACTTGACGTCCTCCAGCAGCGCGAAGATGCCATCCAGGTGCTGCGACATGTCGTCGATGTAGTGCACCGTGGCGCTGCTCTGGCCGCTGACCTGTTCCAGCGCCTCGACCAATTGCTCCATGCGCTGGCTGGCATGCTGGGCGAAGCGGGCCACGTCCACCCCGGCACCGCCGTCGTCGCCGGCGCGGTCCACGATCCGCGCCAGCGCCACGCTCTGCTGCCGCGACTTGCGGTTCATCGCCTCGAAGCTGCCGCCCAGGCCGCTGACCGCCTGGCGGATCAGTTCGCGGGCCCGTTCGATCTCGCTGCGCGAGCCGTCGATCTCGTTGCCGACGAAGTTGCGCAGCTCCGACAGCAGCTGATCCTGCTCGCGCATGATCTTGGACTGCTCCGGCGAGCGCCGGCTCTGGCTGTAGGCTGTCCAGGCGGCGAAGCCCAGCCAGCTCAGCGTCATCGTGGTGAGGATGGCCCAACGGACCGGGGCCGGCCAGTCGAAACCGGCGGCGATGGGGAACAGCAGCGTCAGGGCGAGCGGGGCGGCCAGACGGATCAGGAGGCGTGAGTACATGGACGTTCTCGGCAGATTCACGATTGCTGTATCGGCCGTACCCCCTCGGTCTTTAGCCGCGCTGTGGCGCCGATCGCGTCCGCGTGGCGAAACGTGCCCTGCATCGAGAAGCCGGATGCGGCGCCCGCGCTCAGCGCAATGCGCGGTCCACCGCCTCGAGCATGCGCCGCTTGGCCAGCAGGAAATCCCACAGGCTGCCGCCCATCTGCCGCCACAGCACCGCCGAGCGCACCGCCGCCAGCAGCAGCGCGCGGATCTCCGCCACCACCCCGGCCTGGCCCAGGTAGTGCGGGTTGCCCTGCACCATCACCCGCGGGCGCAGCTGGCTGATGGTGTCGGCATACAGCTGGCCCAGCGCGCCGATCACCTCCGGGTGCGCGCTGTCGGCGTGTTCGGCCAGCAGCGGCGCGATCCGGGCGATGCCGGCGGTGACCTTGGCGCTGGTCTGGGTGTCGCGCACGAAGCGCCGCTCCAGCTGCAGCACTGCCAGCGCCAGCCGCGGCAGCACCTCGTCCTGGCCCTGGTTGCGGAAATAGTTGTGCAGCAGGCGCAGCCCGGGCGCGACGTCGCCGACCCGGCCGTAGACCGCCTCGGGGGTGTCGGCATCGGTGCGGAACACGCTGTCGAGCAGGGTCCGCACCAGCGACGCCTCGGACTGCCCGGTCTCGGCGATGCGCCGCACCTGCTGCAGGGCCTGGGCGACGCCGGCCAGCGCCAGCACGCGCGCGTCCATGGAATCGGTCATCGGGTGGTTTCCTCTTGTGAAGCGGTGCGCTGCGCCAGGCGGCGTTGCAGCGGGGCATCGGTGGTGGCGATCACGGCGCCGCCCAGGCAGTCCTCGCCCTGGTACAGCACCAGCGACTGGCCGGGGGTGACGGCACGCTGCGGGCGGGCGAAGCGCACCGCCAGGGTGCCGTCGTCGGCCACCTCGACCGTGCACGGCTCGTCGGCCTGGCGGTAGCGGGTCTGCGCGGTGCAGTCGAAGCGCCGCGCCGGCGCCGATCCGGAGATCCAGTGCGCGGCTTCGGAGTGCAGTTGCGTGGACATCAGATGGGGGCTGTCGCGATCCTGGTCCACGTACAGCACGTTGCGCGCCACGTCCTTGCCGACCACGTACCACGGCGCCGCCGCGCGGCCGCGCACGCCGCCGATGTTCAGGCCCTCGCGCTGGCCCAGGGTGAAGTAGAACACCCCCGGATGTTCGGCCACCACCTGCTCGTGCGGGTCGCGGATCTCGCCGCGCCGGGCCGGCAGGTAGCGGCCGAGGAACGCGCGGAAGTCGCGCTCGCCGATGAAGCAGATGCCGGTGGAATCCTTTTTCGCATGGGTCGGCAGGCCGGCCTCGCGGGCGATGCGCCGCACCTGCTCCTTGGGCAGCTCGCCGACCGGGAACAGGGTCGCGGCCAGCTGCGCCTGGCCCAGCTGGTGCAGGAAATAGCTCTGGTCCTTGTTGCGGTCCAGCCCGCGCAGCAGCCGCCAGTGGCCGTCGGCGAAGGCCACCCGGGCGTAATGGCCGGTGGCGATGCGCTCGGCGCCGAGGGCGCGCGCCGCGTCCAGGAAATGCTTGAACTTGACCTCGCGGTTGCACAGCACGTCCGGGTTGGGCGTGCGCCCGGCGGCGTACTCGGCCAGGAAGTGGGCGAACACCCCTTGCCAGTATTCCTGCGAGAAATCGCGGAAGTGGAACGGCATGCCGAGCAGGCCGCACACCGCCACCGCGTCGCGGCGGTCGTCCTCGGCGCGGCAGCCGGTCGCTTTCGGCTTCCTGCCTTCAGCGACACTCGCGCTGTCCTGCGCATCGCCACTGCCGTCGTCGGCCCAGTTCTGCATGAACAGCCCGGCCACGTCCGCGCCCTGCTGCACCAGCTGCCAGGCCGCCACCGACGAATCGACCCCGCCGGACACGCCGACCATGATCCGCGCGCCACTCATGCCAGCTGCCGCACCAGGTCCAGCGGATAGCGCTTGCCGGCCAGGAAATCGGCAACCACCTGCCATACCAGCGGGCTGCGCCAGCGCGGCGCAGCGGCCTGCAGCTCGGCCGGGGTCATCCACAGCGCGCGCACGATGCCCTCGTCCAGCGGCCGCTGCGGGTCGTGCGCGAGCGGCTCGGCGGCGAAGGCGAAGCGCAGGTAGTGGCGGCCGTTGTCGGCCTTCCACTGGTAGGCGCCGATGAACGCGGTCAGCCGCACCTGCCAGCCGGTCTCCTCCAGCGTCTCGCGCAGCGCCGCCTGCAGCAGGCTCTCGTCCGGCTCCAGGTGTCCGGCCGGCTGGTTCAGCACCAGCGTGCCGGCGATGGATTCCTCCACCTGCAGCAGGCGGCCCTCGCGCACCACCACCGTGGCCACGGTCACGTCGGGCTGCCAGGGGCCGGGCGCCAGCGCCATCAGAACGCGTCCTTGCCGGCGTTGAGTTCGGCGTCCATCGCGTCGGCGCCGCGCGCCGCCGCTTCCAGCGCCTCGCGCAAGGCGGTGTCGTCGGCATCGGCGGCGAGCTTGACCACGAACACCGCGGTGCCGCCCTGGCGCACCCAGCCGCCGAGGATGTCGGCCTGTGCGTCTTCCAGCAGGCGGTTGGCGACCGCGGCGGGCAGGGTGTCGCCCTTGGCCTGGTAGGCCGGCGACCAGATCTCGCGGATCCGGTAGCTGCCGAAGCGCTCCACCGGCGAGCGCACGTAGATCAGCTGCTGGCGCTCGCGGCCCTGCTCGCGCAGTCCGAACAGCAGTTGGTAGTCGCCGTCGGCATCGGCCTGGACGTCGTAGCCCATTGCCTGCAGGCGCTTGCCCAGTGCCTGGTCCGGCGCGGCGGCGGCCGGCGCGGCGACGCCGGCCAGCAGCGCGGCGAGCAGGGCGGCCGTGCGGAAATTCGTCGAATGCATGCGTTGCGCCATCGAAAGAGGGGGAATTGTGCGGGCAGGACCGGCGATCGTCCAATCCGGGCCGACAGCCGCCGTATATAATCGGCGCATGCCTCGCAAGAATTCTTCAGACCACGACCACGGCGTAATGGTGGAGACCGGCAAGCCCGAAGTCGCCCGCCCGCCGATGTACCAAGTGCTGTTGCTGAACGACGATTACACCCCGATGGACTTCGTGGTGACCGTGTTGCAGCAGTTTTTCTCGCTGGACCTGGAGAAGGCCACGCAGGTGATGCTGCATGTGCATACCCGCGGCCGCGGCGTCTGCGGGGTCTATACCCGCGAGGTTGCTGAATCCAAGGTGGCTCAGGTGAACGAGTTCTCCAGGATGAACCAGCATCCCCTGTTGTGCACGATGGAAAAAGCCTGATATTGGTAGGCGTCGGTCGCCGGTTTGCTCCGGACTAACGCGGTCTGAACACATCGATCCGATAGGGTTGTGGAAATTCGCAACTGCAGCCGCATATTGTTGGCAACAGACGTCGGAGTGAACCATGTTCAGCAAAGATCTCGAGCAAACCATCGGCCAGTGCTACAAGCGCGCCCGGGAAGCCCGCCATGAGTTCATGACGGTCGAACACCTGTTGTTGGCATTGCTCGACAATCCCTCGGCGCAGGCGGTGCTGAAGGCCTGCGGCGCCGATGCCGAGCGCCTGCGCGGTGAATTGGAGCAGGCGATCGAAGCCTCGGTGTCGCGCCTGGCCGAGGACGACGGCCGCGATACACAACCCACCCTGGGCTTCCAGCGGGTGCTGCAGCGCGCGGTCTACCACGTGCAGTCCTCGGGCAAGAAGGAGGTCACCGGCGCCAACGTGCTGGTCGCGATCTTCGGCGAAAAAGACTCGCATGCGGTGTATTTCCTGAATCAGCAAGACGTCACCCGGCTCGACATCGTCAACTACCTGTCGCACGGCATCGCCAAGCTGGGCGAGGAGGGCGAAACTCCGGCGCCGTCCGACGGCGAAGCCAAGGGCGAGTCCGGCGAGGGCGAGTCCAAGGGCGACGCGCTGGCCGAATACGCCAGCAATCTGAACGAGCAGGCGCGCAACGGCCGCATCGATCCGCTGGTCGGCCGCGCCGACGAGATCGAGCGCACCATTCAGGTGTTGTGCCGCCGGCGCAAGAACAATCCGCTGTACGTGGGCGAGGCCGGCGTCGGCAAGACCGCGATCGCCGAAGGCCTGGCCAAGCGCATCGTCGAGGGCAGCGTGCCCGAGGTGCTGGCCGACGCGGTCATCTACTCGCTGGACCTGGGCGCGCTGGTCGCCGGCACCAAGTACCGCGGCGATTTCGAAAAGCGCCTCAAGGGCGTGCTGACCTCGCTGAAGAAGGTGCCCAACGCGGTGCTGTTCATCGACGAGATCCACACCATCATCGGCGCCGGCTCGGCGTCGGGCGGCACCATGGACGCCTCCAACCTGATCAAGCCGGCGCTGGCCTCGGGCGATCTGCGCTGCATCGGCTCGACCACCTTCCAGGAATACCGCGGCATCTTCGAGAAGGACCGCGCGCTGGCACGGCGCTTCCAGAAGATCGACATCGTCGAGCCGACCGTCGGTGAGACCTTCGAAATCCTGCAGGGCCTGAAGCCCAAGTACGAGGCGCACCACGGCGTGACCTACGCCGACGACGCGCTGCAGGCGGCGGTGGACCTGTCGGTCAAGCACATCGGCGACCGCCTGCTGCCGGACAAGGCGATCGACGTGATGGACGAGGCCGGCGCGCGCCAGCGGCTGCTGCCGCGAGGCGTGCGCAAGGAGCTGATCGACATCGAGGAAATCGAGACCATCGTCGCCAAGATGGCGCGGATCCCGGCCAAGCAGGTCAGCGCCACCGACAAGGACGTGCTGCAGCACCTGGAGCGCAACCTGAAGATGGTGATCTTCGGCCAGGATCCGGCGATCGAGACGCTGGCCTCGTCGATCAAGCTGGCGCGCTCGGGCCTGGCCAATCCGGAGAAGCCGATCGGCAACTTCCTGTTCTCCGGTCCCACCGGCGTCGGCAAGACCGAGGTGACCAAGCAGCTGGCGCTGCAGCTGGGCATCGAGCTGGTGCGCTTCGACATGTCCGAGTACATGGAGTCGCATTCGATCAGCCGCCTGATCGGCGCGCCTCCAGGCTATGTCGGCTTCGACCAGGGCGGTCTGCTGACCGAGAAGATCGTCAAGACCCCGCACTGCGTGCTGCTGCTGGACGAGGTCGAGAAGGCGCATCCGGACATCTTCAACATCCTGCTGCAGGTCATGGACCGCGGCGTGCTGACCGACACCAACGGGCGCGAGGCCAACTTCAAGAACGTGATCCTGGTGATGACCACCAATGCCGGTGCCACCCAGGCCTCGCGGCGCTCGATCGGCTTCACCAAGCAGGACCATTCCAGCGATGCGATGGAGACCATCCGCCGCAGCTTCACTCCGGAATTCCGCAACCGCCTGGATGCGGTGGTGCAGTTCCAGCCGCTGGCGTTCAGCCACATCCTGCGCGTGGTCGACAAGTTCATCATCGAGCTGGAGATGCTGCTGCAGGAGAAGCACGTGTCGCTGTCGGCCACGCCGACCGCGCGCGACTGGCTGGCCCAGCACGGCTTCGACCCGCTGATGGGCGCGCGGCCGATGGCGCGGGTGATCCAGGACAAGGTCAAGCGCCCGCTGGCGGACGAGCTGCTGTTCGGCAAGCTGGTCGGCGGCGGCCGCGTCACCATCGACGTGCGCGACGGCGAACTGGTGGTGGAGAGCCAGGCCGAGCCGGAACGCCTGTTGCCGGCGACCGTCGCGTGAGGCTGCGCTAGCGCAACGCCAGGCACGCCAAAACGCGGCTGCAGTACCTGCAGTCGCCTTGCGATGTCACCGATGATGAAGACGAAAAGGCGGCCGATGGCCGCCTTTCTCACAACCGCTGCGGGGCGGTCACTTCATGCGGTAGGTGATGCGACCCTTGGTCAGATCGTACGGGGTCATCTCGACCTTCACCCGGTCGCCGGTCAGGATGCGGATGTAGTTCTTGCGCATGCGGCCGGAGATGTGGGCGATGATCTCGTGCCCGTTTTCCAGCTTGACCCGGAAGGTGGTATTGGGCAACGTCTCGCTGACGGTGCCTTCGAATTCGATGGAGTCGTCTTTCGACATGTAATCCTGTGCGATTTCGCGTGCGGCCAAAGGCCTTAAGAGCGGGGATTTTACTCGTCTCGGCCGCAGCATGCAAAGTTTGCGTTAATGCCGCTCAGCAGCGGGCCAGTTCCGCGGCCGCCAGTTCGCCGAAACGCGGCGTCCACGGGCCGGCAGGCGTGGCATCGGCCACCAGCGCGGCGATCGCCTCGAGGAACGCGGCACGCGGCCAGCGCTCCGCGCCGAGGCTGAGCAGGTGGTCGTTCTCGACCTGCGCATCGATCAGCGGCCAGCCCCAGGCGTGCAGGCGCCAGGCCAGCGCCGCCAGCGCCACCTTGGAGCCGCCGCTGCGCGCGCTGAACATGCTCTCGCCGAAGAACATGCGCCCGCGCGCCACCCCATAGATGCCGCCGACCAGCTCCTCGCCGTCGAACACCTCCACCGAGTGCGCGTGTCCGGCGCGGTGCAGGGCGACGTAGGCGGCGCTCATCTCGGCGCTGATCCAGGTGCCGTCCTGGCCGCGCCGCGGGGCCTGCGCGCAGGCCTCGATCACCCGCGCGAACGCGGTATCGGCACGCACCCGCCACGGCGAGCGGCGCAGCGAACGGCGCAAGCGCGAGGACAGCCGCACCCCGTCGCTGCGGAACACGGTGCGCGGGTCCGGACTCCACCACAGGATCGGATCGCCGTGCGAATACCACGGGAAGATGCCGTGCGCGTAGGCGTTGAGCAGGCGCGTCGAGGTCAGGTCGCCGCCGACCGCGAGCAGGCCGTCCGGTTCGCGCAGCGCGCTCGCCGCCGGCGGGAACGGCGCGGCCGGATCGGCGGGAAGCAGGGCGGGGAGGCGGCGCATCGGCGCAGCGTAGCCGATCGGGCCGCGCTCAGTCCTGGCGGAACGGCGAGTGCCGCAGCAGCGTCGCCGCGCGCTGGCGTACCGCCGCGCGTTCCTCCGCGCACCAGTCGGCCAACGGCGCGCGGAAGCCCGGGTCGGCGATCCAGTGGCGGCTGCGCACCAGCCGCGGCAGGAAGCCGCGGGCGATCTTGTGCTCGCCCTGCGCGCCGGGTTCGAAACGGCTCAGGCCTTCGCGCAGGCAGTACTCGATGCCCTGGTAATAGCAGGTCTCGAAATGCAGGCCGGGCAGGGTCTCGCCGCCCCAGTAGCGGCCGTACAAGGTATCGCCGCCGCGCAGGCAGAGTGCGCCGGCGATCGGCTGGTCTTCGAGCGTCGCCATAAATATCAGAAAGTTGCGAGGCATTTCTCGCGCAAGATGCGAGAAGAACTCCGCGGTCAGCGCCGGCGAGTTGCCGTAGTCGTCGAAGGTGCGCAGGTAGAAGCCGTACATCGCCTGCAGGTCGGCCGCGCTGGCTTCGTCGCCGTGCACGACGCGGAAGCCGATGCCGGCGCGCTGCACCTTGGCCCGCTCCTGGCGGATGTTCTTGCGCCGCTTGTGGTCCATCGCCGCCAGGTAGGCGTCGAAGTCGGCCCAGCCGGCGTCGTTGTGCCATTGGTATTGCACGTCGCTGCGCGCCAGCCAGTCCTCGCCGAAGGCGGCGTCCTCGTCGGCGTCATGGAAGTTCACGTGCGCCGAGGACAGCCCGCTGGCCGCGGTCAGCGCCTGCATCGCCGCCAGCAGCGCCTGGCGCCCGGCGGTGTCGCGCGCGAGCAGGCGCGGCCCGGTCACCGGCGAGTACGGCACCGCGCACAGCCATTTCGGGAAGTAGTCCTGGCCGTAGCGCGCATAGGCATGCGCCCAGGCATGGTCGAACACGAACTCGCCGTGCGAGTTGGTCTTCAGGTAGCCCGGCGCGGCGGCGACCAGCGTGTCGCCGTCCCACAGCGTCAGGTGCCGCGGATTCCAGCCCCAGTCCGGGCGCAGGCAGCCATGCCGTTCCAGGCCGGCCAGGAACGCATGCGCGACGAACGGGTTGCGGCCGTCGTGCAGGGCGTCCCAGTCGGCGGCGGCGACCTCGTCGAGCCGGTGCAGCCAGCGCACCTGGCTCATCGCGGCGCCGTCCCGGGTTGGGACGGCACCGCGAACGCGGGCGGCAGGGCGACCGTGGCCAGCGTAGTTGCCCGCCGGCGTCGGTTGGCTGGCCGCGGCGCCGGCTCAGGCACCCTTGTCCAGATAGCGCTCGGCATCCAGTGCGGCCATGCAGCCGAAGCCGGCCGAGGTGATCGCCTGACGGTAGTGCTGGTCGGCGACGTCGCCGGCAGCGAACACGCCGGCGACCGAGGTCTCGGTGGCCGCGCCGCCCAGCCCGGAGCGGATCTCCAGGTAGCCGTTGTTCATCGCCAGCTGGCCGTCGAACAGCTGCGTGTTCGGGTGGTGGCCGATGGCGACGAAGAAGCCGTGGGCGGCGATCTCGCGGGTGCCGCCGTCCTGGGTCGACGTGACCCGCACCCCGGTGACGCCGGCCTCGTTGCCCAGCACCTCGTCGATAGCGTGGTGCCAGACGGTCTCGATCTTGCCGGCGGCGACCTTGGCGAACAGCTTGTCCTGCATGATCTTCTCGGCGCGCAAGGTGTCGCGGCGGTGCACCAGATAGACCTTGCGGGCGATGTTGGACAGGTACAGCGCTTCTTCCACCGCGGTGTTGCCGCCGCCGACCACGACCACGTCCTGGTCCTTGTAGAAGAAGCCGTCGCAGGTGGCGCAGGCGGACACGCCGCGGCCCTTGAACGCTTCTTCCGAGGGGATGCCCAGGTACTTGGCGGTGGCGCCGGTGGCGATGACCAGCGCGTCGCAGGTGTACTCGGCGCTGTCGCCGCTGAGCTTGAACGGACGCTGCGACAGGTCGGCGGTGTGGATGTGGTCGAAGATCACCTCGGTCTCGAAGCGCTCGGCATGCGCCTGCATCCGCGCCATCAGGTCCGGACCCTGCAGGCCATGGGCGTCGCCCGGCCAGTTGTCGACCTCGGTGGTGGTCATCAGCTGCCCGCCCTGCTGCAGGCCGGTGATCACCAGCGGCTTGAGATTGGCGCGCGCGGCGTACACCGCGGCGGTCCAGCCGGCCGGGCCGGAACCCAGGATCAGCAGGCGGGAATGCTTGGCGGAAGGGGGGGCAGGGGGGCTCATGTATACTCGCGAAAAGGTGGAAATGGCGGCGGATTCGCGGCATTGCGCGGCCTCCGGCGTAGTCGCATAGAGTGGCGGCCGGCCTGGGATGAATCAAGCCGCGTGGTGAGAACGCTGCGGCCTGCGGCAGTGCGCCGCCTTGCGCACGCCGCGTGTCCATGCCGCCGCGCGGCGCCGCGGCGCCGCGGGAGAGGGCGCTGGACGATTCGGGCGTCGCCTGTCGATCCGGCGCCGACTACTGAAATGCCAGGCCGATTCGTTTATTATCAATCACTAACGGTGTATTTCTAAGGTCTGGTCATAGCGTGGCGAAGCAGGTTCCGGAACGCGGCAAATCCCAGGGCGCCAATGCGGCCGCACGCAAGCAGGCCGCCGCGGCCAATCCGCGCCGGCAGAAGCTGTGGCGCGACCTGGCGCTGATCGCGATCGCGCCGCTATTGCTGTATCTGCTGGCCAGCCTGGCCACCTATTCGGCAACCGATCCGGGCTGGTCGCATACCGGCAGCGTGATCGCGCCGGTGCACAACATGGGCGGCAAGTTCGGCGCCTGGATCGCCGACGTGCTGCTGCAGCTGTTCGGCTACGTGGCGTTCCTGCTGCCGCTGGTGATCGGCGCGGTGTCCTGGATCGCGCTGTTCGGCATGGACAGCGATGGCGACGGCGCGGCCGACCTGGGCCCGGCGCTGCGCCTGGTCGGCATCGTCGGTTTCCTGATCGCCGGCACCGGGCTGCTGCACCTGCGCCTGTTCGGCGGCGACGTGGCCGGCGCCGGCGGCATCCTCGGCAAGCTGGTCGGCAGCTCGCTGAGCGCCGGCTTCGGCGCGCTGGGCGCCAACCTGTTCGTGCTGGTGCTGCTGCTGGTGTCGATCACCCTGGCCACCGGCTTGTCGTGGTTCGCGCTGATGGAGCGCATCGGCCGGGCGGTGATGACCCTGCCGACGCTGGCGCGGCGCGGCAGCCAGCAGGCCAACGAATGGCAGCAGACCCGCGCCCTGCGCGAAGAACGCGAGGAAGTGCGCAAGGTCGATGCGGTGCAGCGCGCCAGGCGCGAGCCGGTCAGGATCGAGCCGCCGCCGGCGCCGGTGGTGGAGAAGAGCGAGCGGGCCAAGCGCGAGCAGCAGATCCCGTTGTTCCACGGCGCCGGCGGCGACCAGTCCGGGGTGCCGCCGCTGGCCCTGCTCGACGATCCCAAGCCGCAGGTCAAGGGCTACTCCGAGGAAACCCTGGAGACCCTGTCGCGGCAGATCGAGTTCAAGCTCAAGGACTTCCGCATCGAGGCGCAGGTGGTCGGCGCGTATCCGGGGCCGGTCATCACCCGCTTCGAGATCGAGCCGGCGCCGGGCATCAAGGTCAGCCAGATCAGCTCGCTGGACAAGGACATCGCGCGCGGGCTGTCGGTGAAGTCGGTGCGCGTGGTCGACGTGATCCCGGGCAAGTCGGTGGTCGGCCTGGAGATCCCCAACGTCAGCCGCGAGATGATCTACCTCAGCGAGCTGCTGCGCTCCAAGGAATACGACAAGTCGCCCAGCCCGCTGACCCTGGCGCTGGGCAAGGACATCGCCGGCCGCCCGACCGTGGCCGACCTGGCGCGCATGCCGCACCTGCTGGTCGCCGGCACCACCGGCTCGGGCAAGTCGGTGGCGGTCAACGCGATGGTGCTGAGCCTGCTGTACAAGGCCTCGGCCAAGGAACTGCGGATGCTGATGATCGACCCGAAGATGCTCGAACTGAGCGTCTACCAGGGCATTCCGCACCTGCTGGCGCCGGTGGTCACCGACATGAAGGAGGCCGCCAACGGCCTGCGCTGGTGCGTGGCGGAGATGGAACGCCGCTACAAGCTGATGAGCACGGTCGGGGTGCGCAACCTGGCCGGCTTCAACAAGAAGGTCAAGGACGCGCAGGACGCCGGGCAGCCGATGATGGACCCGTTGTTCAAGCCGGCATTCAATCCAAATGCAGCGGACCTGGCCGAGGCGCCGCGGCCGCTGGACACGCTGCCGTTCATCGTCATCTTCATCGACGAATTCGCCGACATGATGATGATCGTCGGCAAGAAGGTCGAAGAACTGATCGCGCGCCTGGCGCAGAAGGCGCGTGCGGCCGGCATCCACCTGATCCTGGCCACCCAGCGCCCGTCGGTGGACGTGATCACCGGCCTGATCAAGGCCAACATCCCGACCCGCATCGCGTTCCAGGTCAGTTCCAAGATCGACTCGCGCACCATCCTCGACCAGTCCGGTGCCGAAACCCTGCTCGGCCACGGCGACATGCTGTACCTGCCGCCGGGCACGGCGATGCCCGACCGCGTGCACGGCGCCTTCGTCAGCGACGAGGAAGTGCACCGCGTGGTCGAGCACTTGAAGGCCAGCGGCCAGGCCGACTACATCGAGGGCGTGCTCGACGAAGTGCAGACCATGGGCGACGGCACCGTGGTCGGCGCCACCGGCCTGCCGGAGAGCGGCGGCGGCGGCGGGGACGAATCCGATCCGTTGTATGACGAGGCCTTGCGCATCGTCACCGAGACCCGCCGCGCGTCGATCTCCGGCGTGCAGCGGCGGCTGAAGATCGGCTACAACCGCGCCGCGCGGCTGATCGAAGCGATGGAGGCGGCCGGCGTGGTCAGCCCGCCCGAGCACAACGGCGACCGCAGCGTGCTGGCGCCGCCGCCGCCGAAGTGAGGCGCGCGACGCGGCCCGCATCCCGGTTCCCGGCCATCGCGCGCGTCCTGCGCAGCGGGGCATGCGATGCTGGCGGCCGTTCCCGCTCGCTGCCGTCGCCGACGCCCCGAACCGCCTGCACCCTGCGCCTGCTGCTGTGCGCCGTCCTGGCCATGGCCGGGTCCGCTGCCGCCGCGCAGCCGCCAGCCGCCGCGGCGGCCCGCCCGACCGCGGCCACGCCCGAGGTCGCCAACAACTACAGCTACGTGCGCTACCGCGCCGACTACGAGGTGCGCGACGACGCCAGCAGCGTGGAGACCGACGAGTACGAACTACTGCTGAGGACCAAGGCCGGCGTGGACAAGTTCAGCCAGGTGCGGCTGAGCTACAGCGAGAAGCTGGAGACGCTGGAGGTGCTGGCCGCCTACGCGATCACCCCGGACGGGCTGCGCCACGACGTGCCGGCCGACAAGATCTACACCCAGGAAAGCTATTCCAGCGCCTCGGCGGCGATGTACGCCGACCGCAAGGTCAAGGTGGTGGTGTTCCCCAATCTGATGCCGGGCACGCGGCTGGTGTACCGGGTGCGCCGCACCCAGACCGTGCCGTACTTCCCCGGCTACTTCAGCCTGTGGGAGACCTTCAGCGTGTTCTCCCAGTACGACGACGCCACGGTGACCCTGGTCGCGCCGCGGCGCATGCCGATGCACCTGTACACGCGCGGCGTGGACGGTGGCAACAAGCCGAAGATCGACGGCGATCAGGCGCGCTGGGAATGGCGCTACCAGCGCCGCGAGCCGATGAAGAGCCAGAACTGGGCGGCGGCGACCTGGGAATTCAGCCCCACCATCATGGCCAGCAGCTTCCGCCGCTGGTCGCAGATGGGCCAGGCCTACCAGCGCAGCAGCGGCGTCGCCGCGCAGGTCACGCCGAAGGTGCGCGCGCGCGCCGAGCAGATCACCGCCGGCATCGGCGGGCGCCGCGCGCAGGCCGCGGCGCTGTACGAGTGGGTGGCGCGCAACATCCGCTACGTGGCGGTGTACCTGGGCAACGGCGGGCTGGAGCCGAACAGCGCCGACAGCATCCTCGACAACCACTACGGCGACTGCAAGGACCACAGCGTGGTGCTGGAGGCGCTACTGGCGGCCAAGGGCATCGCCAGCACGCCGGTGCTGATCGGCGCCGAAGGCGGGCCGACCCTGCCCGAGGTGCCGGTGCTCGGCCGCTTCAACCACGCCATCACCTATCTGCCCGAGTTCAAGCTGTACGTGGACTCGACCAATCCCTATGCGCGCTTCGGCCAGCTGCCGGCCGGCGATCTCGGCGTGCCGGTGCTGCACACCGTGGACGGCGCCGTGGCGCGGACCCCGCCCAACGACGCGCGGGTGAACCTGTACCAGGCCGAGGCCGACTACCGCTTCGCCGCCGACGGCAGCCTGCGCGGCACGACCAGGCTGGACAGCGGCCAGATCGGCGAGATCGGCCTGCGCACCATGTTCGTGCAGCTCAATACGCAGAACCGCACCCGCATCGAGGAATCGATCCTGGCCGCGTCCGGCTTCGACGGCAGCGGCGAGCTGGAGCTGCAGGGCGCGCCGCAGGACCTGAGCCGGCCGTTCGGCTACGCCTATCGGTTCCGCGCCAGCGACTACGTCGACTTCGGCGTGGTCGGCGGCATGACCCTGCCGCAGATGCCCGGCGCCGATTCGGTGCGCGGGGTGTATGCGACCACCTCGGCCGAGCGCAACCTGACCCCGTTCTACTGCAACGACAACGCGCGCCGCGAGAGCTACCGGCTGACCTTCCCGGACAGCGTGCCGATCATCGCGATCCCCGCCGACAGCCGTTTCCGCAACGCCGCCGGCGACTACGCCGCGACCTGGGTGCGCGACGGGCAGACCGTGGTCGCCACGCATACGCTGCACCGGCGCGCGGTGCATGGCCCGGAGGCGCTGTGCCAGCCGCAGGACTACGCCGCGTTCCGCGAGCTGTACCAGCAGGTGCGGCGCGGCTTCCGCGGGCAGATCCTGTACGGCGACCTCGGCCGCATGCAGACCGAGCACTGAGCGCGCCGCGTCTGATCGCCTATTCAGCTCGTTCGCGGCACACTTTCCACACGCCATCCGGAACTCCCTGCGCATGCTTCGCATACTTCGCTCTACCGTCCTTGCCACCGCCTTGCTGGCCGGCAGCGCCTTCGCCGGCGCGCGCGACGACTTGAACACCTTCACCCGCGGGCTCAAGGGCCTGGACGGCCTGTTCGCGCAGAAGGTCTACGACGGCAAGGGCGCGCTGAAGGAAACCGCCAGCGGCCGCGTCGCGCTGTCGGCGCCGCGCCTGTTCCGCTGGGAATACCGTACGCCCTACACGCAGCTGATCGTCGCCGACGGCGGCAAGGTCTGGATCTACGATCCGGACCTGAAACAGGCCACGGTGCGCACCCAGGGCGCCGAGGAACAGAACAGCCCGCTGACCGCGCTGATCGACCCGGGCAAGCTGGACCGCCAGTACGACGTCAGCGAGGAAGCGGTGGCGCGCGATGGCCTGCAGTGGCTGTCGATGACGCCGAAGGTGGACACCGAGGCCAGCTTCCAGATCGCCAAGCTCGGTTTCGATGGCGGCGGCCTGGCGCGGATGGACGTGATCGATGCGGTCGGCCAGCGCACCGAGATCAGCTTCAGCGGCTGGAAGCGCAACCCGGCCTTCGCCGCGGGCACCTTCCGCTACGTGCCGGACAAGGACGTGGACGTGGTCGGCGACCGCTGAGGCGCCGGCCGGGCCTGCCCGATCGGGGCAGGCTCAAGCGGGGGCAGGTCTGCGCGGCGGCGTGTCGGCGGTTTTACGGGACCGGTTCGTAAGGCGTCCATTGGCCGACCGTGCGCATCGCCTCGGCCAACTGGTTGGTCTGCCGTTTGACGAAGAAGTCGATGCCGCGCTCGCGCTGGCGCTTGCCCTTCTCGCGCAGGATCAGCATGGTGGGTTCCCACACCGCCGGCTGGCTCAGCAGCGCGTCGAAGGCGCGGTCGGCCTGCGCCGCCTCCGCCTCGCGCCCGGCCATCCGCAACAGCTGGCTCTGCGCGCGCAGCGCATCCAGGCGCGGTGCGGCCTCGGCCTGCAGCGCCCAGTCCACGATCAGCGAGGCGAAGCGGTTGTCGCTCATATGCACGCGAACTCTGTCCATGAAGTCTTCGAGCTGGCGCTCGGCCACCAGGTAAAGGCGCTGTTCGTCGACCTTGCCCTGCAGCTTGGCGATGCCGTAATTGGTCCATAGCGCCCAGTTGCGCCGCACGTCGCGTTCGAACTGGGCGAAGCTCTGGAACTCGAAACCGCTGTCCGTGCGTACCGGATCGATTTCGTTGTTGAACATCCACAGCGTGGAAAACGTGGTGCTGCCGGCCGAATGCAGTTCCTTGCTGAAACCGGCCTCGAGCGTGCCCGTCGACAGCCGCGCGACCGGCGTGGGCAGGCCATCCGCAGCGCCGGGGCGATGCCACTGCCGGGCCACCACGCTGGCCGAAGCGCGCGCGCCCATGTCGACCCTGGACTGCGCCGTCGAATCCTTCAGCAGCATTTTCATGTAGCCGGCGATCGGCGTCTGCGAGCTGGCGGTTTCGCGGCGCGCCTTGACTCCCAGCGACGCGCCGAGCGTCGCGCGCCGCGGTCTACCGTCCATCTCCCCCACGCGCACGCCGGCGGTGGCGGCGATGCTGGATTCGGTGCTCGACGACTGCCGCTGGGCACCGGCGATCACACCGACGGTGATGGTGGGATGCTGCGCCAGCAATTCTCCCAGCAGGTCGCGTTGCGCAAGCGGCGCGCCGTCGCTGCCGGCCTCGCCGGCCAGGCGCAGCAGATGCTCGAACATGGCCAGGAATTGCGCGCGCTGCTCCAGTTCCTGGCCTTTGCCGCGCCGTGGCACGCGGATCTGCACGCCATTCTCGATACTCGACTCCATCTTCAAGCGCCATTCGGCCGCTGCGCCGAGGCCCACCGGCGCGGCTTCGGTGCCCGGCAGCAGCAAACCGGCGCTGATTCCCGCCCCGGCCTGCACCTGGCGCGACGCCTGTCGCCCGATCTGCAGCGACAGGCCGGTGCGCCCCATGTAGATTTCTACCGAAGCCTCTGCGCTCGCTTGTCCGCCCAGCACCAGCTTCAGGCCAAGCCCGGCGGGGATCACCGCCAGCGCGGCGGACAGCGGCGATGCGTTGAGGCCGAGCACGCGTTGTTCGGTGATGCGCAGCTTGTCGCGCCATGCCAGATTTCCCAGCAGGTCGCGCAGGGAATCGAACAAGGCGCCAGGCGATCGGACGCGGGAGCTGTCGCCATCGTGCAGCAGGCGGCTGGCGCTGGCGACAACCTGATGGAAACGGTGGCGTTCGGCGGATTCCATCGCGTCCTCGCCGGCGCTTGTGGCGGCCTGCTCGCGGCAGTCGAGCAGGCCGCGCTGGAGCAGGCGCATCGTTTCCGGCAGCCGCATGCCGCCGGCGCGCAATGCGGTCCAGGCGGCCTCGACCGCGGGATGGCACGATGCCGCGGGTCCAGCCGGGTCCGTGGGCGAGGAACGCGCGGCGCGGCGCTGCAGGTCCAGGCCGCGCCGCTCGATTTCGCGCAGCAGTCTGGGGGTGAATGCGAGCTGCGTCAGGTCCTGTTCGGACGGACTCCAGCGCACATATTCCGCAAGCGCCTGCATGGCCAGCTCCTGCGCTGCCGGCCTCTGCCCGGCCGCACGCTGGGCATGGCGTCGCGCGCTCAGCCAGCCGGTCAGGTGCGCCGCGGCCTTGCGCAGTTCCTCGCCGGCGCGCCGCGATGCGGTGGGCAGCGCTTCGGCGGCGGCCACCCGCGTTCCCAGTTCCAGCGCATGCAACGGGTTGAGTTGGCTTCGGTGTGCGGTCGCGCTGCCGGCACGTGCCCATTGCGCGAACATCTGCAGGCAGGCGTTGACTTGCGCATAGGGCGATCCGGCGGCAGCGCTCTCATAGCCGTTGCGCAATGCGTGGAAAGCGCTGCGTTGCATCTGCGTGGCTGCCTGCAAGCCGTGCGTCGGCGATGCGCCATGCAGGGCATGCTGCGCCCCGGCCTGGGCCGCGCCCAGCCAGGCGCGTTGGGCGCCCTGCGCTGCTGCCGTATTCGCACGCAGCTGGTCGGCGCGCAGATAGATCTGCGCGGCCTCCAGCTGTTCCTTGGACGGCGGCGTTGGCGCGGCCCCCAGCATCTGCGACAGCACCTGCATGCCGCGCGGCACGCCGGCCAGCAATCCGACGCAGGCGGCGGCGACCGCGCTCAACGCCGGCGGCGTATCGGCCGCTGGCGCCGGCACCAGTTCGCGCAAACCGATCGCGCGCAGCTCGCGCAGGGCCTGCGCGGCCTGCGCGACGTCGCCCTTGGCGGCGATCGACAGCGCCTGCAAGCCGATCCCGATTGCGTCGACCGGCGACAACGCTTCGCTGCCGAACGCATCGGCACGCGCCTGCACAGCGGCGGCCCAGGTGCGCAAGGTCTGTTCGCCGGCCGCGCACCGCGTCTCGGCACGGAAGCCTGGCAGGGCATCGAGCAGGCGTTCGGTGGCATCGGCGGGGATGTTGGCGAATGCGGCCTGCATCGCATCGTGCTGCGCTTCGGTACTGGACAGGTCCTGATCCACCTGGACCACGGCCTGTTGCATCCGGCCTTGCGCTTCCTCGAGCGCATGCACGGTCCGGTCCTGCTGCCAAAGTTCGCTCGTATTGACCTTCGACGACTGCCGCGCTTGGTCCAATTGCGCGTCCACGCGCTGCAATTCGTCCTGCAGCCGCCGCTTCTGCCGCTGGCAACGCTCGCCGTGGCCGCGTTGCAGGGTCTGCATGCGTTCGTGCTGCAACAGCCGGGTGCGCAGGGTTTCCGTCTGCGCGCCTGGCGGGCCGAACACAGCCGATGCCGACGCAGAGACGGTTGCAGCGCCGGGCGCGCCTGGCGGGCAGCGTTGCAGGGCGTGCAGATGCGCCTGTGCCTGCGCATGCGCGCGTTGCAGCGCTTCCAGCTCGGCATTGGCATCCGTGAGCTTTTGCGCCAGCGCCTCGGCCTGCGCGCTACCGCGGCCGAAGAAGACGGCCTTGGCAAGTGCGTTGCCATTGCTTCGCGCGCGGCCGAGTTCGTCTTCGAGCCGGGCGAGCGCCGCACGCGCCTGGGCGATGCCGGTATCCGCATTCGCTGCCGCCGCCGGCGATCCGGCCGGCGCCGCGGATCGCAGCGGCTGGCCGCGACTGTTCGCGGCTGCCAGTGCGTCGCGCGCGGCCGCGAGGTTCGGCTCCAGTTCCAGCAGCGCGGCGGAAACCGCGTCCGCTTGCGCATCGCATCGCTGCATCTGCCGGACCAATTCGGCACGCTGCTGGCTGAGCTGGGCGATGCGGTCGCCAAGGTTGCCGGCTCGGCGCGCCAGCAACGCCAACCGCTCGCGCGCCGCCTGCAACGTCTGTGTATGCGCGTATTTCAGTTCGTCGGTATGGCGCCGGGCAATGCCGGTCGCGAGGCGTCCATTGGCGTGCTCCAGGCGGGACAGCAACGCTGCATTCAGATCCGGCGCGGCAGCGGGCTGTTGCGCGGTAGCGTCGGGCTGGCGCACGGCGGCGGCGCGGTCCGCGTTGTTGGCAGAGCCGGCGGAGGACGCATAGCGAAGCAGTTCGCGATGCGGCAGCGGCGTTCCGCTGTCCAGTCCCAGGATCGCCCCTGCCTTGCGCCAGGGGAGGGTCAACGACCGCCGCTTGTCCGCGCCTACCGGCGTGAATGGAACCGCCTTGTTCTGCGCCGCCTTTTCCAACAGTGCGGCCGACCAGGTCAGGGGAGCGTCTTGCGCCGCGATCAGGTCGGCTTCGAACGCGGCTGGATCGGGAGTTGCCAGCTTGTTGTGCGTCTGCCGCCGTGCCGAGGGCGCGGATGGATGCGAGACGGTTTCGGCCATGCCCGGTAGGCAGGCGGAAAAACCATATGGCCGCAGTGGAAAAATAGGCATAGGAATGATTCGCGCAATGGAATTTCACGTTCGATCTGCCCTGGGGAGTAGCGCCTTCGCATTCGATCGATGTGGCGAGCCGTGGCCTCCGGGCTTCCGCCCGCGTGGACTGAGAAGGTCCCATGCCCCGGTCGATCGCGAACGCCGGCCGGCGAAGTGGCGTGTTGAAAACGGAACGTCCGCCGGCGCTGCGGCAGCGCGGTTGGCCGCTGCGCGAACCGCTCACGAGCGTCCGCGCCGATCGGAGTGAGCGCCGCACCTCGCACGCACGCCGGCGATAGAATAGGCAGGTGGCCAAGCGCAGACTCCTCGCCGATACCCCCGACCTGTTGAGCGTCGATCGCGATGCGATGCGGCCGCTGGCCGAGCGCATGCGCCCGCGCACGCTCGACGAGATGGTCGGGCAGAAGCGCCTGCTGGCGCCGGCCAGCGCGCTGCGCCGCGCGGTCGAGTCCGGGCGCGTGCATTCGATGATCCTGTGGGGGCCGCCGGGCTGCGGCAAGACCACCCTGGCGCTGCTGCTGGCGCACTACGCCGAGGCCGAGTTCAAGGCGATCTCGGCAGTGCTGTCCGGCCTGCCGGAAGTGCGGCTGGTGCTGGCCGAGGCCGCGCAGCGCTTCGCCGACGGACGCCGCACGGTGCTGTTCGTCGACGAGGTGCACCGCTTCAACAAGGCGCAGCAGGACGCGTTCCTGCCGCACATCGAGCGCGGCACCATCCTGTTCGTTGGCGCCACCACCGAGAACCCCTCGTTCGAGCTGAACTCGGCGCTGTTGTCGCGCTGCCGCGTGCACGTGCTGGAATCGGTGTCGCCGCAGGACATCGTCGAGGCCTTGCAGCGGGCGCTGCACGACAGCGAGCGCGGCCTCGGCGGCGAGGCAATCCAGGTGTCGGACGCGGCGCTGCTGGAGATCGCCAGCGCAGCCGACGGCGACGTGCGGCGTGCGCTGACCCTGCTGGAGATCGCCGCGGAGCTGGCCCAGGGCGAGGCCGGCGAGATCACTCCGCAGACCCTGCTGCAGGTGCTGGCCGAGCGCACCCGCCGCTTCGACAAGGGCGGCGAGCAGTTCTACGACCAGATCTCGGCGCTGCACAAGTCGGTGCGCAGCTCCAATCCGGATGCGGCGCTGTACTGGCTGACGCGCATGCTCGACGGCGGCTGCGATCCGTCCTACCTGGCGCGGCGCCTGACCCGCATGGCGATCGAGGACATCGGCCTGGCCGATCCGCGCGCGCAGCAGATGGCGCTGGAAGCCTGGGACATCTACGAGCGGCTGGGCAGCCCGGAGGGCGAACTGGCCTTCGCGCAACTGGTGCTGTACCTGGCCAGCACCGCCAAGTCCAACGCCGGCTACGCCGCCTTCAACCAGGCCAAGGCCGAAGTGCGCGAGAGCGGCACCCAGGACGTGCCGCTGCATCTGCGCAACGCGCCGACCAAGCTGATGAAGACCCTCGGCTATGGCGCGCACTACCAGTACGACCACGACGCCGAGGGCGGCATCGCCCTGGACCAGACCGGGTTTCCGGATGCGATGGGCGAGCGCGTGTACTACCGGCCGGTGGAGCGCGGCCTGGAGATCAAGCTCAAGGACAAGCTCGACCGGCTGCGCGCCGCGCGCGCGCAGGCGCGGGCTGACAAGGCCAAGCCAACGCGCTCATAATCGGCATCAAGGAGATGGCATTCCTCCTCGAACCGCCCGCAGTCCCTGCGCGCTGATGATGCCTGCCCAACCCCCGCCGGGGCGGCAGGCCTGCGCCCCGGCATCGCCCGATCTGGAGACCACGATGCCGCACCTCGTTTTCGTTTTTCCACCCCGCCGCACCGCCGCGTCCCGGAGCCGCGCATGAACTTCGCCCTGTGGTGGCAGCAGTTGCTGCTGGCGATGGCCGGCGGCGCGGTCGGCTCCGGCTTGCGCTTCGCCGTCGGCAGCGCCTTGCTGCAGCGCTACGGTGCCGGTTTCCCGTGGGGCACGCTGACGGTGAATCTGGTCGGCGCCTTCGTCGGCGGTTTCCTGATGGTCTGGATCGAAGGCAGGGGCGCCAGCGCGCCGTATTGGCGGGCGCTGCTGATCGTGGGCCTGATCGGCGGGCTGACCACGTTTTCCTCGCTGATGATGGAGAGCCTGGTGTTCCTGCGCGGCGGGCGTGGCGGCATGGTGCCGATCTACCTGGCGATCACCCTGGCAGCGGGATTGCTGCTGGTGTTCGCCGGCGCCCGCGTGGCCATGGAATTGCGCCCGCCGGCGGCCAGCGCGGCCAGCTGATCCTCGCCGCCGCGGCGCTCCCAGGCCTCAGGACAGCAGGGCGGCGGCCAGACCCAAGGGCGGCGCCGCCAGCGCCAGCGGCACGATGACGCGCGGCCGGTACGGCAGCAGGCCGTAGGTCAGCAGCGCGGCGCTGGCACTGAGCGTGCCCAGCCACAGCACCGGGCCGATGCTCCAGCCCAGCGCGCTCACGCAACAGGCGAACGCCGCGCACAGCAGCAGCCAGCCGCCGATGCGCAGCTGGCGCATCCGCGCCGGCGCGGCGCGGCGCGCGGCGTACAACTCCATCTGGTGCTTCTCCATCGCCAGGCACAGCGCGACGAAGCCGGAGAAGGCCAGGCCCAGCCCGAGCAGGCTCATTGCACCTCCAGCCCCGTGTCCGAGACGGGCTGCGCCGCCGCCGCGCGTTCGCGGGCGCGGCGTTCGGCCGCCGACAGCGACGGCTGCCAGCGCTGCATGCGCCGCGCGGCCAGCGCCAGCGCACAGCCCAGCCCGAAGCAGACCAGGTCCACCCCGGCCAACGCCCAATCGCCGGCCGGGATGCTGTTGCCCAGATGCGCCTCGCTGGTCAACGCATTGAGCACCGGCAGCAGCGCGAACAGTGCGGCGCCCAGGTACAGCTGCCAGGCCCACATCACGCGCCTGGGCCAGACGAAGGCGGCCAGCAGCGCCGCCGCCCAGGCCAGGAAGAACGCGGCCGCTTCCTGGTCCGGGCGCTCGGCCACGTGCACCGGGATCAGCCGGTTGCCCCAGAAATAGGCGGCGAAGGCGATCGGCAATCCGGCCACCGTGCCGATGTTCAGCGCATCGACCAGGCGCAGGCCGAAGCCGATCCGGCCGGCCTTGGCATGCTTGGGCCGCTCCTTGACCGCCCACAGGATCACTCCGCTGGCCACCATCAGGCAGCCGAGCAGGCCGGAGCCGAAGAACAGCCAGCGCAGTCCATCGCCGGCGAAGTGCGCCAGGTGCAGGCCGTACAGCGTGCTGCGGGTCTGCGCGGCCGCGCCGGGGTTGCCGCTGCGCGCCAGGACCTGCCCGCTGCCGGCGTCCAGCAGCAGCGACGGCGGGTCGTAGGCCAGGCGCTGGCCCTCGCCCTGGCGGATCTCGATCACCGCCGCGGCGTCGCCCGGGTTGTACAGCGAAAATCCGGCGATCGGCGCCTGCGCACCCCATTCGGCGCGCGCCACGTCCAGCAGGCGCGCGATCGGCAGGCGCCGGCCCGGCTGGCCGCTGGCTTCGCGGGTGTTTTCCGGCTGCTGGAACGCTTCGGCATAGAACGCCGCCTCGGCATCCGGATAGGCGAGCTTGATGCCCCACGGCAGGTACATCAGCATCAGCGTGACCAGCCCGGTGTAGGTGATCATGGCGTGGTAGGGCAGGGCCAGCACCGCGCTGACGTTGTGGAAGTCCAGCCACGAGCGCTGGCCCTTGGCCGGGCGGAAGGTGAAGAAGTCCTTGAAGATCTTCTTGTGGGTGATGACCCCGCTGATGATCGCCACCAGCATGAACATCGCGCAGAAGCCGACGATGTAGCGCGCCCACATGACCGGGATGTAGTGCAGGTCGAAGTGCAGGCGATAGAAGAAATCGCCGCCGCGGGTGTCGCGCGCCGTGCTGGCCTCGCCGCTGAGCGGGTCCAGCAGCGCGTCGCCGAACATCTGCTTGCGGCTCTGGGGGCTGCCGTCGGCCGGCGGCGGATTGCGCCAGAACAGCTGGGTGAACGGCGAGCGCGCGCCCGGCAGCGACACCGTCCACTGCGGCGACTGCGGCGCATCGCGCTCCAGCAGCGCGACCGCGCGCGCGGCGACGGTGTCCGTGCCCAGCGGCGCGCGCGGCAGCTCCGGGCGCATCCAGCGACTGATCTCGTTGCGGAAATAGCTGGCGGTGCCGGCCATGAAGATCAGCAGCAGCACCCAGCCGACCAGCAGGCCGGTCCAGGTATGCAGCCAGGCCATCGATTGGCGGAAGCCCTGCTTCATGGCGCGTGCTGCTGCAGCCAGGCGATGGCCAGGGCCATCGGCGCCAGCAGCGCGACGATGCCGAGCCAGGCGCGCGCCGCGCTACGCGTGGCGAAGGCCCACAACGCAGTGCAGGCGCAGGCCAGGATGCCCAGCATCATGCCGCTCAGCACCGCCTGCGCGCGCAGCGACGGCCACAGCAGCGGCAGCAGCGCGGAGGTCGCCGCGGCCAGCGCATAGCCACCGAAGATCGCCGCCAAGGTCCGCGACAGCACGCCCAGCCAGGGCGGCAGCGGACGCCGCGGCGCAGCGGGCGTGCTCGGCGCGTGTGGATCGTGCAGGGGCGTTGGCGAGACTGGATGCATGGGAGCCTGTTGGGGAAAGGCACCGGCTTGGCATCGGGCTAGGCGGGAGCGTGGCGGCGGCAGGGAATGCCGATTGCGTTAATGATACGCATTCCTATCTTACCTGCGCAACGCGCAGGCATGGCCGCGATGCGCGGGCTGCGCCGCCGCGCAGCGGCGGCAGCGAGCGAACGGTCCGCGCGTACGGACCGAAGCCGGCGACCGATCCGCGGCGAATGGCGGCGACTCGCGGCGGTCGCGATCGGTCGGGCCGGCTTCAGCGCGTCGCCGCGTTGCTGGGGGCGGGGTTGCCAGGGGCGGGCGCCGCGGCCATCGCCTCGGCGGCGGCGATCTTCTGCGCCACCGCCTCGCGCAGCGGGGAAGCGTCGGGCAGCAGGCTGCGCAGGCGCCGCCAGTGCGCCGCGGCGTTGCCGTAATGCCGCCGCTGGAATTCGCCAATGCCCAGCATCCACAGCGCGCGCTGGTTGTCCGGCTGCTGCGCGAGCACGCGCGCGAGCATGCCGTGCGCGGCCGCGCCGACGGCGAAATCGGGTTGCTGGGCCATGTCCGCCTCGACCCAGCCGAGCATCGCCTCGCTGTTGTCCGGATCGATCCGCAGCGCCTGCGCGTAGGCATCGCGCGCTTCGACAGGACGTTTCTCCTGCGCGGCGGCCACGGCCTGGTCCATCCACTGCTGCAGTGCCGGTGGCGCCGCGTCTACGGCGGGCGCCGGCGCGGCTTGCACGGGCACGCCGGCGAGCGCGGCCGGGTCGCCAACCAGCAGATACAGGCCGGCGCTCGCCAGCGGCAGCGCCACGGCCAGCAGCGCTGCGGCGGCAAGGCGCAGCGTGCCTGCGCCCGGATGCCGGCGCAGCAGCGGCCACAGCAAGGCGCCCAGCGCGGTGCCGAGCATCAGCGTGGCGGCGATGCAGAAGCCGGCCGTCACCATGGTTCTTCCGGCTCCGGTTCTTCCCGCACCGCCTGCGCCGGCAACCCGGCCCGGCGCCGCTGCCGCAGCGTGGCCGCCACCATCGCCGCGCCGCCGAGCAAAAACAGCAACGGGCCGAACCACAGCAGCCAGGTGCCGGGCGCCAGCGGCGGGTCGTAGAGCACGAACCGGGAATAGCGATCGACCATGTACTGCTTGATCTGCGCGTCGCTGCGGCCGGCCTGCAACTGCGCGAACACCTGGTGGCGCAGGTCGCGCGCCAGCGTGGCGTTGGAGTCGGCCAGGCTCTCGTTCTGGCAGACCAGGCAGCGCAACTGCGCGGTCAGGTGCTGGAAGCGCAGCTCCTGTTGCCGATCCTGGAACGGCAGCGGATCCACCGCCTGCGCCGCCGCCGGCAGCGCATGGGCGAGCAACAGCAACAGCAACAGTTGCCACGGCATGCTTCGTCGCCGGCTACGCCGCGTTCGTGGAGACGGCCGGCTCATCGCGGCGCTGCGCCCAGCGCGGCGATGGCCGGGCGCAGTTCGTCGGCGATCAGCGCGGGGGTCAGCGCGCCGACATGCTTGTAGCGGATCACGCCCTGGGCATCGATCAGGAAGGTTTCCGGGGCGCCGTAGACGCCGAAGTCGATCGCGCGCTGTCCGTCCTGATCGACCACGACCAGTGCGTACGGATTGCCGTGCTTCTCCAGCCAGGAGCGCGCGTCGCGCGGGTCGTCCTTGTAGGCGTAGCCGACCAGCGCCACGTCGAGGTCGTGGGCGTGCGCCAGCAGCACCGGATGCTCCTCGCCACAGGCCAGGCACCAGCTGCCGAACACGTTGAGCAGGTAGGGGCGGCCGCGCAGGTCGGCGCTGCCGGCGTGCTGCGCGGGGTGGTCCAGGCGCGGCAGCGAGAACGCCGGCGCCGGCTTGCCGATCAGCGGCGAGGGCAGCTCGCGCGGGTCGTGCGCGCGGCTCCAGTAGATGCCGAAGCCGAACAGCGCGGCCAACAGCAGGAAGCCGAACAATGGCAGCAGCCGGCTCATGGCGACACCGCCGATGCTGGGGTGGCGGCTGCGGCAAGCTGCGCGCCATGCGCGAGCGCATGCGGCGCACGCAAGCGCCGTGCGCAGGCGCTGACGAAACCGCCGAGCATCATCAGCAGGCCGCCCAGCCAGATCCAGCGGATGAACGGCTTGTAGTACAGGCGCAGGGTCCAGGCGTTCTCGATGTGCTGGTCGTCCATCGGCTCGCCCAGCGCGACGTACAGGTCGCGCGTGACGCCGGCATCGATCGCCGCCTCGGTCTGGATCCGCTCGCTGGAATACAGGCGCTTCTGCGGATGCAGCACCGCCACCGCCGCACCGTCGCGGCTCACCGTCAGCGTGCCTTGCTCGGCCTTCCAGTTGGGCCCGTCGATCATGCGCACGCCGTCGAAGCGGAAGGCGTAGCCGCCGAGCTGCTCGCTTTGCCCGGGCGCCAGGCGCACGTCGCGCTCGATCGACAGGCTTTGCGACAGCAGCACGCCGGCCACGAACACCGCCACGCCGGCATGGGCCAGCAGCATGCCGGCCAGTTCCGCCGGGAAGCGGCGCCCGCGCGGCGCCTCGCGCAAGCGCTTGCAGGCATACAGCGCGGTGCCGACGCCGATCCAGGCCGCCGCGGCGACGCCGGCCACCGCGCGTGCCGAGCCGTCGGTCAGCACGAAGGCGACCAGCGCGCAGGCCAGTGCGGCCAGCACGGCGCGCACGGCCACTGCCTGCAGCGCGCCGGGTTCGGTCCGGCCCCAGCGCAGATACGGGCCGAACGGCAGCAGCAGCACCACCGGCAGCATCAGCAGCGGGAACAGCAGGCCGAAGTAGGGCGGGCCGACCGAGACCTTGCCCAGCTTCAGCGCATCGCCGAGCAACGGGAACAGCGTGCCCAGCAGCACCATCGCCGCGGCCACGGTCAGCATCAGGTTGCCGACCAGGATCGCGGTTTCCCGCGACAGCGCCGCGAACGGCTTGCCGGCGGCCAGCCGCGGCGCGCGCAGCGCGTACAGCAGCAGCGCGCCGCCGACCGCCACGATCAGGAAGCCGAGGATGTACAGGCCGCGGCGCGGGTCGGCGGCGAAGGCGTGTACCGAGGTCAGCACGCCCGAGCGCACCAGGAAGGTGCCCAGCAGCGACAGTGAGAACGCGAGGATCGACAGCAGCAGGGTCCAGGCGCCCAGCGCGCCGCGTTTTTCGGTGACCGCCTGGGTGTGGATCAACGCCGCGCCGACCAGCCACGGCATGAAGCTGGCGTTCTCCACCGGATCCCAGAACCACCAGCCGCCCCAGCCCAGTTCGGCATACGCCCACCAGCTGCCGGCGACGATGCCGGCGGTCAGGAAGCTCCAGGCGACGTTGGTCCACGGCCGCGCCCAGCGTACCCAGGCCTGCTGCTGTTCGCCGCCGAGCAGGGCGGCGATGGCGAAGGCGAAGGCGACCGAGAAGCCGACGTAGCCGGTGTAGAGCACCGGCGGGTGGAACACCATGCCCGGGTCCTGCAGCACCGGGTTGAGTTCGTTGCCGTCCAGCGGCATCGGCGACAGCCGCGCGAACGGATTGGAGGTGAACAGCACGAAGGCCAGGAACCCGGCGGCGACCAGGCCGAGCACGCCGATCACGCGCGCGGCGAACGCCTCCGGTAGCTGCCGGCTGCTGCGCGCCAGCAGCAGCGTCCACAGATTGAGGATGGCGATCCACAGCAGCAGCGAGCCTTCGTGCGCGCCCCATACCGCGGCCAGCCGGTAATACCAGGGCTGCGCCAGGTTGGCGTTGGCGGCCACGTAGCGCACCGAGAAATCCAGGCGCAGCAGCGCATAGGCGAGCAGGGCGAAGGCCAGCCAGGCGAACAGCGCCTGCGCGCAGGCGGCCGGCCGCGCCACCGCCATCAATGCGCTATCGCCGCGCCAGGCGCCGAGCAGCGGCAGCACGCCCTGCGCCAGCGCCAGCAGCAAGGCCAGGATCAGCGCGAGCTGGGCCAGTTCTGCGGTCATCGCGGCAGGGCGGCCGAGTGCGGCCAGCGCAGCGCGGTGCGGCAGGTCGGCATCGGCTTCATGGCGTCGCGGACGGGGCGGCCGACGCGGAAACCGCCGCCGCGGTGCGGCCCTCATGGGCCTGCGCCATCGCGTCCTTCAGTTCCTGCGGCATGTAGGTCTCGTCGTGCTTGGCCAGCACTTCGGTGGCGACGAAGCCGGCGCCGTGCAGCGAGCCGGTGGCGATCACCGCCTGGTTGTCGCGGAACAGGTCAGGCAGGATCCCGGTGTAGGCGACCGCGGTGGCGCCGGAGGTGTCGATCACGGTGAAGTCCACCCGCAGCGCATCGGCGCTGCGCCGGATCGAGCCGGCCTTGACCATGCCGCCGAGGCGGAACACGCGGTAGCCGTCGGCCTGGCCGGCCTGCACCTGGCTCGGCGTGAACAGATAGCTGATGTTGTGCTGCAGGGCCAGCACGAACAGGCCGGTGGCGAGCGCGGCGGCGCCCAGCACCAGCAGCACGACCAGCAGGCGGCGTTTACGCGTGGGATTCATTGGCGGGACCGGGCAAGCGGGAAGATGCGCCGCGCTGGCGCCGCGCCTGTTCGCGCAGCAACTGCGCGCGCGTCTGCGCGAGCAGGCGCTGCTGTCGCCAGCGTGGCAGCAGCGTGTCCAGCAGCAGCACCAGCAGGAACAGCGCATAGGCTGTCCACACGTAGGCGGCGTAGCCGCCCATCGCCCAGAAGCCGCTCATGCCGCATGCTCCACCGCCGCGCGGGGTTCCGGCAGCGGTGCCGGCGCGTGTGCGGCCAGCGCGATCGCCCGCACCCAGCCCTTGCCGCGTTCCAGCGCCAGCAGGTCGCTGCGCATGCGCCCGAGCAGGCTGGCCAGGTAATAGCACTTGCTTGCCAGCACCGCGGTCAGCAGCGGCCACAGCATCGCCAGCGGCATCTTCGACGGGCCGAGTACACGTACCGTGGAGCCCTGGTGCAAGGTGTTCCACCAGACCACGGAGAAATGCACGATCGGCAGGTTGATCAGCCCGACCAGCGCCAGCAGCGCGGCGGCGCGCGCGCCCTGGCGCGGATCCTCGATCGCGCGGTACAGGCCGATCACGCCCAGGTACAGGAACAGCAGCACCAGTTCCGAGGTCAGCCGCGCGTCCCAGGTCCACCAGGTGCCCCACATCGGCTTGCCCCACAGCGAACCGGTGCACAGGGTGATGAAGGTGAACGCCGCGCCGATCGAGGCGGAGGCCATGCACGCCACTTCGGCGACTTTCAGCCGCCAGACCAGGGCGACGCCGCCGGCCACGCCCATCGCGACATAGACGAACAGGCTCATCCACGCGCTGGGCACGTGGATGAAAATGATCCGGTAGGCGTCGTGCTGCTGGTAGTCCGGCGGCGCCAGCACCAGCCCGCCGTAGAACGCCACCGCGCCGAGCAGCAGCGCCGCGCCCAGCGCCCACGGCCGGATCGTGCCGGCGACGCGGTAGAAGGTCGGCGGCGAGGCGAGCCGATGCAGCCATTGCGGAATCCACTTGGCCATGGCCGCGACGCTCAGCGCGCCGTGGCGGCGGCGCGGGGCAGGGCCTGCACCGCGGCGGCGGCATCGACCTGCAGCAGGCCGTCGCGTTGCCGGCTGGTCCGCTGCAGCAGCGCGTGCACGCTGCGCGCGTCCAGCTGCGGCGCCAGCGCCAGCAGCAGCGCGACCACGCCGCTGACGTGGGCGGTGGCCATCGACGAGCCGGAGGTGAAGTCGTAGCCGCCGTTGGGCTGGGTGGTGAGGATGTCCTCGCCCGGCGCGCTGAGCACGCCCGGCGGCGACGGGGTCGCGCTACTGCTGCGCACCACGATCACTCCCGGGGTGGCGTCGGGAAAGCCGTCCAGGCGGCCGTCCGGCGGCATCGCCGCGACCACGATGCGGCCTTGCCGCAGCAACTGCTCGAGCAGCTTGCGCAGCAACGGATCGGCCGGGCCGCCCAGGCTCAGATTGATGATGCGCGTGCGGGTGTCGCCGATCGCGACCAGGGCCTTGGCCAGGGTGAAGGAATTGCAGCCGGCGCCGGCACCGGCGCGCTGCGGATACCAGCAGGCCTTGTACACGTCGAGCATGGCCTTGGGCGCCATGCCGACGATGCCGAGATGGTTGTTGCTGCCGGCGGCGATGATCCCGGCCACTTCGGTACCGTGGTGATCGCGATTGAACGCGGTGGGGTCGGCGCCGACCAGGTCGCGCACCTCGCGCAGCCGGCCCTGCAGGTCCGGGTGGGCGGTGTCCACGCCGGTATCGACGATGGCCACGCCCACGCCCTGGCCCTGGCTCAACAGCTGCGCGGTGGCCGCGTTGGTCGCCGCGAAGCCGCGTTGCATGTCCACGTAGGGATCGTTGTAGCGCAGCGGCTGCGCAGGCTTGGCCGGCGGCGCCGGGTCGGCGTAGGTGGCGAATTCCTGCAGCGGCTGCGACAGGGCGACGCGTTCGTCCTTGGCCAGGGCCGCGAGCAGCGCGTCGCGCTCCACGCCCGGCGCCGGCTCCAGCACCACGCAGTACACGCCCAGCGGCTTGATCGGCCAACCGGTCACCTGGCGCAGGCCGTAGCGCTGGGTCAGCGCGTCCAGCGTCGCCGCCGCCTGGGTGCCGGCACCGTAATACTTGGAAGAGGCGTAGCCGATCAGGTTGGAGCCGGCATGCCGGCCCGGCGCGGCCATCGGGTTGGCCACCGCGAGCACGATCTGGCGCTGGCTGTCCAAGGCCGGCGAGGCGTCCAGGGTCGGCGTCTTCGCAGGCGTCGCTGCGGGCACCACGGGCGCGTCGGCGGCACTGCGCCCGCCATGGGCGCAGGCGCCGAGGGCGAGGCAGGCGATGAGCAGGCAGGCGCGACGCAGGTTCATGGTGCGGAAATCGGCTCCGCCAGGCGGATGCCGGGCGTCGCACGCAGCTGTTGCACGCTGCGCTGCGGCTGTGCCGGCGAACCGGCTTGGACCGGCACCACGGTGTAGGCGCCGGCGCCGTTGGGGCCGCCGACCACGCGCAGTTGCAGCTTGCGCAGCACGGCGTCCCAGTCGGCCAGGGTCATGCGCGCGTCCGGCACCACGCGGATCGCGTCGCTCGCCAGCGGCTGCGCGGTCTCGCTGAGGGTGCGGTAGCCGGTGCCCTGGCCCTGGTCGTTGGCGGCCAGCCGGACCCCGAGCACGCCCAGCCCGACCGCCTGCACCAGCGCCGCGGCGACCAGCGCCCGCGTGGTCCAGCTGGAGCGCACGCGCGCCGGCAGGCGTTGCGGCTCGGGCGCGTCGAGGCGGCCGAGCAGGCGCTGCAGCCCGGCCTCGGCATCCACCGGCACGTCGCTGGGCAGCGACATCGCCATGCGCAGCCGGCTCTGCTGCGCGAACTCGGCGCTGCAGAAGCTGCACTTGGCCAGATGCGCGATCAGCCACTCGTGTTGTTCTTCCGTGGCGCTGGCCTGCAGCACCCACGGCATCAGTTCCCAGGCGTGCGAGCATTCGTTGCCCGGCTCGTTGAAGCCTGTCTTCATGACACGCTCTCCGTCAGAGGGGAAGCGCCGCCGGCCAATCCCGGCAGCACGTTGCGCAGCTTGACCCGGGCATGGAACAGCCGCGCCTTGATGGTGCCCACCGGGCACTGCATGATCGCCGCGACTTCTTCCAGCTTGTGGCCCAGGCCGTAGACCAGTTCGACCACCAGGCGCTGGTCGGCCGACAGCCGCTCCAGGCCCTTGCCCAGCCAGTCGCGCAGTTCGCGGTCCTCGTCCGGGTCGGTGGTGGCGAAGCGATCTTCGGCGCTCACCCCATCCTCGATCGCCGCGTCGCTGTGGTGGCGGATCGCCTTGAGCCCGCAGCGGTAGGCGATGCCCATGATCCAGGTGGAGACCTGCGAGTCGCCGCGGAAATCGCCGGCTTTCTGCCAGGCGATCCAGAAGCAGTCGTTGATCGCCTCCTCGATGATGTCCGGGCGCCGGGTCAGCCGCGACAGGAACCGGCACAGGCGCCCATGGTAGTTGCGGTACAGGGTGGCCAGCGCATCGCGATCGCCGCCGGCCATGCGCCGGAGCAGCATGCGGTCGGTGGCATCGCCGAGTGGATCGGTGTCGTTCATGGAGGGCAGGCTTGGCATCGGGCACCGGTATGTGCCGGGTCGGCACGGAAAGGTTGCGTGCGGATCAGAAGGCGCGCGACAGCGTGGCCACCCACGGCCAGATCCCGTTGCCGCGCCTGGCGTAGATGCTGCGCGCGTCGCTGAACACGCGGTCGACCTCCACGCTCCAGGCGCCGGCGTTCCACATCAGCCCGGCGTGGCCGTAGCGGTAGTGGTCCAGCCCGTACAGGGCCGATGGGGCCTGGCTGATGCCGATCCCGGCCGACAGCGACAGCTGCGCCGGCAGCGGCTGGTGGACGGTGAGGTCGGCGGCGCCGTACCAGCGCCCGCGGTAGCTGCCGGGCAGCTCGAACGCGGCCACCGACACGCTCAGCCGGTCCCGGTACGACCAGCCGATGCTGGCCTCGTCGCGGTTGAACAGGCGGTTGCTGCGGTTGCCGGGATAGCTGTAGCGCACCACCCCGATCTGCATCTGCCAGCTGTCGGACAGGGTCCAGCCGCGCGACAGTTCGACCGTGGCCAGCAGCACCCGGCCCGGCGCGTTCAAGGCCGAACTGGCCGACGCGCTCAGCGACCAGCCCGGCACGGGCAGCCAGTAGCCGGCGAGCTGCAGGGACGGGGTATCCGAGGTCACGGCGATGCCACGATCGACCAATTGCGAACTGAGCCCGACCGCGCCGCCGGCATGGGCGGCCAGCGCCGTGCCCGGCAGGCACAGCGCCGACGCCAGCGCCAGCGTGCCGCGCCGCAGGCGCAGGCGCCTGGACCTGGGGTGCGCGGCAGGCGGCGCGAGGTCAGCCGCGGCCACGCCGGTCAGCCGGCGCACGCATGGCGGCGGCGGCCGCTCGCAGCGGTCGCAGGCATGACGGTCGCGGACAAGGCGCCGGCGGCGGAAGGGCGGTTGTGCACGGGCGCTCGATGCTCGCTGGTCGGATCGCGGGGAACGCTCGGGGCCAGGCGGCGGCAATGCCAGACCGCTCGCCCCCCGGGCGGGTCGGCATTATCGGCATTGCCGGCTGGCTGCGGCACAGTCGACGCCGGGCGGCGGACACTCGGTTCAGTTTCGAATAGGACACGAGCGGGGACCGACTTCCATGCAGCGCACTTCAATGCAGGGAATGCAGATAGGCGATCAGGTCTTCCAGTTGCTTGCCGTCGTCGAGCCCGTCGTACTTCATGTTGGCGCCGGGCACGCCCTTGGACGCGGGCTGGGCCAGGTAGCTGCGCAACTTGTCGTCGCTCCAGGTCCACTGGGTCTTCTTCATCGCATCCGAGTAGCGGTAGTCCGGCACGCTACCGGCGCTGCGTCCGACCACGCCGAACAGGCTCGGGCCCTTCTTGTTCTTGCCCGGCGCCGCGCTATGGCATTCGGCGCATTCGGTGGCGAACACGCTGGCGCCGGGCAGGCCGCCGCCGGCCTGCGCGGCGGGCGCGAGCGCGGCGCCGAGCGGCAGCAGGCTGGCCATCAGGGTGCACCACAGGGGAAATGCATTGGCTGGTTTCATGACGATCCGTGCGTGGGGGAAAGGGATACTCAGAAGGCGAGGCTCAGCGCCAGCGAGAACTGGTTCAGGTCGTGCGGGCGGGTCACCGGCAGCGCGCCGAACACGTTGCCGGTGGTGCCGTTGAACTTGCTGAAACGGAACCAGGTGGCGGACAGGCGCAGGTTGGCGATCGAGGTGAACGAATCGTCCTTGCCGAACGGCGCCCAGGAGGCGCTGATCAGGTTGCTGGTGGTGTCCGGCGTGCCGTACGGGCTGTAGCGGAACGCGTCGTCCGAGCCGGTATTGATGAAGTGCGCCAGCAGCAGGCCGTAGCTTTGCTTGTAGGTGTAGCTGAGGTTGATCGACTGGTCGCGGATGCTGCCGCGGCGCAGCCCGGCCACGCTGGGATCGGCCGGGTCGATCAGCGCGCTGCCGTAGCGGCGGCGTTCGTAGATGTTGAGATAGCCGAGCTTGAGGATGTGCTCGCGGGTGCCGAGGAACTGGTAGTTCAGGTCGTAGCCCAGGTCGGTGAAGTCGTCGCGCGGGCCGCTGCTGCGCGGCAGCTGGCGGCGCGTGCTCAGCGCGACCACGCCGGCGGAGAAGAACTGCTTCTTCAGGTCCTTCATGTAGCTCAGGCGCAGGTAGCCGGTGTCGCTGAGCTTGCCCGGATCGCCGCCGACCGCGTAGCCGAGGTCGTCCTGGGTGGAGACCGGCAGCGCGTTGTAGGTGCCGATCTCGCCGTACCAGTTGCGGTCGTACACGCCGTAGACGCTGGTGCCGATCACCCGGTTGGACAGCGAGGACTGGTTGAGCAGCGTGGTGGAGCTGGCGTAGGCCGAGGCCGGACCCAGGCCGGAAGCATTGGGCAGCACCCCGATCGGGTCCTGGCTGCCCGGATTGTTGTTGACGCTCACCCCGAGCAGCGCGTCCTTGCCGCCGAGCTTGAAGGTCTTGGCGACGAAGCGCAGGTCCACGTTGTCCAGCTTGGTGGTGAACTTGTCCTTGCCGTTATTGGTGCTGGAGACCTTGATATAGCCGCCGACGTTGTCGCTGACCCGGCCGGCCAGGTACAGGTCGGCCTCGCTGAGCTGGTTGTTGGTCTTGCCGCGCACCGGCACGCTGCGGGTGCCGGTGAGCTGCGCCGAGGCCGGGATCTTGGTCCCGTTGCCGTCGCTGTCGGTGTAGCCGTTGAGCTTGAAGCGCATGCCGTACGGGGTCAGCGCCGGGCCGTAGGCGACGGGGTGGCAGTCCGCGCAGGAGGAGCCGGTCTGCCGCGCGAACGCCGGCACCGCCGCGGCGCGTGGGCTGATCAGCAGCAACAGCGAGCCGAGCGTGGACCACAGCAGGACCTGCTCGGCGCCACGCAGCGTGCCGGCGCGGAAGAAGGAAAGAGAAGACGGGGCGGTCTGCATGCGGGTGGTCCTTGAACGGGTCGGCGCGGCGGCGCACCAGGGAAGGGTGGAGGCGCGGCTCAGCCGCGGCGGAAGCGCAGCATTCGCCGCAGCGTGTCGTCGCGGCGCACGCAGTGGTGCCATAGCGCGGCACCGATATGCAGCAGGATCAGGCCGAGCAGCGCCCAGGCGGCATACACGTGCCAGGCGCCGAGTGTGTCGGCCAGATCCGGATCGGGCGCGACCAGCTCCGGCAGCGTGGCGGCGAACAGGTGCACCGGCTTGCCCATGGACTGGCTCAGCGCCCAGCCCAGCACCGGCAGGGTCAGCAGCAGCGCGTACATGACCACGTGGGTGAGCCCGGCCAGCGCCCGCAGCAGCGGCGAGGCGGCATCGGGGTCGTGGCGTTTGCGCAGGCGCAGGCGCAGCGCCACGCGCAGGAAGAACAGGCCGAGCACGAACAGGCCGAAATGCCGATGTCCCTCCAGCAGCCACTGGCGCACGGCGCGGCCTTCGACCTCTTCGCGCGCAAGGATCAGGCCGGCCGCCAGCACCAGGCACAGCACGGTGAGCCAGTGCAGGACCACCATCGGCCGCGGCAGCGCCGTGGCGGTGGAGGTGCGCGGCGGGTGCATGGACGCTTCGGAGGAAGGGGTGCCGTCGTCGGCCTGCGTGGAGGAAGTCATGGTGGCGTGCTGTGTCCAGGTGGTGGCGACGGAATGCGCGCTGCCGTTCGCGGCGTCGTGCTGTGCCACCAGCGGCAGCGCGGCGGCCGGCGCAGTGGTGGTCGCAGATGGGTGCCGGGCGCGCGGCAAAAGGTTGCGTCGACGTGGCGGCGGACGCCGGATCGGCGCTGTGTGCGGCGTGGCGCAACCTTTCCGCAGACCGGCGGCACTCAGCCTGGTAACTCCGCGTCGGAGTCCGTGTCGGGCACACTCATGGCAATCGAACGAATCCAGTTGCGTACGCACGGCGACGAGCGCGGTCTGCTCGTGGCCCTGGAGCAGCAACGCGACGTGCCCTTCGACATCCGTCGCGTTTATTACCTGTTCGCCACCAAGCACGGCGTGCACCGCGGCCAGCACGCGCACCGCCATCTGAATCAGTTGGCGGTGGCCCTGCATGGTTCTGTGTCGTTCCTGCTCGACGACGGCAGCGGACCGGTGCAGATGGTGCTTGACGATCCCTGCCAGGGCCTGCTGCTCGGCAGCATGGTGTGGCGCGACCTGTACGATTTCAGCGCCGACTGCGTGCTGATGGTGCTGGCCGACCAGGCCTACGATCCGGCCGACTACATCCTCGACTACGACGAGTTCCTGCGCGAAGCCGCAGGCGAACGCAGGCAGGAGGCGTAGGGCCATGGCGAAACCGCTGGTCATCATCGGTGCGGGCGAACTGGCGCAGATCGCCTGCGAGTACTTCAGCCACGACAGCGACTACGAGGTGCTGGCCTTCAGCGCCGAGCGCGCCTACATCGCCGCGCCGACGCTGGCCGAGCGGCCGGTGGTGGCGTACGAAGCGCTGGAGCGGCTGTACCCGCCGGCCGAGGTCGAGGCGTTCGTGGCGATTCCCGCCAGCGGCCTCAATCGCCTGCGCACGCGTTTCTTCCTCGACGCCAAGCGCCGCGGCTATCGCCTGGCCAGCTACGTCAGTTCGCGCGCCTTCGTCTGGCGCAACGCGCAGCTGGGCGAGAACTGCTTCGTGTTCGAAGGCAATGTGGTGCAGCCGTTCACCCGCATCGGCGACAACTGCATCCTGTGGAGCGGCAACCACATCGGCCACCGCACGGTGATCCACGACCACGTGTTCGTCGCCTCGCATGCGGTGATTTCCGGTTACTGCGAGATCGGCCAGGGCAGTTTCATCGGGGTCAATGCCACTTTCAGCGACGGGGTCAAGGTCGCCGCGGACAACGTGATCGGCGCCGGCGCGCTGGTCACCCGCGACACCGAGCCGGGCCGGGTCTACGTCGGTTCCCCGGCGCGGGCGGTGGCGGGCAAGTCCAGCTTCGACGTGACCCTCTGAGACGCCCATGTTCGACTGGAGCAAACGCGGCCTGGTGTTCGCGAGCGCACGCGACGGGGTCGGCGGCTGGATGCGGCATTCGGCGCTGACGCCGACGCCGCATCGCCTGGACGCCGAGCTGATCCGCGTCTACGCCGGTTTCCGCGACGGCGCCGGGGTCAGCCGCATCGGCTACGTCGACGTGCGTGGCGACGATCCGACCCGGGTGGTGCGGGTCAGCGCCGTGCCGGTGCTCGACATCGGCCGCGACGGCTGCTTCGACGACAACGGCATGATCCTCGGCGACGTGGTCGCCGCGCCGGATGGCCTGTACATGTTCTACGTGGGCTTCCAGCACGTGGCCAAGGCCAAGTTCCTGGCCTTCACCGGGTTGGCGGTGTCCACCGACGGCGGCGAAACGTTCCAGCGGCGCCAGGACACGCCGCTGCTGGACCGCGCCCCCGGGCGCAGCACCATCGCCGCGGTGCATTCGGCGCGCTACGAAAACGGCCGCTGGCGGCTGTGGTACGCGGTCGGCGACGACTGGGAGCGGATCGACGGCACCCCGTTTCCGCGTTACCACATCCGATACGCCGAGACCGGCGACCTGCAGGCGATCCCGCGCCAGGACACGCCGTGCCTGCAACCGCAGGGCAGCGAATACCGCATCGGCCGACCGCGCGTGTACCGCCACCAGGGTGGCTATCTGATGTACTTCACTCGCGGCAACCGCGATGGCGCGTATTTCCCCGGGGTGGCGCGCAGCGCCGACGGCCGCCACTGGCAGCGGTGCGACGCCGCCTTCGGCCTGGACCTTTCGCCCAGCGGCTGGGACGCGCGCACGCTGTGCTATCCGGCGCTGATCCGGCACCGCGACCGCCTGCTGATGTTCTACAACGGCAACGACATGGGCCGCGACGGTTTCGGCGTTGCGGTGGCGCCGCTTGCCGATCGCACGGGCGCGTGGAACGGCGATGTTTTCGGTTAGGCCCTACACCGCCGCCGATGCGCCCGCCTGGGACGCGCTGATCGCGCAGTCCAGGAACGGCAACCTGCTGCACCGGCGCGGCTACATGGACTACCACGCCGAGCGTTTCGTCGATGCCTCGCTGCTGGTCGAACGCGGCGGTGCGCCGGTAGCGGTGTTCCCGGCCAACATCGAGGACACGCGTGTGGTCAGCCATGCCGGACTCAGCTATGCCGGCTTGCTGTCCGCGCACGATCTGCGCGCGGCGGCGACGCTGGCGGTGTTCGAGCAGATCGCCGCGCACTACCGCGCCCGCGGCGTGCACGATCTGCTGTACAAGGCGGTGCCTCACCTGTTCCATGCGGCGCCGGCGGACGAGGATCTGTACGCGCTGCATCGGCTCGGTGCGCGGCTGCAACGCCGCGACCTGTCCTCGGCCATCGCCTTGCGCGAGCCCCTGCGCTTCGCCGCCGAACGGCGGCGCTCGATCGGCAAGGCGCGCAAGGCCGGCCTGCACGTGCAGCGCAGCAACGATCCGGCGCAGTTGCATGCGCTGCTGAGCGAGGTGCTGCAACGCCACGGCGCCACGCCCACCCACAGCCTGCAGGAACTGCGCCTGTTGTGCGGGCGCTTCCCGGAACAACTGGCGTTGTACGAAGTGCGCGACGGCGAGACGTTGCTGGCCGGCACGCTGCTGTACGACTTCGGCCGCGTGGTGCACACCCAGTACCTGGCCTGCTCCGAGCAGGGCCGGCGCGTGGACGCGCTGAGCCTGCTGCTGGCCGAGCTGATCGAAGAACGCTACGCGCAGCGCGACTACTTCAGCCTCGGCATTTCCACCGAGCAGCAGGGCCAGGTGCTCAACGACGGCCTGGTCACGCAGAAGGAGCGCTTCGGCGCGCGCGCGGTGGTCCACGATTTCTACGCCTGGGATCTGCGATGAGCGTGCCGTTCCTGGACCTGCGCGCGATCAACGCCCGCTACGCCGATGAGCTGAAGGCCGCCGCGGCGCGGGTGATCGATTCGGGCTGGTACGTGCTGGGCGAGGAGCTCGAAGCGTTCGAGCGCGAGTTCGCCGGCTATTGCGGCACCGGGCATGCGATCGGCGTGGGCAACGGCATGGACGCGCTGAGCCTGATCCTGCGCGGCTACCGCGAACTGGGCCGGCTGCGCGACGGCGACGAGGTGATCGTGCCGGGCAACACCTTCATCGCCAGTTTCCTGGCGATCAGCGAGAACCGGCTGCAGCCGGTGCCGGTGGAGCCGGACCCGCTCAGCTTCAATCTGGACCCGGCCAGCGTGGAGCGCGCGATCGGCCCGCGCACGCGGGCGATCATGGCCGTGCACCTGTACGGGCAACTGGCGGACATGGCCGCGCTGCAGGCGCTGGCGCGGCAGTACGGCCTGCTGTTGATCGAGGATGCCGCGCAAGCGCATGGCGCGCGCCTGCACGGGCGCCACGCCGGCAGTTTCGGCGACGCCGCCGGCTTCAGTTTCTTCCCCGGAAAAAATCTGGGTGCGCTCGGCGATGGCGGTGCGGTGGCGACCGACGACGCCGCGCTGGCCGCACAGATCCGGATGCTGCGCAACTACGGGTCGGACATCAAGTACCGGCACCTGGTGCAAGGCGTGAACTCGCGCCTGGACGAAATGCAGGCGGCGCTGCTGCGGGTCAAGCTGCACTACCTGGATGCCGACATCGCCCGGCGCCGCGATGTGGCGCGGCGCTACCGCGCAGGCATCGTGCATCCGCAGATCCAGCTGCCGCAGGTGGTCGACGAGGCGCGGCACGCCTGGCATCTGTTCGTGCTGCGCTGCGCCCGGCGCGAGGCGCTGCAACGCCATCTGCTGGCCAGCGGCATCCACTGCCTGGTGCACTATCCGCTGCCGCCGCACCGGCAGCCCGCCTATGCCGCACTGAGCGGACGCAGCCTGCCGCTGTGCGAGCAGTTGCACAATGAAGTGCTGAGCCTGCCGATCGGGCCGACCCTGGATGCGGCCGCGGTGGAGCGGGTGATCGAAGCCTGCCTGGCGTTCGAGGCCACCGAGGCATGAACGTGCTGCGCAGCGGCCTGTACAGCGGCGCGGCCACCGCGGCCAAGCTGCTGGCCGCGTTGCTGGTGCTGAAGCTGGTCGCGGTGTATGCCGGGCCGGCCGGCGTGGCCCGGCTCGGCCAGTTCACCAGCCTGATGTCGTTGCTGGCGGTACTGGCCGGCGGCGGCATCGGCGCGGGCATCGTCAAGTACGTGGCCGAGTACCGCGACGATGCGCAGAAACTGGCGCGGCTGCTCGGTGCGGCGCTGGGCTATGCATGCTGCGCGGCCTGCGTGATGGGGTTGGTCGCGCTGTTGTTCAGCCGCCAGATCGCGCAGCGCCTGCTCGGCGATCCGCACTACCAGAGCCTGATCTGCGTGCTGGCCGTGGCCCAGCTCGGCATCGCCCTGGTCAACTACATCCTGGCCGTGGTCAACGGCTTCATGGACGTGCGCCGGCTGGCCTTCATCCAGGTCGCCGGCTCGGTGCTCAGCGTGCTGGTGGTGCTGTGGCTGTCGCGCTGGCTGCAGCTGTACGGCGCACTGCTGGCGCTGGTCGCCGGACAGGTGCTGTGGCTGTGCGCCGGCCTGCCGGCGCTGCGGCGCAGCCCGTACTTTCGCCGCGACATGCTGCGCATCCGCTTCGATGCGGAAATGACCCGGCGCCTGGCCGCGTTCTCGGTGATGACGCTGACCTCGGCGCTGCTGCCGCTGCTGGTCAACATCGGCGTGCGCGACCATCTGGCCGCGACCTTCGGCTGGCAGCAGGTCGGCTACTGGCAGGCGGTGAGCAAGGTCTCCGAGGCCTATCTGCTGTTCTTCACCACGGCGATCAACGTCTACTACCTGCCGAAGCTGGCGGCGCTGCGCGACCGCGCCGGGCTGCTGCTGGAATTGCGCACCGCCTACCGCTACGTGTTGCCGGCGGTGATCGCATTGGCCGCGACGATCTATCTGTGCCGCGACTGGATCACGCGGCTGCTGTTCGCGAACGACTTCGCCGCCGCCGCGCCGCTGTACGCGCCGCAGCTGGTCGGCGACGTGATCAAGATCGCCGCGTTCGTGCTGTCCTACCTGATGCTGGCCAAGGCGATGACGCGGCTGTTCGTGGTGTCCGAATGCGTATTCGCCGCCAGCTACCTGGGGCTGGTCTATCTGTTCACCGCGCGCATGGGCCTGATCGGGGCGGCATACGCATTCGCGGTCAACTATGCGCTGTACCTGGCGTTCAACGTCGTGGTGGTGCGGCGCTATCTGCGAGGGTTGCGCTGATGGACGAACGCGAACTGCGCGGCGACATGCCGCTGGTGTCGGTGCTGGTGCCGGCGTTCAACCACGAACGCTTCGTGCAGCGCTGTCTGGACAGCGTGCTGGAGGATCCGTATCCGAACAAGGAGCTGGTGATCGTCGACGACGGCTCCAGCGACGCCACCGCCGCGCGCATCGCCGAGTGGATCGCCCTGCATGGACAGCGCATCCCGGTGCGGTTCTGGCCGCGCGAGAACCGCGGCATCGCCGCCACCTTGAACCACCTGGTGGCGATGGCCAGCGGCGAGTTCCTGCGCCTGGGCGCCAGCGACGACTACCTGCTGCCGGGCGGGTTGGCCGCGCAGGTCGCCTATCTGCGCGCCGCGCCGGGCAAGGCGGCGGTGATCGGCGATGCGGTGGTGGTCGATGCGGACGGGTGCCTGCTGCACCAGAGCAGCATGCGCGACCTGCACGGCGTGGACAAACGCCTGTACCTGAGCGACGCCGGCATCCGCCGCGCGGTGATCCGGCACTGGGCGGTGAGCGGGGCGGTGGCCCTGGTCCGGCGCAGTGCGCTGCAGGCGCGCGTGGCCTGGGACGAAGCGCTGCACATCGAGGACTGGGACTTCTTCCTGCGCCTGGTCGCGCGCGATGCGCTCGGCTTCATCGACGTCGGCGTCTGCGCCTACCGGCTGCACGGCGCCAACGCCAGCAGGACCCGGCACCTGCCCAGCCGCCTCGCAAACCTGGCCGAGTCGCGGCAGGTGGCGCTGCGCCGCGCGGCGCTGTTCGATGCGCCGTGCCGCACGCTGCTGCATGCGCAGGCGCACTACATCGCGGCCAAGATCGCGTTCCTGCGGCGGCAGCCGGCGGCGCTGGGCTGCCACCTGCTGGCGCATGCCTGGCTGTCGCTGCTGGCGCGGATCCAGCCAGCGGCGCCGGCGTCGCTGGCGGAGCGCGCATGAAACGCCTGCTGCGCCTGCCGTCGAGCTATTTCGGCCTGCCGCTGCTGTTCAGTTGCGCGCTGACCCTGCTCAGCTTCGATCTGCCGCCCGGCTATGCCGCCGGCATCGCCTTGCTGGCCGCTGCGGCCGCAACGACGCTGTTGCTGGATGCGCTGCACGGCATCCGCCTGCCGTCGCTGGCCGCGTTTCGCGCGCGCCGCTATGCCGGCACCCGCGAGGCCTTCGTCGCGCTGTGCCTGGCCGCGCTGGTCGGCGTGTTCTGCGTGCTGGACCTGGCGCTGTTCCCGATTCCGCTGTTCACCAATCCTTCCGCGTATGCCGACCTGACCCCGCTGCATTCGCACGTGCGGCACCTGTCCAACATGTGCTGGATCCTGCCGCCGATCGCGCTGCTGTGCGTGCGCGACAAGGCGCTGCGCACCGCCATGATCCTCGCCGGCTTCGTGTTCCCGGTGCTGGTGATCGACCGCAACCGCATCTTCGCCGCGTTGTTCAGCTTCGCGCTGCTCCTGCTGCTGCGCCGCGATCCGGCGCGGCCGCTGCCGTGGAAGGCCATCGTGGCGTTGCTGGTCGCCGGCGCCGCGGCGTTCTCGCTGCTGGGCACGCTGCGTTCGGGGTCGCTGGATTCGGTGACGCTGCCGTTCGGCGCGCTGTACCGCGCCGCGCCGCAAGGCATCAAGTGGCTGCTGCTGTACATTGGCGCCGGCCCGTACAACTTCGGCGCGATGCTGGCCAAGGACTACGTCAACGCCAGCTTCCTGGTCAACCAGCTGGTGCCGCTGAGCGGCTCGATCGCCACCGCCGGCACCGGCATTCCGCTGGATGCGCCGAACATCAACGTCGGCACCGAATTCTTCCCGTTCCTGTTGGCCGGCGGCGCCGGCGCCGCATTGGCCGCGATCCTGGCGCTGTACGCGGCGCTGCTGTGGAGCGTGCGCCTGCTCGGCAACAACGTGTCCCTGTTCAACCTGCTGGTGTTCCTGCGCATCGCCTATGCCTGCCTGATGTCGCCGTTCGCGCCGCAGGCCTTCACCTGGACCAACGCCGGCTTCATCGCGCTGTGCCTGGTCCTGCACGCCTGCAGCGCGCTGTTGCCGAACCGCCGCGAGCCGGCGGGCAGGGCGGGGCAGGCGCTGCCGCTGCCGCCATCCTCTTCCCCGAGACCCACACTGCCATGAAAGAAGACGAAATCTACCTGATCGACCTGTGGCGGATCCTGCGGCGCGAGTGGAGATGGTGCGTGCTGCCGCTGCTCGCCGCGCTGGCGCTGGCGTTCGCCTTCCTGCATGTCGCCACGCGCCAGTGGCAGGCCACCGCGTGGGTGCAGGTCGGCGAATTCGGCCCGACCCCGTCCGGGCGCGATCCCAAGCTGGAGCCGTTCCAGCGCGTGATCGAGCGGATCAAGACCCGGCTGTTCCAGGACCAGGTGCTGCGCAGCCTGGGCCTGCCGTTGAACGGTCGCCAGGCCGCGCTATACCGCAGCAGCCTCAAACTGGACCCGGATCCGTACGCCAACCTGATCCAGCTGAGCGTGCGCGCCGATTCGGCGCAGCAGGCGCGCGCCCTGGCCGCGGCGACCACGGCGCAGCTGCAGGCGCTGCATCGGCGCATCCAGGCCGTGCCGATGCAGCAGGCGTGCGAACGCCTGCAGGACATCGGCAGCGAACTCGCCGCGACCCAGGCCGAGCGCGCGCGCCTGCTGCAACAGCAGGGCGAAGGCAAGGGCAGCGTCGAGCAGCAATTGCTCGGCAACATGCTGCTGTCGGAAAAGAACGCGACCATCCGCGGGCTGAAGTCCGAGCGCGACGATCTGCTCGCCCGGCTCGGCGCGCGCTACACCTACGACACCTCCGCACCGTGGGCGGCGTACGTGCCCGAACGTCCCGCGTTTCCCAATCCGGTGCTGGTGCTGGCGGTGGCGCTGATGCTGGGCGGCGGTCTCGGCGTGTTCGCCGCGATCGTACGCAGCGCGCTGCGGCGTCGGCAAGCCACACGCATGCCGCAGCCTCAGCCGGCCGGCAGCGGCGCATAAGCGCCAATACGCACGACGCCGCTCACGGCGATTCAACCAAACCGCCCGCCACCCGCACTCACTGGCATACCGTGCGATCCGCGCTTGCGGCCGGCACGGCAATTCCCGACGACGACGGCAGGCGAGTGGAGAGTGGAGAGTGGATGTGACTGCGAATGGCAAGCCCGGCGCCGCTGCGCGCGCGGCGACGATCGATCCGGCGCTGCTGCTGGAGACCCAGCGCGCCTTCGATAGCGTCGCCGCCGACTACGACGGCCCGCGCGGCAACAACGAGCTGATCCAGCGCATGCGCACCACCCTGTGGGACACGGTGGCGGTGCAGGTGCCGGTCGGCGCGCGGCTGATCGACCTGGGCTGCGGCACCGGCCTGGACGCCCACGAGTTCGCGCAGCGCGGCTATCGGGTGCTGGCCACCGACTGGTCGCCGCAGATGGTGGCGCGCACCCGGCAGCGGGCGCAGGACCCGGCGCTGCAGGGGCGGCTCAGCGCGGCGCACGTCGGCATCCAGCAACTGGATCGCATCGACGGCGAGTTCGACGGCATGTATTCCAACTTCGGCCCGCTGAACTGCGCGCCGGACCTGCCCGCGGTCGCCGCCGAATGCGCGCGCCTGCTGCGCCGCGACGGGCGCCTGGTGTTTTCGGTGATCGGGCGCCTGTGCCCGTGGGAAGTGGGCCACTACGCGCTGCGCGGACGCTTGCGCCGCGCCGCGGTGCGCGGCGCGCGCGGGGTCACCGCGGTGGGCATGAACGGGCACACGATCTGGACCTGGTACTACCTGCCGCGCGAGTTCTACCGCGCCTTCTCCGCGCATTTCGAACTGGAATCCTATCGCGCGCTCAGCCTGTGCCTGCCGCCGCCATATCTGGTGGAGCACTACCGCCGCCACCCGCGCTGGGGCGAGCGCCTGGGCCGGCTGGACGATCGCATCGGCGGCTGGCCGCTGCTGCGCGACATGGGCGATCACTTCCTGATCGTGATGCGCAAGCGCTGACCGATGCGCACGCCTTCCGCTGCCGTCGAAACGTCTCTGTACGGCGCGCGCATCGCCACCCCGGCGGGCGCGCTGCGCGCGCCATTGGCGTTGCGCGGCGCATGCATCGCCGCCGCGCCGGCCACTGCGGCGTACCCGGTCGCGCTGCACGGGCACCTGGTGTTTCCGGGGCTGATCAATGCGCACGAGCACCTGCAGGTCAATGCGGTGCCGCCGCTGCCGCAGACCGCGCCGTTCGCCAACAGCTATGCCTGGATCGAGGCGTTCGCCGCGCATTTCCGCGACCCCGCCGTCGTCGCCGCGTTGCAACTGCCCAAAGCGCTGCGCCTGCGCCACGGCGCGCTGAAGAACCTGCTCGCCGGCGTCACCTGCGTCGCCCAGCACGATCCGTGGCACGCCGAACTGGACGCGGCGGACTTCCCGGTCGCGCTGCTGCGCGAGTTCGGCTGGAGCTACGCCTTGCACGGTCCCGACTACGGCCCGCCGCTGGCGCAGAGCTTCGCCGCGACCGCCGCCGACCGCCCGTGGATGATCCACCTGGCCGAGGGCACCGATGCGCTCGCCGCCGGCGAACTGGCCGAACTGGACCGGCGCGGTTGCCTGGCCGGCAACAGCGTGCTGATCCACGGCGTGGGCCTGAGCGCGGCCGATATCGAGCGCGTGCTCGCCTGCGGCGCCGCCGTGGTGTGGTGCCCGTCGAGCAACCTGACGCTGCTGGGGCGCACGCTGGACCCGCGCCGGCTGTACGCCGGCGGGCGCCTGGCGCTGGGCAGCGATTCGCGCCTGAGCGGCGCGCGCGACCTGCTCGAGGAATTGCAGGTGGCCGCCGACAACGGACTGGATGCCGGGCAGGCGCTGGCACTGGCGACCACCGCCGCGGCGCGCATCCTGCGCCTGCCCGGACGCGGCAGTCTCGCTGTCGGCAGCGCCGCGGATCTGCTGCTCGTCGGCGACCGCGGCGGCGATCCGGCGCATAGCCTGGTCGGGCTGGCGCGCAGCGCACTGCGCGCGGTGGTGCGCGACGGACGCCCGCGCATTGCCGATCCCGATTTCGCCGACTGGTTCGAGGCCACCGGCGTGGCGGCGGTGCCGGTAACGCTGGACGGCGTGCCGAAGCTGCTGGCCGCGGAACTGGCCGACCCGGCGTTGCTCGCGCTCGAACCTGGGCTGGAGCTGCAAGGCGATGCGCTTCGCACGACCGAGCCGTCCGCCCTGCAGGTACGCCGCGCATGAGCGCCGTGCCGATCCTGGACCCGTTCGAGGCGTATGCGCTGTGGGCGGCGAGCTATCCGGCGCACGCGCACAACCCGGTGATGCAGGCCGAGCAGCGCGCCATGCTGGCGCTGCTGCCGCCCGCGCTGCACGGCCAGCGCGTGCTCGATGCCGGCTGCGGCAGCGGACGCTATCTGCTGCATGCGCTGGAGCGCCACGCCGCGCACGCCACCGGCGTGGACCTGTCGCCGCAGATGCTCAGCCGCGCCGCGCGCGAACTGGATGCGGCCGGCGCCGGCAATCGCTACACGTTGTGCGAAGGCAGCCTGGATGCACTGCCGGTGGCCGATGCCAGCGCCGACCTGAGCATCTGTGCCCTGGTCGTCGGGCATCTGCCGCAGTTGCTGCCGGCGCTGGCCGAACTGCGCCGCGCCACCCGCCCGGGCGGCAGCCTGCTGTGCAGCGACGTGCACCCGATCGGCCACGCGCTGGGCTGGAAGCGCGATTTCAAGGCGGACGGCCAGCGCTACGCGGTGCGCCATACCCAGCACCTCTACAGCCACTGGCATGCGGCCTGCGCCGCGCTCGGGCTGGCGATCGAAGCGGTGCACGAACCGATGCTCGATCCTGCCGACATTCCCGCCGGCGCGCACTTCGATCCTGCCGCGCTGCAGGTTCCGGTGGCGCTGGTGTTGCGGCTGCGGCGCCTGCCGTGAACCTTGCCTTGCGATCTCCTTCCATGCCTTCCAGACCGAACACGCTGCTGGTCAATCCGACCATCACCTCGCGCGGCAACGCCCGCTTTCCGCTGGCGCTGCTGAACCTGGCCGCGGCGCTGGACCGCAGCGGCGACAGCCGCATCATCGACGGCAACGTCGACCGCGGTTTCATCGACAGCGCCTTGCAGGCGTTGCAGGAACAGCGCTACGACGCGGTTGGCATCAGCGTCATGGGCGGGCCACAGATCGCGCCGTCGATCGCGCTGTCCACCGCGATCCGCGAACGCTTCCCGGCCATGCCGATCGTCTGGGGCGGCTATTTCCCGACGCTGTACACCGACACCGCGCTGAGCGCGCCGTATGTGGACTATGCGATCCGCGCGCAGGGCGAGGACACGCTGCCGGAACTGGTCGCGGCGTTGCGCGGCGAGGGTCCCGACTTGGCGCAGATCGACGGGCTGTCGTGGAAACAGGACGGCGCGATCGTACACAACCGCAATCGCGGTTTCGGCCGCGGCGAGGCGGCGCCGGCGCTGCCGTACGCAAAGCTCGGCGACCCGCGCCGCTATCTCGGCCGCAGCTTCCTCGGCCGCCGCACCGCCTCGCACCAGGCCGCACTCGGCTGCCGTTTCCGCTGCACCTTCTGCGGGGTGGCGGCGATGTTCGGCGGCGCCACCGCGCTGCCCACCGCGGCGCGGCTGGAGCGCGAGCTGCGCTATCTGAAAGAGGAACTGGGCGCCGATTCGATCCAGTTCTTCGACCACAACTTCTTCGACCGCGAGGCGGAGATGATCCCGCTACTGGAGGTCATGGCCAAGCTGGAGATGCCGTGGTGGTGCTATGCGCGCGCCGACGCGCTGCTCAACCTGTCCGAGAGCACCTGGACGCTGGTACGCAAGAGCCGGCTGCGCATGGCCTACATCGGTGCCGAATCGCCGAGCGGGGCGATGCTGAAGGAAATCCGCAAGGGCACGCGCCCGGACCAGACCCTGCAGGTGGCCGAGCTGTGCCGGCGCAACGGGGTGATCCCGGAACTGTCGTTCATGGTCGCGCCGCCGCAGGACACCGTGCACGAGACCGAGCAGACCTTCGAGTTCATCCGCGAACTCAAGCAGATCAATCCGCAGTCGGAAATCATCGTCTACGTGTACACGCCGCTGCCGGAAGCCAGCCGTCACGAGAAGGATCGCGGCAAGCGCGCATCGATGCCGCTGCGCGACCTGCACGGCGCGCCGGTGGTGTTCCCGCGCACGCCGGAGGAGTGGACCCAGCCGCAATGGGTGGACTACGCCTGCCACGCCGATGCGCCCTGGCTCGACGATGCGCTGCGCCAGCGCATCCGCGACTTCGTCACCGTCCTGGGTTGCCGCTATCCCACCGCGCAGGACCTGCGCTCGCCGCGCTGGGCCAAGCGCGGCCTCAGTGCGATGGCGGCGTGGCGCTACCGTTACCGGCGCTACGACCGCCCGTGGGAACTGAACTTCGCCAATTGGCTGGTGCGCCTGCGCCGGCCGCAGGTCTCCGGAATCTAGGCGTGGCGCATCCTGGCGGCAAACCCATGCACGTGGTGCAGATCAATTTCGTCCCGGTACCGCCGGAATTGGCGCCGGCGCAGGTGTTCGCGCACTGGCCGACGTTGGCCGACATCTCCGAAGCGGTGGGCGGCACCGGCACCCGCGTGTCGGTGATCCAGGCCGCCGCCGCATCGGAGCAACTGCTGCGCAACGGCGTGGAGTACCACTTCGCCGACCCCGGCAACGCCGGCACCAGCAGCCGCGCGCGGCGCATCGCCGGCATCGTGCACGCGCTCGGCGCCGACGTGGTCCACGTGCACGGCCTGGAGTTCGCGCGCGAGGCCTGCGCGATGGCGCGGCAGTTGCCGCAGGTACCGATCCTGCTGCAGGACCATGCCAACCGCCCGCCACGCTGGTGGCGCCGCTCGCAGTGGCGGCAGTGGTACGCCGCCGCAGCGGGCATCGCCTTCACCTCGCTCGATCTGGCACGCGCGTTCGTGCATGCCGGGCTGTTCGCACCGTCCACCCGCTTGTTCGCGATCCCCGAATCCAGCTGCCGCTTCACCCCCGGCGATCGCGCCCAGGCACGGCGCGATAGCGGCTTGCACGGCGCGCCCTGCGTGCTCTGGGTCGGCCATCTGAGCGCCGGCAAGGATCCGCTGACCGTGCTCGACGGCGTGGCCCGCGCCGCCGCGCGGCTGCCCGGACTGCAGCTGTTCTGCGCGTTCGGCAGCGCGCCGTTGCTGGAGGCGGTGCAGCACCGCGTGCAGCAGGATCCGCGTCTGCGTGGGCGCGTGCATCTGCTCGGCAAGGTCGAGCATGCGCAGGTGCAGACGCTGATGCGCGCGGCGGATCTGTTCGTGTCGGGCAGCCTTGCCGAGAGCTGCGGCTACGCGGCGCTGGAAGCCTTCGCCTGCGGCACGTTGCCGGTGCTGACCGACATTCCGGCGTTCCGCGCGCTCACCGACTGCGGCCGCGTCGGCGAACTGTGGCCGTGCGGCGATGCCGGCCTGCTCGCCGAGGCGCTGGTGCATGCCGCCGCCGAACGGCCGTCGCCGGCGCAGGTCCGCGCCCATTTCGATGCGCAGCTGTCGTTCGCCGCGGTGGGCCGGCGCTGGTCGCGCGCCTATGCGCAGCTGCTGGAGCAACCCGCACGGAACGACGCATGAAGCTGGCGCTGGTGGTGCCCGGCGGGGTCGATCGCAGCGGCGAATACCGGGTGATCCCGGTGCTGCTGACCCTGATCGAACGCCTGGCGCGCAGCCACGAGGTGCATGTGTTCGTGCTGCACCAGGAGCCTGCGCCGGCGTGCTGGGAGTTGCTCGGCGCGCGCATCCACAACATCGGCGATGGCCGCACCCGCCTGCGCGCGGTCGCCGCGATCCGCGCCGAGCATCGGCAGGCGCCGTTCGACCTGGTGCAATCGATCTTCTCCGGCCATTGCAGCCTGATCGCGGTGGCCGCCGCGCGCCTGCTGCGGCGGCCGAGCCTGGTGCACATCGCCGGCGGCGAACTGGTCGCGCTGCATGCCATCGGCTACGGCGGGCGGCGCAAATGGCAGGGGCGGCTGCGCGAGGCGCTGGTACTTCGGCTGGCGAACGCGGTCACCGCGGCGAGTACGCCGATCGTCGATGCGGTGCGGGCGCTGGGCATCGCCGCCGAACGCGTGCCGCTGGGCGTGGACCTGCGCGCCTGGCCGCAGCGCGAGCCGCGCCGGCGCGATGGCGGCATCGCCCGCTTGCTGCACGTGGCCAGCCTCAACCGGGTCAAGGACCAGCCGACACTGCTGCGCGCACTGGCGGCGCTGGCGCGTGCCGGGGTGGCGTTCCGCATCGACATCGTCGGCGTGGACACGCTCGACGGCGAAATGCAGCGCCTGGTCGCGCAGCTCGGGCTGTCGCAGCAGGTGCGCTTCCTCGGTTTCAAGACCCAGCGCGAACTGCGCCCGCTGGTGGAGGCCGCCGATCTGCTGGTGCTGTCGTCGCTGCACGAAGCCGGGCCGATGGTGTTGCTGGAAGCGGCGGTGGCCGGCGTGCCCACCGTCGGCACCGGGGTAGGGCACCTGCTGGAATGGGCGCCGTCGGCGGCGCTGGCGGTGCCGGTCGGCGACTGGGCCGGCCTGGCCGAAGCCTTGCGCCAGGTCCTCGCCGACGACGAACTGCGCCTGCGCCTGGCCTGGTCCGCGCAATGCCGCGCGGTGCGCGAGGATGCCGACCATACCGTGCGCAGTTTCAACACGCTGTACCGGCGGCTGTGTCCGCAGAGCGCGTGAGCAAACGTATCCAACGTAGGAGCGGCTTCAGCCGCGACAGGCATTACCGATAGCGTCTGTCGCGGCTGAAGCCGCTCCTACCTAGCGCGGCGCATATCCCTGCAAGGCACTGCGCACCGCATACAGCGTATCCATGCGCGGTACCGGCCGCAGCAGGCGCAGCAGCACGCGCCGCCGCTGCGACAGCGCGACCCAGGATTGGCCCTGCAACCACAGCTGGGTGCGGATCATGTCGGTGCGCTCCTGCCGGCTTTCCTGCGAGGGTTGCAGCCGTTGCCGCAGATAACGCACGACCTCGCCGAGCGAGCGCGCCCATTCGATGCCGGGCAACGCCGGCAACCATAGCTGCGAGCACGAGGCGCGAGTCAGGTCGAGTCGGCTGGAGACCAGCCGCAGCAGCGGCGGGCACTGCGCGCGCAACCGTGCCAACACCGCCTGCGGAATCGCCGTGCGGTAGTAACGCAGCACCAGCTGCAGCGGCGGCAACGCCCACCACGGCGCGCCATCGGCGTCGTCGCACAGTACCTGCCAATCCTTGGCGGTCATCCGTGTGGCCAGCAGCGAGATGTCGTGCAGATGCATCAGCCGCAGGCTGCGGCTGCAGATGCCGCCGGCCGCGTGCAGCAGCAGATGGCTCATCAGCGCGCCGTTGGAGGGGTACGGATTCAGTCCCGGGCGGCTGTGGCGCGGGAATATCCGCTCGCTGATGTCGACCGTGGCCTGCGGCAACCGCTCCTGGATGCGCAGGTGCAGCTCGATGTTGATCGGCGTATCGCGATGCTCGCCCAGGCCGGCGACCGGCTGCGCTTCGGCAGGGCGGAAGGTCTGGTGCTTCCACTGCGCGAACTCGGCCACGTAGCCGAGTTCCTGAAGCAACGTACCCACCTGCGCGGCGTCTTCGCCGCGCACCAGCAGGTCGATGTCGGCCATCGGCCGGTCGCCAGGCAGGTACAGGCCTTGTGCGTGCAAGGCCGCGCCCTTCAGCGGCACGATCGCCACGCCGGCGGCCTGCGCCAGCGTATCGATCCGCTCGAGCAGCGCGGCGATGCGCCGATAGCGGTGGGCGACGTGCTCGCGCTGCTCGGCCAGGAACGCGCTCCAGTCGCGATCGGGCCACACCGACAGCCGGCTCAGCAACGGCGCGATGCCATGCGCGGCGGTCGCCGCCGCCGCCAGCCGCCATTGCAGCCGGTTCCATTGCGGCATCGCATTGCCCGGCCGCGCCAGCTCGCGCGCCAGGGTTTCGGTCGCCAGCCGCAAGCCGCTGCCGACCTGCTTCAACGCAGGCTGCGTCGCACGCTCGGCAAGCGGATCGATAAAAGGATCGGCGGAGGAGGGCGCATGCGCTTGCGGCGTCGCATGCGCGCTCATTGGCGTTGCAGCAGCGGGATGCGGTGGCCGGAGGCAGTGGCTGCGGCCGGCATGGCGGCAGCGGTCCGGTGTTGGCCTTCGCTGGCGATCAGCGCCTCCCATTGCGCGTCCAGTGCGGCCCAGTCCTGCGCGTAGTCGTGCGGCGCGCGCGTGGCCTCGCTGCGCTGCAGGTCCACCTGCCGATGCAGCAGATCGCGCACCCGCCGGTAGAACTCCGAGTCGTAGGCGCCATGGAACATCATCGCCAGGTCATCGCTGTCCTGCCAATGGGTCTTGCGACCGAGCTGGTTCTTCACCTGCTGGTAGAACTTGGTGCCCGGCAGCGGATACGACACGCTGACGCCGATGTCGTCCGGGCGCGCCGTCGCCACCAGCGCACGGGTGGCGAGGATGTCGTCCAGTTGCTCGTCCAGGTAGCCGAGCTGCAGGAAGAAACCGACGCGGATACCGTGCGCGCCCAGGCGCTGGCGGGCGGCGATCACGTCCTCCACCGCGGTGCCCTTGGTCATCTTGTCGAGGATGCGCTGGCTGCCGCTTTCCGCGCCGATCCACGCTTCCGCGCAACCGGCGCGGGCCAGCGCGGCCGCCATGCGCTCACTGCCGAGATCGGCGCGGGTCTGGATGGTGAACGGGATCGAGCCATCGGCCGCGGCCAGCACCGCGGCGAATTCTTCCACCCACTCGATGTGGAAGCCGAAGATGTCGTCGGCCATCCAGATGTGATCCGGGGCGAAGGTGCGCTTGAGGTGGATCATTTCCGCGGCCACTTCCGGCGCGCTGCGGCGCTTGTAGTGGTTGCCCCAGATCGGCTTGGCGCACCAGTTGCAGCGGAACGGGCAGCCGCGCGAAGCCGCCATGTTCAGGCTGAAATAGCCGTGCCGCTGCAACCACAGGCGCCGGTAACGCTCGATATCGACCAGATCCCAGGCGGCCAGGCCGGACAGCCGCGGATCCGGCGGCCGTGCGCCGATCTGCGCGCGCTTGAGCTGCGGCAGCGCGGCGGTGGCGATATCGGCCACGTCCGCCACCCAGGCCGCGGCGTCGATGTCGGGCGTTTGCTGCAGCCGCTCGACCAGTTCCAGCAGCGCGGCGATGCCTTCGCCGATCAGTACCGCGTGCGCGCCGGCAGCGAGAAACACCTCGGGATGGTCGGACGCGTCGGAGCCGGCCACGATCACCCGGCTACCGCCGGCACGCGCCTCGGCGATCATCCGGCAGGCGGCTTCGCGCATCCGGGTCAGGCACATCTTGGTCAGGAAATTGAAGTTGTCCTCGTAGAACACCACCAGGTCCGGCTGCGCCGCGCGCAACGAGGTCTGGTAGTCCTCCACGCCATCGGCCAGCATCGCGTCGAACAGCGCCACCTCGTGCCCGTGCCGGCGCAGCAGCGTGGCCACCTGCAGCGTGGCCAGCGGCGGATACGGCTTGCCGCGTTCCCATTGCTTGGGGTCGTAGCGCAGGAAATAGGAGTGGCTGACCTGGATCTTTGGCATCGGCGGAAGGGTCTCGTTCGGCGCCGGCAACGGATGCCGCGGCGCATGCAGCAGTGGCCGCGCACAGGTGGCCGTGCCGTAAGTGCCGCCGGCGCCTTCTTTGGTTGTGCGCGATGCGCCGGCGCATCGTCGCCCGCGGCCACCGGCGCAGCGCGGCTGCTGCCGCGCAACCTTTGCTGCCGCTGCACGCACTCACGCGCATCGACCCCACGGACCCATCCCCGATGCAACTCTCGACCGTGCGCACGCAACGCTGGGAGCCTGTGGCCAGCACCACCGCAACGCATGCCAGCGTTGCCGCCGATCCGTTCCATGACCAGCTGCGGCGCGACCATGTCCTCAGCAAGCAGTTGCTGGGCGCCCGCTTCCAGTTCGAAAGCAACAGCGAGGCCTTGCTGCAGTTGGTCGAGGCGGCATTCGGCGGGGTGCCGCCGCACCAGTTGCCCGAGGCCGCCGATTTTCGCATCGAACTGAACCTGGTCGCGCGCCACGACGCACCCTATGTGTTCGCGCTGGAGCCGCCGCCGGTGCAGACCCATTCCGGCGCCGGCGTGCTGTGCGGGGTCATCGACGCCGACAACTACATGGTGCTGATGCCGGACCAGGGCAGGGCGCTGCTGGTGGTGTCGGAGGACATGCTCGCCCATTCCTACCATGTGCGCTACGAACTGATCGAGTTCGCGGTGTTCGTGCTGGCGGCGCGCGCGATGCGCCTGGTGCCGCTGCACGGCGCCTGTGTCGGCGCCGGCGGGCGCGGCGTGCTGCTGCTCGGCGCCAGCGGTGCGGGCAAGTCCACGCTGGCCCTGCACAGCCTGCTGCGCGGCCTGGAGTTCCTCGCCGAGGATGCGCTGTTCGTCGAGCCGCAGCGCATGCTCGCCACCGGCATCGGCAACTTCCTGCACCTGCGGCAGGATCTGCTGCGGCTGCTCGACGCGCCGACCCGCGCCTGGATCGCCGCCGCACCGACGATCCGGCGCCGCAGCGGCGCGGTCAAGCACGAAGTCGATATCCGCAACGGCCGCGCGTGCCTTGCGTCCGCACCATTGCAGCTTGCCGGTGCGGTGTTCGTCTCCGCCACTGCCGCCGCCGATCCGCAGCGACTGTTGCAGCCCATCGCCGAACACGAGGCGCTCCAGCGTTTGACCGCCGACCAGCCGTATGCCGCCGCGCAACCGGGATGGTCGCTGTTCGCGCGGCAACTGCAACAGCTGGGCGTCCACGAACTGCAGCGCGGCGCGGATCCGGATGCCTCGGTCGACGCCGTGCTGCAGTTGCTGCGATGAGCGCGGCGGCGAGGACCGCATGGCGGCCATGAGAAGAGAGGCGCCACGCGCAGGCGAGGGCAGCCACGGCGCCATGCTCGCACTGGCGCGGCATGCAGGCGCGTCGCAGCCCATCACGCGGATCGGCGAACGGGCGCCGTCCCCAGGCCGCCACCGATGACCGCACGCACCACCGCGCCCGACCCGGCGCCGCCGCTGCTGCGCACCTTCATCGCCACCCTGGATCGTGGAGAGCGGATGCGCATCTGTCTGTACGTCGTCCTGTCGTTGGCCTCCGCGCTGGCCGGCGCCGTCGCCACCGTCGCCCTGGTGCCGCTGGTGCAACCCGGGCATGCACTGACGCTCGGCGGGCACGTGCTGGCGCTGCCCGACGGCGTCCTCGCCCAGGCGGCGATCTTCTTCGTCGCCAGCGCCGGCTTCGCCCTGCTGCGCTGGGCGGGCGCGCGGCTGGCCGCTGACCTTGCCAGCGGCCATGCGGTGCGCCTGCGCCGCCAGGTGCACGCGCGCCTGCTCGACGCGCCGCTGCCGGCGCTCGCCGACGCCAGTTCGGCGGAAATCGCCAACGTGCTCACCTACAACATCGAGATCATCGTCCAGGGCTTCAGCGCCTTGCTGCAGTTGCTGGTGGCCGCCATCACCGCCGGCGTCAGCCTGGGCATCGCCTTCCTGGTGTCGCCGCCCCTGGTGCTGGCGCTGCCGCCGCTGCTGGGGTTGGCGGTGCTGGCGTTCCGCATCTCCGGCCACGAACAGGCGCGGGTGAGCCAGCAATATGTCGCCGACATGACCCGGCTGTTCTGGCTCAGCGAGGATTTCCCGCGACGCCTGCGCCATGTGCGCTCGTTCGAACGCGAAGACCTGGAGAAACGCGGCTACGACGCGATCTGCAGCCGGCTCAGCCATGGCTACTGGCAGCAGCAGGCACTGGTCGCCTCGGGCCGGCTGCTGCTCGAACTCAGCGCCGTCGCCGCCATTGCCGCGATCATGCTGCTGGCCGGCCTGTGGCACGGCATCGACCGTGGCGCGCTGATCACCGTAGGCCTGTTGCTCGGGCGGCTGCTACCGTATCTGGTCTCGACCCGGCAGAGCTTCCAGCAACTGCGCTCGGCCGCACCGGCGCTGGAGCTATGGCAACACTATGTCGGCCTGGGGACCGCGCGGGCGATGCCGGCAACGCCGCACGCGACCGCGCCCATGCACGGTCCGCTGCGAATCCACAGGATCGGCCTAGCGCCGCCGCTGGCCGCGGTCGCGATCGGCGAACTGATCCTGGCGCCCGGCAGCATGACCTTGATCTGCGGACACTCCGGTGCCGGCAAAAGCAGCCTGATGGACGTGCTCGCCGGCATGGTCGAACCACGCGTCTTCGCGGCGCAGTGCGATGGGCGCGCGCTCGATTTCGCCGCATACCGCGCCCTGGTCCGGCACGGCGCCTATGTCGGCCAGAGCGTGCGTCCGTGGCAGCACACGGTGCGCGACTGCCTCGCCTGGGCCGAGCCGGGCGCGAGCGCAGCGGCGATGTGGCAGGCGCTGCGCGACGTCGGCCTGGCCGCACGCCTGCACGACCGCGCGCAGGGCCTGGACACCACCTTGAACAGCGCCGCCGCCAAACTCTCCGGCGGCGAACTGCAGCGCCTGCTGCTGGCGCAGGTGATCCTCAGGCAGCCGCGGATCGCCTTGCTCGACGAAGCCACCAGCGCGCTCGACGCGGTCTCGGAGAAGCAGGTGCTGTCGACGCTGCGGCAGCGCCTGCCGCGCACCGCGCTGGTCGTCGTGTCGCACCGGACCAGCCTGTCCGCTGTGGCGGATCGCTGCCTGCACCTCGCGCGCCCGCCATCCGCGCCAATCGCGATGGTGCAGCGGACGCACTGACCGACGCGCATCCGGCGCGCGCCGCGACAGCACGCCGCGACGCGAAAAATAGCCGCGCGTGTTGCTGCCGTACCCGGAACAGACTAACGTCCATGGCCTCGACCGCGCCGCGCGTGTTGCGCGCCGAGCCACCGCCATCCGCAGAGCACAGCGCTGCCGCGGCGCTGATGCAAGGCCGAGGCAGGGGAGACACACAGGCGGTCAGGAGCGGCGTTCTGAACGACACGATGACCAGCAGTGCCCGCGAGTTGTTGAAATGGATCGCCTTGATCCTGATGACCGGCGATCACGTGGCGAAAGTCCTCGACGACGGCTACATCCCGGTCGTGTCCGAGCTCGGCCGCATCGCCTTCCCGCTGTTCGCCCTGGTCCTGGCCTACAACCTGGCCCAGCCGGGCGCCGACGTACTCAAGTCCGTGCGCAGGCTGCTGCTGTGGGGAACCCTGGCCCAGCCGGCGTATGCACTGGCGTTCGGCTACTGGTTGCCGTTCAACGTGCTGCTCAGCTTCGCCCTGGCGGCCGCTGTCATTTGGAGCATCCAGCAACGGCAATGGACCCTGCTCGGCATGTGCGTGCTGGCGGCGCCGCCACTGATTGACTACAACTGGACCGGACTGGTCCTGGTGCTGGCCGCCTGGTGGCTGTTCCGTTTACGCGCGGTGCCACACGCCCCGCACCAGACCGCGGCGCGCAACAGCGTTCGCAACTGGAGCGAACATCGCGCTGTGCGCATCGTGGTGCTCGCAGCGTCGTTCGCGCCACTGTGCGGGTGGAACGGCAACGGCTGGGCCTTGCTGGCACTGCCAGTGGCGGCGCTGCTGGCGAACCGCGATTTCCCCATTTCACGGACGCGCTGGGCGTTCTACCTCTACTACGTGGGGCATCTGGCGCTGCTGGCGATGTTGTCGCGAACGATGGCCGTGCATGCTGCTTGATGTCCTTTTTTAGAAGGGTTCCCCATGGAATATCTAAACCAACCTGAGAGTTCCCCCGGCTCTGCCGGGGAGGCAGTAGAAGTTTGACATATCCGGGAGTCCATCCCGGAGACTCCGAAACGTGAGCCGCCAAGCACACGAGACGGAGAAACCGAGATGGATGAATTTGAGAGTTTAAGTCACACGAGGTGGGAGTACCTGTACCACGTGGTGTTCATTCCGAAGTGTCGCCGTAAGACGCTGTACGTTGGTCTGAGGAAGCATCTTGGAGAAGTGTTCCGGCGGTTGGCCGAGCAGAAGGAGAGCCGAGTCGAGGAAGGACATCTGATGCCCGATCACGTGCATATGCTGTTGAGGATTCCGCCGAAGTAGAGGGTCGGCAGGGATTCGTGTAAAAAACAGCCGAATCGGGCCTAAACCATTGTGGCAGCATGGATTCTCCGCGAGAAGTCGATCGGCGCCACCTCGCGTTTGAGATCGAGAGTGTAGTCGCCGAAACGGTTGATGTGGCTGGTACGGTACGGCGACAGACCGGACAGGACCTCGGGGCTGACATCACGCCCCTCCGCCCGCAACTGGGTCAGCACGCTGGTCATCTGCTCGACGTTGTGCAGGATGACGAGGTTGGCCACGAGTTGGTTGTAGCGAACGATCTTGCGCTGTTCATGCTGGACGTTCTCGGCGATGATCCCTTCCACGCCGAAGAACGCCCACTTCACGAAGCCATTGAATTCCTCGCTCTTGTTGGTGGCAGCGTGGATGGTCCGGCGCACCTCGACATCGTCGATGTAGTTCAGCAGGAACAACGTGCGCACCACCTTGCCCAGTTCGCGGAACGCCCAGTAGAGCTTGTTCTTGCGACTGTAGGTGCCGAGACGGCGCAGGATCGTGGAGGCCGTGATCTTGCCGAGTTTTATCGAGATCGCCACCCGCAGCATGTCGTGCAGGTGCGTCTCGATCAGGGCCCAGTCGATGCTGTCGCCGAACAGCGCCTGGATGTTCTGGTAGGACCGGCCAGGCTCGGGCCTCGAGAACACCAGGTCCTTGATGTTGCGGATCCGTGGCATGAGCTTGATGCCGAGTAGGTGCGCCAGTCCGAACACGGGGAAGCTCTGGGCCTGGGTGTCGCCGTGCACGGTGTCGGGCTGGATGTCCGAGCGGTTGGCGAGCAACCCGTCGAGGATGTAGATCGCCTCGTGCACGCCGCACGAGATGAAGTGGCTAAACAGTGCAATGTAGCGATCGGAGACATGGTAATAGCCGATGCCGCCGTAACCGCCGTAGCGGATGTGGTACTCCGAGAGCAGGTTCTGCTCGTAGACGCTCCACTTGGTGCCGTCGACCGACGCGCTCTTGCCGCTGCCCCAATAGCCTGGCAACTTGAACTTGTTGTACAGGTTGATGACATCGATGATCGCCCGGTCGAGCGTGTCCTCGGTGACGTACTTGAGGTTCAACCACGCGATCTGGCGCCGGCTAAAGCCCTTGACCGAACGCGCGGTCTGGGTGGGTCCGAGATTGCAGCCATAGCAGAATAGCGTGGTGATCACCCGCCGCAGCAACTCGTCGACGCGCGCATCGGTGCCGGCGATCGGCCTGAAATGCACGTGCAGATCCAGCCAGCGGGTGGTGTCGAGGAGCACATCGACGATGCTGGTCGGCGGCAACCGCTCGGTGATAAGGCCGTCGACCGCGGTGATCGCCTGGGTCACCTCGGCGCGCTGCAGGCGCTTGAGGATCAGACGCCCATCGACCATGCTGGCGTGCAGGTTGTCGGCAAATCGCGCGTCCACGGTGTCAGCCAGGGCAGTCAGCTCGGCACGCAGGCCCTGCACGAACGTCGCCGCGTCGGTCGCGATGCCCGAGACTTCACCGTACGCCTCGAGTTCGTCGGCGAATGTGGCCTCGTCGACGAGCTGCTCACGATAATCATCGTATCGCTCTCCGTGCGGGATATAAAGGTCGCCGGATTTCAGCTCGTCCTTGACCTGCGCCAGCACCGCCAGCTCGAAATACTTGCGCTGGATGAAGCCGGGCGCCTCGGCCACGAGCGTCTTGGGCAGGACGTACTTGGCGTTCAGCCGACATACGTGTAAAAATGACTCGCAAAATCCGATTTCTTTTGTGAAAACATGAAGTTGCCAGATAAAACGGCGCTTCCACCGGCTCATCCACTACCTCGTCCCTTTCGAGGTTCGGCACGCTGCAACTGTCTTGCGGCGAGTGTGCGAGGCCGGTCGGCAAACGGGTGGGTAATAGACGGAACGCCGCAGCCCCATGTAGCGGGTCTTGACCATGCGGGTCATCCCAAGCCGCGGGATGCAGGCAATCGGCTAGTGCTCGCTCTTGTGAAGCCGGTGGCATCCGTCTATTACACACCCTGCGGATTCTGTGAGTCATTCTGGCCTGGCCGTGGCCGACGTCCCCAGGAGGAACGGGGCTCACGCCTACGACCAATGCCTACTTGCCCCACGCCGCGACCAGCATGAGGATCAGCAGGGATTCGTGCAAAAAGCAAAAAATGAGCTAAATCACCGTCAGAAAAGGATTTTCACGGATTCTTGCCAATCCTCTACCAGCCCGTTCAGGCTTTGCGGCGCTGGCGATGGGCAGTGCGCATAGAGCCAGACAGCGTGCGGATATCGTGCGACGGGCCGGAAAAGCAGAGTGATAACTCCTCACTTTTCAGGTGTCGGGCAAGATTTGGCTGTTTTTTTTACGAATCCCTACCGATCCTCAAAATGGGGGGCGCTCAAAAAATTAGGATAATCAGAAAGAAATTGGCTCTCAGATCTAAGCATTGCCTCGATATCGGGAACTATTCCATGTCTGAATGGGGGCATTTCGATACCATGAGCTGAGGCGATTGATCTTGCCGCGAATTCGGCTTTCGCAGCACTGCCGCGCTTATCTGGCGCTGCACTTGCTGCCCACCAGTGCAGTCGCGCTATTAACTCCAAGGCCTCATGCTTCTCAAGCGAGGGATCAATCGCTTGTAAGTACAGAGACTCTAGATGATCTTTTATAGTTTGAACATATTCTGCGTCAGTGTGAGTGATCATGTTAGGATGTGAAGCTGCCATACTCTCTCTTACCTGCTGGCGTTTATCCTTCGGAAGGTTGCGCAGCCCCGCACTAATGGCATTATCATCCACAGCCGCACTGACTGTCGTCATTGGGATAGTTTCCCCTGAAATCGCTCCATACTGCCGATACACCTTGACTTCAATTCCGTTGAAATATTCTCCTTCGTATAGTTCTGTTTCCGCATCAGGATGATTTCTAACACGCTCTATCACTGAGTGATATGGTCGCCTCAAAGAAGTAACGAATCTGGTATTGGGCATGCGCGCCGCAGCGAAGTCGCCTTTTGATGCGTCACCGGAAGGGATTCTAGATAAGCGCCATTGTGTTGCTTTTTGCCAAAGATCATTAAAACTATTAATCTTGCCAGAAGCTATGGAGCCACCAGCAATGCGCGATGTTTTATATAAGCTTTTGCAATATCGCTTATTGTCTTGCGTATTGCTTTTGTTAGAAATGTTAAGCCCAGGTGCATCGTCTGGCCAGCGCGCCGCACCAACTAAGCTTTGTTCTTCTGAGCTAAGCTTGGAATACTTCGCTGGACCGCGCAGATAGTTTGTGGCAGTTCCTTGGACTGCTTGAGAGTGCGAAGAAGCTGTGCCAGTGTCAAAGGTGGCATAAGGGTTCCAGGCGGGCCGAGACCACATATCGGCAGGAGCGGCCGGGTACTCACCGGTAGATACGCCTTGCCACTGATGGGCTGAGTCATGCAAGTTGTCCTGGTATTCTGACCAGTCGCTAAAACCTTCATGGCCGGACCATCCTGCCCCTTGCCAATTGGGTGAGCCCTGCGGTTCGGGAGAAGCCGCGCGACGCGGCGGGGAAGGTAAAGCGTCGCGCAGTGCACTGGTCGAGGAGGAAGACGAGTCCCTATGCGATGACAGCGGTGATTCGGACGGCGAGGGCGACCCTGTAGCGTGGGTTGCATAATGCTCAGGTGACCCTGCCACGCTCGGCTTTGAAGCGCATAGACCCATGTCGATCTCCTGCAGTGACTGTAGAAGCAAGTTTAGCGGGGAGCGCTCCGTTTCGCTTCGCCTCACCGAAGTCCTGGCTGGGACGACGAAGGCATTGACGCGGAGGCCCTGCTGGCAGTGTTTGGCAAGCTGGACATCTGTGGCGGTGGCGCCTGGCAAGATGGTGGTCGACTCACGCACCAAGGTCATCCAGCCCGCCGAGACCGCGGTCGTGCGCCGCATTCTGGTGCGCGACGGCCAACAGGTGAAGTCGGGTGAGCCGTTGATCGAGCTGGATGCCACGACCACCGGTGCCGAGCTCGCCCAGGCCGGCGAGGCGCTGGGCGCGGCGCGGCTGGCCGCGCTGCGCCTGAGCTCACTGGCCACAGCCATCGATCGTGGAGTGACGCCACGCCTGCCTCCAGCGCCGGATGTGCCGGCCGAGCGCTTCGTCGCCGAGCAGGCCTTGGCTACCAGTCATTTCGATGCGCTCCAGGCCAAGCGCCACAATCTTCTGGCCGCAATCGCCCAGCGTCGGGCGGAACTGCGGACTACGCGCGACGTGATCGAGCCGCTGGCCGAGTCGGCGCGTATCTCCAAGATGCGCGCTGATGACTATGGACGCTTGGTCGAAGGCAAGTATGTGGGGCGGCATGAGTACTTGGTGCGCGAGCAGGAGCGCCTCGCCGCCGAGCGCGACCTGGCGACCCAGCGCAACCGCCTGCAGGAAATCGGCTCGGCATTGAGCGCTGCCGAGGAAGAGCTGCGCGTGCTGGTCGCCGACTTTCGCCAGCAGACCCTCGACGAGCTGCGCAAGGCCGAACAGCAGATCGCCCAGTCCACCCCGGAACTGGCCAAGGCCGGCCAGCGCGACCGGCTGATGACCCTGCGTGCCCCGGTGGACGGTACCGTCCAGCAGCTGGCCGTGCATACGGTGGGCGGCGTGGTCACTCCCGCGCAGCAACTGCTGGCGGTGGTGCCGCAGGAGGCGCTGGAGGTCGAGGCGACCGTGCTCAACAAGGACATCGGTTTCGTGCGTCCAGGTCAGCACGTGACGGTGAAGGTCGAGAGCTTCCCGTACACCCGCTACGGCGACCTGATCGGCAAGGTCGTCAGCGTCTCCCACGATGCGGCGCAGAACGAGAATCTGGGCCTGGTGTTCCCGGCGCGAATCCGTCGGGACGGCAGCACGCTGGCGATCGATGGCGTGGTGATGAGCATGAGCGCCGGCATGACGCTGAGCGCGGAGATCAAGACCGGGAAGCGGCGGGTGATCGATTATCTGTTGAGCCCGTTGCGGCAGCACATGGGGGAGGGGATGCGAGAAAGATGAACATGCTGCTAACATTTATATGCTGGCACCGATATTTTATTTGTATACGTCAAATTGGAGGTATTGGTGAATTTCTCATCTTTAAGGGTAATAGGCAATTGGCGGCAGTGCGCCGTCTTTCTGGCTATTTTCCTTCCCAGTTGCGGAGGAAACATGAGCGCGGAAATTGATCTGAATGAGCCCGTCAAGTACACGCTTGCTGGGAAGAAGTATGAAGTGCCGCTTGGCTACCACTACGTTGATTTCTTGAAGAGAAAAAACAGGTGGCCGAATCCGAAAGATGAATCCACTGAGGTGGGAGCCATCTCAATCACCGGATTGATTCCAGGGGTAAATCCATATGAGGAATCTACGAGGGCAGAATTTGAGAGACTCGGCCATGGGAACAAGATCGACATATTGATAAGCCCTAAAGCATCGGTATATCCGATGGATGAGTATCTTGGGCGCATGAAAAGCACGAATAGATTGCGACTGCTTTCAAGCGATCTGGAAGGCTTGACCCACTTCTTGGATAACCAGGGGGGAAGTGATGAAAGAAAAGGCTCAGATGTCTACATCAAAGAGGGTGAAAGTGAGTACTTCATGCTGCAGTGTCCGCGGATGGATGCTTCATCACCTTCGTGCAGCGTGACAAAGATAAGTGATGACGGCCTGCAGATTGAGTACACATTCGCAATGTATCACCTTATGTCATGGCGAGAGATTGATCGGGATGTCGATAAAAGAATCGAGGAATTCAGGGTCAAGTAATTACATCAATTAACGAATCTGCGGAGATGGAGTCATGGCAGCTCACAATCTGAGTCAAGGACAATTAGATACATTGAGGTCGCTTCAACAGCAAGGAAGCTATGCGGATGCTTGGCGGCAATTAGCGGAGTGGGGGGATACGTACGCTGACGACGCGGCCAATGTCACAGGTGAGCCCTCCGATTTCTACGGCGAGTTCATGAATGAGATGGTTCGTCAGCATTGGGAAAATACGGCCGGCGAATCAGCCTACGACCAGTATTTCGATAGTGTTGCATCGGCACACCTTAATAACTATCTGCTGGTGCTGGAGAGCACTCCCGACTGGCCCAAGTCAGCTCGGATTGAAAGAAGCTATCGGAGTTATGTTGAAAATGTCGGTCTTCCTGCCACTACGGCTTTTGATGGTGTTTTTACTCAATCGGTCGGAACGATAACTAGTGGGGATTACGATTGGCCCCAGGCGCTAGGCATGGATGAGGCCAGAATTGTTCCTTCCGATGTATTTGATGACATCGGCTTCGTTGAGGCTTCAGAAATACTTGCCGAGACGGTGTATGACACGATCGCCGAATTCGTCGAAAAGGGTTGGGAGGTGGTAAACGCCAGATCGACCGCTTCCTCCAGCCAATCGCCGCGGGTTCGTTCCTGCGTCAGGATCAGCTCGATCGCGTCGATCAGCGAGCGGTCCTCCGTGGTCGAGGCCAAGTCCAGCATGCGCACCATCCGCAGGATGGTGGCGCGGTGACTTTTGTAGAACGGCCACAGCAGCGGCAAGTGATTGTCGCCACTATGCGCCGCAATAGCGTTGCAGTCGGCCTGCAAAGGCTGCACACCACCGTGGGCGTTGACCAGGCGGCGGATTTCACACCCCGCCTCGGTGTCGCCGGGATGATGGTCGAGGACGCGGACCACATCCGACATCGTCGCCACGATCGCTTCGGTCTTCTCGCGATAGCGCGCCCTCAGCCGCTCCAGTTCCTCTCGGCCCCGGTTGTGGATGTTCCCCATGCGCTTTATGAACATCTCCGCGAGATCGTCGCGAGTCTGGACCCGCGCCCGGTGGATCAAGCACACCACTACGGCGTAGCGCTTGGCGGGCCGAAACTTGCGCAGTTCGGAAGCATCCAATGCTCGCGCCTCGGCGGCGAAGTGCTTGCGCTTGACCTCCGGGATGCCCGCGAGGTGCAACTCGCTGCCGACCAATTCGCCCAGTTCGGCGATATGGTCGATCAACTCCTGGAAATGCTGCAGCGAAGAGCGCTTGGGCAGGCGCTTGATCGCGTGCAGCGGGCTCTTCTTGCGCTCCTCTTCGACCTGCAGGAGGCCTTCAAGGCGCTGCTTTTCGTCGACGGTCAGCCGAGCATCGATCTGGGCGAAATAGCGCCCGTTGACCAGCGTGCGGATGCGCCGGGTCAGGCGATCCAGTGTGGAGAACGCCGGCAGCTCGACGCGATCACGCACGAGCTGTTCGATGGCCACGTTGATCAGGTCCGCCGGGTTATCCATCACCGCGGCGGCTTCGTATACCACGCGTGCCGCAATCTTCAGCCCGCCGTCGCTGTAGGCCCGGACCTGCAGGAATTGGCGGATCCGGCGGTAGTAGCGATAGCGCGAGGCGTTGGCAAGATTCGCTGGCTTGACCTGCACGCGCAGTTTCAGCGCGCCGCGGATATGGCGCACCACCGCCGGCGGTACTTCGTCCAACACGGGGAAGTACCCCAGCCGTTGGAAGGTCTTGAGCAGGATCGTCAGCGTCAGGCGGTGCGCAGGCTGCCGGGTGTACTCGGCAACGAAGGCCACCTCAGCGTCGGTTGGCGTGTAGGCCGCAACCAGTTCGCGGACGACCGGGTTTCGCTTGAATTGCGGGTATGCAGTCCGTTCGATCGACGCCATCCAGCACCCTCAGGTCGTTGCAGGCCTTGGCACCGCGGGCGTTTCCGTCAGACTGGCTTCGATGCGCTGCCGGGCGAATGGATCGCCACCGTCGAGGTAACGCATCGCCGAGTGCACGTCACGCCAGCCGACGTATTCCATCAGGGCCTTCACGTCCCAGCCGTTGGCGTTGGCCCAGCCGGCGAAGCCGCGCCGCAGCGAATGCCCACTGTAGACGTTCGGTGACGCCAAGCCGGCCTCACCGAAGATGCGCCGTAACAGCGGCACCAGACTGTTGGGGTGCAAGGCGGTGTCGGCGACACCACCCCACTGGTCGATCGCACGGAACACCGGGCCGTCGGTCAACGCGGCCGCCGCGATCCAGCGCGAAGTCGCGGCCACCGGGCACCATCGCGACAGCGCCGGGACCTTGTAGGTCGTGCCGGCGTGCTGGCGATCGCCCTTGCTATGCGGCAGGAAGCAGGTCATGCCTTCGCCAGGCACGAGGCGCAGGTTGTCCACCTGTAGACGGGTGAGTTCATCGCCGCGGAAGCCGCGCCAGAAGCCGAGCAGCAGCAAGGCACGATCGCGCAAATGCCGCAGCTCTGCGGCGCTATCGCCGCGAGACTGGGCCGCGGCCGCAGCGTCTTCCAGCCATGTCGTCACCTGGCCCAGCTGGGTGAGCTGCAGGGGCGTGGCGCGTTTTTCGACGCTCGGGTGCAGGGTCTGGATGCCCTTGAGCACTTGGCGCGCCACCGGCGCCCGGGTCGGGTCGACAAAGCCGTGCACCCGGTGCCACTGCGCCAGCGCCACCAACCGATGTTTTAGCGTGTTGATCGCCAACTGGCCGGCGTAGGCGGCAAGGTAGCGCGCCACGTTGTCGGCGGTGGCCGGCAGGTGGCCGCCCCACTCGACCTCGAAATGGCGGATCGCCGCAGCGTAAGCGCGTTCAGTGTCAGGTCGGGTGGCGGCTTCCAAGTATCGCGCAACGCTGATCATCGTCTCTCCCAGTCGCCAGATGGGTCGGGGTGTACCGATCCGGATGCGAGCTGAGGGAGTTGGAAGACGAGGAAGGGCAGAGCCCCGGCGCGAAGATGGCCGTTAGCGACGCACTCCACGACCTCGTCGCCCGCCTTGCCGAGCGGTTGCACGCCGAGGCCGAAGCGGTCGTTGCGCAGGCCCAGGAGCGCTTCCAGGCGCAGCTTCAGGAGCGCACCCAAGCGCTGGAGCAGGCCCGGCAAGAGGCGGGTTCGCTCAGGACGCAGCTGCAGCGCTCCGAGACAGCACTGCAGGCCGAACGCGAGGCGGGCGAAGCGGCCAAGCGGGACCTGGCCGGCCGCGTCGTTGAACTGGCCCAGTTGGAGGAGCGGATCTCCGGCCTGACCGTTCGCTTGGCCGAGCATGAAAGCCATGCGCGCTCTCTTGAACAGAAGCACGAACACGCCTGGGAAGCACTGGAGCATTACCGCACCTCGGTCAAGGACCAGCGCGAGCAGGAGCAGCGACGGCACGAACATCAGGTGCAGGAGCTACAGGTCGCACTGCGTCAGGCCAACGACGCCTTGACCGCCAAGAACGACGACCTGATGCAGCTCAACCACGACAATGGTCAGTGGCTGGAACGCCATACCCCGCCTGGAGCGGGAACTGATGCAGGCACGGCAGCGGGCAGATGTCCAACAGCGCGAGCTCGACGCGCTGCGCCTGACGGCCGCCGAGCACCAAAGCCTGCAGGCGCGCTGGACCGAAGATGTCCAAGCGTTCACGAAAAGGCCATCTCAGCCGGTGCAACGCCAGGAAGCCAATGATCTGGCGTTGGGTGAAGGCTCGGGAATCCCCCGCGTCAATGCTTCGCCGTCCCAGCCATGACTTCGGTAAGTCAACGCGAATCGGAGAACTACTCGCCAAACTTGCTTCTACAGTCACTGCAGGAGATCAAGATCGGTCTATGCGCTTCAAAGCCGAGCGTGGCAGGTTCACCCGTGGCAGGTTCACCTGAGCATTATCCAACCCACGCCACAGAGCAGACCACGCCCTCTACGCCTTCATCTCCCGAGGCGTCCATGTCACCCAGCCTGCATGACTTGGCGGCACTCGGCTCTCCCCGAGCGAGGCGGGCCCGCTCGGCGACATCCGCCCGTCCCTCCGGCACCGGCGCCATGGCAGGGCGAGCGTCCCTTCCTTCGTCGTCGTCCGGACCTACGCTCGCGGCTCAATTGCAGGACTTCATTCAAGCGCTGGAGCACGCCGAGCGTCAAGGAAAACAATATCCGGCGGCCGAACTCGATCAGAAGCTCCAGCCACAGATGGTGGCGGCCCAGAATCACATCCACCCCAAGCTCGATGTGAAGGTTTTCGAGGCGTCGACATCCGAGCCGGATGCCTTGCGGCAAGCTATAGTCAATACCGGGCGGGGTGAGCGGCGGTGGACGTGTCGGGAGGTCGTGGCAAGGTGTCCGTCCTGGCGGTCGACAGCGTATGTGGATGCACCGACACGCTGGCCGTCATGACCGCCGCGTTGAAGGGCGTCAAGAACGCGGCGCTGACCATCCTCAACACGGGCACGCAGAAGGATGTCGTCAACTGCAAGATCTTCGCCCTGGCGAATGCGAAGGCGATGGCGGATGCCGGTGACTTGATGGTGGATCTCCACAAGAAGAATTTTGGAGGGAAGATCGTCGGGACGGGCGATACCATCAATGACGTGAACGTCACGATCGCGCGCGGCTCCGACGTGCTCGATGCGCGCTTCTTCCAGCACACGACGTCGAAGGACGTCTTCGACGATCTTCCCGTGCATATCCGGGAACCACTGGAGGAGAGCTTCGCCCAGAATTTCCGGGAGATCGAGGCGGCAGGCATGCGCAGGGCGTACAACACCTCCATCGAGCAGGAGAGGCTCAAGTACCTGCGGGATGCGCTGGCGCAGTGCCCCGGCCCGTCGCGTTGAGCGACGCGTTTTCCGAGCCAGCCCGGTCAGCCGGCGTAGAGTGGACATCGACGCCTTGGCCGCGCTTTTCGCCGACGCTCGGTACTGGAGCCAAGCGCTCAAGGAATCCACGAGGTGCGATCGCGATGCTGCTTGACCAGATGCACCGCATCGCCGACAACCACCAATGCTTCCTGACGGTCGCGCTGCGCGATCCAGTCGGTGGCCGCCACTGGGACTAGCGAGGCCGAAACGCGCATGACGACGTTGCATGAAACCGCCTATCCGCGTCTCAAACCCGATCCCACCGCCAAAGAACTGCAGGACATCTACACGCCCACCGAGGCCGAGTGGCAGTGTGTGCGGCGCATCGCCACCGGGCCGGCGACCCGGTTGGCGTTGCCGCTACACCTGAAGTTGTTCCAGCGCTTGGGTTACTTCACGCCGCTGGCGGCAATCCCCGAACGCATCGTGCAGCACGTAGCTCAGGCGGTGGGCATGCGTCGCGTGCCTGCCGAGCGATTGGCCAGCTACGACAGCTCCGGTGCCAAGCGTGGCCACCTGTCCGAACTGCGAGCCTTCCTCAATGTCCGACCACTCGATCCCGCCGCGCGCCACTGGCTAAGCGGCGTGGCCGAAACCGCCGCCCACACCAAACACATCGTGCCCGACATCGTGAATGTGATGCTCGAAGAGCTGGTGCATCACCGCTTTGAGTTGCCGGCATTCAGCACGCTGGAGCAGTTGGCGATCACCGCTCGCGAACAGGTGCATGACACGCACTACCGCCGCATCAGCGATGCCTTGACGCCGACGATGCGCGCCTTGATTGATGAGCTGCTATTAACGCCACCGGGCAGCTCTCACAGCGGCTGGCACGCGCTCAAACGCGAACCCAAGCGGCCGACCAACAAGGAGGTGCGCCACTACCTGCAGCACATCCAGCGCCTGCGCACGTTGGCCGAGCAACTGCCACCGATCGATGTCTCGGTCCCCAAGCTCAAACAGTTTCGGGCCATGGCTCGGGCACTGGATGCCGGCGAATTGGCCGAGCTGGTCCCGACCAAGCGTTACGCGCTTGCGGCGATCTTCATCCGCTCGCAGTACCGCAAGACGCTCGATGATGCCGCCGATCTGTTTATCCGTCTGCTCCAGAACTTGGCTATCGGCCGTCTGGCGCAAGCACGTCATTCCCAAAACGCTGGTCTCCGCCCGTCCTGGGTGGATCCACCGCAAGTATTTTGAGCTGGCGGTACTGGCGCAGGTCAAGGACGAACTCAAATCCGGTGACCTGTACATTCCGCACGGTGAGCGCTATGACGATTACCGCGAGCAATTGGTCGATGAAGCCACCTTCGCGCAGGAGCTGGATGCTTATGGCGAGGTTTCGGGCATCGCCACGGAAGCTTTGGACTTCGTGCAGGGAATGCGCGCCGAGCTAACCCGCACGGCCGATGCCGTGGATGCACGGTTTCCGGACAACCTGCACGCAAGCGTGGTCGATGGGCGCCTGGTGCTCAAACGCTTGCAGCGCGCCGAGGTCACTCAGGCCATCGCGGCCGTGGATAGCGCCATTACCGAGCGCTTGCCGTCCACCAGCATCGTCGAAATCCTGGTCGATACGACACGCTGGCTTGATCTGCACGTGCATTTCCGGCCCATCGCCGGCACCGATGCCCGCGTAGATGAGCTGCTGCGGCGGGTCATTACCACGCTGTTCTGCTATGGCTGTAATCTGGGACCCACCCAAACGGCGCGTTCGGTCAAAGGCTTCAGCCGACGTCAGATCGCCTGGTTGAACCTGAAATACGTCACCGATGAAACACTGGATAGGGCGATCGTCGAGGTGATCAACCTGTACAACAAGTTCGAGCTGCCCAGTTACTGGGGCAGTGGCAAAAGTGCCTCGGCCGATGGCACCAAGTGGAGTGTCTACGAGCAGAACTTGTTATCGGAATACCACATCCGCTACGGCGGCTATGGCGGCATCGGCTACTACCACGTGTCCGATAAATACATCGCCTTGTTCAGTCACTTCATCCCGTGCGGGGTGCACGAGGCGGTCTACATTCTCGATGGGCTGCTGGCCAACCAATCCGACATCCAGCCCGATACGATCCATGGCGACACCCAAGCGCAGAGCTTCCCGGTCTTTGGGTTGGCACACCTGCTGGGCATCAACTTGATGCCACGTATCCGCAACATCAAGGATCTGGTGTTCTCCCGGCCCGAGCCGGGGCGCACGTACGAGAATATCCAGGCGCTGTTTGGCGAGAGCATCGATTGGAAGCTGATCCAGACGCATCTGCATGACATGCTGCGGGTTGCCATTTCGATCAAGCTCGGCAAGATCACGGCCTCCACGATCCTGCGCCGGCTCGGCACCTACAGCCGCAAGAACAAACTGTACTGGGCGTTTCGTGAGCTGGGCAAAGCAGTGCGCACGCTCTTTTTGCTGCGTTACATCGATGATGTCGAAGTCCGCAAAACCATCCATGCCGCCACCAACAAGAGCGAAGAGTTCAACGGTTTCGTCAAATGGGCGTTCTTCGGCGGGGAGGGCATCATCGCCGAGAACGTCCAGCACGAGCAGCGCAAAATCGTGCGCTACAACCAGTTGGTGGCCAACCTGGTCATTTTGCATAACGTGGAACAGATGACGCGAGTACTGGCGGAACTGCGCGACGATGGCACCCACATCAGTCCGGAAGTGCTGGCCGGCTTGTCGCCGTATCGAACGAGCCACATCAACCGGTTCGGGGACTACACCCTGGATCTGAAGCGCGAGGTGGCCCCGATCGATTTCTCCAGACGAATTCTTGAACGATCAAAGAGCTAGACGCCTTTAGAAACTGATTAATTATCAGTGTGTTAGCCAACTTTTGGCTGTTTTTTGTACGAATCCCTGCCGACCCTCGAAAGGGGTTGCACTTGGAAGTTGAGTCTGCCGTTCCGTGAGCCGGAGCTGTGCCTCTGCAAGGTTGTTATGTTGAGATGAAAGTGAGCGAAATATCCCACTTCGCGCCCAAGTATTGACAACGGAGGACAATGCTGACGATGCTGAACGCACATGGCTCCACCGGGGCCCGCATAGCAGGGACGTTATGCAACAGGGGAACGCCGCACTCGCAATCGTGAGTGCGCCGGAGGAGTCATCCTCGTCCGGCGCGACTGATCTTGGACTTCGCGGACTGGTGCTGCTGGCGCAGTACCACGGCGTTGCCGCCGATGCCGCGCAGCTAGCACACGAATTCGGCCGCAACGGCGAGTCCTTTGACGAGGCCACGCTGTTGCTGGCCGCCCGCAAGGTAGGCCTGAAAGCCAGGGTATCCGCGCTGCCGGCATCGCGATTGCCGATGGCGAACCTGCCCGCGCTTGCCTGGGACCGCGATGGCCAAGCCTTCCTGATCGCGCGCATCCAGGGCGAGCAGGCGCTCGTGCATGACCTGGCCGAACGTCGCCCGCGGCAGTTGAGCCTGGCCGAACTGGAACAGCGCTACGGCGGCCGGCTCATGCAGGTCGCCTCGCGCGCCTCGGTGCTCGGCCAGCTCGCGCGCTTCGACTTCACCTGGTTCGTCCCGGCGGTCATCAAGTACCGGCGCATGCTGCTGGAAGTCTTCGTGGTCTCGCTGTTCATCCAGTTGTTCGCGCTGGTCACCCCGCTGTTCTTCCAGGTGGTGATGGATAAGGTGCTGGTGCACAACGGCCTGACCACGCTGGACGTGATCGCCATTGGCCTGGTCTGCATGGCGCTGTTCGAGGTGGTGCTGACGGGCCTGCGTACCTATGTATTCGCGCATACCAGTAGCAAGATCGACGTCGAGCTGGGGGCGCGGCTGTTCCGCCACGTGCTGGCGCTGCCGCTGGCGTACTTCGAATCGCGCCGCGTCGGCGACACGATTGCGCGCGTACGCGAGCTGGAGAACATCCGCAGCTTCCTCACCGGGCAGGCGCTCACCTCGGTGCTGGACTTGCTGTTCACCGGGGTATTCCTGGCAGTGATGTTCTGGTACAGCGGCGGGCTGACCCTGATCGTGGTGCTTTCGCTGCCGGCCTATGCGTTGATCTCGGCGGCGATCACCCCGGTATTGCGCAAGCGCCTGCAGGACAAGTTTGCCCGTGGCGCCGACAACCAGTCCTTCCTGGTGGAGACCATCAGCGGTATCGGCACGGTCAAGGCGATGGCGGTGGATCCGCGGGCGACGCGCACCTGGGACAACCAGTTGGCCGGCTATGTCAGTGCCGGTTTCGGGGTCACCCGGGTGGCCACGGTCGGCCAGCAGAGCGTGCAGCTGGTACAGAAGCTGGTGGGCGTGGCGATCCTGTTCTTCGGCGCCAAGCTGGTCATCGAAGGCAAGCTCTCGCTGGGCCAGCTGATCGCCTTCAACATGCTGTCCGGGCAAGTGGCCGCGCCGATCATCCGCCTGGCCCAGCTATGGCAGGACTTCCAGCAGGTCGGCATTTCGGTCGAGCGGCTGGGCGATATCCTCAACACCCGCACCGAAGTGACCGGCAGCCGCGTGGCGCTACCGCCGATCCAGGGCCGGGTGAGCTTCGAGCGCGTGCACTTCCGCTACCGGCCCGAAGCGCCAGAGGTGCTGGCTGGCATTGAGCTGGAGATCAAGCCGGGCGAGGTCATCGGTATCGTGGGCCGCTCGGGCTCGGGCAAGAGCACGCTGACCAAGCTGGTCCAGCGGCTGTATACCCCCGAGCGCGGGCGAGTGCTGATCGATGGCCACGACCTGGCCCTGGCCGACCCGGCCTGGCTGCGCCGGCAGTTGGGGGTGGTGTTGCAGGAGAACTTCCTGTTCAACCGCAGCATCCGCGAGAACATCGCGCTGGCCGATCCCGGCACGCCGCTGGAGCGGGTGATCCACGCGGCCAAGCTGGCCGGGGCCCATGAGTTCATCTCCGAATTGCCCGAAGGCTACGACACCTCAGTCGGCGAACATGGCACCGGCTTGTCCGGCGGCCAGCGCCAGCGCGTGGCGATCGCGCGGGCACTGATCACCGATCCGCGCATCCTGATCCTGGACGAGGCCACCAGCGCGCTGGACTACGAGTCCGAGCATGCGGTGATGTCCAACATGCGTGCCATCTGCAAGGGCCGCACGGTGCTGATCATTGCCCATCGCCTTTCCACCGTGCGCCAGGCCAACCGGATCGTGGTGGTGGAGAAGGGCAGCATCGTTGAGACCGGGACCCACGCTGAACTGGTCGACCGGCCCGATGGCCATTACGCGCGGCTGCACCGGCTGCAGGGGGGGGGTGGTGGCATGAGGCACCTGATCGACGGCTGCAAAGATTTCCTGCAGCGCTACGGAAAGGTATTCCGCGCGGCCTGGCAGGTGCGGCACGAACTCGACCCGCCGCGCCGCCAAGCGGATGAGCTGGCCTTCCTGCCCGCACACCTGGAACTGATCGAGACGCCGACTTCGCCCACCGTGCGCTGGACGATGCGGATCATCGTCGCGTTCTTCTGCGTGGCGCTGCTGTGGGCGTGCCTGGGCAAGCTGGATATCGTCGCGGTGGCGCCGGGCAAGATGGTGGTGGATTCGCGCACCAAGGTGATCCAGCCGGCGGACACTGCCGTAGTGCGGCGGATCCTGGTGCGCCACGGACAGAAGGTGAAGGCCGGCGAGCCGCTGATCGAGCTGGACGCCACGACCACCGGTGCTGAACTGGCACAGGCCGGCGAGGCGCTGACCGAAGCGCGCGTAGCGGCGCTGCGCCTTGCTGCCCTGGCTGCGTCCATCGGTAGTGGCGTCACCCCGCACCTGGCGCCCGCAGCGGATGTTCCCGCAGGGCGTCTGGCTGCCGAGCAAGCGCTGGCCAGCAGTCAATTCGAGGCACTGCAGGCCAAGCGGCATAACCTGCAGGCGACCATCGCCCAGCGCCGTGCCGAGCTGCAGACCACGCGCGATGCGATCGAGCCGCTTGCCGAGTCGGCGCGCATCTCCAAGGGTCGCGCAGAGGATTACGGCAGGCTGGTCGAAGGCAAGTACGTTGGGCGTCATGAGTACCTGCTGCGTGAGCAGGAACGCATTGCGGCCGAGCGCGACCTGGCGACCCAGCGCAATCGGATGCGCGAGATCGAGTCGGCGCTCATCGCTGCCGAGGAAGAACTGCGAGTCCTGGTGACCGACTTCCGTCGACAGACCCTCGACGAGCTGCGCGAGGCCGAGCAGAAGGTCGCGCAGGGTACGCCGGAGCTGGCCAAGGCGGGCCAGCGCGATCGCTTGATGACCCTGCGTGCGCCAGTGGACGGCACGGTCCAGCAGCTGGCGGTGCATACGGTAGGTGGCGTGGTCACGCCGGCGCAGGAGCTGCTGGCGGTGGTGCCGCAGGAGGCGCTGGAGGTGGAGGCTACCGTACTGAACAAGGACATCGGCTTCGTGCGGCCGGGCCAGGTGGTGACGGTGAAGATCGAGAGTTTTCCGTATACGCGCTATGGCTATCTCACCGGCAAGGTGGTGAGTGTTTCGCATGACGCTGCGCAGGATGAGGACTTGGGGTTGGTGTTCCCTGCGCGCATCCGCCTGGACGGCAGCAGCCTGGATATCGATGGCGTGGTGGTGAGCATGAGTGCGGGCATGACGTTAAGTGCGGAGATCAAGACGGGGAAGCGGCGGGTGATTGATTACTTGCTTAGTCCGCTGCGACAGCATGTGGGTGAAGGATTGCGGGAGCGATAACCTGCTGCGTTGTCAGATTCGAAGAGCAGCGGTGGCACGAACTCTAAGTAGCGGGGATTTCCGCATCTAGGACCGTAATGAATGGAACGCGCATGAAATCAACCACATTCCTCTCCAGCTTCTCTCGCTGCTTGCGCTGGCTTGCCAACACGATGCGCAATACCACGACATGGGAATCGACATCGTTGGGGCGCTCTGCAAGGACATGCCTGATGATCTCGGCGCTTGTGCTCTTGGCGGCCTGCAGCAAGGTAAACCTCGAATGGTCTGAAGAAGTGCGGCTTGCGGACGGCAGCACGCTCATCGTCGATCGGACCGCCACGGGGGAGAAGAAGTACGAGATCGGCGGCCCGGGTGGATGGAATCAAACCCAGATGTCCTTGCGCATCGGTCCAGGCGGCACGAAGCCGCCCCCGGTATGGCGTGATGCATTCGTACCCCTCTTGCTGGACTACGAACCGGCTACGGGGACCTGGTCGCTAGTCACCAGCTTCTATTTCTGTTCCACCTGGTACGAGCTCGGCAAGCCGGGACTTCCGTACATCGAGTTCCAGTCCAGGGAAGGCCGCGCCTGGGCCAGGGTTCCCTTGGAATCGAGGTTGATCGGGAGGGAAAGCAATCTACTGACAGGGCCCGACGCGGATGGCGAGCATGCGCGGGTGACGATCAAGGACAAGCTCGCAAGGGAACGAAACACCTCGGAACGACTGAAGAAAATTGCTTCCAAATGGAACGGTTGCTAATCATCCAGCATCGGATAAGGAGAATCCACAATGGCTTCTGTAAGCGAGTACGCCCAGCTTTCCGCGCGCGTGTACAACCGGACTCCGGAAAACAGAACTGTATTGACCAACGGGTGGGTTGAAGTGAGTTGGTTGCCGGATGATCCGGCGACTGGATTCTCGGCCGGCGTGTACAAGAAGGGGAATGAGATCGTGATCTCGTTCGCCGGCACCAATGACATGAGCGAAGACGTCCTGGAGGATCTGACATCTGGCGTCGGGTTCGCCTCCGTCCAGTCGATGCAGGCGGCGCTTCTGTTGATGCAGGTAATGGCCGATAGCGCCAACGCTGGTGCCACGATCACCCTCACCGGCCACTCGCTTGGAGGCGGGATCGCCTCCGTCATTGCTGTGCTGTTCGACCTCAACGCGACCACGTTCGACCAGGCACCTTTCGAGCTGGTCGCCGAGAACATCGACTACCTCAAGGCGCTAAAGAACTATTTGGCCGAAAAAGGGTACTCGTCGGACAGCCTGAATGCATACGTCGACGATTACGTCGACCGCTTTGCCGAGCGTGAGAACAACGTTGCGAGCTATTATCTGGAAGGCGAATTCCTGAATGCACTGAGGTTCCCCGGGACCAGCATTTCAGGAAGCGAGACCGCGATATCGGTCGGTGACCCGTCAGGCGTCCTGCCGACGGATCTTCATTCGATGAATCTGCTCAATGCGACGTTGATTTCGTCGACTTTCAAAGCCGGCCTGGTCAAGCAGGAACAGGCGTTGGCGGCATTCTTCGACACGTCGCTGTACGCGAAGAACCCGACCACGAGCAATGAGGTCGACTTTATCGCGTGGATGCTCAACAGCCAGCTGCTCGAAGCGCAAGGGGGGAGCAGCACAGGTGTGCTGGGCGCGCTCGGCGAGGACCTCCTTCGCCTGGGAAACACCGGGACCGCAGAAGACGATGCGCTCAATGCTGGCCTGCTGGCGGCGCTGACCGAGTACTACCGCTACACCAGCGATGGTGCCTCGTCGATGCTTGTCGGGGTGGAGACCGGCGGTTTCAGGATGGACCTGTTCAAAATCGCCTCCGGCGCTGATGGGCGTGGTCGGGATCGTCTTATCAGCGAAGTGAAGGATTGGCTGTATGACGAGGTGGCGCCTGACGCCAAGCCCAAGGACTTCGAAAGAATCTCGGTTCAGTCGGGGGATGCCGGCCTGCAGCTGGATGCCAGCGCCGATGCCAGGGCCGACCTCGTGCTGGGCGGCCTGTCATCGGACCAGATATCCAGCGGCGCCGGGGATGATTCCCTATTCGGCCTTGACGGCGACGATACCCTTCGCGGTGGGACAGGCGCAGACTTGATCTATGGCGGCGACGACGGCGACACCCTGTACGCGGGAACCGACGAAGGCGACACCGACGCCAGCAAGAACGAGCTGTATGGCGGATGGGGCAACGACAAGCTCTACGGTTCGGCCGGCAACGATCTGATCAACGGTGGCGACGACGCCGACATCCTGCATGGCGGCGACGGCTTTGACCTGTACAAAGTCGACAACCTCGACACCCTCATGGATACCGATGGCCGCGGTGCGGTGTACCGCGGCAATTTCCAGTTGACCGGTGGCACGCGCAAGGAGGCCGATCCGGAGAACACGTACAACGGCCGGGGCGACACCTACGTGCTGGATGGGACCACGTTGACCATCAACGGCGGCCTGACCATCGAGGAATTCGAAAACGGTGACCTGGGCATCTTCCTCACCACCGAGCCGGATGACGAGGACAAGCCGGACATGGGGCCGGCGGAGACCCGCGCCTCGCCGCTGACCATCGATCTCGACGGCAATGGCGTCAGCACCGTGGCCTACAGCAGCCGGCGCTATTTCGACCACGACGGCAACGGCCTGGCCGAATCGACCGCCTGGGTCGGTGCTAGTGATGGCTTGTTGGTGCGCGACCTAAATGGCAATGGCGTGATCGACAACGGCCGCGAGCTGTTCGGCAGCAATACCCGGCTGAGCGATGGATCGTTGGCCGCCAACGGCTTCGTGGCGTTGGGGGAGCTGGACGACAACCATGACGGCGTAGTGGATGCCAATGACGCCGCCTTCGCCAGCCTGCGCATCTGGCGTGATGCCAACGGCAATGGCGTCACCGATGCTGGCGAACTCTTGTCCATCGCCGATGCGGGGATCGCCGGCTTCCGCACTGCGTGGAGCGCCTCCTCGCTGGTGGATGCCAATGGTCAGGCGCACCAGCAGGTCGGCTCGGCGGTCCGGATCGACGGCGGCAATGCCGCGATGTCCGATGTCTGGTACACCACCGATCCTTCCGAGCGCATCAATCAGGTCGAGGTATCGCCCGGCGCGCTGCTGGACGTACTCCAATCGCCTGATGCCAAGGCGTTTGGCAACCTGATCGATCTCCGCCAGGCGCTGGCCACGGACCCGGGCTTGGTCGCGATGCTCGATGCGTACCTCGCCGAGCCATCGGAGACAGCCCGCAATGGCCTGCTGAAGAGCCTGATCTTCCGCTGGGCGGGCGTGAGCGACATCGTCCCGACAAGCCGTGGCGGAAATGTCGATGCACGCGAACTCGCGGTCGTCGAATTGCTGTCCGCGCGCCCGTATACCAACCAGTACACCCCCAACGACCCGATTCCGCGCCAGGAGGCCGGCAACCTGCTGACCTCGGAGTTCAACAAGTTCCGCCAGTACGTGGACGCGCAGTTGCGGGCGCAGGCCGACTACGCCGGCAGCGGCATCTTCCTGGGCGGCTTCGCCTCGGGCTACACCCACGCAATGATCGACTGGAACGCCTTCAAGGCATACATGATCGCCGCGCAGGATGGCGGACAGACAACTGCCGTCATCGACCTGGTGGTGCTCTCGACCGCCTTGTCGGCCTATTCGCCCACGCTACGGGGCCAGCTTGACGCGGCCTACGTGGAGCTGACGATCGCGCGTCCGGCGATTGCACCGCTGCTGGACGTGCTGTCCGCCGTCACCGGCACCGACCAGGCCGATGTGCTCTACGGTGGCGGCGGCAAGGATGCCGTGAACGGCGGCAAGGGCGACGATGCGCTGTACGGGCAGGGCGGGGACGACATCTACGTGTACCGGCCCGGCGATGGCAACGACCGCATCTTCGACAGCGCCGGTACCGACCAGATCTACTTCATGGGCGGCATCGTCCCCGGCGATTTGTCGCTGAGCCGCGATATCTCCAGCATCATCATCCACGTCAACAGCGGCGGCGTGACCGGCGAAATCCGCATCAACAACGTCTACGAGGGCACCGAGGGCGCCCTGCGCGAGGGCGTGATCGAACAGTTCCGGTTCGAGGATGGCACGACCTGGAGCCAGGCGCAGATCCTGGCCGCCGTCGTGCAGCAGGCCACCGAGGGCGATGATGGGTTGTATGGGACGACCCTCGGCGAAACGCTCGATGGCCTGGGCGGCAACGACGATATCGCCGGCTACGGCGGCGACGACATCATCCGGGGGCGGGGGGGCAACGATACGCTGGGCGGCGGCGGCGGCAACGACGTCGTCGAGGGCGGGGACGGCAATGACGGCCTGGAAGGCGGCACCGGCGACGACGTCCTGACTGGCGGGCTCGGCAATGACAGCCTCAGCGGTGGCGGGGGCAACGATGTCTATGTCTTCGCGCTGGGCGATGGACAGGACACGATCAACAATTACGACGCGGGCCAGTCGCGAATGGATGTGCTGTCGTTCGGCGCCGGCGTGGACCCTTCAGTTGTGACCGCACGCCGCAGCGGCAACAGCCTGGTGCTCACGATTGCCGGCACCGATGACCGGATCACCGTCACCAACTACTTCGACGGCGACGCGGCCGGGGCCAGCCGGCTCGACGAGATCCGCTTCGCCGACGCCGCCAACACGATCTGGCATGTGGCGGCGATCAAGGCGATGGTGCTGGCGGCCACGGCGGGCGACGACATCCTGACCGGCTACGACAGCGCCGATAGCCTGGCCGGCGCGGCCGGCAACGATGCCCTGTCGGGCAAGAGCGGCGATGATGTCCTGATCGGCGGCGTGGGCAATGACGTCCTTTCCGGCGGCGCTGGCAACGACCTCTACGTGTTTCAGCTCGGCGACGGGCAGGACACGATTGAGAACTACGACGCAGCGTCGGGGCGGCTCGATGCGCTGTCTTTTGGACCTGGCATCGATCCCGCGTCGGTCACCGCCCGGCGTGTCGGTAACAACCTGGTGCTATCGATCGCCGGCGTCTCGGACCAGGTGTCCGTCAGCAACTTCTTCATTGGTGATGGCACCGGTGCCTATCGGCTGGACGAGGTCCGCTTCGCGGATGCAGCGGCCACGGTATGGAATGTCGACACGATCAAGGCCCTGGTGCTGGTGCCGACGGCGGACGCCGATAGCCTGTCCGGGTATGCGGGCGACGATGCGCTGTCCGGTGCGGGCGGAAACGACACGCTGTACGGCAATGAGGGGGCGGACACCCTGCAAGGCGATGCCGGCAATGACCATCTGGACGGCGGAGCCGGCAACGACGTACTCGCGGGTGGCAGCGGTAACGACGTGCTGGTCGGTGGCGGCGGCTCGGACACCTACCGGTTCGATCTGGGCGGCGGCCAGGACACGGTCAGTAATTACGATTCCAGCCAGGGCCGGCTGGACGCGCTGCAGTTCGGCGCCGGCATTGCGCCCGCCGATGTAACCGCACGCCGTATCAACGATGACCTGGTGCTTGCCATCTCAGGTACGAGCGACCGGGTGACGATCACGAACCATTTCCTGTCCGACGGGACGAGCGGCTACCAGATCGACGAGATCCGCTTCGCCGCCACCGATGCGCCGGTCTGGGATCAGGCCACGATCCGCGCCTTGGTGCTCGCACCCACGGAGGGGGACGACGTACTGCGTGGCTATGAGACCGCCGATGTCCTGGCCGGCGGCGGCGGCAACGATCTTCTCGATGGACGCGGCGGCGCCGACCTGCTGCAGGGTGAAGCGGGTGATGACACCTTGTTCGGCGGCGAGGGCAGCGACACTTTGTTGGGCAGTGACGGCAAGGACACGCTGGATGGCGAGTCCGCCGACGATGTACTCGACGGTGGCCAAGGGGAAGACATCCTGCGGGGCGGCGCCGGCAACGACCACCTGACAGGCGGGCTGAGCGACGACCAGCTGCAGGGTGGCGCGGGCAATGACGCCTACCATTTCAGTGCGGGCGATGGACGAGACAGCATCCGCGACAACGACGGTCTCAATACGATTTACTTGTCCGGGCTGCCGCTCGATCAGGTCTACTTCCGGCGCGAGGACACCGCGTTGGCGGTGTATTTCCTCAACTCGCCGGACGACCGGATCCGCCTGGAGGATTTCTTCGATCCAACCACGCAACTGGCCAGGTTCCCGCTGACCGTGGACCTGGGCAACGGCCAGCAGCGGTTGCTGGACGCGGACGCACTGAACCAGGCGTCGCTGGCTGGCACCGCGATGGACGACGTGATCCTCGGCAACACGCTGGACAACGTCATCGCCGCGCTTGCCGGCAACGACACCGTACGCGCGGGGGGCGGAGCCGACGAACTCGACGGTGGCGAAGGAGACGACCTGCTGTACGGTGAATCCGGCAATGACGTGCTGAAGGGCGGTGCCGGCAGCGATCTGCTCGATGGCGGCACCGGCGCCGACCTGATGCAAGGCGGCGACGGCGATGACACGTATTTCGTGGACGATGTTGCAGACATCGTCAGCGAGATCGGCACATCGGGATCGGACACCCTCCAAGCCAGTGTCGACTACACGCTCGCGCAGAATGTCGAGACCCTGGTCCTGGTGGGCGATGCCGCACTCGATGGGACTGGCAACGACACGGACAACACGCTGGTGGGCAACACCGGCGACAACCACGTGCGGGGGTTGGCCGGCAATGACGTGCTGTCGGGAGGATATGGCAACGACTTCCTGGAAGGCAACGACGGCAACGACCTGCTGGACGGCGGGGCGGGCGCCGACCGGATGGAAGGGGGCGACGGGGACGACACCTACGAGGTGGATGACGCCAGCGACATCATCGTGGAACTGGCGGGGCAGGGCTTGGAAGTCGTCCACTCGACCGCGTACGAGTACACCCTGTCCTCGGGCATCGAGCGCATCGAGCTGGTGGAAGGCAGCGGCGCACGCACGGCCGTCGGCTCGGCGGACAACAACGCGTTGATTGGCAACACGGATGACAATGTGCTCGATGGTGCCGGCGGTGACGACTACCTCGCCGGTGGCGCCGGCGACGACGTCTATGTGGTGGACAGTGCCGGCGACCAGGTAACGGAGCTCGATGGCGAGGGCGTAGACACCGTCCAGTCCAGCGTGGACTACACGCTGGGCGCCCCCCTCGAGAACCTCCTCCTCACCGGCAATGCCAACCTCGACGGCACCGGCAACGACGGCGACAACGTGCTGGTGGGCAACGCCGGCGCCAATCGCCTCGATGGCGGTCTGGGCGGCGACGACCTCTATGGCGGCGAGGGTGACGACTACTTCATCAACGACAGCAACCAGGACTGGATCTACGAATATGCCGGGGAGGGCATCGACACCGTCGAGCGCCGCTACGAAACCAACCTGGTGCTCTCGGCCAATGCCGAGAACCTGATCCTGGCCGCCGGCATCACCACCGGCAACGGCAACGAGCTCGACAACACCCTGACCGGCAATGCCGGCAACAACACGCTGGGCGGCTGGGACGGTGCCGATCTGCTGTATGGGCTGGATGGCGATGACAACCTGTTCGGCGGCACCGGCACCGACATCCTCCACGGCGGCAACGGCGCGGACTACCTGGATGGCGGTGAAGAGGTGGACCAGCTGGTGGGTGGCGGCGGCAACGACATCTACGTCACCGACAACAGCGCCGATATCGTCCTCGAAGCCGCTGCCGCCGGTGCCGACCAGGTCCAGACCACCGCTTCCTACGTGCTCTCGGCCAACATCGAGAATCTGTTCCTGATGGGCACCGACGCCATCGATGGCGCCGGCAACGACCTTGACAACTACATCGCCGGCAACAGCGCCGCCAATGTGGTCCAGGGGGGCGGTGGCAGCGATACCATCGTGGCCGGCGGCGGCAACGACACCCTGTATGGCGGCACTGGCGACGACAAGTACGTGTTCGACGCCAGTTCCGGCAGTGATGTCATCGACAACAGCGATGGCGGCTTCGACGGGGTGTTCTTCAGCAATGGCATCACCCGCGAGCGCCTGACCTTCGGGCGCGACGGCGACGATCTGCTGATCTTCGTGGACGCGGCCAGCACGCCTTCGGTGCGCGTGCTCAACCACTTCCTCGGCGGCAACGCGGCGATCGACTACGTGCAGCCCGATGGCGGCTTTTACCTCACCACGGCCGAGATCAACCAGATCGTGGCCGGTGACGGGACCGGCGGGCAGTTCGACCAGGTCATCCAGGGCACCGCGGCGGGCGAGCAACTGGTGGGAGGTACTGGCAAGGACCTCGTCGAGGGACTGGCCGGTGCCGATACCCTGTTTGGCATGGGCGGGGATGACACCCTGCGCGGCGGCGAGGGCAACGACTACCTCTCCGGCGGGAACGGCAGCGGCACCAGCTCCGGCAACGATACCCTGGAGGGTGGGGCAGGCAACGACACGCTGCGCGGCGAGGACGGCAGCAATACCCTGATCGGCGGTGCAGGCGATGACCAGTACGTCTATGGGGGCGGCATTGACGTCATCGACAACACCGGCGGTGGTACAGACTGGCTGTTCTTCCAGAACGGCATCACCGCCGCCCAGTTGGGCTTTACCCGCAGCGGGGATGACCTGGTCATTACCGTCAATGGCAATGCCAGCCAGCGCGTCACCGTTACCGGCCACTTCCTGGGCGGTGACATGGCCCTGGATTTCCTGCAGCCGGCAAGCGGATCAGCGCTCAATACCGCGGCGATCAATGCGTTGGTGACCAACAATGGCGGCGGCGATCCGGGCGGCGGCACGCCGGGCACTGGCAACGACGCGGACTATCCTTCGGTCGAGACCGGCACCGCAGCGGGCGAGCAGATCGTGGGCACCAGTGGCCGTGATCTGATCAAGGGCCTGGGCGGCGCCGACACGCTGTTTGGGATGGGCGCCGACGACAAGCTCGACGGCGGCGATGGCGATGACTATCTCTCCGGCGGCAACGGCAGCTTCAGTGGCTCGGGCACCGACATCCTGATCGGCGGCGCTGGCAACGACCAGTTGGTCGGCGAGGATGGCGATGACGTGTTGTTCGGTGGCGTCGGTGACGACACCTACTTCTACGCCGCCGGCTCCGGTGCCGATACGGTCGACAACACGGGAGGCGGGACCGATTGGCTGTATTTTGACGGTATCGCCCGTACCCAACTGACCTATCACCGCGACGGCGATGACCTGGTCGTACGTGTGGATGGCGATGCCAGCCAGCAGATTCGCGTACTGGACCACTTCCTCGGTGGCGAGCACGCCATCGCCTACGTACAGCCGGGCGACGGTGGCTATGCGATCTCGGCAGCGACGATTGCCGGGCAGCTGACGCCGATGGGGGCTGCCAGCCGGACTGCCGCGCCGATGGCCTTGGATGCCGTGGAACTGCAGCCCATGGGGATCGACGAGGCGGCGCACCTGGCACTGGCGATCGAAGCATTTGCCATCGATGCGCCGGTCGTGAAGGCGCCTGTGTTGGCTGAAACCTTGTCGGTGCCGATCGCCGGCCGCCCGCTGGAGGTGGTTGTCACCTCTACGGCTCCCGTAGCAGGCCGGGCCGAGCCAGGCCCGTCTGCCCCGCAAGCTGCACCGGCGGCGCCCGCGGCCGATATCCCGGCTGCGCAGACCGAACTGCAGCAACTCGTGGAGAGCCTGGCCAGCTTCTCCAGCCAGGGAGGACTGTCGGCGGCGAATGACATGGCGCTTGATGAGCCGCTGGTTGCTATCGGCGCGATTCAGAACTGGCGGGACCGCCGTCGCAGCGATAGCTTGCACGTGCGTCAGCTGGAACTCTGAGGCGGCGGATGGGGCGGCTGATTGCCGATCTAAAGTGGACCACTGGCTAAGAGCCGAAGTTTGAGTTAAGTGTGATCACATGGAGTCCCACCCATTCGGTTGGGTATGGATCGGCAGTCTCATCCTGTGAGCCTCGATTGGTTACGATCCGTCCTATGCGCTTCGATTACGCCAGCATGGATATGCTCCGCCAGCACCATCCGGCATGGCGGCTATTGCGCGCCGACCACGCGGCGCTGGTAGCTAGCTTCCTGTATCGGGCCTTCGTGGCACCGAATGTACGCAATGTTGCCCAGGGCGACCTGGTGGAAGCCCTCGAGGATGAGCTGTTCGGTCTACGTGAGCAGCTGGGCAACGACGCGTTCCCAAGGACGGCCCTGCAGTATCTCGACGACTGGGCGGCCAATGACAAGGGCTGGCTGCGCAAGTTCTACGGGCCTGATTCCGACGAACCGCAGTTCGACCTGACCCCCGCGGCCGAAAAGGCGATCCTCTGGCTCAGCACATTGGGCGAACGCGGCTTCGTCGCTACCGAATCGCGCCTGCTGACCCTGTTCGAATTGCTGCGCCAGATCAGCGAGGGCACCCAGACCGATCCGGCGGCGCGGGTAGCGGAACTGCAGCGGCGGCGCGCCGAGATCGACGCTGAGATCAGCCAGGTTCTGGGTGGATCTCCACCACTGCTGGACGATACGGCGGTGCGCGATCGCTTCCAGCAGTTCCTGCAGCTGGCGCGCGAGCTGCTCGGCGATTTCCGCGAAGTCGAGCACAACTTCCGCCAGCTCGACCGGCGGGTCCGCGAGCGCATCGCGCTCTGGGAAGGCGGCAAGGGGGCGCTGCTGGAAGATGTCATGGGCGAACGCGATGCCATCGCCGAGTCCGACCAGGGTCGCAGCTTCCGTGCGTTCTGGGACTTCCTCATGTCCAGCCGCCGACAGGAAGAGCTGTCCGAGCTGCTAGAACGGGTTCTGACCTTGCCGGCGGTGAACGAGCAGCAACCGGACATGCGGTTGCGGCGCGTGCACTACGACTGGCTGGAAGCCGGCGAACACACACAGCGCACCGTGGCCGAACTCAGCCGTCAGCTGCGCCGCTTTCTCGACGACCAAGCCTGGCTGGAGAATCGCCGCATCATGGACCTGCTGCATTCGATCGAAGCCCATGCCCTGGCACTGCGCGACGCACCGCCTGCCGACGTGACCATGCACATCGACGGCACCGCTGCCTCAGTTGAACTGCCGATGGAGCGGCCGCTGTACACGGCCGCCCTGCAACCCAAGATCGTGGACGTGGTGCTGGAAGCCGACGGCACCGACGTGGACGATGCCGCGCTGTATGCGCAGGTCTTCGTCGACAAGGCCCGGCTGGTCCGCCACATCCGCCACGCATTGCACGGGCGCAGCCAGATCACGCTGGCCGAACTGGTTCGGATGCAGCCAATGCAGCAAGGGCTGGCCGAGCTGGTCGCCTATTTGCAACTGGCCGACGATGGCTTTCGGAGCACAGTCGACGAGCACGCGTACGATCCGGTGGACTGGGAAGGTCTAGATGCCGGGGGCAACCCCTACCATCGCCAGGCCCGCTTGCCGCGGGTGATCTTCCTGGGGGCCGCATGATGGACAACCCGTCCGCCTCGCCTGCCGTAGACGGTTTGCCCGTGCTGGCGGTGAAGCTGCTCAAGGGTGTGCTCTACCAGGAATCCGATCCGCAGCTATGGGGCAGCTTGCTCGGATTGCAGTCGCAGGTACGCGACTACCTCTCCGTGCTGGGGCTGGAGCTGATTCTGGACGAAGCCGAGGGCTACGCCTTCTTGCGGTCGCGGCGTGCGCCCGAGGCCGATGATGGCGTTGCCGACCCGACTCCAAGACTGGTGGCGCGCCGGCAGCTGTCGTTTCCCGTCAGCCTGCTGCTCGCCTTGCTGCGCCGCAAATTGGCCGAAGCCGACGCCAGTGGCGGCGATACCCGGCTCGTGCTCACGCTCGAGGACATCGTCGAGATGGTGCGGGTGTTCCTGCCCCCCTCGAGCAACGAGGCGCGGGTACTCGACCAGCTCGAAGCCCATCTGGGCAAGATCGTAGAGCTTGGCTTCCTGCGCCGCATGAAGCCAGCCGCGGGACAGGTTGGCTCGCAACCTGCGTTGTATGAGGTACGCCGCATCCTCAAGGCATTCGTGGATGCGCAGTGGCTGGCGGACTTCGATGCGCGCCTGGCCGCGTATCGGGCGCAAATAGGGGGGATCGAGGATGAACCGGGTTGAAGAGCTAGCGTACGACGACGTTGCGCATCCCGCGCCAAGCGAAGCCGAGCACACCGAGGGCTCCCTGGCCGGTTTCCGACTTCAGCGTCTGGAAGTATTCAATTGGGGCACATTCGATCAACGCGTATGGACGCTGACGCTGGACGGGCGCAACACGCTACTGACCGGCGACATCGGCTCCGGCAAGTCCACGCTGGTCGATGCGGTGACCACCCTGCTCGTACCGGCGCAGCGCATCGCATACAACAAGGCGGCGGGTGCCGATAGCAAGGAACGCTCGCTGCGCTCCTACGTGCTCGGCCACTACAAGTCCGAGCGTAGCGAGATCACCGGCGCCGCCAAGCCGGTGGCACTGCGCGACCACAACAGCTACTCGGTCATCCTCGGCGTGTTCCACAACGCCGGCTACAACCAGAGCGTCACCCTGGCGCAGGTCTTCTGGATGAAGGACGGCGTGGGACAGCCGGCGCGGTTCTTTGTCGGCGCCGAGCGGGACTTGTCGATCGCCCACGACTTCTCCGGCTTCGGCAGCGAGATCGCCAAGCTGCGGCGCAAGCTGCGCGGCCTGGGCGCCGAGGTCGAGGACAACTTTCCGCCCTACGGCGCATGGTTCAAGCGCCGCTTCGGCATCGACAACGAGCAGGCGCTGGAATTGTTCCACCAGACCGTGTCGATGAAATCGGTCGGCAACTTAACCGATTTTGTGCGCGGGCACATGCTTGAGCCTTCCGACGTCGGAGCACGTATCCAGGCGCTGATCGGCCATTTCGACGACCTCAACCGTGCCCATGAGGCGGTGCTCAAGGCCAAGCGGCAGGTGGAGCTACTGACCCCGCTGGTGAGTGACGGCGAGCGTCTGAACGGCCTGCTGGCCGAAACCGAAGACCTGCGCGCCAATCGGGATGCGCTTCACGCGTACTTCGCTGGGCTCAAGTACGACCTGCTCGAACGCCGCCTGGCCCTGCTGTCCCAAGACCATGCAAGGCACGCCGCCCAACTGCAACGGCTGGAAGAAGGCCTCAGCCTCCGCCGAACGGACGAAGTCGAACTCCGACGGGCGATTCATGACAACGGTGGTGACCGGCTCGAACATCTGGATAAGCAGATCCGGAAAACCGGCGAGGACCTCACCCGCCGTCGCCAGCGCGCAGAGCAATACACCGCGCTCCTGCGCGAGATTAAACAGCCGCCCGCCACCGATGCCGGTGAGTTCCAGGCACAGCGCCAGCAACTGGGCGGGTGGATCGAGTCCGCTCGCAACCAGGAAGCGGATCTGGACAACGACCGTACCGAACTGGCAGTACAGGTACGCGACGGCCGTGAAGCACACGCACGCCTGACCGAAGAGATCGACAGTCTCAGGCAGCGCCGCTCAAATTTGCCGGACGATCAGATCAAGCTTCGGCGCATCCTGTGCGCCGCGCTGGATCTGGATGAGGAAGCGCTGCCCTTCGCCGGCGAGCTAATCCGGGTGCGGGAGGAGGAGCAGGCATGGGAAGGCGCGGCCGAGCGCCTGCTGCGTGGCTTCGGTCTGTCACTGCTGGTGCCCGACGCGCACTACGCGCGCGTGGCCGACTGGGTCGATCGCACCCATCTGCGCGGTCGCCTGGTGTACTACCGGGTACGGGAGCGCAAACAGGGTGACCTGCCCTCGCCACATCCGCATGCGCTGGTCCGCAAGCTGGAGATCCATCAGGAGACGCGCTTCTACGACTGGCTGGAGCAGGAGTTGCACCGGCGGTTCGATATCGCCTGCTGCGAGACACCCGAGCAGTTCCGGCGGGAAGTCCGCGCCGTCACCCGCACCGGACAGGTGAAGATGCCGGGCGAACGACACGAGAAGGACGACCGGCATCGCCTCGGCGATCGCGCTCGCTATGTGTTGGGCTGGAGCAACGCCGACAAGATCCGAACCCTAGAAGAGGAGCGCGCAGAGCTCGAGCGCACGGTGGCAGAAGTCGCCAGCAAGCTCACCAGCCTGCAGAAGAAGCAGGAAGACCTGAAAGCGCGCCAGACGACGCTGGGCAAGCTGGAGGTGTACGACGACTGGCGGGAACTCGACTGGCGAGGCCTGGCCACGGAACTGGCCCGCCTTGAGGACGAAAAGCAGGAACTGGCACAGTCCTCGGACCAGTTGCAACGGCTCAGCGAACAACTGGAGGCGCTGCAGGCACAGATTGCAAAGGACGAACGCGAACGGAGCGACCACGAAGGCAAGTTGGGCGGAGTGGTGCAGAAGCAGGCCGATGCGCAGGACCTGCAGCAGCAAATCAGGCAGATTCTGGACGCCCCCGACGGCGCTATGCACGCCGCACGCTTCCAAGCGCTGGCCGAACTGCGGGATGCCGCGCTAGGCGAACACCAGCTCAGCGTGGAATCGTGCGACAACCGCGAGAGTGACTTCCGCCGGTGGCTGCAGGACAAGCTCGACGCCGAGGACAAGCGGATCGTCCGGCTGCGCGAGAAGATCGTCAACGCTATGGGCGATTTCCGACGCGAGTACCCATTGGACACCGCCGAGTTCGACGCCAGCATCGAAGCCCTCGGTGAATACGGCAAGATGCTCCAAGCCATGCAGGCCGACGACCTGCCGCGCTTCGAGGCGCGATTCAAGGAATTGCTCAACGAGAACACCATCCGCGAGATCGCCAACTTCCAGTCGCAGCTGTCTCGCGAGCGGGAGACCATCAAGGACCGCATCGACCGCATCAACGGCTCGCTAGTCCAGATCGACTACAATCCGGGGCGCTACATACTGCTGGAGCCGCAGTCCAGCCAGGACGCTGATATCCGCGACTTCCAGTCCGACCTGCGCAGCTGCACCGACGACGTGGTGGGCACCAGCCAGGATGCCCAGTACTCGGAGGCCAAGTTCCTGCAGGTCAAGGCCATCATCGATCGCTTCCGCGGACGCGAGGGCCTTTCGGAGCAGGACCGGCGCTGGACCACCAAAGTTACCGACGTGCGCAACTGGTTCCTGTTTGGTGCCAGCGAGCGCTGGCACGAGGACGACACCGAGCACGAGCACTACTCCGACTCCGGCGGCAAATCCGGCGGCCAGAAGGAGAAGCTGGCCTACACCATCCTCGCCGCCAGCCTGGCCTATCAGTTCGGACTGGAATGGGGTGAGGCGCGTTCGCGCACCTTCCGCTTCGTGGTGATCGACGAGGCTTTCGGTCGTGGTTCCGATGAGTCAGCACAGTACGGCTTGACCCTGTTCGCCAAGCTCAACCTCCAGCTGCTGATCGTCACCCCGCTTCAGAAGATCCACGTGATCGAGCCATTCGTGTCCAGTGTCGGCTTCGTCCACAACGAAGCCGGACGGGCTTCGAAGCTGCGCAACCTCTCCATCGCCGAATACCGTGCCGAGAAGGCGCGGGTCGCTGGATGAGCTGGACACGGCCGGTAGACCTGGTCGCACAGGTTGGCAAGGCTTGGGACAGCGGCACGCTGCTGGCCCTCCTGGCCGGCGGCAAATCACCGTTCCCGATGCGGTTGAGGTTGCGCGGTCCCACCTCGGCCGACCTGGTCGATCGTTTTGACGACGTGCGGGTCTGGGTTGCCGAGCTGCAGGCACTGCCGCACATTCGCATCGAGACGCGCCAGTTCCGCCACCGCGTGCGCGGCAATACCACTCTTCCCAACGAAGCCTGGGTCGATACGTTGGACGATGCGCTCGCGTTGATCGACCGCAGGAATGAGGTTGCCACCTTCGATGCGCAGGTCCAGCAGACCCGCGACCGTCAGCCCAGTTTACTCGGCTGGCTGCATAAATGGCCGTTGCGGGCGTTGGCCCTAGGTGCGTACTGGCCACGCTTGCTGGACGTCGTCGATTGGATGCAGGCGCACCCGCGTCCCGGCCTCTACCTGCGGCAGGTCGATATTCCCGGTGTGCACAGCAAGTTCATCGAGCGCCATCTCGGCGTGCTGAGCGAGCTGCTCGATGCCGTCCTTCCGGAAAGTGCCATCGACACCGCGGCTAGTGGTGTCGGCGGATTCAACCGCCGGTACGGTTTCGCTGCTAAGCCCGAGCGCGTGCGCTTTCGGGTCCTCGACCCGGCGCTTTCGCTGCTGCCTGGTGTGACTGGAGGAGATGTCACCCTAGACGTGGGCAGCTTCCGCGCCCTGCGCTGCAACCTCACGCGCGTGTTCATCACCGAGAACGAAACCAACTTCCTGGCCTTTCCTGCAGTGACGGGAAGCCTGGTGCTGTTCGGCGCCGGCTATGGTTTCGATACGTTGGACGGAAACGACTGGCTCCGGCAAGGCCAGCTGTACTACTGGGGCGACATCGATACCCACGGCTTTGCCATCCTTGATCAGCTGCGCGCCCGCCTTCCTGAAGTGCAGGGTTTTCTGATGGACCGGGCTACGCTGATGGCATGCGAGCCGTTCTGGGGTCGAGAGGAACATCAACTGACACGCGACTTGCCGCGGCTGCGCGATGAGGAGTACAGCCTGTACGACGATCTGCGCGATCAACGCATTCGCGACAATCTGCGGCTGGAGCAGGAGTTCATCGGTTTCGACCGCGTGCATAGAGCACTGGAGGCGCTATGTTGAAACGACACGAGGCCAAAACCGCTTGTCTAATACTGTGCGTAGAAGTTCACTAGCTATGGTTCTTCTCACCTGCTGCCGAATCGGCAATTGAGCCCCTGACGAATATCCACTTTTGGCCGAGAGCAGGCGTTAGTGGGGTAGGGGATTAGGAAGATTTATCGGGGGTAGAGAAGGGCAACTTCCGACCCAAAGCGGACGTAGAGACGGATGACACCGACAAGGATCTTGCAGAGCTTCAGGGACCACGTGGGTTTGCAGCGATCCATCTAAGTTCAGGCAATTGGCACTCCGGGCATGCTGCGCAAGTACCGAGATTCAGGCCAGCATACTGAGCGGGACGAAGTGCAATCCCTGTAGCGCGGGATTGCTGACCACCGCGAAGTCCCGCCACACGATCAGATCACCAGGACAGCTGCGTCCTTCGCCCAGATAGACGGAGGCCTTGGGCTCTAGGGATTCGCGATCTAAGCTGACCAGTTCGCGGTTGTTGCGGCTCACGCTGAGCAACAACGAGCCAGCAATCACTTGGCGCAGCGGGTCCACCCAGGGAAATGGCGTTGTGTTGTTCGAGGTGCGTTCAAACCGCACGTCCCGGCGCCACGCGCCCGTGTCCGGATCCAAGACACAGATCCCACGACGCGACTGGAACATGCCTACGTACACCCGTTCGTAGACGGCGTCGTAGGTCAGGCACGCCGGTGTCGCGTCGTCGGTCTGGCCATTGGTGACCTCGGCCAGTTGCGCCGTACTGATGTAGTCCCGTCGCGCGAGGTCGTATGTCGCGACGTAGCAGTTCGCATGAGGGTAGGCTCGCCCCGCGATGCGTCCACCGCGCGATATGCCGATGTAGAGCAGCGGTTTGGTTGGATGCCGCAGTAGGGACATACAGCCGCGCCCGCCCTGTGGGTAGGGCACCGCCTCGAACGCGTAGGTGGCACTGTCGATAATGGAAAATGTCCGGTGTCAAGCCTTTCGTGCAAATCACGCGAGGCTTGAAACCCTATCCAGGGCAAGAGGTTAGCTTGTCCTGGTCTAATTCTCGTGGACACCTCGATAGGGGATGATCGTCTCCAACGAGGACTTTGAACGACATGACGCCCCGTAGCCGTAGAACTTTCGACACCGCCTTCAAGCTACAGGTGGTGCAGATGATCCAAGACCAAGGCCTGAGTGTGGGCCAGGTGTGCCGCGACCTGGACCTGGTCGATAGCGCGGTGCGCCGGTGGTTGTCCCAGTCCGAGGCCGAGCAGGCTGGCCAGCCGGGACAAGGCAGGCCGCTGACCCCCGAGCAGCAACGCATCCGCCAACTGGAGCGTGAGAACCAGCGGCTAGGCGAGGATGTGTCGATCCTAAAAAAAGCATCGGCCTTCTTCGCCCGGGAACTGAAGTGATCCAGCAGATGATCCATCAGTGGCAGGAGAAGGCCGACACCACCCGGTTGTGCCGGCTTGTGGGCGTGAGCCGTTCTGGGGTGTATGCCGCTCGGCGGCGGTCAGCGCCGAGGGCCTGCGCCCTCACGGCGCCCTTGCAATCGGCCTTCCAGGCTAGCGGCGGCAACTACGGCAGCCGCCGGCTGTGCGCCGCCCTGAAGGCCCAGGGCCTGCCCGCCGGTCGCTATCGGGTCCGCCGCCTGATGAAGCAGCAGGGGCTGAAGGCGCGCTGGAAGCGCAAGTTCGTCCATACCACCGACAGCCGGCACGAGATGCCGGTAGCCGACAACCTTCTGGATCGGCGCTTCAACCCGGAAGCCCCCGACCAGGCCTGGGTGGCCGACATCACCTACATCCGCACCGAGCGCGGCTGGCTGTACCTGGCCGCGGTGCTGGACCTGTACTCACGCAAGGTGGTCGGCTGGGCGATGGCCCCGAACATGCCTGCCGAGCTGGTCTGCACCGCCTTGCAGATGGCCATCGCCCTGCGCCAGCCCAAGCCGGGGCTGATCGTGCATACCGACCGTGGAAGCCAATACGCCAGCCAGGCCCACCGCGACCTACTGGCACGCCACGGTCTGCTCGCCAGCATGAGCCGCCGGGGCAACTGCTGGGACAACGCGGTGATGGAGCGGTTCTTCCTGAACCTGAAAATGGAGCGGGTCTGGCAGCGCCGCTACGCCAACCCCGCCGAGGCCGTTGCCGACATCGCCCATTACATCGTCGCCTTCTACAACACCCACCGGCTGCACTCCACCCTCGGCTATCGATCGCCTGCCGACTACGAGAAAGCCACCACCTGAAATCCCCTATCTCCGTGTCCACCAAAACTTGACCACGACAGCTCTGTTTCGCGCCACCTGTATGGGAGACGGCGTTGTGGGCTGGGAGTCACATAAGAGCCTTGGGAAAGCAAGCCGGGTCGCGCTGTAGCGGTGATGATTGTCAAGGGACGGCGAGCTTGCGTGGCCATCGTAGCCCATCCCTTTTCACCCTCTCCAGAACGAAGAACGCGCAGCGTTGGGCTGCGCGTTCAAGGGTTTGCCACCTACTTCAGTTGGCAGAACTGCAGGACGGCATCTGCAACGGCCTGGGGCGATTCGCGCTGCGGGAAGTGCCCGACATCATCGAGCACCAGCCGTTCGTAGCAGCCCTTGAAGAATGTCTCCCTGCCTTTGGAACTGTCGGGGTGATTGCAGGTGTCGGCACCTCCATGCAGCACCAGCGTCGGCACCGACAGCACCGGCGCCGGATGCAGACGCGCTTCGTCCTCCGCATGGGCGGGATCACCCTCGGCGAAACCCCAGCGGTGGCGGTAGGAGTGCAGCACGATCTCGGCCCAGTCCTCGCCCTGGAATGCGCGAGCCGCTTCAGCGAAGTCGGCCTGCTCATACCAGCCTTCCGGCGCCCAGGTGTCCCACATCGTGCGAGCAAACGCCTCGCGTTCCTCCCGCACCACGCGCGCGCCGCGCGGTGTGGCCATGTACCAGTGATACCAGTAGTTGCGCGCCTGCGGCAGCGCTAGTGGCTGGTTCGGGTCGTTGGTGCCATAGCCGACCGAGAGCATCACCAGATGCGAGGCCACGCCGTCACGCAGGCCGCAGGCATTGGCCGCGGCCCGCGCGCCCCAGTCGTGGCCGATCAGTGCCGGACGCTCCAGGCCCAGCGCGTCAATGAAGTCGAGCAGATCGCGGCCCAACGCGAACAGCTGGCCGCTGCGCGGCGTGGCGGCCTCCCGGAACCGGGTCGGCGCGAAGCCGCGCAACGCCGGCGCCAGCACCCGGTAGCCGGCATCGGCCAGAACGGGCGCCACGGCCTTCCAGCATTCGGGGCTATCCGGCCAACCGTGCAACAGGATGGCGGTTCGCGCTCCCTGCGGGTTCCATTCGAGATAGGCGATGTCGAGCCGTTCGGTAGAAGCGAAGTGGTAGTTGTGCATGGGCTTGTCTCTCGTCATGAAGATGCACCAGCGTAGCTGGACGACTCCATTCGATTGGAGAATAATCATTCTTCATTGATGATTTTTCGCGTTGAATTCCAGCATGAACATATCCCCTATCGCCGATGGTCCACCGCTGGAGACGGTGCTGCTGCGCACCTTCCTCGAAATCGTGGACAGCGGCAGCTTCGCCACCGCCGCCGAGCGGCTGGCGCTGACGCCTTCGGCGGTCAGCGGACATATGCGCCGGTTGGAGCAGATCGCAGGCGCCAGCCTGCTGGCACGCACCACACGCCGCCTGGAACTGACACAGGCGGGCGAGACCTTGTATGCCTACGGCCGCAACATCCTCGATCTGGAACGCGAGGCCCGCGCCAAGCTGCGGGGCACACCGCTGCGCGGACGGCTGCGTATCGGTGCCTCGGAAGACTTTGCCGGTGCCTGGCTGCCCCAGGTGCTGCAACGCTTCCGGCAGGGCAACCCCGAAGCCACGGTTGAACTGAAGGTCGGCATCACCGCCGATCTGCTGCGCCAGCAGGAGCGTGGCCGGCTGGATCTCGTGTTTGGCAAGCAATGCAGCCGCGTCGAGGGCGGCGGCACTTTGCTGTGGGAAGAACCCCTGGTCTGGGTCTTTGCGGCCGATCAACCTTTGCCAACAGAAGAACCGCTGCCGCTGGCCGTCTTCCCCGAGCCGTGCGTGTACCGCGAGTCGGCCGTCACGGCGCTGGGCCAGACGGATCGCACTTGGCGCATCGTCTTCGAGAGCAGCAGCATGGCTGGGTGCCTGTCGGCGGCGCGCGCGGGCTTTGCCATCACGGTCATCGCCGACAGCCAGCGCAGCGAAGGCTTGCGCGTGCTGGGCAGCGAAGACGGCCTGCCCGAACTGCCGGAGGCGCGCTTCTACGCTTTTGCCGGCAAGGACAGCCCGGTCAGCGCGGCACTGATCGAGGCCGCCCGGCGCGCCGGCCAGAGCCGGTTCACTGCGCGCGGGCTTCGGGACTGATAGACGCCGAGACGGCTTTCGCGGGTCGCTGTTGCGCGGCCGTCCCGCGCCGGAAACCTCTGTCTGCCGCCATGAAGGCTTCGAGCATGTGCGGAATCAGCGTGGCCGCATCAACGGCCTCGCCATACGCCTGCGCGTGCAGCGCGGCGTAGTGGTCGAGGTCGGCTTTCAGGCTGGCCGGGCAGGCGAAGGTCAGCTTCGTGGATTCCGTTTTCGGTAGCGGCCCGAGCCGCAGCTTGCGCGTCGTCATCGCGAAGTCCCCTTGTTGAAGAACAATGGCTGATAGGGCCGCAGTACCAAGTCGCGGTTGGCGATGACGCGAACCGGTAGGCCCGGCCGCTCGGTCAGCGTCGGCTGGATGTTCATGTTGCGCCGGGTCAGCTCCTGGCCGACCTGGTTGATGCTGTCCTGCGCGCTGTCGCGCCCGGCGATGATGATGCGGTCGCCGTCCTGGCGGTTCTCGGGCGCGGCCAGCTCGGCGCCGACGCCCAGCAGCGTGGTCAGCGCCGCGCCGGCGAAGATGCGGCCCCAGTGGTAGTCCACGCCGTCTTCCAGCCCGGCATAGCCGGCCGGGTCGGCTCCGACCAGGTTGTCGAGCGTGAGCGAAGACGTGTCGGGCAGGATGATCCGGTTCCACACCACCTGCACGCGGCTCTGCCCGTAGCTGACCTGGCTGTTGTAGCGGCCCAGAATGCGCGAACCCTGCGGGGTCAGCAAAAAACGCCCGGTAGCCGTGTCATAGACCGGCTCCGTCACCGTGGCGATCACATCGCCCGGCAAATCCGACTTGATGCCCGTCACCAGCGCACCGGCGATGACCGTACCGGCCATCACCTGATATGGCGAAGCCGGCAGGGTCAGGTTGCCGGAATTACGGGTTTCCGTGGTTCCGGCTTTCTGGAATGCCTCTTTCTGGTCTTGCCGGTTCTGTACCGCTGTCGGGTCGGCGGGCTGCGCCGCCGCGGAGGCCGGCCCGGCCGCCATCGGGTCGAACGCCGCATTGGCGGCGAAGCCCGGCGCGGCGGCGGCCTGCGACTGCGCAACCGGTGCGGCCTTCTGCGTGCCAGAGCGGAAGAACACCGATGAACCCGCGGCCGCTTCGGCTTCCTTGCGCAGCGCATCGTTCGGGTCGTGGCCAGGGGCCGCATAGGCGGCCGTCACCGGCTGCTGCGACTTGACGATGGCCGGGCCAAGATCACCCGGCAGCGGCGGCCCCAGCTCGGGCACCGTGGGCGGCAAGGCCGGCGGCAGTTTGGAGTAGTCCGCCGGCAGCGCATCCAGCCCTTCGGACTTGGAGACGCGATCGACGTTGTAAAGCTCGGTCTGCTCGTTGGCCCCGCGCCGCTGCGGTTGCAGCGACCACATCAGCGCGCCGAGTACGGCGACCGACAGGCCGCCGGTGAGGATGGCCAGCGTGCGCCGGTTCAGGCGCGTGACCGGGCGCGGCTGGCCGCGCAGCGCCACCGCTTCGGGCGCGATCTTGCCCGCCGCCTGCGGCGCGGCGAGGTCGGGAGTGTCGTCCTGGCTCATGGTCAGTTCCTCCGCGCCACGCCGTCGGTGCGCTCGATTCGCACCACGTCGCCGCCATCACCGCCCAGGCGCAGTTCGGCCGCACCAAAGAGGCGATCCACGATGTAGTACGGCGAACGGAAACGGTAGTTGACGAGCTGGCCGTCACCCTGCGCGCCGATGACGAACAGCGGAGGCAGTTCGCCTTGGGCGATGCCAGGCGGAAACTGGATATAGACCTTCTCGCCATCGTCGAAGGCCTGCTGCGGCTTCCACGGCGGATTGCTGCCGCTGATCGCGTAGCGGAAGCGGATCTTCTCCAGCGCCAAGCCGGTATCGACCGGCGCGGCTGTCTGTGCGGCCTGCGACTGGCGCTGCAAGGCCGACATCCGGTCTTTCGGGTAGTCCCATGACACCGAGGCCATCCATGCCTTCTCGGTCGAGGTCAGTTCCAGCAGGTATGTCCGGCGGCTGGTGGTGATGACCAGATTGGTTTTCAGGCCCGAGCGGGTGGGCTTGACCAGCACATTGACGCGCAGCGCCTCGCCGCTGCCGCTGGACGTGTCGCCCACGATCCAGCGCACGGTATCGCCAGCGGCGACGGTGACAAGTTCCTCGCCGGGCTGAAGCGAAACCACGGTGACGCGCCCCGGCGCGGCATAGACCTGATACAGCGCGCCGTCGCTGTACGGCCACACTTGGATCGCATTGACGTAGCCCTCGCGGGTCGGCGCGATACGCGCCTCGGCATTGGCGCGCGAGACGCGCACCTTCTCGTCGGTCGGCTCCGGCACGGGCGCTGCCTCGTCCAGCTCCGGCAGCGGCTTCAACTGCGCTGGCAGCGCCAGCGGCTTGGGCACGGCGACGACTTCAACCGGCTTGGGCGGTTCGGGCAACGGCTGCGCCTGCACCGGCTCATCGAGCGAGATGGTCGGCGGCGGCTTGCCCTGCGAGGCGCAACCCGACAGGGCCGCGAACATCAGCACGAAAGCGTAAAAGCGGAAAGGCAGGTTCATGGCTTGGCTCCTTCGGAAGAATCCAGTTCGCGACTCCACGACAGGCCGTTGACGTAGATCCCCAGCGGGTTCTTGCGCAGGCGCTGTTCGGTACGCGGGGTTTGCAGGACGGTGGAAAGCACGGCGTTCCAGCGTTCGGTGCCAGCGGGTGCGCCATTGACGAACCGCTGCTCCGTCCAACGGACGTTGAACGAGGCATCGCTGGCGCGCGTGACGCTGGTGATCTGCACCGTCACCGACTCGCGGCCGACACGAGCGAATGGATCGTTCTTGCTCGCGTAGTCGTTGAGCACGGCCGCGCCCTTGTCGGTGGTGTAGTCGTAGGCATCGAGCCAGTTCTGCCGCACCACGATGGGGTCGATGGACAGCGAGCGCACCAGCGTCACGAAGCGCGCCAGGTGATGCGCGATCTGCGCATCGGCAGGTCGATACGGCGTGGCGGCCTCACCTACGGTGCGCACCTGTCCGGATTGATCGACTTCGATGACGTAGGGCGTCGCGATGGACTGTGCCGAGCGCCACACCAAACCACCGGCCATCAGCAGCGCGAGCGTGAGGCAGCCGAAGGCCATCAGCCGCCAGTTCTTCGCCTGTACGCGCGATGAGCCGATACGCTCGTCCCACACCAGGGCGGCCGCTTGATACGGAGTGGCAGGCTGCGGCGTATCGGCATAGCGCACCTGCGGTCGTTTGAATCGCATGGTCAGTTCTCCTTGTGAATCGCTTTAGTCGTCGGAGCCGCGCAAGCTCGGGCCTTGCCCGGAGCCGCCGCCATCGCCGCCGCGCAACGTGTGTGCGGCAGTGGTCGCGGCATGGGTGATCTGCTGGCGGCGGTGCATCCGCTTGGCCCATGCGGGCTGCTCTTGCTTCTGCGAGCCGGCGGCGCTGTCTGCGGCCGCCTGGTCGGAGCCAGCCGCACCGGACGCAGCGCCGCCGCCGGCCTCTGTGCCGTTCCATCCAGCGCGGAAAGCGCCGGTCATCTTCTGCGCAGCGCCGGACGCGCCAGATGCGGCGCTGCGCCCGGCAGCCTGCGCGCCGGTCTTGGCGACATTGCTCAAGCCGGCCATTGCGCCCTTGGCGCCGCCGCCCGCAGCAGCGGAACCGGCCTGGAACGCCGAGCGTGCGCTACCAGCCGCCGAGGTGGCGGCACGCGCACCGGCGCCGGCCAGCTTCGCGGCTGCCGGTGCCATGCGTGCCCCGGCCGCGACCGCACCGCCCACGCCGGTCGCGGCGGCACCGATGGCAACGGCCGTGCCGGCGGCACCAATGGCGGCACCCGCCATGGCGCCTGCGCCGAGCTGCGGCGCACCGGACACCAAGCCGGTGGCGATGCCCGGTCCATAGATGCCCAGCGCCAGCAGCGCGAGCGAGGCCAGCATCACGACAAGGGCGTGGTCGATGGAGGGTTCGGCGGGGTGAACCTGGAACTCGGCGAACAGGCCCGAGCCGATGCCGACGATGACGGCCAGCACCAAGACCTTGATGCCCGACGACACCACGTTGCCGAGCACCTTTTCGGCGAGAAACGAGGTCTTGTTCCACAAGGCGAACGGCACCAGCACGAAGCCGGCCAGCGTGGTCAGCTTGAACTCGATCAGCGTGATGAAAAGCTGGATCGCCAGCACGAAGAAACACAGGATGACGGTGAGCCAGGCGAGGAACATCACCACGATGGGGTCGATGTTCACGAAGACTTCGGGGAAGCCCGCCATGTTGCCGATCTGCTCCAGAATCGGTGCGCCCGCGTCGATGCCGGTCTTGGCCAGCCGCCCCGGTTGCGGGAAGTTCTCCATCGTCATGGTCGAGCCGGTGGCCGTCAGGCCCAGCCCGGCAAACGAGCGGAAGACGATGCCGGCCAGCCAGTTGAAGTTGCCGATGATGTAGGCGAAGGCACCGACGTAGAGCACTTTGCGCAGCAGCTTGGCGATCACGTCCTCGCCCTGGCCGGTGGCGTGGCTCATGGCCCAATACAGGCCAGCGATGGTCATGTCGATGACGATCAGCGTGGCTGTCAGGAACGCCACTTCGCCTTGCAGCAAGCCGAACCCGGAGTCGATGTAGCGCGAGAACGTATCGAGGAAGCGGTCGATGATGGTCACGTCGTTCATGGCGTGTCCCTTCCAATGGGTTCATCGAAACTCGCCGGAATCGGCGGCAGCTCGGCCAGCGTCCGGTATTCGTCCGGCCCGGCCTGGCCGGAGAAGAAGCGCCGCCGGAAGGCGTCGGCGGCAGCGCGGCAGTCGTCTTCGCCCACGGCCTGCCGGTCGGCCGCGCACTGCGCGCGCAACGCCTTGAGCCGCACGGGATCTGCGGCCAAGGCATCGGCCAGGCTTTCGGCCGACTGCTGGCCGCAAGCGGTCAGCAGCAGGGCCAGCAGCAAAACCGACAAGACAGAAGCGCATCGCATGGCCGCCTCCGTCAGTTGTTGTAGAAATTGATGGACTGCGGCGTGTACGGCGTGCCGCTGCCGAGGAAGCGCCGCCGCACTTCGCGGGCACGCTCGGTGGCCGCCGCCTGTCGCGCCATTTCCAGCGACGCGGCGCGGTCTTGGGTGATCTGGAGCTGCTGGGACTGGATGGACTGCTTGGCCTGCAAGGCAAGAAGCTGGTTGGTCGCCTGCTGCGCCTGCAAAGCGCCGGTGGCCGATTGGCTCTGGCTGACCAGATCGGCCAGTGCGCTTTCGTCCTGGGCCAGGTTCTGCGACACCTGCGCCTGCATCCGCATCGCGGTATGCAAACCATCGAGCGTGTTCTTCCAGCGTTCGCGGGCGTCTTGCGCCATGCGGTCGCCGCTGATGGTCGCGGCGTACTGCTCCGGGTACAGACGGGCGAACGTGGCATCCATGCTCTGCACGTCGTAGGCCAGTCCCTGCGCCTCGGCGATCAGGCGTTCGGTGGTGGCGAGCGTGGAGCGCAGGCGGTTGACGATGTTGAAATCGAGGCTCGTCAGATTGCGGGCCTGGTTGATCAACATCTGCGCCTCGTTTTGCAGTTGATTGATCTGGTTGTTGATCTGCTCCATCGTGCGGATGGCGGTCAGCGTGTTCTGCACAAGGTTGGCGGGGTCGATGAACGTAATCGCCGATGCGGGCTGCACGGCCAGCAGCGACACGGACAGCACGGCGGCCAGGGATACGGAAAGCACACGGGTCTTCATAGCGAAACCTCCAGCGGTTGAGAAGCGAGGAAAGAAGCCGCCGCCGGCGAGGACGGCAGCAGGTCGGCGGCCCAATCGAGGCCGCGATGGCGCAACCACGCGCCGGCGAAGCCGGGAGCGCCGGCCTGCGTCAGTACGCGGTCAATGTCGCGCTGATCTTGTGGAGTGGAAGCGCCCGCGAACGCGAGCGCGGCCGGCCCCAGATCAAGGTCGAACAGGCGATTGCCGAGGCGCGATTGGTAGTAGTAGTCGCGCTTGGGCTGCGCGGTGGCGACGATTTCGATTTGCCGGCTGTTGAGGCCGAAGCCCTCGTAGATCGTGCGAATCTGCGGCTCGGTGGCCTGTGGGTTCGGCAGGAAAATCCGACTGGCGCAGCTCTCGATGATGGCTGGCGCGATGGTCGAATCCTTGATGTCGGCCAGCGATTGCGTGGCAAAGATCACGGACACGTTTTTCTTGCGCAGCGTCTTGAGCCACTGGCGGATGCGTGCCGCGAAAGACGGCTCATCGAGGAACAGCCACGCCTCATCCAGAATCAGCAGCGTGGGTGCGCCGTCGAAACGCTCATCGAAGCGGGCGAACAGATAGCGCAGCACCGCTTGCACGGCGGCGGGGCTGTGCATCAGTTCTTCCATCTCGAAGCCCTGCACGTCACCGAAGCCGAGACGATCGGTGTCCGCGTCCAGCAGCTTGCCGTGCACGCCACCGAGCACATAGGGTGCGAGTGCCTGCCGTAGCGCGTTCGATTGCAGCAGTACCGAGAACCCGGTCAACGTGCGCTGCTCGACCGGAGCACCGGCCAAACTGCCCAGCGCCGACCAGATGACCGCCTTCTCGTCGGGGCCGACGGCCACGCCTTCATGCAGCAGCCGGCCTTCCACCCATTCCGCCGCCCAGGCGCGATAGCTTTCCCGGTCGATACGCGCGAGCGGCTGGAAGGCAATACCACCATCGGCACCCAGGTCGTAGTGCTCGCCGCCCAGGCCGAGGACGGTGGCGCGCATGGAGCGGCCCATGTCGAAGGCGAAGATCTGCGAGCCGAAGTAGCGGCGGAACTGCATCGCCAGGATGGCGAGCAAGACCGACTTGCCCATGCCGGTCGGGCCGGCGACCAGCGTATGCCCTACGTCGCCGATGTGCGTCACCAGCCGGAACGGCGTGGCGCCATCGGTGCGGGTGACGATCAGCGGCGGCCCGTCCAGGTGGTCGTTCTTCTCCGGCCCGGTCCATACGGCGGACAGGGGCATCATGTGCGCCAGGTTCAGCGTCGAGACGATGGGCTGGCGCACGTTGGCGTAAGCGTTGCCGGGGATCGAGGACAGCCACGCATCCACGGCGTTGAGGGTTTCGGGAATGGTCATGAAGCCCCGGCCCTGGATGACGCGCTCCACCATGCGCAGCTTCTCGTCGGCCGCGGCCGGGTCGGCATCGAGCACCGTCACCGAGGCAGTGAAGTGGCCGAAGGCGACTTGATCGCCGCCCAGTTCCTGCATGGCAGCGTCCGCGTCCGCTGCCTTGTTGTTGGCGTCGGTATCGACCAGCGGGCTTTCCTGCTGGAAGATCGTCTCTCGCAGCAGCGCGATGACGTTCTTGCGCTTGGCGAACCACTGGCGGCGCAGGCGGGCGAGTTCCTTTTCCGCTTCGGCTTTGTCCAGGCAGAGAAAGCGCGTGCTCCAGCGGTAGGCGAAGCCCAGGCGGTTGAGGTCGTCCAGCAGGCCCGGCCAGGTGGAAGTCGGAAAGCCCCGCACCGACACCACGCGCAGGTGCTGGTCGCCCAGCGTCGGCGCAAGGCCGCCGACCAGCGCGGAGTCGGCCAGCAGCGCGTCGATGTGGAACGGCACTTCGGGTACGCCCACGCGGTAGCGCCGCGTCGAAACCGAGGCGTGCAGGTAGGTCAGCGTCTCGGCGTCATCGAGCCAGGCGATTTCCGGCATCACGCCATCGAGCAGGTCGAACACGCGATCGGTTTCCGCCACGAAGGCATCGAGCCGGCCGCGCCAGTCCACGCCGTCGCCGGGCGCGTTCTCGTAGAGCAGTTTCGCGGCGCGGGCGCGGGATTCCTCCGGCGGTAGGAAAGCCACCGTCAGGTGATAGGCGCTCTCGAAGTGATGGCCCGATTCCTCGAACGCGGCACGGCGTTCTTCATCGACGAGCCAGGACAACGGTTCGGGGAAGTCGGAATGCGGATAGTCGGCGGCGGATTGGCGCTCTGCCTCGATGAACAAGGCCCAGCCAGAACCCAGCCGGCGCAGCGCGTTGTTGAGCCGCGCTGATGCGGCGATCAGCTCGCCTTGCGTGGCGCTGTCCAAGTCCGGCCCACGAAAGCGCGCCGTGCGCTGGAACGAGCCATCCTTGTTCAGCACCACGCCCGGCGCGATCAGCCCGGCCCAGGGCAGCCAGTCGGCTAGCAGCGCGGGCCGCTGGCGGTATTCGGCAAGGTTCAGCATGGCATCCCCCTCACACGTCCAGCAGCGGCTTGTGCTTGATGTGCCGCGCGAAGACCTGCATGAACTGCGGATCGACGCGCGCGCCCCAGACCGCCAGCGAGTGGCCGACGATCCAGAGCACCACGCCGGGAATCCACAGTTGCAGGCCCAGCCCGACGGCGGCGGCCAGCGTGCCGTTGGCGATCGCCACGGTGCGCGGCGCGCCGCCCAGCAGGATCGGCTCGGTCAACGAGCGATGCAGCGGCACTTCAAAGCCTGGGAGATCGGTCGCGGTACTCATACGACGGCCCCGCCGGAGAAGCTGAAGAACGACAGGAAGAACGAGGACGCGGCGAACGCGATGCTCAACCCGAACACGATCTGGATCAGCTTGCGAAAGCCGCCCGACGTGTCGCCGAAGGCCAAGGCCAGGCCCGTGGCAATGATGATGATGACCGCGACGATGCGTGCAACCGGCCCCTGGATCGACTCCAGAATGGATTGCAGCGGCCCTTCCCACGGCATCGAAGAACCGGCGGCCTGGGCCGTGCCGGCCAGGAACAGCAGCAGCGCGGCCAGCAGCAGCCCTTGCCCCGCAGGGCGGGCCAGGCTGCGCAGCCGTGCGAAGTTGAAAAGAGGATTTACGGAAAAGCGGAAAGCATGGACGTGCGTCATGGCAGTTCTCCAGGTTGGTCAGGGGACGGGAAAAGCGCAGCGCCATCGGCTGCAAAAGGAACTGGCGGCAGCTCGGGAAACGGTGTTTCCAGCGCATCCGCCAGGCGATAGCCCGCACCGTCGAAACCGACGACGCGGACAATGCTCTCGACATGGCGCTTGCGGCCACGGCCGGCGATATGGATCACGACGTTGACTGCATCGGCGATCAGCGCACGCGGTGGGTTCACAGCGACTTCGAGAATCAGTTGCTCCAGCCGCAGCAGCGCGCCCAGCGCGGAGCCGGCGTGGATCGTGGCGATGCCGCCGGGATGGCCGGTGCCCCACACCTTCACCAAGTCCAGGGCTTCGCCGCCGCGCACCTCGCCGACAATCACGCGGTCGGGACGCAGGCGCATCGTGGCGCGCACCAGCTCGGTCATGGTCACGACGCCGGCGCGGGTGCGCAGCGGTACATGGTCACGCGCTGCGCATTGCAGCTCGATGGTGTCTTCGAGCACCAGCACGCGGTCGCCGCTGGCGGCGATCTCGGCCAGCAGTGCATTCGCCAGCGTGGTCTTGCCACTGCTGGTGGCGCCGGCGATCAGGACGTTCTGCCGCTCGCGCACGGCGCGGCGCAGGAACTCGGCCTGCTCTGCCGTCAGCACTGCGTCGGCGACGTACCGATCCAACGGAATCACGCCCACGGCACGCTTGCGCAGCGCGAATGCCGGTCCAGGCGCGGCCGGCGGCAAGATGCCCTCGAAGCGTTCGCCAGATTCGGGCAACTCGGCCGACAGCAGCGGCTGGCCGCGATGCACTTCCGCGCCGACGTGCGCGGCGACCAGGCGGATGATGCGTTCACCATCGGCCTCGGGCAGTTCCACGCCCAGCGGCGCGCGGCCCGACGACAGCCGATCCACCCAGAGGGTGCGGTCGGGGTTGAGCATGATTTCAACCACATCTGGATCTTCCAGTGCCGAGGCAATCAGCGGCCCCATAGCGGTGCGCAGCATCTGGATGCGGCGATCGAGCGAAGTCGCGGCCGACGAACGCGGTTCGGGCGGCATCTGCGGAACGGCGCTCATGAGGCACGCTCCTGGGCTTCAGCCAGTGCCGCCGCATCATCCATTCGTGCGGTGTCCGGGTGCAGTTCTTCCACCACGTCGCGTACGAGGCTGCGGCCGCGCAGCAGGTGGCGGCCGAGCTGTTCGACGAACTGCTCGAAGCGTGCTTTCCCCTGGGCGCGGGCGGCTTCCTGGTGCGCCTCGGGAATGGGCGTGCTGACGGTCAGGAAATAGCGGACAAACAACGCCAGCGTTTCGATCTGGATGTTCTGGTCACGCTCCAGCCGTTCGGCCTGCCGCGACAGGCGATCCAGCCGCTTGGCAATGGCGGCTTCGCGCTGGTCGCCAGCGTCCGGCGACAGCCAGGACGCCAGCGCCGCCGCAACGATGGATGACTTGGACACGTCTTTCTTGGCGGCCAGTTCATCGAGGCGCTTGGCATGCTCCTGCTGGATGAATAGGTTGAGGCGATATTGGCTCATAAGTCGATTCCGTCGTTGGGGTCGAGGGAAGCCAGCCGGGCCGTGCGCTGCATGGCCGGGTCGAGCTGGCTTGGGAGGGGAAGCGGCAAGTCGTCGTCATCGAGCAGCGTCAGGTCGCTGGCCGGGTATTCCGGTTCAGGGCTATAGGCGACGGCTTCGGATAGTTCGGGTTGCTGGCGCGGGCCGCCGTCATCGCCGTCGCCAAGGTCATCGGCGGATGCCGTGGCTGGCGCGGCGGGCACGGTAGGAATCGCCAAGCCACTCCAGTCATCGGGGCGGGCGGCCGGTGCGTCGGCATAGCGGCCTGCCGCCAGCGTGGGCGGCGGCAGCACGCGCCGCGTGAAGTTCTCGTCTTCGTAGTAGCGCAGCTTGCGTGCCTTGATGGGCGGGTGGCCGGAGACCATCACCACCGCCTCGTCGGGCGGAAGCTGCATCACTTCGCCTGGCGTCAGCAGCGGGCGCGCCATCTCCTGGCGCGACACCATGAGATGGCCCAGCCAGGGGGCCAGGCGGTGGCCGGCGTAATTGCGCTGCGCGCGCAGTTCGGTGGCGGTGCCCAGCGTTTCCGAAATGCGCTTGGCGGTGCGTTCGTCGTTGGTGGCGAACGTCACCCGGACATGGCAGTTGTCCAGAATCGAATGGTTCTGGCCGTAGGCTTTGTCGATCTGGTTGAGCGACTGCGCGATGAGGAAACTGCGGATGCCGTAGCCGGCCATGAAGGCGAGCGCCGTCTCAAAGAAGTCGAGCCGGCCCAGCGCCGGGAACTCATCGAGCATCAGCAGCAGCTTGTGGCGGCGCTCGATGCCATCGCTGCCGTCGAGCGATTCGGTGAGCCGTCGCCCGATCTGGTTCAAGATCAGCCGGATGAGAGGCTTGGTGCGGCTGATGTCCGAAGGCGGCACCACCAGATACAGCGACACAGGTGATGCGGACGCGATCAGGTCGGCGATACGCCAGTCGCAGCGCGACGTCACCTCGGCCACAGTGGGGTCGCGGTACAAGCCCAGGAAGCTCATCGCGGTGGAGAGCACGCCCGACCGCTCGTTGTCCGACTTGTTGAGCACTTCACGCGCGGCGGACGCGACAACCGGGTGCGGTGCATCGCCCAGGTGCTTCGTCGTCATCATCCGATGCAGCGTCAGCTCGAATGGGCACGCAGGATCGCTGAGGAAGTTGGCGACGCCGCGCAAGGTCTTGTCTTCGCCCGCATAGAGCACATGCAGGATGGCGCCGACCAGCAGCGCATGGCTGGTCTTCTCCCAATGGTTGCGGCGCTCCAGCGCGCCTTCTGGATCGACCAGGATGTCGGCAATGTTCTGCACGTCGCGCACTTCATGCGCGCCGCGCCGGACTTCCAACAGTGGGTTGTAGGCAGCCGACTTTGCATCGGTCGGGTTGAACAGCAGGCAATGCGAGAAGCGCGAACGCCAGCCGGCGGTGATCTGCCAGTTCTCGCCCTTGATGTCGTGGACGACGACGGACGCGGCCCAGGACAACAGTGTGGGCACCACCAGGCCGACGCCTTTGCCCGAGCGCGTCGGCGCAAAGGTCAGGACGTGTTCCGGGCCTTCGTGCCGCAGGTACTGGCTTTCATGCAAGCCAAGAAAGACACCGGCCGGATGGGTCAGCCCGGCCTTGCGGATGTCGCGGGCATCGGCCCAACGCGCGGAACCGTAGGTCGTGAACCGCTTGGCCTGCCGCGATCGCCATACCGACATGGCGATGGCGACCACCGCGGCGACCAGGCCGCTGCCGCCGGCAATCGCGCCGCCCGTGCCGAAGACATGCGGCGCATAGGCATCGAAGAAGAACCACCACTCGAACAACCGCCAGGGGGATAGACCGGCGTGCCGAAGAAATCGAACAAGGGCGAACCAAGGCGTAGCTGGTAGGCCAGTGCGGCGGCTGTCCATTGCGTTGCACTCCACACACCGGCGATCACGATGCTGAAAACAACCGCGATCTGCCCGAACAACACGCCCTGAGCTTGCATTGACTGGCCTCCGATTTCCTCTGCGCTGATTCCTCGTTCACACGCGGCACAAGGACGTGCCGCATGACGCGAGAATCGGTGCTGGGTCGGTGCCGGTCAAAGACCGTTATCGGGAGAAAGGTCTAGAAAAAAGGAAGAATTCGCGCAGCGTCGAGCCAAAGAAAAACGCCGCAAGCGCAGGCGCATTGCGGCGTGTATGGCGAGAAAACGGAATATGTTGTTGAATCGACCGCGATCAGAACTTGGGCGGCTCCTTCGGCGGTGTGTATGGGGTCTTGCCATCGCCGTAGAACCGCTTGCGCGTAGCCTCGGCGACTCGGTTGCACAGCATGTCGCCAAGCCTTGCGCGATCGGTCTTGCACTGTTGGCGCAGTTCCTTCAACCGTGCCGGGTCGGTGGCCAGTTCTTCTACCGTCGGCACATCGGCCTGCTTGGGCGTTTCCGATTGGCCGCAGGCGGTCAGTGCCACGGCCAGCAGGAGCGGAATGGAGTTCTTTATCATGCGGGTTCCTCCAGGGAGTCGGCATCAAGGCCCGGCGTGGGCCTGCTGCCTTCGGGTGATTCGATGGCCTGCACACGGTCGATGAAACGAGCCAGCGTTTCCGAAGGCTCGCCTCCTGGGCGCAGCAGGTAGGTCGTCAGCAGTGGTTGCCGGCCGGCCAAAGGGCGTGCGACAACGCCTTGCTCTCGGCTGGCCGTGATGTGCGCCTCGCCTGTCAATCCCAGGGCGAAGCCTGCGGAGACCAGCGCCATCATCAGGTCGCAGGACGCTACCCGTTCGGCCACCAGCGGCTCCATGTCCACACGGCGCAGCACACGATCCACCTGCCGGGCATGGCCCTCGCACGCCTGCGGATCGCACAGCACCAGGGGATAGCGCAGCAGTTCTTCCAACGGAATGCGCTTGTGGACCAGCAGGGGATGCCGTGCCGGCACGGCCACCATCAGCGGGTCGCTCCATACCGGCTCGGCAATGAGGCCATCGCCGACCTCATCGGCGCGGGCAAAGCCCACGTCGTACAGGTCGCCGTGCAGCCCTTTGATCTGTTGCGACAGCGGCACCTCGAAGAAGCGGATTTCAACCTCGGGTTCTTCCTGCCGACACAGTGCCAACAAGGCCGGCAGCCGCGACGGCGTGATGCCATCGGACAGGGCAATGCGCAATTGACTGTGGAAGCCGTTGGCCGCCGCCTTCACGCTGTCGCGGGCCTGTTGCAAGGCCGAGAAGACACGCGGCACATGCTCAAAGAACAGCTTGCCCGCACGGGTCAGGCGCGTGCTTCGGGTCGTTCGTGCGAACAGCACCACGCCCAGTTCTTCTTCCAGTTCCTTGATGGCGCGCGACGCGGCGATTGCTCAATGTGTAGCTTCTCCGCCGCACGAGCGAAGTGCAGTTCTTCAGCAACGGCGAGGAAACAACGTAGATGCCGGAATTCCATCACGCCCGTTCCTTGTTAGCCTGCCGACCGCTGCGCTTTTGCCAGCATCAGCAACAGCACGCAGACCAGCAGGGCCGCACCCAGGTTGTAGAGCATCCCCGCCACGAAGGCCGAGGCGTATTGGTCCGCTTGCGCCGCCGCGTCATTGCCCGCAAGTGCGGCGCCGAACAGGATGCCGACCGCGGCCACCCCCAGCGCCGCGCCAACCTGCTGCACGGTCGAAATCACGCCCGAGGCCATGCCCGCCTGCGCTTGATCGACAAAGCCCAGCACCAGATTCAGCAGTGGCGTCATGATCAAGCCCTGGCCCGCGCCGACCACAACCAGGGCGGGAATCAACCGCATGGGCACCAGCTCCGCGCCTGCCATCCGCACCTGCGCGATCAACAGCCCGATGGAAACCGCATAGACCAGCGCACCGGCGATGATGGCGCGCGTACCCCAGCGCGCCACCAGCCGCGGCGCGGCCAGCGATACCAGCACGAAGCCCACACACTGCACGGCGCGAAGATGCTGCCCGCCACGAAGGGGTCAAGCCCCAGCCCGGTCTGCACCAGCAAGGCAAAGCACAGGAAAAACGAACTGGACGTGGAATAGACCAGCAGCACCAGCAACGCGCCCAGCGCGAAACGTCGCTGCGCCAGCAGGCGCATGTCCACCAGCGGCAATTCGCCCGCCATGCGCCGCTGCTCCTGCTGCCGATGGAACAGCGCCAGCAGCACCACCGCCACGCCCAGCGACCAGAAGCTCCAGGCCGGCCAGCCTTGGCCCGGCCCCTCGATCAACGGCACCAGCAGCAGCGCCAGCCCGGCGCTGACCAGCGCCACGCCCGTCCAGTCCAGGGCCGGGCGCTGCGGTGCGCGGGATTCGGGGATGTAACGTGCTGCCACGACGGCGAACAGGCCAATGGGCACGTTGATGAGAAAGATGCTGCGCCAGCCCAGCCCGAACAGGTCGGCATGCACCAGCCATCCGCCCAGCACTTGCCCGGCAATGGCGGCCAGGCCTAGCGTCATCCCCAGCAGGCCGAAGGCGCGGCGGCTGTCGTCGCCGCCGAAGTTGACACGGATGGAGGCATAGACCTGCGGGAACAGCAAGGCCGCCGCCAACCCTTGCAACACCCGCGCACCGATCAGGAAGCCGGCGCTGGGCGCCAGCCCGCACAAGGCCGAGGCCAGCGTGAAGCCCGCCATGCCGACGACGAACAGCCTGCGGCGCCCGAACAGGTCGCCCAGCCGTCCGCCGGTGATCAGCAGCACGCCGAAGGCCAACTCGTAGCCGGCCACGATGAAGCCGATCTGCGCGAAGCTGGCGCCCAGCCCGGCCTGCATGCTGGGGATGGCGACATTGACCACGAACAGGTCGAAGATCGTGACGAAACCGGCCAACAGCAGCACGGACAAGCCGAGCCAGGGCGGGTCGCTGACGGCGCGCAACGGCGGCGTCGCAAGGCAGGAATTCGAGGTCATCTTGCGTCTCCAGGGTAACGACGCGATGATTCTCAAATCCTTGTTAAGCAATTACAATTAAACTGTTTATGCTATTACTTGAAACAACGGGATAAGCGATGCGCACCCTGGAACGAACCCGCTCCGATCTGGCGGACTTCCTGCTGGCACGCCGCGAACGGTTGACGCCCGCCGACGTGGGCTTGCCCAGCGGTGGACGGCGGAGCACACCGGGACTGCGGCGCGAGGAAGTCGCCGCGCTCGCCGGCGTCGGCCTGACCTGGTACACCTGGCTGGAACAGGGACGCGACATCGGCGTGTCGGCCGCCTTTCTGGACAACCTGGCACGCGTGCTGAAACTGGACGCCGCCGAGCGCCGCCACCTGTTCCTGCTGGCCCACGAACGCCCGCCCGCCGAGCCGGGCAAGACCTGGTGCGTGCTGCCGCCGCTGGTGCGGCGCCTGATGCACGACCTGCCGCATCCGGCCTTCGTGCTCAATCTGCGCTGGGACGTGCTGGGCTTCAATGCGCCGGCCGATGCGCTGTTCGGGTTCGGCAAGCACGCGCCCGAGCGGCGCAACCTGCTGTGGCTGTTGTTCACCGACCCGCTGCTGCATGAGCGCGTGGACGCCTGGGAAGAACAAGCCCCGCTGATGCTGTCGAGCTTCCGCCGCGACTTTGCCCGCGCCACGCAGGAAGCCGACATTCACGAACTGGTGGACGAGCTGGAACGGGTGTCGCCGCAGTTCAAGACATGGTGGCGCAAGCACGACGTTCAGGCGCCCTGCAACGGCGTGCGCAAGCTGATGATCGACGGCCACGCCGAGCCGTTCGAACACACCTCGCTGACGGTTGACGAAGACCGGCACCTGCGGCTGGTGGTGTATGCCAGCGCACAGGATCAAACGACGCAGGAAGCTTGATCGAGGCCTAACACGCGTGGCACATGTTCGAGCAACAGCGCACCGGCCCGGATCAGTCGGGTGCTACGCGTGGCACGCGCGAACAAGGCCGCACACAGATCTTCCTCCTGGATCGTGCGCGACAGAGGTGACTGGTCGGTATGCAACCGTTCGGTGGCACGCGCAAAGTGAAGTTTTTCGGCCACGGCAAGAAGGCATCGCAGGTGGCGCAGTTCCATGGCAAGGCCTCCTGCACGCCAGTGATCTTTTCAGGTGTCATCGCCTGTCAGCCGACGCGCAATGCGCAAGGCGTCTTCCCGTGTGGCGGCGACTTCGTGCGGGATGCCGAAGGCTTTGACGGCAATCTCGGACATGGCCTTGACCTGGGCTCGCCGTTCCTCGTCCGGCTCGATACTGATGAGTGCCTTGCAGACTCGGCCCAACGGCTCCTTGTTATGTTTGAGCCATATGCCACGGTGCTTGCGGTCCTCGTGGGTTTCATCGGTGCGGAGTTGGTCGTACACCACCACGAAGGGCTGGCCATTGCCCAGGAGAGCAACCATCTCGGCCTCCCACTGTTTCGCGTAACCGGGCTGTGCGGCTGCCTGGTTGAAAACGATGAACGGAAACTCACGGATGTCGTGAATGGTGAACGTGCTGGGATCGAGGCTCATGCTGATACTCCTTGAGAGAAAATTGGGGCTGTGCTCATAAGCCAGCGGCTGTTTCGGACGCTGGGCTCTGCTCGGGCGGGCCAGCGCTGACTGCATTCTGGGCGATGGACTCGTCCTGCCAGCCAGCGCCCAGCGACTTGTAGAGCGCGATGGCACCGCGCACTTCGCCCCACTGGCTGAGCGCCAGCGCGTCGCGGGCCTGGTTGGCGACGCGCTGGGCGGTAAGCACCGGCAGGTAGCCGCTCAGACCTTTGCGATAGAGGCGGGTCGTGCGATCGAGTGCCTGCTGGCTGTCATCGACCGCAGCGGCCAGGGACCTCTGCCGCTGACGCTCGCTGTTCAGCGCGGTCAAGGCGTCCTCCACGTCGCGCAGGGCCAGTCGCACGTCGCGCTCATAGGCCAATCGCACCGCCTCGGCGCCTGCCTGCGCGGCCGTGACGCCGGCTCGCGCGCGGCCGCCGTCATAGAGGGTCTGGCTTGCCTGCACACCAGCGGACCATGCCAGGCTCGCGCCGGAGAACAGGTCGTGCAGCAGGCTGGCGGTGGTACCGAAGCTCAAGGGAATGCTGAAACGCGGGAAGCGTGCAGCTTCTGCAGCGCCGATCTGCGCGGTGGCAGCGGCCAAGCGCCGTTCATCCGCTTGCAGGTCGGGGCGCTGGCGGATCACCTCCGAGGGCAGTGCCAGCGGCAGCGCCGGCGCCACGGGCAGGGTCGGCGAAGGCTCGGCGAGCGTGGCGCGCCAGTCGCCTGGAAAGCCCCCAGCCAGCACGCCGATGGCATGGCTCAGGCGCGCAATGTCAGCTTCCAACAGAGGAGGCTGCGCTTGCGCAACTTCGCGCTCGGCGCGCGCCTGCGCGACTTCCGCCGACGTGCCCAGGCCGCGTTGCTGTGCCCGCTCGGCCAGTTGTTCGCCTGTACGCAACGTGCCGATGTTGTCGCGGGCGATGGACAGGCGCGCTTGTGCCGTACGCAGTTCGGCGTAGTCGGCAGCGAGTTCAGCCAACAAACTCACCTGCAAGGCACGACGGTCGGCGGCCAGCGCATCAATGCCGGCGTCTGCCGATCAAGACGATGCTGGCGGGAACCTGGTCGATCTCGATCCGCACCGGGATACGCTGAGCCAGGCGCACCCAACTGAAACTCGGTTCCACACTCGGCAGGCCCTGCGCATCGGACTGCTCGTTGGTATCGGTGATGCCCCGCCCGATGCTGGCAACATGTCCACGGACCGGCGCATCGAAGCCCATCAGCCGAACCTGCGCCGACGCACCGGGGTGGATGCCGTGCAGCTTGGTTTCTTCGAAGTAGCCGGTGATCCAGAAGCTGTGCGCATCCAGCAGTGCGATGTTGGGCCGGCCGGTCACCGCATAGTCGCCCTGGCGCAAGCGCAGGTGCGTGACGTAGCCATCCACGGGCGCATGGAGGGTCGTGCGCTCAAGGTCCCATCGCGCCACGTCCAGCGCGACTCGCGCGCGGCGCTGTTCGGCCAGCGCGATGGCGACAGACTGGTTTGCCCGCTGAATGTCTTCGCTCGGCACCAGGTCATCCATTCCCCGGCGGCGCCTGGCATCTTCAGTCTTCTGGCCCAGTGCCGCGCTCGCCGCTGCCAACTGTGCCTCGGCCTGTGCCACAGCGAACTGGAAACGCTGGGGGTCGACGCGATACAGCACGTCGCCGCGCTTCACATACTGGTCATCGGTAACGGTCACCTCGATCACGGTGCCCGAGACTTCGGGGGCAACACGCACGACCTGCGCACTCACCCGGCCGTCGCGCGTCCAGGGGGCAAGCACATAGGCGCGCCAGAGCGCAGTCACGAGCATTGCCGCAGCGACGACCGCCAGCACGGTCAAGGTCGCCTTCGCGGCCGGTTTCAACAAGGAAGCAGCGTTAAACATAGAGGATCAGTCCCGAAACCAGGCAGAGTGAAATGGCAAACTCGAACAGCGCGGGATGCCAGACCCAGCGCAACAGGCCGCTGCGCGCCAGCAGGAAGCGCAGCCCCAGGAACAGTGGTACGGCGATGCATGCATAGACAAAAAAAGGCGGCAGGTAGATGCCTGCCACAGCGACTTCACTGAGCATGGGAACGCCTATTCGGTAGCGTGGAGAAATAGCCGGTATGGCCTTCGAACAACTCGGCGATATCGATCAGGGCGGCGGCCAGACGTTGCCGGTCCGCCGCCCCGGCAAGGTCGTCGGCATGCACACGGTTCATCGTGCGCGCGGCGTGGCGCGCATGACGCGCGGCCATCAGCGGATCGCTCGCGCGGTACGCCATGCGTTGCAGCGCGATGGCCACGGACCGCTTCAGCGCAGACGTGGGAGGTGCATACCGTAGCCAGTGCCGCAAACGCAGCAGCTCGCGCCCCAGGTGCAAGCTGGCCAATGCGTCACCCATGGCGTGATCCATGACGGTGGGTTGCGATTTGAGCAAGGCGCCGAGTTGCGCCATGCGATGGTGTTGCCGCCATTGCCAGTGGCGGCGATCTACGCGTTTGCCTTGCAATACGGCCAGCGCCTCGTCACGGATGCGACGGCGCAGGCGAGCAATGTCCCGCGCAAGATCGCGCGGCAGCAGCAGGCGAAAGCCCAACAGCGTAAAAAACGTCGCCAGTACCCAGGCCACCGACCAGTTCAGGAACAGGCTGAAATCGCTGTGCATCGGATTGGCTGCAGCGGTCAGCGTGTTGAATCCGACCAGGTAGGCCAAGCCCGCCAACCCGTGTTGCGGGATGCTGGTCGCGTAGATACCGGGCAGCCAGAACAGACCCAGCACGACCAACAGCAGCGGCAGGCCCTCAATATGCGGCAGCACGCCGAAGGCACAGAAAAATGCCATAGGCACGGCGACCATCGTCCCCTTGACGAACTCGACCGCGCCGGCAGCAGGATTGCCTGCGGTGGCCAGCAGCGCGCAGTACGGCGCCAGCACCAGCAGCATCATGTCGCCATGCGGCCAGCCGGTCACGATCCAGAACGCACCGGCCAGCACCAAGGTCAACATGGCGCGCAGTCCGTTCTGTATTGCGGCAGTCGTATCGCGGTAAAACTGCACTGCAGGAGGTGTGGCGCGTGGACGTGGGCCATGCAATGCGGCAATACCGTCCAGCGCGGCCAGGTAGTCGTCGATCTGCTCGATCAGCCGGTCGCCAGTGATAAGCAGCGATGCCTGCTCAGACAGCGCATCCAACACTGTTACATGGAGGGCCGTAACCAGACGTTCACGCGCCTGGCGCATCGCCTGTATTGCCTGTTCGATGCCGCCTGGCCCGCGTACAAGGGCTTCACGCGACTCGCGCCATGCCTGCTCCAGCGTCGGCTGCAAGGTGCGTAGCGCTTGCGCGCTGGCGCTGGTGGGCGGCAGCGGAGGCATACCGCCCACCAGTGCGGCAAAGAGCGACGCCATCGCATGTCGCACGGCTACCGCCCGTTGCGCCAGGTCGGTTGATTCCGCCTTGCCAAGCGCCAGCAGGTCGTCCACCCCATAGATTTCGGCGATGAGGCCGCGTCGCGCCGGGGTGACTCGCGTAGATGATGCGGCGGATGAATCACCGCCAAGGGCCTCATGCTGGGTTGCCAGAACGTCCGCCGTGGCCGCAGCCAGCTTGCTGAGCAAGGCGTCGAGCCTGCCGCGCACCCCGCGGGTGCTGAACAAAGCCGACACCAATCCCAGGCACACCACGCCGACCATCACGGTTGAACCGCGGCCGATCACATGGTCGAAGGTCATTTGCGGATGTTGAAGTGCGCCGAATGTTGCCAGGCCCACGGTGTAGCCCGCCACCACGGCCCCGGAGGCTCGGAAGTGGCGCAGCAGCGTCATGCCGGCAACGCACAGTCCGAGCCAGAGGCCAAAGCCCAACAAAAATAACCAAGGCATCTGTGCGAACGCGCTCATCAGCACGATGGCTACGCCCATGCCGAGCAGCGTACCGAGTACCCGCCAGGTGCCCTTGCCGATGATTGCCCCCTGGATCGGGTGGATGACCAGCAGCACGGTGGAGGCGGCCGAATACGGTGTCTCCAGTTCCAGCAGGTAGGCCACGACCAACGCCAGCCAGGCGGCCAGGATCGAGCGCATCACATAGGTGGCGCGCGGCGTGCTCAAGTCCAGTCGCGCTAGTACGCGGCCCAGCCTGTCACGCAACCTAGCGGCCCCATCAGAGGCATTCGAAGGTGCTGGTGGTACGGTCGCGGAACGCACGTTGGACCCTTTGCGAGGTGATGTTTCGCATCACTGTAGGTCGGGCCATGCATTCAGAAAAGTGACATCATTCGAATCGACGATTGCGTGCGACGCACTGGTTGAAGGCGCAAGGAAAACTATGCCCCTGCATGTTTGGCGTTTGCAGCTTCACCGTGATTGCATAGCCGCCTGATCGTGCGCCGTAGCCACTGGTGTGAGGCGTCACTCTGGAAGCGCGGATGCCACGCCTGGGTCAGCAGCACGGTTTCCAAAGGCACCGGCAGGTCGAACAGACGGATGCGTAGCCCGGCAGCCAGCGCACCGCGCGCGAGGTGTTCCGGCAGCGGCAACAGCAGATCGGAATCTTGCAAGGCGAACAAGGCCGCATAGGGTGTGGAGACGACCAGCGCGACATGCCGACGCAGGCCCTGTGCTTCCAGTGCGGTGTCGATGGGGCCGACGGACTTGCCACGGCGAGATACACCGATGTGCCCCCAGCGCGAGAGTCGCTCCGGCGTCATGTCGCCCTCGAAGATCGGATGGCGCTCACGGGCAACACCGACAAAGGTGGTCGTGAACAACGGCTGCACGCGGATTTCTGGTCCGAGCTTGCGCGAAGCGCTGATGAACAGATCGATGCGGCCGCTACGCAGCGCCTCGTCGTCCACGTCGTCATCTTCAGGCGAGAAGCGCAGCATGGCGCGCGGCATCTCGGTGGCCATCGCTTCCAGCAGGCGGCCGGAGTGCATGCCCGCGAAAACGTCGTTGGCACGCACATTGAAGCGGCGCTCCAGCGTCTTGAGATCGACTTCGGCGCTGGGCGTCAGCACCTGTGTTGCCTGTTCGACTGCCATCCGCACCTGTTCGCGCAAGGCCAGTGCCCGCGGGGTCGGAACGAGCTTGCGTCCGGCCTGCACGAACACCGGATCGCCCAGCGTGTCACGGATACGGCTCAGCGTACGGCTCATCGCAGGCGGGCTCAGATTCATCCGCTTGGCAGCGCCGACCACGCTGCCTTCTTCCAGCAGAACGTCCAGCGCGAACAGCAGGTTCAGGTCAGGGTGATCCATTGCGCGCCTCTTATCCATGCATGAAATGGAATCCTAGCTTGATACCCGTGCGTTGGATAGAAGCCATTCACCATTGCGTTCGATGCATCCATGAGGTGCAGATGACGGCATTTACCCATATCTGCGATCAATTTGATAATAAGTCTCGTTTTTATTTGAGGGCATGTGGCAGTGAGGATTCAGCCCCGGCAACGACTGTGTGGCATGCCTCCCTTCCACACGCTTAAGGGGAGTCCTGATGAATCAACAGACCGTACGAGTCCGCGCACGCCGCTGGCGGATGTTGCGTGCTTGTAGCGCTGCGTTAGGGCTGGTTGCGCTGCTATCTGCTGCCCCCCTGGCCTACGCGGACTCCGATGCCGCAACAGCGCACGCATGGCAAGTAGTACAGCGCTACCTCGCCGCCTGGAACGCCCACGATGTCGCGGCAGCCAACCGGGTACTCGCGCCCAGCGTCACGTATTTCAACACCAGCGTCGGAATGGAGAGCCAAGGCCCCGACGTTATTGCGGGACTGCAGGACCGCTTGCTTCGCCTGATGCCCGACCTGCGCTGGCAGATCGTGGGCGAACCCGTCATCACGGATGACGGCGTTGCCTTCGAGTGGGAGGTGACCGGCAATGCCCGCCTCCTGGCCGAAACCGCTCATCCATCGCTTACGCGGCCGGTGCGATTGCGGGGTGCCAGCTTCGCTCGCGTCGAACACGGCCGCATCGTTTATCTCGCGGACTACTACAACGGACTGTCCATGCAAAAACAGTTGGCGCCCTGACCGCGTTCCGATCACTTACTTGCAAGGACATGTGCATGACTGACTCTTTGATCCGCCGCGGCCGCGCCAGGTATTCGGCCACGTCTCATCCACTCCGCTATTCCCCGCTCGCCGCAGCATTGGCGATGGCGTTGTCAGCACCGATGCCGGCACTGGCGCAACAGCGCGCCGATGAGCAGGGCACCACAGGCACGCCTTCGATCATGCTGCCGGTGGTTACGGTCACCGGGACTGCCGTAACCCCCACCACCGAAGGCACCCATTCCTACACCACCGATCAAACCACGGCCGCTACCGGACTGCCGATGTCCCTGCGCGATACGCCCCAAGCGGTGAGCGTCGTCACCCGGCAGCGCATGGACGACCAACAGATGAACTCCATCACGGACGTGCTGCGCAACAGCACAGGCATCTCGTCCTATTCTTTGGACGGCGACGGAGGCCGGGTGTCGTTCTACGCTCGTGGATTCGAGATCACGAACTTCCAGTACGACTGGTATCCCCACATCTGCTCTGCCCAATACCTTCGTGCCCGGTGAGGGCATTCAAGACTCTGCGTTCTATGACCGTGTTGAAATTGTTCGTGGTGCAACTGGATTACTCAGCGGCGCGGGGAATCCGTCTGCATCGATCAACCTGATCCGTAAGCGGCCCACGCAGGACTTTTCTGCCTCGGCATCCGTGAGCGCGGGTTCCTGGGACAACTACCGTGGTGTTTTTGATGTCTCTACACCGCTGACGGGTGACGGACGTATTCGTGGTCGCATCGTGGCCGTTGACCAGGATTCGCGTTCCTTCCTGGACCATTACAAGATCAAGCGCCAATCGCTTTACGGCATCATCGACACTGACCTTACTTCCAGCACAACACTTTCCATCGGCTATCAATATTCACACGCCGATCCCAACGGGATGCCCTGGGGTGGTCAGCCGCTTTTCTACAGCAATGGCTCGCCCGCCCATTGGCCGCGTTCGACCAACCTGGCGGCAGACTGGAGTACCTGGGACAGTACGGTGAAGACCGCCTTTGTCGATCTGGAGCAGAGATTCGATAACGGCTGGAAACTGCGAACCGAGTTGAGTCAGAAGCGGGCAAACGCTGACTCCAGATTCCTGTCTGGGCTGGGGTATCCAAATCAGGTGACGGGACAAGGGTTGATTCCGGTCACCACCCGCGGGATTCTCGATACACGGCAAGACAGCGCCGATGTCATGGCATCCGGTCCGTTCCAGCTCTTTGGTCGACAGCACGAGTTGGTTGTTGGAGCGATGACCTCGAAACATACATCGGACGATCGTGAAACCGGCTTCCTCTTCCCACACACGCCCATTGGAAATTTCTATAACTGGAGCGGAAGTTATCCTGAACCTGATTTCGACTCCGCCCGGTATGCCTTGACCCAAACGCGCGTCAAACAAAGCGGGGTCTACAGTGCTGCACGGTTCTCTCTGGCCGATCCTATCAAGTTGATCGTGGGTGGCCGATTCAGCAACTACGAGGTGGATCAAGAGACGGGGGCGAAGGCGTTCCATTACAAGAAAACGGCAAAGTTCATCCCTTACGTCGGACTGGTGTATGACATCAACGACACATACTCTGCTTACGCCAGCTATACGGAAATATTCAACCCGCAGACGTCGCGCGACAAGAATGGCGACGTGCTCGCGCCAACATCGGGAAAAAACACCGAAGTGGGTATCAAAGGCGAATATCTGAACGGCAAGCTCAACGCGTCGATCGCACTGTTCGAAGCAAAACTCGACAACGTCGCGCAAATTGATGCCGGACACCTTCTGCCCGATGGGACACAAGCCTACTACGCAGCCAGTGGAACCAAGTCGAAGGGGGTTGATTTTGACTTGCAAGGCGAATTAGCGAGCGGATGGAATTTATACGCAGGCGTATCTCACTTCACGGCCTCCAATGGAGATGGCAGTCGCATGAGTAGTCAGATTCCAAGGACGACAGCTCGTCTGTACGGCGAGCCGAGAAGCGTCATGGTGGCATTCAACTACAAGTTGCAGTGACACGACCTACTGGCGAGCTTGTGATGTGCGGCCTGCAGAGTCCATGCCTAGCGTCGTTACGGGTGATGACGGGCTGTTGTGCTGCTCTTGCGAGATGTCATCACTTTGAGATGGCATGCTTGGTACAAATAGCTTAATATAAGTGATGATCATTATCATATAGGGGTCGTATGGACCATTCAATTGCACCCAACCCCGGGGATGAGCCGATGCCCTCTGGGGCCTTCACACTCAAGCCGCTGCTCGTCGCCAACATGGCGTGCACCATGACCATGATGGCCTTCGTCGCTATCGTGGGGCCCATCGCGCGGCAGTTGCATCTGGCCGCATGGCAAGCGGGCGCTGCGGTGACCGTCGGCGGGGTTCTGTGGATGTTGCTTTCGCGGCCCTGGGGCGCGGCAAGCGACCGGCGTGGCCGCCGTACGGTCTTATTGATCGGCGTGGGCGGCTTTGCTCTGTCGTATTGGATGATGTGTGCGGTGTTGGTGGCGTCGATGCAAGTCCTGCCTGCTGCCACGCTGGTGTTCGTGGGTCTGCTGGTGACGCGCGGTGCCATCGGCGCGTTCTACGCGGCCATTCCCTCAACGGGGCAAGCGCTCGTGGCGGACTTTGTCCCCGCAGGCGAGCGAGCGGCTGCCATGGCCTCGCTGGGCGCAGCCAATGCCGTAGGCATGGTGTTGGGCCCCGCCCTGGCTGCCGCATTGGCGCAGTACGGCCTGAGCCTCCCGCTCTACGCGATGGCAATACTCCCTGCCATCGCTTGGCTGGTACTCTGGAAAGCGCTCCCTCGGCAGGAGCACCATGCGCCGACACAGACCACTGCCTTGGGTTTGGGGGATAAGCGCTTGCGTCGCCCGATGGTCGTGGGATTCATCGCCATGTTCTGTGTGGCGGTCGCGCAGATCACCGTGGGATTTTTTGCGATCGACCGGTTGCAATTGGCCTCTGGCGCGGCCGCCCGTGCGGCGGGCATCGCACTGACCAGCGTGGGCGTCGGCCTGATTGCTTCACAGTTGGTGGTGCGCAAGCTCGACTGGTCACCACTGCGATTGATCCGCACGGGTGCCGTCGTATCCGCCGTCGGATTTGGTGCTACGGCAATGATTGGAACGCCTGTGCTGTTGGCGATCTGCTTCTTCGTTGCAGCGGCAGGCATGGGCTTTGTCTTCCCCGCATTTGCAGCGCTGGCGGCGAATGCTGTGCAAAGCCACGAACAAGGTGCAGCAGCAGGTTCCGTGGGCGCAGCCCAGGGGCTGGGCATCGTGCTCGGACCGCTGGTGGGCACATTGCTTTATGGGTTTGGTACGGGTGTACCGTATTTGCTTGTGGCGCTGCTGCTCGTCGGCGTCGCGTTATGGCCAGCGCCCGATACAGTCGATAGACTCGATCCAGCTATTGAATAAGTTGGATTCCAGATCGACTGAAAGCCGGTCCGCTCCTGATTAGCCCTGACTCTCAGCTGTGGAAATTGCTCGCCGCACGCAGAACCGGCTCTGGACAGGGTTTGCATCGCATCATCGCCGTGGCGAGTCGTGGCAGCATCTCGCGCAGGCAGAATCGGCGATTGAAACGGTAGGCCGCCTCGGCCAGATAACGTCTTGCGTAGTTGCCTTGCGCGATGGCGGGATAAGCGCAGATCCTGCGACTGCTGGCTGAAGGTCAGGGCTAATCAGGGGTCCGCTTGGCACGTTACGGACTCACTCAACCGAATGGCCACCTGCGGCTCGCTATAGTTGCCAATCATGACGTGCGCTGTGCCCGCCCGGTACCAGTATGCAAACCGCTGACACATCACTTCTTCAAGTGCTGCAGTCCCTTGAGGTTGAACTGCACAAGCCAGCGGCGCGTAGCGACGCCGGAAGGCTCGATGCTCTCTTACATGACGACTTCCGAGAGTTTGGCCTTTCGGGGGCGTTTTATACGAAGGTAGACATCATGTTGCGGTTGCCTGCAGAGGCGCAACATGCAGTCGTTGTCGCGGATCGCTTCGAGCTGAGACGCCTCGGTGAATGTGTCGTTTTGCTCACTTACCGCTCAGCGCGTCGATTGCCGGACGGAAACCTTGACGGATTTGCCCGGCGCTCGTCGGTCTGGGAACACTCGTCCCTGGGCTGGCAGATGAGCTTCCACCAAGGAACGCCTACCGCCCCCTACGAACCCGGCGACGGGATTGCGGCGGCCGATTTCGGCGAAGGTGACCGTTGATTTCGGGAACGTCTGAAGCAAAACCCACCGGGTGACCTGCATCCCGGGCGTTGGAGCGTATGCGCCAGGCGTACATGCCTTGACGAGAGCCGTGCTGTCACGCAACCCCATGGGCATATGGCTGCCGCAGCCGGCACAAGCCCGGCGAAATCCGCCGGATCAGGCAGGACGACCGACATGCAGGATGCTGGCGAAACCTTCCTGCTCGATGGTTGGCTCGACGGCCGCGAAGACATTTCGCAAACCTTGCTCGTTGGCGAACTCATCCGGCGACCGGGAAGCGTTGCGCTGCAAGCAAATTGCCAGCGGCGTGTGGAACCAAACCGCCACTGCTTGGACGCCCTGTCTATGGGCTTCGGCAAGAATGGGCGCGCGCTCGGAGCGCTTCACGAGGATGGCGTCGAAAAAGACTGCGTTTGGGTCCTCGCGAATGCATGAGCGAGCCCACGTACTTTTCCCTGACCCTTGAGCGCCGACAAGGACATGCAGCGTGCTGCTTGAGCCTGCATCTGCCAGTGCCTGCGAAAGTAGCGTAAAGCACTGATGCCAAGCCCAGGCATTGCGTGCAGGCGTGATGACGCGACCTGTCGAGGTTTCGAGAAAGAGGTCCGGATTGATAAGCATGAGGGTCAACTTGGCTGATTGTCCTTCCATCGGCGAGCCATGGGCGATCACCGGCCCCAAGGGCCGATTAATCAGCCCATGATCGCCTCATTGCGCCCAGATCTGCGAACAGGCCAAAGCGCCGGCTTGCCGCGCGCCGCGCGCCGTGCGACCAGATCAGGTCGCGCGCGCCGCCTTCTTCCTCGATAAAGGCGGGCTCTACGCCCCAACCTTGATGACCAGCTTCCCAAAAGGACCTTGTTCCAGGCGCGCAAACGCTGCATGGGCTTCGGCGAACGAAAACACCTGGTCGATCATCGGCTTGATGCCGTGCCGGTCGATGGCCTGATTCATCTCCTCGAATGCACGCCGGTGTCCCACGGACACGCCTCGCAAGGTCGCGCGCCGGAGCATCAGCGGAATGGCCGGCATGCGGATCTCGGTATCGTCCATGAAGCCGATCTGCAGGATGTGCCCCGAACCCGCCAGCGCTTCGACGGATTGGCGTAGGTTGTCGCCGCCCACCAGTTCCAGCACCTGATCGACGCCATCGCCATCGGTCAGTTCGATCACCGCTTGCGCCCAAGCAGGAACCTGGGTGGTGTTGATGCCGGCCCAGGCACCAAGCGTTTTTGCACGGGCCAACTTGTCCTCGCTACGTGAGGTCACGATCACGCGCGCGCCCAGCGCTTGCGCGAACTGCAGGCCGAACAAGGATACGCCGCCCGTGCCCTGGACCAGCACCGTTTGCCCTCGCCGAAGGGCTCCCGCTTCCACCAGCGCGAACCAGGCCGTCAGAGCTGCGACGGGCAACGTGGAGGCTTCTGCATCCGACAAGGACGACGGCGCCGCCACCGCCACTTCCTCGGCAAGCGCGACGTACTCGGCCAGCATGCCCGGCAGCGGACCGCCCAGCGACAAGCCGTGCCTGAGCATCGCCCGCGGCGGCTCGCCATCGAGCCATTGCGTCCAGAAATTCCCCATGACACGGTCGCCCACCTTGAAGCGACTGACCTGCGACCCGCGTTCGACCACTTCCCCGGCCATGTCGGAAACCGGGACGAAGGGCATCGGTGGTAGTTCCGGCAACAGCTCACCGTTGATGACCAGTTTGTCGCGGTAGTTCAGCGACACCGCCCCGACTTTGACCAGCACTTCGTTGGGGCCAGGGCGCGGCACAGGCCGCTGCGCCAGTTCCAGGTTTTTCAGCCCGAAGGTCGGCAGTTGCCAGACCTTCATGGATTCGATCGTCATGTTCGGGACTCCTTCGCGCTTCGCAAAAAATCAGAACGCCCAGTCTATTGACGATAAATACGGGAAGGTTGCGCATAACTACGCATACACTGGCCACTTTAATTCCTCAATAGGGGCCGGCATGACGACCTACAGGGCATCGCGCCTGCAAGGCATCACCGTGTTCGTGCAGGCGGTGGAAGCAGGCAGCTTTACGGCGGCGGCCACGAGGATTGGCCTTTCCAAGTCAGCGGTTGGCAAGAGTGTCGCGACCCTGGAGCAACGCTTGGGCGTGCGCCTGCTCGACCGGACCACACGTCGGCTCGCGCTGACGGCGGAAGGGGCGGATTTCCATCAAAGCTGCCTGCGCGTGCTTGCCGAGTTGGACGAGGCCGAATCGCGCGCCGCCTCGCGCCGCAGAGAGGTGTCGGGAACCCTGCGCATCAGCCTGCCGGTGACCTTCGGAAGGCAATGGGTCATGCCCGTGCTGTGCAACCTCGCCCGGCAGCACCCGAAGCTCACGCTGGACGTGGCGTTTGCGGACCGTGCGGTGGATCTGCTGGAAGAGAACATCGATCTGGTGGTGCGGTTGGGAGATCCCGGCAACAGCGCCTCGCTGTCGGCGCGCTACCTGGGGCACCAAAGAACCGTCACCTGCGGCTCGCCAGCCTACTTCGTGGAGCATGGCGTTCCAACATCCATCGACGATCTTGCCAATCACGACTGCATCACCTTTGGACAAGGCGGCCACGTGTTCCCGTGGAAGCTGCTGGACAGCGAGGGGCGCTCCGTGGACGTCAAGATCAGGGGGCGCCACACCATCAGCGACGGGGACGCGTTGCGCGCCGCGGTGCTCGATGGCTTGGGCCTTGCGCAGTTCCCTACTTGGCTGGTGGCAGATCAATTGAGGGACAGCGCGCTGCAAACGGCTCTGGCACCCCAAGGGGTTGAGGGTTCTCCGATCCATGCGCTTTGGCCCGCCACACGTGATCTGGCCCCCAAGATCAGGGCGACAGTCGATGAGCTTATTCGGGCATTCACGCCCGTGGCGCCTTGGGACAGGGACCTGGCCTGAATCGACAACAGGGAGTCTGTCCCATCGCGATTTGCTCAGATGGCTGTAGCCCTCGCGGACCTGCGGGTCGCCCATCACCAGCGGATAGCGCAACACCTCGCCCAAGGGAATGCGCGCATGAGCCAGCAGGGAATGACGCGCCGGGATAGCGCCCCTCAGTGGGGCGCACCAGGTCGGCTCGGATCGAAGATGGCGCAACTCCATCCCGCCAGCCACCTACACTTTGATGCTTCGACCAGCAGGCAGCGACACAACCAACTGGACCACCAGAATGCCTGCAACGACTTGGATGGGTATATTCCATTCGCCTGTCCGCTGATGAATCGCACCGACCAGCAATGGACCAATCGCCGCGATCAGATAACCAACGGTTTGAGCCATCGCCGAAATACGTGTGGCCGTGTCAATGCTGGCACTTTTGGCGACGAACAAGAACGTACCGAGCGATAACCCAGCTCCTTGCCCGAACCCCAGCAGCAACGCCCATAGCATCGCCGTTTCAATGGGCGCATACATCAGCCCCAATGTCCCAGCCAGACACAGCAGCACCGTCATGGCGATATGAGGCCGCTGGTCATTGGTGCGGTGCGCCATCAGCGGCGTCACGAAACTCGCAACCATCAGGCTCATCTGCGAGGTCGAGAAGACCAGTGCCGCAGTGGCAGATGTGGTCCCGCGATCCGTGAGGATCGTGGGCATCCACGGCAGGAATACATACAGGTTGAGCACCTGCAGTCCAAAAAATAGGGTGATCGACCAGGCCGTGCCGTTGCGGTACACGTTGATCGGCGGCGGGTCATTCCCGCGAGCCACCCCGCCCATGTCGGGCGCGTAGCGCAGTTGCGGCAGCCAGAACACCAGGGCCAGCAAAGCGGGAAGTGCCCACAGGCCGAGTGACTGGAAGGCCGATGCTTTGTCCGAGCCCATCAGGTGGAACAAGGGGAACGAAACGCTGGCGCCGAGCACGGCGCCGACGCCCAGCATCAGCGCATAGATGCCCATGACCATGCCCATGCGCTGCGGCCCGAAGCGTTTGCGGGCCAACGCCGGCATGATGACGTTCATCACGGCGATTCCTGCACTTCCGAGGACGGTTCCCAGAATCAGTCCCGCCTGACCGAACCAGCGGATGCCACATCCCACGACCAGTACCGCCAACGCGGCAAACAGCGCCCGCTCCTCACCGAACCGCTGCCGCAACCTGACGCCGGGAATGGAGAAGATGCCCAGAAACACCAAAGGCAGGGTCGTCACCAACAGCGTTGGCGTGAAGCCGAGTTCCAGGTCCTTGAGCAATGGCCCGACCGTGGCGAAAATCAGGCGTAGGTTCACCGACACCAGGATGAAGCCGATCCACAGCAGCCATGGCAGCGGGTCGGCTCGCGCTGACAGGACGCCTTGAGCGCGCGCGCCGTCAGATGCTGCGCTCCGATTGTTCATGATGCCTCCGGCAGTTCGACCAGCACGACGCCTCTGAGGCGACCGGCACAGGCTTGCTCCAGGGCGAGTGGCGCTGCATCCAGGCCCTTGTGGGTGGTGTGGGGTAGGTGGATGCGGCCTGATTCCTGCCACGCGGCGAATTCGTTTATCCACGCGTCGAACAACTCTGGTGCCTGTTCGTCCGCGCTGAAGCCGCGCATCGTTACGCCACGCAAAATGAGTTGAAAAGTGTCCAGTTCGACCGGCGCTTTCAAGGTGGCGCTATGCGGGTTTAACTCCGCCGATACCGCGCCCAGCAATACGCACCGTGCCTCATGGCGGGTGATTTCCAGCGCTGATGCCAGTTGATCACCGCCGACCATGTCCACGATGACGTCGATGCCCTCGGGGGCCGCTTCGGCCAGTTGCGCACGGATCGGCCCGCCGTCTCGGGTGATGACCGCGTCATAACCCAACGCGTCCCGCATCCAGCGCGCCTTCTCCGCACCGCTGGTGCTACCGATGATCCGTGTTGCCCCCAACAAACGCGCGATCTGTCCAGCCATAGATCCGATGGCGCCTGCACCGCTGGTGACAAATACCGTATCGCCCGAGCGCACCTGAATCGCACCGACCAATGCGGCATAGGCAGTCCAGCCATGTCCGAGCCAGACCACAGGGTCAACGCTCGATCCATGGATCGGCTTGCATTGCTCGGTCCTCACAAGCGCGTATTCGCGCCAACCGAGCGGATGCAGCACCAAGCTACCGACGGCCAGGTCGCAACCGGGCGCTGTCTGGACCACTTCGCCAATCGCACCATCGGCAAGCGTGTCGCCAGGCAGTAGCGGCGGAAACGGAATGCCCTTGACCGACTCGGCGCCGGCTTCGGCCATCAACCTGGTTGAAATGGAAACGCGAAACCATCGGTTGCGCACCACCACTTGTCCGGGACCAGGGGTTGGCACAACGGTCTCGACGATCTCAAAGTGCTCGGCCTTCAACGCGCCTGATCGGTACCCGAGCAGTCTGACTTCCCGGGATTTATATTTGTCGTTCGTCATCAGTGGACCTCCGCAATAGCGCGCGAAGCCAGGTCTGGCGCGCGCAATTTGATGGCTGTTTCATTCAGTTCGGCGAATGTTTCGCGCAGATGAGCCAACAGCCAATCGACGGCATCTGCTGTGTCGATGAAGGATTGCGTCGGCACGCCGTACAGTCGCTCGGCGCTCATCTTGTTGGTCCTGTTCACCACAGCCGCAGGCGCTACCGTGGCCATTCCGATCACATGCCTTTTGAAGCGCTCACCATTGGCGCTGAACCATTCCTTTCGTTCCCTGGCGCCACCAGGTGGATGTACATAAGCGCCCTCGTCCTTGAATATCCGGAAAGCAGCGAAGCGTTCGCCACGATTCAGCCATTCGTTCCACGCGGCAGCGTGGCGGTGCAAATCGTCCAAACTGGGATTGCCGCTGGAGATTGATAAAACGAGAGGCGAGCAGGAAAGGTCGTTGTGCATCATGTTTTTAAAGGCCATGCCGGAGAAATAGTGAGTTGCGCGAGGCTTGAAGGGCGGGCAGTGAATCGCTCTGGAAATAATCTTAGACTCAAGCGCAAATGGATATTTTGAAATGCTTAGTCAAAATGGATTCGCTGTTTGGCTTTCCGGATTCATAGCGGCTGCAACGTTTTGAAAACCAAGTTTGCGCATCGGAAATTGCACCGTGATCGACCTTCTCGGCGGTTACGGTCACTACAGGAAGCTGTATCGCCGATGCGTCTGACGGTGTCTCGCCCGCGAATGCCGACTCGGAACAAAGAGACGATAGGCCGATAAAAAATTGCGTGTTGCAACGCGGAATGTTGGTGTTTCATTCAGATATCCAGGGGCGAAGGCGTGGTCGATTTATTCCTCAGTCACTGTACTTTTTAGATGCAAATAAGTATCATTAAATGTTTAGTCAAGCTGGATTCCTTGTTTGGAGTTCTGGTGGGCGCGAGACCGAGCAACGGCGAACCGAACCGAAGGAGCCACCATGAATTACCGTTTGACGGCGGATGACATTTCTCCACCCAGGCCCCTCGACCGGTCTCCGTGGTGGCGTTCAACGCTTACCGAGGACGTGGGGAACTGCTTCATCGATCAGCTGAAGTTCGACGACGGCTTGACGCTGAGCTACGCCCAATACGATTCTCGACATGATCTGCTGGAGACTCGGGCATCGGATCGGAGTGGCCGCGCTCTGACCATCACCCTTGCGCTCGAAGGATGCGCAAGCACGATCGGGGCGGACGGAAGGCGTTTCGACTTCATTTCCGGGTACAGCACCATTGCCGCGTTCGCGGGCACTCAGGGCAAGCGACGTGTCCCCGCCGATCAAGTGGTTCGGCAATTGCGACTGATCGCCGAGGAGCCTTTGCTGCATCGGTATGGACTGGAAGGTGTGCTCGATGGCGTGAACAATGAGCAATCCGTTCAGTCGCTGTTTTTCGGGAAGTTCGGCGGCCTCACCCAGCGGCTGACCGACTCATTCGACCATCTCCGTCGGCACGACGGCAGCCTGCTGGACCTGCAGATCGTCGCGCTGGGCCTGCTGTCCGAACAGACCCGTCCGTTCGCCAAGCAACGGGCCGTGATGGACAAGGTGCGCGCGAGCGACCAGGACAAGATGTTGGCCGCGCGTGACATCATGATGAGCCAGTACGACCACCCGCTGACCATCGCCTACCTCTGCACCAGGGTCGGCACCAACGAATTCAAGCTCAAGCAAGGCTTCCGCGAACTGTTCGGCACCAGCCCGCATCGCATGCTGACCGACATCCGCATGCAAAAGGCCTGGGAACTACTGGAGACCGGCTTGTACGTGTCCACGGTGGCCTACAAGGTCGGCTACCAGCACCTGTCGAGCTTCAGCGCGGCCTTCGAGCGGTACTACGGCAGGACACCGAAATCCGTAACCAAGTCAACTAGTTGAGCAATGCCCTTCGTTGCCGCCCAAACTCCCATGACACCCCGCTACTACGTACCACTGCAGCAAACCGGTGCCCTATCCGTTGCTCGATCATTGGCGGCCTATGCGACCCCCTGATTGCGTAGCGTGCCCAGCAGGTTCCGGGCGAGGATGACGTGCTAGATAACAAAGGTGCATCCAGATCTTTTTCCAACTCCTTGATCGTGCGCGACAGGGGGACTGGTCGACGAGCAGTCGTTCGGCGGCACGGGCGAAATGGAGTTCTTCGGCTACGGCCAAGAAGCAACGCAGGTGTCGAAGGTCCATTCATCCCATCCGTTCAACATCGCATGGCTATTTTTCCAAAACGATATCCAGCGTTGACCGAACGGTGAGCAGAAGAATCATGGCTATGGCGCAACCCAGCCCGGCGAATAGCATTGCTGCATGGAAACCGCTTTCCATTGCAGTTAGGTAGAGCTTCGACAACTGGGGGAGGGCGCTGGGGAGCACATGGTGAGTAACGGCCTGGCGTGCAATGGGTATCGCGTCGGTGAGGCCCTGGTCACGCGCCGCATCCGAGAGTACGTGAATCGCTCGGTTGCTCATGAGCGTTCCAAGAAAGGCGATGCCGATGGTCATTCCGGTTTGTCGCAAGGCATTCATCGTCGCGGAAGCGGTCCCCGAGCGTTCAGCCGGAGCGGCATTCATAACGACCATGCCCGTGGCGGGAACGGCCAGTCCGGCGCCAATTCCCAGCAAGCCGAAGAGCAATCCGACGATCCAATATGACGTTTGCGCGGTGAAGACGACCATGGTCGACATCGAAAGCGCGATCAGGCCGTAACCAGCGACCATCAATCGCCGGATTGGAAAAGCAGCGCTCAAACGCCCAAACATGATGGACATGCAGCCTGTGAGGACGAACTGCGGCATCATTCGCCACCCGGTCTCCATGGGGGACCAGCCCTGGATTTGCTGCAGAAAGATCGAGAAGAAAAACAGGCTGCTGTAGTACGAAAAACCGAGCATGAATGACGCGAAGTTCGCGATCACGAAAGCGCGCTCCCGGAAGAGAGCAAGTGGCAACAGCGGTCGCCGTACGCGCCTCTCGACAATCGCAAAAACAACCAAGGCGATCAGCGACAGCGTCAAGGCAACCCAGGTTGCGACTGCATTGAACCCATGTTCGCCGGCAGCAATCAGCCCATAGGTCAGTGCGCCCAGGCAAACTACGCTGAGTATTTGCCCAACGGGGTCCAACGCAGCATGGTCCGGATGCCTGCGTTCCGTGATTCCCCACAAGCCAAGTCCGACGGCAGCAAGGCCCAGGGGAAGATTGATGAGAAAAATCGCCTGCCATCCCGCGACGTGAAGCAGCACGCCACCGAGCAACGGACCAAGAATCAGCGCCAAGGCGCTGAATGCCGACCAACCGCCGATCACCTGGGCGCGCTCCTTGGGATCGGGGAATGCGTGGGTAAGGATGGGGAGCGCTCCTGGGATCAGTAATGCGCCCGCTACGCCTTGTACTGCCCGACCTGCAAGCAGCACGTCCAGGGAGTGGGCCATGGCGCATAGCGCGGAGCCAGCGGTAAACAGAACGACCCCCACCATCCACGCACGCTTGTGCCCGTATCGGTCTCCCACGGGACCGGCTGAAAGCATGAACGCTGAGAGGCAGATTGCATATGCGCTGACGACCCATTGAAGGCCTGCGATGTCCGTATGCAGTGCCGTCTGCAGGGTTGGCAGCGCGACGTTGACGATGCTGATGTCGAGCGTGGCGAGGAACGTGCCCAGGTACGCTGCCGCCAGTGCAGCGCGGCGACGGCCGAGCTGCATGACAGTACGCTGGAGAGAAGGGTCATCGAGGTCCATGTCCCCAATCTATCCATTGACCGACCGCTGGTCAATGGATAGAAGGGGTTGACGGCCTGTGTGGGCGAACAGTCCTTTAAACTGACAAAAGTTGCCAAAGTCCAGGAAATGACACGATGAAAGTGCGATCTTCCAGAGTGGAATTGCCCGCGAAAATGCCTGCTCGCCCCCGGACGAAACCTGCGGAAGTCCGGCTTGACGAGTTGATGGCCGCCGCGGAAAAGCTGTTCCTCGCGCAAGGCGTGGACGCGACGACAATCAGCGAAATCGTCGAGGCAGCGCAGGTTGCCAAGGGCACCTTCTATCACTACTTCTCGTCCAAGAGCGACATGCTCGACGCGCTGGGCAAGCGATACACCGAGCAGTTTCTTGCCAGTTTAGAAGAAGCGATGGAAGGCTGTGCCTCAGACGACTGGACTGGGCGGCTTCTGGCGTGGATTCATGCCAATGTCGAGACTTACGTCAAGACCTACCGCACGCACGATATTGTGTATACCAACCACCACCATCACGACCGTTCCAACCAAGCCAAGAATGCCATCCTGGACCAGTTGTTGGAGATTATCGAAGGAGGTAGGTCGGCTGGTATCTGGGCACCCGAAGAGCCACGCATCGTGGCGCTGCTGATTTATTCCGGTGTTCATGGGGCGACAGATGACGTCATCGCCGCAAAGACGAAAGACTGCGCGCCCTTCGCGCGGCGCGTTTCCGAAGCCTGTTTGCGGATGCTGACGCTTCCTCAGAAGCCCGCTACGTGATCTGATTGCACGCAGTGAGCTGGGGCACGACGACGTTCATGGCCTGCTTGATGGCACTGCATTGTTGATGCGCCGCCTCCGTCATGTTTCGTGGCTGGCAGACCCAGATTCACTCAGCGTCTACGGCGAGGTGAACCACGCCATAGCGGCAAGGATCGATACGCCGACGGATACGCACAACACGACATGCATGCCGGCCTCGAACGTACGCATCTCGGCGATCAGCGTGCCGAAGATGGCGACCCCCAGCGCGGCACCTGTCTGGCGTGCCGAATTGAGTACCGCAGCGGCCACGCCTGCGCGATCCTTCTCGACGGTGCCCATGGCCGGTGCAGTCGCCGCCGGCGAGATGAAGCCGGAGGCCAGCCCGACGGCCAGCATCGGAACGACAGCCCACCAGTATGGCGAGGTCGCGCCGGCCGGCAGCATGCCCAACGCGCCGATGGCATAGAAACTGAAGGCCGCACACATCGACCAGCGCGTGCCGCATCTCCTGACCACCCGATTGGCAACGAAGCTCCCCACCGCCACCATCGCTGTCATCGGCAGGAACGCGAGCCCGACCGACAGCGGCGAATAGCCTCTGGCGTGTTGGTAGTACAGACTGGTGACGAAAAACAAGCCGTAGAACACGAAAGCGGATGCCATGGAAACGCAAGTCGATCTGGTGAAGGTGCCGTCTTTGAACAAAGACAACGGCAGCATCGGTTGCGTGTGTCGAGCCTCCACCACGATAAACGTTACCCACGCCACCAGAGTGACGGCGATGCCCGCGATGATCCGAGGCGAACTCCAGCCCAGCGTTCGTCCTTCGATCAGCACACTGACGAGCCCGCCCAGCGCAACGATGGCCGCCGCTTGACCTGCGGGATCAAAGCGGCGGCTTTGCGCCGGCCTCTCGTCGCGCGCGATGCGCCAAGTCATCCCTATGCCGAGCAGCCCGACGGGCACATTCACAAAGAAGATGCTTCGCCAGTCGAATAGATGAATCAACACGCCGCCGACCAAAGGACCAGCCGCCATGGCAATGCCGCCGCCGCCGACCCAAATACCGATGGCGCGCGTCCGTTGCTCTGGATCCGGGTAAGCATGATTGATCAGTTTGAGCGAGCACGGCACCAGCATTGCCGCCCCGGCCCCTTGAAAGACGCGCGCAATAACCAGACTCGGCAGATCGGTCGCCAAGCCGCAGCCCACCGAGGCAAGGGTGAACAGCGCAAGGCCGATCAGATAGACATTCCGCGCGCCCCATCGGTCGCCCAGCGTCCCGCCGGTCAACAAGAGGCTGGCGAATGCCAGGGTGTACGCGTTTAGCACCCACTGCAGACCCTCGACCTGGGTGCCCAGCGAGACCGAGAGGCGCTCCAGCGCAACGTTGACGATCGACGTGTCCAGTAGAACCACGATATAGCTGACGCTTGCCGCCGCCAGAATCCGGCGCTGTATGACTCCGTTGCTTGCACGATCGACCACGTTCACGGGACCGGCTTGTTCAATGCGGCAATGAGCACCTTGAAGCCGACCCATCCCCAATAAACCCGGTGATGCGCAATGAGCCCGTTCGCGATATCCATCACTTCGACAAGATCGACCTGATCTCCCTGCGGCGTGTCGCGCGGATACTCCCAGGTCAGCTGTCTACCATCGGAGAAGAACGTCCCCGTTCGATACCAACGGCCCAGATCGTGTTGGAGTTTGCGGAATCCGGCCTCGAAGAACAGCCTGATTTCGGCCTTGCCCTTCAGGATGCCCTCCGTTCTGTCTTTCAAGGTTGCGAGGATCAACGGGGTTTCCAGAGTGGCATCGTCGGCATAGAGCGCCATCAGGCCATCGAGATCGCGGCCACGAATTGTTTCGTGCCACTGTTCATGGATGTGGCGAATTTCGGCATCGGTGTTCTTGGGCATCATCGGCTCCCGGCTTGACCAGAAAGAACGGAGCCTAGCTTGGATGTGATGCCCGATGATTCGACACGAGTCGAAGCATGAAGTCGGGAGCGGTGATATCGTGGAGTCATCCAATGGATGATCAATGTTATGGGACCTCAACCGAAAATCGCTTCCACCGCGTTCCTGATTTCCGATGCGGCACGCGCGGCCATGCTGATGAGCCTGGTTGGGGGGTGTGCGCTGCCTGCCGGCGAACTGGCTCGTATTGCTGGCGTTACCGCGCAGACGGCAAGCTCCCATTTGAGCAAGCTCTTGGCTGGGGGGTTACTTGCGCTCGAAACCCAAGGGCGGCACCGTTACTACCGGCTGGCAGACGCGCATGTTGCACTCGCGCTCGAAACTCTCGCGTCGATCAGCCCGGTGGAAACTGTGCATCGAACTCCTGTGAGCCAAGCGTCGCGAGACCTTCAATTTGCACGTTGCTGTTATGACCATCTAGCGGGCCGGCTTGGTGTTGCCATTACGCATGGCCTGCAAGCGCATGGTTTTATCATCGAGGCTGCGGACAAACAGTTCAGCGTGATGCCGGCTGGCGTCACGTGGTTTAGCGCTATGGGTCTGGAGCTCGCCGAGCTCAAACCGAACCGGCGCGGCCTGGCCCGACAATGTCTGGACTGGACCGAACGCGAACATCATCTGGCCGGTCCATTGGGGGTGCAATTCATGCGCCTGATGTGTTCCAAGGGATGGCTGCGGCGCTCATCGACGTCGCGTGGCGTTCGCGTCACGCCGAAGGGCTGGGCTGAACTAAAGAAACAACTCGACATTGATGCGGGTTCGGTAACGCATGTTCGGTCGTGATACGCCGTCTCTTGGTCCAACAGCACACATATTCAATCCGATTCGGCACGATCTTGATTTAGCGACACGGCATTTACTCTTTAAATAAGTGACGTGGAATACCAGCGACGTCGGGGCGAATGGCATACAGATCCCCAGCGTCCGGGTAGGCATCTAGTTCCGCGGGCGTCATGGCAAATCGTGCAGTGGTGATGAACAACGTATCCAAATCATCCCCGCCGAAGCAGCAACTGGTGGGACGGGGTACGGGCATGGCGAGGCGAGCGCTCAAGCGCCCGTCTCGGTCGTAGCGCAGCAGGCATCCCGGCCTAGAACGCAGCTCCAACTGATGGATCCCTCCGGTCGAGCCAGCCGCTCCACAAGGTCAGTAGCAGGCCCACACCGACCATGATCGCGCCGACCCACGGCGTGGCGCCCAGCCCCAACCGGGAATCCGCCACCAGGCCGCCGATGAAGGCGCCCAGCGCGATGCCGGCATTGGCGGCCGACACATTGATGGTTGAGGCGATGTCCACGTTGCCGGGCCGATGGCGCTGGGCAAGCTGCACGACGTACAGCGCCAGCCCCGGCACGTTGCAGAACATGAGCGCGCCGAGCACGCCGAGCGTCAGGATCGAACCGAGCATGGACGACGCGGTGAAGGTGAAGATCAGCAGCACCGCCGCCTGCGCGCCGAGCATCAGCGCCAGCGCCGGCACAAGCTTCTTGTCGGAGACGCGCCCGCCAAGGAAATTGCCGACGATCACCGAGACACCATAAAGGGCCAGCATCCACGCCACGCCGTTCGGACCGAAGCCGGTGATGTCGGCCAGGATGCTGGGCAGATAGGCGAAGGCGACGAAGGTGCCGCCCCAGGCACAGAAGTTCATGCCGAACGCGATCAGCAACCGCCCGCTGCCCAGCACCTCGACCTGTTCGATGAGGCTGCCGGCCGGCGCGATGTCGATCTTGCGCGGCAAAGTCGCCGCCATCGCCAGCAGCGACACCAGACCGGTGGCCGCGACGAACCAGTAGGCCATCGGCCAGCCCAGACGCTGACCGATGACGGTCGCAATCGGCACACCGGCCGCGACCGCGATGGTCAGGCCGCCGAACACGATCGCCACCGCCGAGGCCCGCCGGTCTTCCGAAACGAAACTTGCGGCGATCGCAGCACCAACGCCGAAGAAGATGCCGTGCGGCAGGGCGGAGACGACACGTGCGGCGATGAGGAACTCATAGCTCGTGGTCAACGCGGCGGCGGCATTGGCGATGACGAACAACACCATGACCGCGAGCATCAGCGTTTTGCGCGATAGGCGTCCCGTCAGCGCCGCGAGGATCGGCGATCCGAAGCTGACGCCCAGCGCGTAACCGCTGACGACCAGCCCGGCGCGCGCCAGGTTGACGCCGAAATCAGCGGCAATCTGCGGCAGCACGCCGACGCTCGCGTATTCGGTGGTGCCGATGGCAAAACCACCGACCATCAAGGACAGCAAGGCGGGCAAGGTGCCGCGCCGGGTGGAAACAGCCATCAAGAACTCCGGAAATAGATGAATGGATCGAGCGTTCCGAAGCGTAGAGGGAGTAGTTATGATGAAATAGATGCTTCCGTTCAATTCACCATTGAAATGGATTCATTGAATGTCGCGCCAAAACATCAACCGCGCCTTCGAGATGGAAGGGCGGTCTCAAGAATCAAGTGCAACACGTGATTTGAAGGCGAGGATTTCCTTCTCCATGGCCGCTGCCGGCGTGGCCCAGCCTAATGTCTGGCGAGGACGCCCATTCATCAGCTTGGCGACGTGATTGAGGTACTCCTGGCTCGCTTGCGACAAGTCCACGCCCTTGGGCAGGAACTGGCGCAGCAGGCCATTGGTGTTCTCGTTGCTGCCCCGCTGCCACGGCGCATACGGATCGGCGAACCACACGTCGATGTTCAACCCTCGCATCAGCTCCTCGTAACAGGTCAGTTCCGTTCCGCGGTCGTAGGTCAGGCTCTCGCGCAGGAAGGCCGGCAGCTTCTTCATCTGGCGAGTGAAGCCTTCCAGCGCGGCGTCCGCGGTGCAGCCATCCATCCTGCACAGCACCACGAAGCGTGTCTTGCGCTCGACCAGCGTGCCCACGCAGGACCGGTTGAACGCGCCCTTGATCAGGTCGCCCTCCCAATGCCCCGGCAGCAGGCGCTGTTCCACCGCTTCGGGCCGATGCACGATGCGCAGCTCCTCCGGTACCCAGGTGCGCGCCGCTGCTGTGGTGCGCCTGCGGCCTCGCGTGGGCTTGCTCTGGCGCAATGCATCGACCAGGGCCTGCTTCAGGCCGCCGCGCGGATGCGCGTAGATGGCCGCGTAGATCGTCTCGTGACTGACCCGCTGGCTGGCGTCGTCTGGATGCATGTCCCGCAGTGTGGCCGCGATCTGCTGCGGCGACCAGCGATCGAACACAAGACGGTCGTGGACGAACTCGAACAGCACCGCGCCCGCGATCAGCCTGCGTGCTCGTACGCTGCGCGATCGCCGCGATCGATACACCAGGGCTGCCGCATGCGCCGAGTACACGCCGCTGTCCAGACGCCGGATCTCGCGGCTCAGCGTCGATGCGCTACGCCCCAGGCGGCGACCGATCCCACGAAGACTCGTTCCCCGATCGCGTTCGACCTGAAGCACCGCGCGTTCCTCACTACTCAGATGACTGTACTGTCTTCCCATCGCAACACCCTACGCTCTGTGAGGTGTTGCACTTGGAAGTTGAGTCTGCCAAGTGTTCATCGCGGTGGTCGCCGCCGAAAGCTTCACCGCAGCCGCCAAATCGCTGGGCATGACGGCCTCGGCCGTCAGCAAGCTCATCCATCGGTTGGAAACGCGTCTGGGAACGAAGCTGCTGCATCGCACCACGCGCAAGCTGCAACTCACGCCCGAAGGCAGCGCCTTCCATGAACGCGGCCTGCGCATCCTCGACGACATCGACATCGACTGCGCCGAGCACGAGGCCGCACAGGTGGGATCGCCGCGCGGGCGCGTGCGGATCAACAGCCATGTGGCCTTCGGCGTCCACTACCTGCTGCCGCACTTGTCGGAGTTCCTGGAACGCTTCCCGGACGTTCAACTGGACGTGACGCTGAGCGATATCGTGGTCGATTTGCTGGACGATCGCAGCGATGTGGCGATCCGCACCGGGCCGCTGCCCGATTCACGCCTGACCCAGCGCCGGCTTGGCGCCAGCGGCCTGGTGGTGGTCGCCTCGCCAGACTACCTGCGGCGCGCCGGCACGCCCGAGCGGCCTGAAGATCTGCACCAACATCGGCGCCTGGGCTTCAACTACGCCCGGCATGTCGATGCATGGCCCTTCATCGGCGGTGACGGCACGCGCATCGCCATCGCACCATCGGGCGACCTGCGCTTGGGCGATGGCGAGAGCATGCGCCAGATGGCGCTGGCCGGGGTCGGCGTGGCGCGGCTGGCGCGTTACCACGTTAGAGCCGATCTTGCTGCTGGCCGGCTGGCGCCATTGCTGGAAAAGCACGACTGCGGCGCCGTGGAAGAAATCCATGCGGTGTTCGTCGGCCCCGGCCGTCATGTGCCAGCCCGGGTTAGGGTACTGCTCGATTTTCTGGCCGAACGAGTCGCGCAGGATCTCGCCTGATCACGTTCCGAGCGCTGGGCTAGTCCACTGGGCAACGAACTCGGCGATTCTCTCTTCGATGCGACTCTCGATGGTGCGCAGACGCAGGATGAGAATGTCGCTTTTCGTCAAGATACTGTTCTTCAACGCGTCTCGCGCCGCCTGATCGGGACGGTCGTGGGAGCCACCATCGACTTCGATCACCCCCAGCGGGGTCTTGCCGACCTTGAAATAGATCACGAAATCGCAACTGGCACGCGCCATGAAGGCCCGCTCGCGTTGCGTCAAAGCCGGGTTGCTCGGTGATGCGACCTGATCCAGCTTGACCTGGTCGTGACACATCAACGCCTGGCACGATGGATCGGACAGCGCCTCGCGCAGCAGTTGCGCCGCGATCTGCTCGGATCTGTAGCGTGAATCCTCAGACTGCAAGCGGGCGTTCAAGCGCGCCAGGGACTGGTCATACTCGCGGTACAGCAGGTCGAAGGCCGACACCACGGGCGCACGCACGATCTGCTCGTCCTGCGCGTAATAGGTGACGTAGCGCATCAAGGCCGCGATGTGACCGTTGTTGCCGGTGAACACCTCGTCGCCCGTCACCAAGGTGAAGCGGTGCTTGGCCCGCGACACCGCCACGTTGATCATGCGCGGGTCATCGACGAAATCCAGGCGTTTGCGCTCCTGGCTGTAGCGTTTCTTGTCCAGCACGGTGGAGAAGACGATCTCGTCGCACTCCCGGCCCTGGAACTTGTGCACGGTGTCCTTGACGAAATCCGCCGGCAGGCGCCTGCTGGAAAGGTTGACTTGTGCCCGAAACGGCGCGATGAACCCGCGCCCGTCGCCGTCCAGCCCGACCGGTTCGCCCTCGTCGTCAAGCAGCTTGAGCAGGGAGTCCAGCTCCCGCAAGTTGGTGTTCTGGCGGGTGTGGTTGCCCTTGGCGGTCACCACCAGGCGCAGCGGCGCTTCACCCTTGTCCTCGGTCATGGGCACCAGCGCGTTGTCGTAGAACTGCTGGTTGCAGAACTGGATGATCCTGGGATGGCAGCGGTAATGCTCTTTCAGCAGGGTCCTGGGCAGCGCCTCCTTGAACACGCCGATGCACGAATCCAGCAGGCTGTAGCGCTCGCAATCGTAGGCCTCGGCGGGCGCCTGCAGGCCCAGCACGACAGGAATGTGCGCCAGCTGGCGGTTGTCGCCGACGACGATCAGGTTCTTCGCGCAGCCCAGCGCCAGAATGCCCGGCACGATGTCCTGCAACGAGGCCTCGTCGATGATCACGTAGTCGAGGATCGCCCCCGGCGCGATCGAATTGACGATGGAGTGCGTGCCGCTGCCTAGGATCGGGAAGCGATTCACGAAGGCGTCGAACTGTTGTTGGTACGTCTTGGCATCGAAGCTGTCCGATGGCCGAGGTAGCCCTTGCAGGTGCTGCTTCAGATGGTGCATCGATGCGGTCTTCAATTCATCCAGCAAGGCCGTGAAATTTCCACGCGTGAGAGATTCGCGGCACGCTTGCAACTCCGCTTCCTTGCCCCGAAGTGCCTTGTCGTAGTAGTGCATCTGCAAGTCATGGAACGCGGTCAACCGCGCCTCGCCCTCGGCGAATGGCTTGGCACGGAAAATCCTGAAGTTGAACAGCAGCTCGATGCGGTCTTTGAGACTGATGCGCTGCTCGCCCAGATGGGCTAGGTAGGCCATCAGGTCTGCGGTCTTGCGCGGCGACAGTCCGTACTTGTCCAGCGAAGCGGCGGCCTGCACGCCGCTGTCTGCCTGCCACCGCTGCAGGTAGCGCCGCTCGACGATCAGCTCGTCGAGTTCGACCTGCAGTTGCGCCGCCCGATTGTGATGGTGCAAGTGCTGCTTCAAGCGGGCCAGCAAGGCTTGAATCTCGTCCAGAGTTGGTGCGGGCTCGGGCTCGCTCGATGGCCAAGTCGGCAGGTCAGTGAAGAAGTCCTGGCGGTTGTGCTGGTTGCCGAGTTTGGCGATCAGGTGGCCCAGGCCGCATTTCTCCAGCTTCTCGTAGACGTTTTCTACCGCCGCATTGTTGTTGGACAGCACCGCCACCGTCTGCCCGCGCAGCAGGATATTGGCAAGGATGTTGAGGATGGTCTGGGTCTTGCCGGTCCCTGGCGGCCCCTCGATCACGCTGACCTGCGCACGGAACGCTTGCTCCACCGCTATAAGCTGGCTCTCGTTCAGCCCGAACGGATAGATCAGCCCCTGGCCCGGCGCCAGCGCGCCGTTGCGCCCCGTGCAGTAGGCCTGCAAGGCGGTGTCGGCACTGGCGGGCAGCCTTGCTAGCTGGCGCACCACATTGGCGGTGATGTCGCGGTCGGTCTTCGACTCCGCACGCTCCTGCCGGGCATTGGCCACGGCCGTGAAATAGTGGAAGACTGGCGCCTCTTTCATCGCCGTCGGCGCGGCAAAGCCGATACCGTCCATCTTGAAGACGTAGGGTTTGCCGCCGCCCGGATAATGCACGACGGCATACCGCTCGGCGTAGATCGTCGCCTTGGCGATGGGCGTGACGATCATGCTGCCGGGCTTGGTCAACAGACTCTCGTCCAGTTCGCGGGTGGGGGAAACACGGCAGTCGCTGAGTGGACGCGTATAGCTTTTCTTGGAGGGGAAATAGCACGTCAGTTGCAGAGCTTCGTACTTGTCGCTCCAGTAAATCGCCCAGTCGCTGATCTGCGCGGTTCTGTCCTCGTCCCCCATCTGAATCGAAACCATATATCCCTTATTCGTATGCGCACGGCATTCGTCTTCGCGCTCATGCCGAATATCGAATGCCGTTATTCCTCCAATAGGGATCATCTTGCCATCATTGCGTGCAGGGCCGATAGCCGGCTCATGCATCTGTCCATCTGCCGGTTCTTTGGCTATTACTTGAAGACGGAGTGCTGTTCAACTTTGGCCCGTGCGGGAGATGCAGCATCTGGCTTGAAGCTCGGCACGACGACTATCCGATGGCAAGCCCGCGCTGCCGCCCGATCTCCCAGGACACAGCGCCGCCGCGTACCGTTGCGGCCATCTGCTGCCCTAGCCGTTGTTCGATGACTGGCCGCCACGGCACCAAGCTGAATCCTATGCCGTCATCGAGCACGGCGTAGCGCCCGCTGGCGAGCATGACCGAGTGCCGGTAAATGCCAGCCACGCGCTGCCCGTCGGTCACGGGGCGATGCTCCAGGCCGGTTTCGACGGCAATGTCCTTCGCCGCCTGCGTCAGTTCCCGGTTGCGCAGCGTGCCCAGCAGGTTGCGGGCGAGGATCACACGCTGGCCGTGCTTCTCGGCCAGCCCTTGTTCGGTCAAGAATTCGGCTCGCTGTTGCAGCGCGTCCTTGACCTCACTGCCGAAGCCCAGCTCGCCCAGTCCCTTGCCCCCACCGATCAACTGCTGATCCAGCCAGGTGGCGCCGATCACGCGGGCCTGCCGCTCGATGGGCAGATGGGATTTCAGCTCTACCGCCACACCGCCCAGCCGTTGTGCGTCGTACTGGCGGCCATGCTCGGTCAGGTCGTCCGGCACCTTCCATAGCCCCTCGGCCATGCGCTCCACGATGCCAGCCCGGCGCAGGGCTTCCAGCCGGCGGACGTGGGCGGCGACAACCTCCTGCGGGTCGCGTCCGGCCTTGGCCCGGTCTTGCTCGATCGCCAAGTGATGATCGGTGCGGTACAGGCCATCGCTCGCCAGCGAGGCGATGTTCTTGTCGGCCGCCCGTACCTCGGCGGAACCGCGTACCTCCACCACCGAGCCTGCGGGATAGTTCGCCGGGTCGTCGCGGGCGTTCAGCGCAACGTAGTGGGCCTTGCCATCCACGCCGTCGATGACCAGATAGCCGCGATCGCGCAGCTCGTCGGCCAATCCCTTGGCGACCACTCGGCCGACGATGCTGCGGCCATCGTCGCCCGGCTCGAACACCGCCAACTCGCGCTGCTGGCCGCGCATGGCCCGCTGCATGGTGCGAATAATGTCGCCACGCTCGCCCAGGGCGCGCAAGGTCTTCTCGGCATCCGCATGGACGGCCCAGGTGCCGGGCTGCGTCTCGTCGGCCAAGCCCAGGCGTTGCAAGCGCTGCAGGCGACCGATCAGCAGCAGGCGCTGGCGTTGCAGCCGGGGTTCGTTGAAGCGCTCGATCTGCACCCGGCCGTCGTCGCTGGCCTCGCGTTGCAGCGTGCGGTCGAGGCTCGTCCACCGCTCTCGCTCCACCTCGCGCTGCAAGGTTTGCTGGATCTCCAGTTCGGTACGCGGTCCCAGCCATTCGGCCGCCAGTTCGGCGGCCCGATGCCGGAAGCCGTGGGCGATGTAGTCGCCCGCGATGATGAGGTCTTTGCCCATGTCGTCGCTTCCGCGCACGATCAGGTGGGTGTGCGGGTTGTCGGTGTTCCAGTGATCGACCGCCACCCAATCCAGCCGCGTGCCCAGGTCGGCTTCCATGCGGCCCATCAAGTGCCGGGTGTAGGTGCGCAGGTCATCCAGTTCGGCCCCGTCCTCCGGGGAAACGATGAAGCGGAAATGGTGCCGGTCATCGGCGCAGCGTTCCTTGAAGGCATCGAGGTCGGCTTCGTCGGTCTGCGGCCCGTAGGCCTGCCCTGGCTCGCCGTCGCGGCCCGCGCCGTCGCGCTCGATGTAGCGCAGATGTTTCGCTAGCGACTGCGGGCTGGCGTTGCGTTGGTTGACCAGCAGCGTCTTGATGGTCACGCGCCGCGACAGGGGCGTCAGCTTCGCACCCGCGAACCGCGCCGCCGTGTGGCCGCGCCCAAGCCGCGAGCCGGGACGCTGGCCGGCGCGTGTGCCGCTGCCGCCGGCTGCGGAATAGCGCATCGAAGACTTGCCGCCGCTGGCCTTGCCAGCCTGCTTGAGCACCTTGGAAACGAAGCTCTGGCCCTGACCCTTGCCCCGGTTCTTCGGGGCACTGGGGCGCAGGCGAAAGTCGTCGTCGCGGTGGTCTGTCATGGCCGCGCTCCCTGCAAGCTATGGCGTGTCCGGGCGTGCGAAGCACGTGGACATGCCTGCATTGGCGCGTGCCTCGCGCCCCACGCGGCACGGTGGCAAAGCCGCTGCGTGCTGCGCCACCCCCATGTGCAGACAGGCTTTGCGGGCGGCCAGGTGCCGCGTCCTTTTGTCTTGCCTTCCGCCTTTGCCCTTCGCTGTCGCTCCGGGCCTTGGCGTCCCGGCGGTGCTGCGCTGCCCACAGCCAGCCCGCCGGCGAACGCGTCCACGGCCGTAGGCCGGGCGCGTTCGAGGCAAGGCGCCTGCACGTGGGATGGCGGTGCCGGATGTTGCGCGAAGTGCGGCGCGAATGCGCACGCACTGCACGCGCGACGACATGGTGATGACCAGCGGAACGCCATACCCGATGGCACGATGAGATGCACGAGATCGTGCAGCGAATCGGCGCCCATCATGGGCGTGTTTCCAGCCAGACCGGATGCGCAACACCGATTACGGTGGATGCAGCAATCGGTCCGAAGTAGCGGCTGTCGAACGACGCCGGGTTGGTCATGCTCAACAGGAACAGTTCGCCAGATTCGAGGCGGCGGCACCGCTGCCAGGATGGCAGAGGGCCGCCCAGCCGGTCGGCTGGCAGCACGGTGGCCGCAGGCACGCCGTCGATGCGAACGACACCGCCAGCGATGCACACCTCCTGCGGTGACACGGCGCCCACTCGCTTGAGCAGCGGAACACGCGTCGGCAGGTAGCCGCGCTGCGCAGCGAATGTGGCAGCTTCGGTCGGCAGTGGGGCGAGCACGATGCTGCCCACGGACAACGGACGTGGCTGCGAGGCGGACCGATGGCTGAACGGTTCGATGCGATACCAGCCGACCGCCACGCTGTCGGATGGGTTGTACGTCAGGCGCGGCAGCGGCGACACGAAAGCCGCCCAGGCCAGCGCAGCGAGGCCGCAGGCGGTCAGGCCCACCAGCACGATGCGAGCGCGCAGGCGCGAGCGAGGACGCGACGAGGCGGACGAAGTGGAAACGGTCATCATGGCAGCGCCTTCCCAGCAAGCCAGGCGGCGTGCCGCTCGGCGGTGTATTCGGGCAGCGGCAGGCGCGCCGCGAGACGGTTGCCCAGCGTGCGCCAGTACGCAGGCGAGACGGCAGACGGGGCGATGCCCAGCGCCTCGATGGCGTCGATGCGTTCCAGCCCGGTGCGCACGCTGGCGTCGCCCTCGGCGTGCAGCAGCAGGCGCGCACCGGGCCGCACGCCGGGGATACGCTGCAAGGCATCCAGTGGCGTGCCAGCCTGCATCACCATGAGCTGCCAGCGGATCGTGCCGTAGTCGTTGGCCTGCCAGCGGATGCGGCAGAACATTGCACGCGGCAGGAACACCGCGCAGCGCCGCCAGCGGTCGAGCTGGAGCGTGCGCGCCGGTTCGCCGAAGCGCAGGTAGAGCTTGAAGCGCGGTTCGATGTAGGCCAGCGATACGCGGGTCAGTGGCACGTTGCCGGCCTGGCCGGCGAGTACCGCGAGCGACGGCGCAGTTGGAGGCGATGCGGCAGCCGTGGCCGTGTTCGCGGCGGGTGCAGCGGATGCGTTCATGGCGTGTTCTCCGTGCGGGTCTCGGGAAACTCCCGCTCCAGCAGCCCGCGCAGCAGTTCGGCCACGGTCACGCCCTGGCCGAAGGCGGCGATCTTGATGCGTGCGCGCAGCGCGGGCGTCACGTCGAGGGTCAGGCGTGCGGTGTAGAGGTCGCCCTTGTTGAGCGCATCGGCATCGCCCTGGCGAATCCACGCCTCGGCGTGCGGATTCGCGGGCGGACGTGCGCCGATGCCGACGCGCTTGCTGCGTAGTGGCTTCGCGGTCATGTCGGCCACCGCAGCAGTTCGTCCACCAGTGCGGCGATCTCGCGTGCGGCGGCGCTGTCGGGCGCTGTCTCGCGTGCGAGCCGGCCAGCGGCCACGCTGTCGGCGAACACGATGCGCTGATGCACTTCCGAGCGCAGTGCCGGCAGCGGCTGTTCGGCCAGCGACTGCCGCGCCTCCCGGCCGATCACCGTGGTGCTGACGCGGCGGTTGATGACGAAGGCCGCGCGCAGTGCAGGCCGGAACACCTGCGCCTCACGAATGAGCGCCACCATCTCGGCGCTGGCCCACACGTCGTAGGGGCTGGGCTGCACGGGAATCAGCACGCGCTCGGCCGCCAGCAGCGCGGAACGCGCCAAGGCGGCGATGCGCGGCGGGCCGTCGATGATGATGTGATCGGCGCGGCGGGCCAGCTCCGGCGCTTCCTGATGCAGCGTTTCGCGGGCCAGGCCCACGGCACTGAACAGCCGGGGCAAGCCTTGCTGGCTTCTGCGCTGCGTCCAGTCCAGCGAGGAACCCTGCGGGTCGGCAGCCAGCAGGATCACGTGCAGACCGCGCATCGCCAGTTCGCCGGCGATGTGCGTGGCGAGCGTGGTCTTGCCGACGCCGCCTTTCTGGTTGAGCAACGCGACGATCATGGCGCGGCCCTCCAAACTGGAGTGCCATCGTGGCTTTGCCTTGCCGAACGGGGTTGGTTTTGGGGCTGTTTTTGCCTTTCGGCAGGGCAAGATCGAGCGCGGCGAACATGCACCGACCCTGGCGGTGATCTTCAAGATCGCCGGTGCGCTGGAATGCAGTACCGCGGTATTGATGGCCGAGGCGGAAAGCCGACTTCAAGCTGCCGAGGCATAGCCGCTGGAATGAAATCGCCCCACCGCAACGGGCGGGGCGCTGCGACCGTCAGGCCGACTTGGGCTTGTTGCGTGACCAGATCAGGTCGTGCGTGCCGTCCTCGCCTTCGATCAGGCGGGCATAGACCGTCGCCGGGAACGAAGGATCGTCGAGGGACACGGACACATAGGGGCGTCCGGCTTCGCTGACTTTCCGCCATCCCGCGCCGAAGTCGTGTCCAGCCGCCTGAATGCGGAAGTCAGGGGCGTTCTCGGTGTCGCCCTTGTCGTTGGGAACCAGCTTGACGTGGAGAACCTGGAAACGAAAAGAATTTGTCCCGCGAGGAATGCGCGCAGCGCAGGGGGAATTGTTTTCGTTGGAAGGTTGCGGCCATGAAGCCCAAGGCGCAGCCGCGCCAACGCCAGGATTCACAACGAGACAAGGACGCAGGGGCCGTCCGTCCCGCCAAGGAGAGATGGCCGACTCGGCATCCCCGCATGACGGCTGCACCGGCTTGCGCCCTGACGCGGGCCAGGTCAATGCCCCAATGACCGAGCGGAAGCGCCCCTGCCGCAGCCTTGGACGGCGGGCTTGAGGCGTGGTGTGGTAGCTCCATAGCGCGGCCGGGCGGCGTGTCCGTGAACCGTCCTTCGTGACGTGGTTGCGCTGAACCGCCAGCGTCGAGGACGGCACGCTTTCGTGCAACCTGTCGCAGCAAGCCACGGCGTAGCAGTCCCACGCCCCGGCCATTGCGGCGGCACACGGTGCCGACACGCACCAATCACCATTGACAGTAAGCTTCTTCATGTTAAATTAGGAATTATTCATTCCCTAATATTGGCGTACTGCATCATGCCTACACCTCATCCGTCATCCAACACCGCTGCCCGCACCCGGGGCCGACCACGCGAGTTCGACATGGATGAAGCTCTGGACAAGGCCGTTCGGGTGTTCTGTGAACGTGGATATCACGCGACCTCCGTTGCCGACCTGACCTCGGCGATGGGCTTGGCGTCGGGCAGCATCTACAAGGCGTTCAAGGACAAACGCGCGGTGTTCCTTGCTGCGTTCGACCACTACAAGGCAATGCGTGATGCGCAGTTGAGCGAGGCGATCCAGCGCGGCCGCGATGGCCGCGAGCGGTTGCGCAATGCCCTCGATTTCTTCGCCGCCTCGTCCTGCGGCGCACAAGGACAGTTGGGGTGCTTGGTGGTCAGTGGCGCAAGCGAACTGGCGACCTTCGATGAGGAGATCGCGCGGCGCGTCACCGGCTCGCTGGGAAGAAGCGAAACCATGCTGGGCAAACTGATACGGCAAGGGCAAGACGATGGTTCGATCCCCACGACGCTCGACAGCCAGGCGACGGCCCGGCTGATGCTCTGCGTGCTGCAAGGTATGCGCGTCATCGGCAAGGCGGGCCGGAGCAAGAAGGACATGCAGGCCGTGGCCGATGCCGCGTTGAAGTTACTGGATTGATATTTTTTTGCCGATTTAGGAAATAAACATTCCCTTTATTTGAGAGTTTTTATGACAACACCTGCTTCTTCAACGACCGCCACGGCGGAAACATCAGCCATATCCCCTTGGCTGACTTCGCTGCTGGCCGTGGCCTGCGGCCTGATCGCCGCCAACATCTACTATGCGCAGCCGCTGGCGGGGCCCATCGGTTCGGCGCTTGGCCTGTCCGCCAAGGCGACGGGGTTGATCGTTACGCTGACACAAATCGGCTACGGCCTGGGTCTGCTGCTGATCGTGCCGCTGGGCGACTTGATCGAGAACCGGAAGCTGACGCTGACATTGCTGCTGATTGCCGCGCTGTCGCTGCTAGGCGCAGGGTTGTCCACACAGCCACTGCCATTCCTGCTGTCGGCGCTGGGCATCGGCATAGGAACCGTCGCAGTGCAAGTGCTGGTGCCCTATGCCGCGCACATGGCTCCGGTCGCTGTTCGCGGTCGCGTGGTGGGCAACGTGATGAGCGGCTTGATGCTGGGCATCATGCTGGCCCGCCCGGTATCGAGCTTCATCACCCAGCTTGCCTCCTGGCATCTGGTGTTCTTCGCGTCCGCCGTGGGGATGGTATTGCTGGCCGGTGTGTTGAGCTGGAAGCTGCCGCAGCGTGCACCCGCCGGAAATCTGCGCTACGGCGAACTGCTGGCGTCGATGGCCGGCTTGGCGCGCACGACGCCGGTACTGCGTCGCCGTGCGCTTTACCATGCCGCCTTGTTCGGCGCTTTCAGCCTGTTCTGGACGACCACGCCGCTGCTGCTGGCCGGGCCTACCTATGGCCTCTCGCAAGGCGGCATCGCCTTGTTCGCGCTCGCCGGTGTGGCGGGCGCCATCGCCGCGCCTATCGCGGGCCGCGTGGCGGACCGGGGCTGGAGCCGTCCGGCCACGGCAGCGGCCATGCTGGCGGTGGCATCGGGCTTCCTGTTGACCCATCTTGGCGCGCCCGGCTCGTCATGGTCGCTTGGCTGGCTGGTGCTGGCGGCCATCGTGCTGGACTTCGGGGTGGCGGCCAACATGACCCTGGGGCAGCGCGCCATTTTCGCGCTGGGTGCGGAAGTGCGCGCCCGGCTCAACGGCCTGTACATGACCACGTTCTTCCTGGGCGGCGCGCTCGGCTCGGCGCTAGGCGCCTGGGCCTATGCGAGCGGCGGCTGGGCATGGGCATCTGCCTTCGGTATTGCGCTGCCCGTGGCGGCCTTGGTGTATTGGATGACGGAAGAACGCTCGGAATGATCCAGGCGAACCACAACGCGACAGTAGTTCGATGGCGACGATTGAATGGAACGACTTCATGAAAATGAAAGCAGAGTTGCGTGTGGGCCCCATCATCCAGGCCGAACCGTTCCCCGAAGCACGCAAGCCGGCCTACAAGCTGCTGGTGGATTTCGGGCCGGAGGTTGACAGAGGAAATCGAGCGCGCAGATCACCCGGCTCTACACGCCCGATTCCTTGCAGGGCAAGTTGGTCGTGGCGGTGGCCAATTTTCCGCCCAAGCAGATCGGGCCGATCATGTCCGAGTGGTTACGGGTTTCCACAATGAGCAGGGAGAAGTCGCGTTGTGCGTGCCTGACCAATCGGTGCCGCCCGGCACGCGATTGCTTTGATGGTTTTTCAAGTCACCCCGTTGCCGCCTGATCGAAGGCGGCAACGGGGTGATCTTGCTTTGGGCTTTGACACCGGGCGCGGCCACCGCCGCGCCCGGATTTTTGACCACCAGTCCCAGGCGGAACGGTCTGGGGCTGGCGCGAATTGGGGGTATTCCTTCGTCTCGATGATCCACCGCACGGCATGCGGGCAAGGCGCGGGCCGTCCAGCCGCGAAGCGGACGGTAGCCGAGCACGTCGCCATCGCCATGCCAGCGGCGGGCGCGCACCGTGTCGGGGCATAGGTCGCCGCCATGCGTGGTGTTATGGATCATGGTGGAATCCTCGAAACGAAGCGCCCCGGCCGGAACCAGGGCGCTATCTGCGGTGCAGGGTCACGCGGCCAATGCCTCGGCCTGCGGCTGCTCATCCGCCACGGCGGCGGCGTCCTCTGGCGCTTCGGCTTCTTCATCCGCCGCCACGTCCTGCGCGTCCTGCTGCGGAGCGTCGGCCTGGAAGACGGCAGGCATCCGGCCGGTGCCATCGGCCAGCCGTTCGGCTTCGCTGGCAATGTCGCCTTTCTTCAATTTCGCCAGCCGGGTGACGTGCGACGGCGCGAACTCGCCCACAGCTTCCAGAATCATCGGCTTGGCGATGTGGCGGAAATAGCCCTCGGCGGTCGGCTTCCACCATGCCGCCATGTCCAGTCCCACGGCCTGCGCCAGTTCCGCGCCCGGTTGGTGCGTCGTGGCGCGGGGCGTGACCACGTCAACCGTGGAAGCCACGCACACGGACAGCAACCGCACCAGTTCATCTTGCGACTTCGCCAGCAACACGGCGAACAGTTCGGCGCTGTCCTCCGGCAAGGCTTCGCCTGCGACCTGTTGCGGTTCGCGCAGCGCTACGGCGGTGGGCGATTCCGACACGTCCGGGGCCATGCCATCCAGCCGGTCTTGCACTTTCAGGCTCACGCCCAGTGGCAGGTCGTGCCCGTCGTGGCTTTGCTGCAAGACGGTCTGCACCATGCCATGCACCAGCGCGGCCAGCGCCACCTGTGGATGCCGGGCGACTTCGATTTGCAGCGCGGCGGTGCGGTGGGCGCTCAATCTCTGCGCGAGCCGGTCGGACAGGCTCGCGGCCTTGGGCTGCGCGGCGTCCTCGCCTTCGTCGTCGTTCCCGGCTTCGCCTTCGCTGCCGAAACCCTGCCGCAAGCGTTCCAGCGTGCGCAGCGCCTTGGCTTCCGCTTCGCGCAGCAGGCCGCGATGAATCACGGCTTCGCCGCTGTGGTCAAGGGTGACGATGGCACCGGCTGCGGCCTTCACGCTCCCGGCGTAGTCCTGCAAGCCATCTTCCAGCGCCTGCAACTGCTCGCCCAGGCGTTCGCCGTCCTCCTGCAAGGCATCGGCCTTTTCCTCGTCGTCGGCGTCCAGCGCGGCCTCCACGGCCTCGGCCAGTTCGTGCAGCTTGGTTTGCAGCTTCTCGATGCGTGCGGCTTCACGCTTGTTCGGTTCGCGGCGTTCCCTCGGGGCGCGTTGAAAGGCGTGCAGGTCGGCATGGGTCACGCTCGGCGTGGCATCCACCCATGCCCATCCCTCGGCCTTCACCTCGGCGGCGATGCCTGCCAGCTTGTCTTGCGCCAGCCGTTCCAGCAGCGCGGCATCGGTCAGATACACGCCCGCATCGCCTTCCGCGAACAGGTCGCGGCGGATGCCGCCGCCTGCGGCGTCGTAGGTGTCCAGCCCGACGAAGCGCACCAGCGGATGCCGGTAGGCATCGATTTCGCGTTCGGTCAGGCGGTCGCGCAAGTTGTGTGGGCTGCGCTGCCATGTGGGCGCATCGTAGAACGCGCCTTCCTGCGCGGCGTGGTCGTCGGTGATGGCAAGGGCCATCAACTGGTCAAGGCTCACGACCTCGGCGCGATAGTCGGCCAGCAGGCGCGGCGACACGTTGGCGAGTTTCAAGCGGCGCTGCACCACCAACGGGGACACGCTGAAATCGGCGGCTATGTCCTCGATGGGCCTACCTTCGGTCACCAGCGCAGCGAATGCCTCGAACTGGTCGGCGGGGTGCATGGCTTCGCGCTGCACGTTCTCGGTGAGGCTGGCCGTGCGGGCGGTGCCATCGGCCACCAACAGGCAAGGCACGTCCCATTCCTTGCTGATACGGTGCTTCTTCGCCAGCAGCTTGAGGGCCGCAAGGCGACGGCCACCGGCGGCGACTTCGTAATGCTCGCCATCGGCGGCGGCAATCACGATGAGGTTTTGCAGCAAGCCGACACCCTGGATGCTGGCGGCGAGTTCGGGAATCGACATGCGCGGGGTCTTGCGCACGTTGCGGCCAGTGGGACGCGACACCAGTCGCGACAGCGGAACCAGAATCAGGTTCTTGGTCGGGTCGGCGGCCTTTAGCGCAGGGGCTTGGATCGCGCGGGTTTCGATTTGGGAAACTTGGGTATTGGCGTTCATGGTGATAACTCCTATCGGTTCAGGGATGCAGCAGCGAAGAAAGCGACAAGGGTTGCTGCCTACCCCTGCCGCATGGGGATTCAGGCTTTCAACTGGCGCATGCCATCGGCCAGCAGCCAGAGCGCGCGATTCAGTCGGATGTTTTGGTCGATGCCCTGCACCGGGCGGGTTTGCTGGCGGCGTCCGTTGGCGCTGCGCCCGCGCAGGCCGCCTTGAGTCAGGTTCTCCTGCGTGCGGTTGAACACGCTCCACAAGTCCGGGCGGCGGTCATCGAACCGGCGTGGCATCAGGATTTGCGTTTCCGTGACGGGTGCGGGCTTGTTCGGGTCGTCGTACTTGAGGGACAGCGCGGCGCGGGCGAACACTTCGGATTCGCCATCGTCCAAGGTAATGGCACGCATGGCATCGCGGGATTCCTTCACCCGGTCGAAGCCGCTCAAGACTTCGTAAGCGCCTTCGATGACGGAACCGGCCACGTCGCCTTTATGCGGCACGCGCACATCGGCCACGGTGTCGCCGCACACAAGGCCATTGCTGCAAACGAACCGGAACATCCCGGCCAACATCTGATAGCTGCTGGTGCCGTCATGCGAGTTCAGCAGCACAATTTCATTGGCTTCCGCGCCGTTGATCTGGCTGGCATGGCGCAGGCGCAACATGTGTTTGGTGTGCTCGCGCTTGCATTCATCGCGCACGCGGGTTTGGCACGCCATGAAGGGCTGAAAACCTTCCTTGCGAAGCTCGGCCAGTACGGCGGCAGTGGGGATGTAGGCGTACCGCTGCGAACGGCTCTCATGCGGCGCGTCCGCGAAGATGGACGGGGCCACGCGGTGAATCTGGTCATCGGACAGCGGGTAGTCGCTGCGCAGCGATGGCGAACGGGAAGCGAATCGGGATGCGAGTTGCATGGTCTTTCTCCTGACAAAAAGGGTTTGCTGTTCAAACCGCACACCGGATTCCTAGATTCGGAGCCCAGCCTTTCGGCTGTTCGGTGCGGTCGGCACGAGGAACCCGGTTGGCCCTGTTGCCACCGTCTTTCCTGAGTTCATCGCCCGCGACGGTCAGGAGCGCGCGGACGGGAGCTGTCAAGGAGACAAGCGCAGGGTTGGTGCGGCCCGCAGGCGCAGCCGAGGACACGGCCCTGCGCGCCTTGACGGCACATGGCCGCGGGCTACAGTCGCGAAGAAGGTGATGAGTTCAGGGAAGACGGCTGGACAGGCAACGGCCATCCCTTTGTGCCGACCGCACGCAAGCGAAGCGCGCAGGCCCGGATCGAGGAATCCGGGCCGGAGGCGTCAGCCGAGCGGAGCGAGGGAACGATGGAAGCCCGTCAGGGGCGAGACTCGCGTAGCGAGGCTCGATGCCACGCACGACAGCGCGACCGGCCATGTTTCTTGGCCGGGGACGCTAATGGATGCTTGTTCCAGGCCCGGAAGCTAAAATTGCCAGTGACCCAGGGGGGTCTGTTTCCGAGACACCGCACCTTTCAGAACAACAATTTGCGGGGGCTGTATGGACGCCGATCTCGAAACGATGACTAGCCGTCCGAACTGTGCAGGCCAGCGCAGCGATACCCAGGCATTCTGGCGCGATCCGGCCCTGCCTTTCGTCGAGAGCCGCCGCGCCTGCCAGAGCCGGGCCTGCTACAAGCCCCACCATCACCCGACCTTTTCCATTGGTGCCGTCGATGGCGGCACCAGCGTTTTCACCGGCGCCGCCAATGGCCCGGTTCTCCTGTCCCCTGGCACGCTCGTCTTCGTACCCGCAGCGCGTGTCCATGCGTGCAACCCGGCACCCAATACCGCCTGGAGCTACCAGATGCTGCACCTGGACGCCGCGTGGCTCCAGGCTGTTCGGCGGGAGTACGCCCGAACCGACGCGATGGACGACGAGCCGGTGCGCATCGTGACCGACCCGGCGGTCTATGCGCACTTCTGCCGACTCAACGTGCTGCTGTTCAAGGAAGGCGACCTGATCGAGAAGGAAGCCGCGCTGATCGAGTTTGTCGGGGACTACGACACCGAACGGGGGCTCTCCATCAAAGAGCCGGCCGCGCCATCGAACCTGGCGGAGCGGATTCGGCCCGCCCTGGACTATCTGTGTGCTTCGCCCACCGCCAGTACCACATTGGACAAGTTAGCAGACCTGGCAGGCATGAGCCGCTATCAGGTGATCCGGGCGTTCCGCACCGTCACCGGCATGACGCCGCACGCCTGGCAACTCAACCAGCGCGTCAATCTCGCCAGGGATTGGATACGCAGTGGTGACAGCCTTGCAGACGTGGCCCAGCATCTCGGCTTCGTCGATCAGGCTCATTTCCAGCGGGTATTCAAGGCGCATGCCGGTGTGACGCCCGGCCGCTTCCGCGCCTGACGCCGGAGGCGACGCGGCTGCAATTTCCTTCAATACGGAAGGCGCTGCGGCCGGCACACTGCGTAGAAAAACTACGAGTGTGTCCTGAATGCAGCCGTTCCTGATGATTGCCGCAGCGCATTTCCTGGCGCTGCTTTCTCCCGGCCCCGACTTCTTCCTGGTCGCCCGTACGTCGCTGTCCGCCGGCTGGCGGGTCGCCAGCGGCGCCTGCCTGGGAATCGCCGTCGCCAACGGCGTGTTCATCGTGGCCGCCTTTGCCGGCACTGCTGCCCTGAAGCCAGGCAGCGCCTGGTTCGTGATCCTTCAACTGGCTGGCTGCATCTACTTGCTCTATCTCGGCGTGCTGTTCATTCGCCATGCCGGCACCAGCGACCTGGCAAATGTGTCGGCCACGGACAGGCACGTCGCACGATCCAGCCTTCGCTTCGGCGCGTGGCGCCGCGCCGCCGGCATGGGCTTCCTGTCGGGCATCCTCAACCCCAAGAATGCGCTGTTCTACGCCAGTCTGGCCGCGATGTTGACCGGGCCACACGCCAGCACGGGCTGGAAGGCGATCTACGGCACCTGGATGTTCAGCGTCGTGCTGCTGTGGGATCTGCTGGTCGCGGTCATGATCGGCAATCAGGCCATCCTGCGGCGCTTCTCGCAGGCACTGCCGTGGCTGGAGCGCATTTCCGGTACCATGCTGATTCTGCTGGCGGTGGCTGTCCTCGTCCTCCTGGGAAGCACGCGATAGGGAATGGATTTCCGAAACGCTGTCTCGGATTTCCGAGGCAGCGCCCCCCCCCCCAGGGGCGAGACGTCGCAAGGCGGCGCGATGCCTGTGCGGTCAGCGCGCTCCGCGCGCCACCGCCAGCAAGACACCGAAGCCGACCAGCAGCCCGCCGAAGGCGCGGTCGATCCAGTGGCGCACGGCCAGCAGCCGGTCGCGCACGGCTCCGGCCGAGAAGCACAGCGCCACGAGGCCGAACCAGGCCATATGCGCAACCGAGATGAAAGCGCCATAGCCGATCTGCACAGCCAGTGGCGTTTCAGGCCGCACCACCTGCATGAACAGGCTGACGATGAACACCGTGGTCTTGGGGTTCAGCGCATTGGTCAGGAAGCCAGTACGCAAGGCCGCCGCATCCGACAGCGGCGCGACGGCGCTGCCGGCCAGCGCGCCGTTGGGCTTGGCCCGCAGCATCTTTACCCCGAGATAGACCAGATAGACGGCACCGATCAATTTGATGGCGTTGAACAGCCATAGCGACTGCTGGATCAGCAAGCCCACGCCCACGAGTGTGTAGGTGACATGCACCAGCACGCCCAGGCCGATGCCCAAGGCCGTCAGCACGCCGGCACGGCGCGAGAGCATCAGGCTGTTGCGCGTGACCATCGCAAAGTCCGGCCCAGGGCTGATGACGGCCAGCAAGGTGATTGTGATGACAGCTATCAGTTCGGTCATGGCGTATCCTGTCGAAAAACAACGAATTAGCGAGATACTACCGACACCATCCCCCGGTGAATAACGATGTTTTCTGACAGGAATGGTGAGCTGGAATCACCATCGAGCGATTCACGCCTGCCTTCGCTGCTGGCCCTGCGCTGCTTCGAGGCGGCAGCCCGGTTGGAGAATTTCAGCCGGGCCGCCGAGGAGCTGCACCTGACCCACGGCGCGGTCAGCCGCGCCGTGCGCCTGCTCGAAGACGAACTGGGCTTGGCGCTGTTCGAGCGGCGCAGCCGGCGCGTGTTCCTGACCGATGCCGGCCGCACGCTGGCGCGGGCCGTGGGCAATGGGTTGGATCTGATGCGGCAAGCCGTCGGCGAGTTGCGCGCCAGCGCCCGCCAGGGGCGGCGCTGGGTGCTGTCGTGCGAGCCGACGCTGCTGATGCGCTGGCTGATCCCGCGCTGGCCGGACTTCCAGGCCCGGCATCCGGGGATCGACGTTCACCTGGTCGCCGGTGGTGGGCCGTTCTCCTTCGCCAGCGGCATCGACCTGGCCATCCGCCGCGACGATTTCCCCTGGCCCGAGGGCTACCACGCCGAACCCTTGTTCGCGGAACAGGTCGGCCCGGTTTGCCGCCCCGACAAGGCGGCGGCCTGGTTCACCACGAAGAAGGCCGGCGCCGCGCTCAAAGCTGGCGCACCGCGCCTGCACACGCGCACGCGGCCGGGCGCGTGGCCGGAATGGGCAACGGCCGCAGGCCAGCCCGCACCCAATGCGAAGGGGCAGACCTTCGACCACTTCTATTTCAGCTTGCAGGCGGCCGTGGCTGGCCTGGGCGTGGCGGTCGGCCCGTGGCATCTGGTGCGCGACGATCTGGACAGCGGCGTGCTGGCCGCGCCGCTGGGTTTCGTGGAGGACGGCTCGCGCTACTGCCTGTTGTCGCCACAGCCCTTGCGGCCGGATAGCCCGCAGGCCGATTTGCTGGCATGGCTACGGACAATGGCATAGCCGAAATCGAGCGCAGCAAAAAGGGGCCGAAGCCCCTTCGCTCAAAGCAGGCCACGCTCGGCAAACGATGTGGTGTCGCCGCCAGCGACGATGACGTGATCGAGCACGCGCACGTCCACCAGCTCCAGCGCCTGCTTGAGCCGTCCGGTCAACGCCCGGTCAGCCGCGCTCGGCTCCGGGTTCCCGCTCGGATGGTTGTGACTGACGATTACCACTGCCGCATTGAGCCGCAGGGCTTCCTTGACCACTTCGCGCGGATACACCGATGCGCCGTCGATCGTGCCGCGGAACATCTCCCGGTACTCGATCAGCCGATGGCGCGTGTCCATGAACAGCACGGCGAAGACCTCATGCTCGAAGCCGGCCAGCTTGGTGCCCAGATAGTCCTTGACCGCTACCGGCGAAGTGAATTCAGTACCGCGCTGCATCTTCTGGTCGATGACCTGGCGTGCGGCTTCCAGAATGTCGTCGGCCGACGCCGGCAGGTAGCGCCCCTGGGCATCGCGCACCATGAGGGAGGAATCGAACGAGGAAAAGGATAGTTGCGACATGATCGTGCTCCGGTTGCTCGGGCGGAATTGCCCGGAACCGTGTCCGGCACGGCGCAGCGCAAGCAGTCACAAGGTCGAAGACGGCCGCCAGGACGCAAGCGCGCACGGCACGCGCCGCCTTTGACGGCGAGAACGCCGTGGTACGGTGAAGGGAACAGCAAGACCGCCTACGCCCCATCCACTGCACACACCCGCCTTTGGGCAAGCGCAGCGCGCAGGCCCACAAGGGCCGGAGTGCGTGAAGGATCGAAGCCGAATGGCAGTGACTCGGCACGAGGTACGGGGCAAGGCCCGAGAGCCTGACGGCACAGGGTGCCGACACGCCCTCTTTACGTTGACGGGAATAGAGAACAAGCGCCTGCTGGCGCACCACCGTATCGCCGACGCCTCAAGCGCAACGGCAGTGCGCCCCGCCAAGCGTCAGAAGCCGATCAGGGCTTTCGCTATGTGTCCAGCAATGCCGGGATTCTCCTTCAGTCTGCGCGTGCTGTAACCGTACCAGTCCTTGCCAAATGGCACGTAGATACGCACGTTGAACCCCATCCCCAGCAATTTGTCGCGCAGTGGCTCGCACACACCCAACAGCATCTGGAATTCAAACTTGGTTCGGTCGATGCCATCGCGGCGGACTAACTCAACGATGTTCTCGATCAGTGCGGCGTCGTGTGTGGCAATGCCAACGAAGCTGCCCGTATCGAAGCAGCGCCCAACGTGTTTCAGGAAGTGCTCGTTGATGGCGCGGCGGTTGCTCCAGGCATCGGGCACGAGGTGCGACAGATCTTCTACATAGATGCCCTTGCAAATACGCAAAGGGCTGGCTTCACGCACCAGTGGCTCAATGTCCAGGTAAGTCCGCTGCAAGTACGCCTGCAACGCCAGGCCGATGTTGCCCTTGCGCGCTTTCAAGCGCGCGAACAGCTCGATTTCCTTTTGCGTGCAACTGACATCCTCCATGTCCATGCAAATGGAATTCTGGTGGAGATCCGCGCGATCAAGAATCCCTTGCGCGAGTTGTTCACACTGCTGCGCATCGAGCAACAAGCCGAGCGCGGAAGGCTTGATCGAAATGTTGGCTTGCAATCCGTGATCCTGAATTGCGTCCAGCACTTCGATGTAGTCGTCGGCTGTGGCCTTGGCTTGCTGCAGGGTCGAGACCGTCTCGCCCAAAACATCGAGCGTCACGCAGAAGCCTTGCGCGTTGAGCTGCTGCACGCGAGCGAGGGCTTCGGCGAGGGTATCGCCTGCAATGTAGCGACGGGAGATTTTCTGGATCAGTGCGCGAGGAATCAAAGGGATGGCGCGCGCCACCAGCGTATTGAGAAGATGCATATGGGTATCCAAGATGAAGAACAGGCAGCTTCCACCCCTCCGAGACCAATCATCGGAGATCGACGGGCGAAGCAAAGCAGCCGGCCCGCGCATGTGGGGCCAGCAAGGGCAGCGTTGCCACCGCGTGCGCCAAGGGCGTAGCGGCAGCTCTCGCTGCGCACGTTCAGTTCATCAATGGAGGCCAGGCAGCGCGGTGCATGCGTTCTTCTCTGGGTACTTGCTGAAATATGGTTTTTGCAAGGTATCCCTAATCGCACTCCGCCTAGCAACAGAACTCGGTGGGTTCGGGTCTCACAAGCTCATGGTACAGGGCTTTACTCAGAGCCGACTGGATAGCCTTTGTTTTCATCTTGCATAAGCAGGGGCGCAGCCCGCGAACCCGACGGCGGAACGCCGGGACACACGGATGCTGGTGATGGGGGAATAGCTACGCCGAATTGTCGTATCAGTGATACGAGAATCTGGACGGTCTCGTCGCCGTCCATGCAGGCATCAGATGATGGCCTGCAAACCCTTGTCGGCGATGACGTTGAGCAGCTTGAGTGCCGGGCCGGTGGGATGGGTTTCACCTTGCTCCCACTTGCGCACGGTGGACGCCGAGGTATGCAGGTGCAGCGCGAACACCGGCTGGCTGAACTTCAAGGCTTCGCGCAGGCGCTTGATGTCGGACGCGCCGAACTCCCGCACCGGCGGCGGGCAGATGGCGTCGAACTCGCGCATCGTCACCTTGCCGATCGCGCCAGCCTCAACGAGTGCGGCCAGGTCGCCGCGCAGCGATTCAATGATCTTGCTCACAATGCACCTCCACTAGAACACCTGACTGCAATGCCTTCGCCAAGGCTTCGGCGGACAGTTCCAGGAACACCTTGCCGGCGAATTGCAGCGCCTTCTTCTCGTCCTGCGTGATGTTTGCCTTGTCGCTCTTGGGGAACCCATGCAGGAACACATAACGGCTACTAATCTTGGCCGACAGCAGTGTGCGGTAGCCACCGCTCTTGCCGCTGCCGGGGCGGGCCACCCGCTTCTTGTAGAGGGAGCCGCCCAAGTCCGCGTCGACCAGACCGCTTTCCATCTCCAGAACCGCTTTGCACAAGGCGGCATCGGGCAGCTTCTCGTCCGACTGCCACCGCGCAAAGTCCTTGCGCTTGAGGATGCGCGTCATATTGACCTCCAAACTATACCCGTAGTGGGTACACTTTTCAAGATGACGTGGTGAGGCCGCCCAGCGAGGGGCGGCTCACCCGATTGTCGTGACAGCGACACGACAATCGGGGCTGGCAAGGCGGGAGCATGATTGCCGGTCACGCCGCAGCCTCCGCAGCGCGAGATACGCCTGTGATCGTCTTGCGCCGGTTTGCCACCAGTTCAGCCGCTTCGCGCACCGGCTTGTCCTCGGTGTGGACGTAGCGCATGAACATCGCCACGGTCTTGTGCGCCGTCAGCGCCATGCCGACCTTGACCGGGATGCCCGAGTTGGCAATGTCGGTCGCCGAGCGGTGGCGGATACCGTGCGTGCCAACGTGGGACACGTCGGCGCGCTTGAGGATGCGCGTCCAGCCGCCGTAATACTCGCCTGTGGTCATGTGCTGCCCCGGATGGTTCGGTGATGGGAACACATACGGGCATCCGTCTTGGCGGGGCGCGGTGGACAGCAGCCGATAGGCTTCCTCGCTCAATGGCTTGGACATGCCGCCGGTCTTGCTATCGGGCCACACCACGCGCCGGTTCTCCAGATCAACCCAATCCCATTGGAGCGTGACAATCTCGGAGCGCCGACCGGCGAACTCGAATTGCAACCGGATCGCCAGTGGCAGGACGGCATGATCCAGACCCAGCCCGTCGGTTTCCAGATAGTCGAGATACCGGAACAGCTTGCCCATTTCCTCGTCGCTGATGAGGTGGGTGGCCTTGCCATTGGGATACATCGGGACGTGGCGACACGGGTTGGTGCCGTCGGGCCGGTAGCCCCACACTTCGGCCAAGTTGAACATCTTGCGCATCACGCTGAACGTGCGGTTCGCGTCGGCCGGCTTGTGGGCCATCTTCTTCATCATCGTCGCCACGTCCGGGCGCTTCACGTCCTGAACCTTCATGCGGCCCAGCATCGGGATGATGTTGTTGTCGATCGTATTCCGTCGGCTGGGTTGCAACGCGCAAGAGGATCTGCCGGTTGCGGGCCTGCGGGCGACTCACGCGGTCGACGTCCACGCCACCTTTCTCCGCGCAGGCATCCTTTGCACATGGATCATCGAGTGCAAGTTATGGAAGTCACGAGTGACCAAGGAAAAGGTGCTCGCCCTCAAGAGCATCCTCGAGGACGTTGGCGCGGACCGCGGCATCATCGTTAGCGAAATGGGCTTCCAGTCCGGGGCGCAGGATGCTGCCCGCGGTACGAACATCACCTTGGTGACCTCCTTGCAAGAGTTCGAGCGCACTGCGTTGGCGGCCACGTCCGAGGCCCCGCTGGCGCTGGTCAGCGCCTCCGATCCAATTCCGCTCTACCGGTTTCCACAGCACTCGCCGCACGAACTGCTCCTGGTTGAAGACACTCTAATCACGGCCAACTGGCGAGACGTCAGCATTTCATTGGTCGACCCGGCGAGAAAAGTCATTACGCGTACCTTTGAGCTCGACAAGTACGAGGCGTTTTCGCCGCGTGACGGCACCCGCGTGATTCGAACGCATCCACCCGGCAACTTGGTACTCGCGGACGGCCGCCTCTTCCTTGGCCAGGTGTTCTCCGAGGTCGTGGTTGTTATTGATCTCGCTACCCAAGCGATCATCAAGCGCATCCCGGTGCCCGGTGGGGGCGAAGGCGAGATGGCAGTCTCGCCAGACCAGAAGACGGTCTACTTCGCCAGCAACAAGACCAGCCAATTTTTCATTTCACCATGACTCCAGCACCGAACTTTGCTGGACTACGCCGAAGCCCGATACAGCAGGTTTATCAATAACTTAGGCGAGTTCAACATATGCCGGTGCTTTCCGAAACCTGACCTGACTTCCCTGCTGGTGGCCCCTATGAGGCTCTTGGGAATCGGGTCTTTCCGAGGAGTCATCATGGCGAAAATCAAGCTCACCAAGTCCGCAGTCGATACGGCACAACCCCAGGCGCAGGCCGTCGAACTCAGGGATACCCTGGTGCCTGGCTTCTTGTGCAAGATTACACCAGCGGGCCGCAAGGTGTTCATGCTCCAGTACCGGACGAACGCCGGGGAACGCCGCAAGCCTGCCTTGGGCCTATACGGGGAATTGACCGTTGAACAGGCCCGTTCGCTGGCGCAGGAATGGCTGGCCCAAGTGCGCCGAGGCGGCGACCCGGCCGCCGACAAGGCAGCGGCCCGATCTGCCCCTACGGTCGCGGAATTGTGCAAGAAGTTCATGGAGGATCACTCCAAGCAGCGCAACAAGCCCAGCACGCAGATCGGCTACCAGAAGTGCTCGGCCGTGGCTTGCTGGTAACGCTTCCACTCCGGCTCGCTCATCAAGCGGACACTCTCGAGACACTGGTTGCAGTGTATCTTGGTTGGCCAAGGTTACCGAGCCGGCGGGCCGGGACCTCTACGGGCACACCTACCAGTGGAAAGCGCGCCAACAGGCGTCGCAAACATAGACAGCCTGATCAGGATAGGATTGGAAGCAAGGTGGTTGTCCAGTGCTTTCCTGACAAGCAAGGCGCGGTGACGTTTCAGGGGGGCTAGATGTCAGGGCGGTCTCAAGAATCAAGTGCAACACGTGATTTGAAGGCGAGGATTTCCTTCTCCATGGCCGCTGCCGGCATGGCCCAGCCTAATGTCTGGCGAGGACGCCCATTCATCAGCTTGGCGACGTGATTGAGGTACTCCTGGCTCGCTTGCGACAAGTCCACGCCCTTGGGCAGGAACTGGCGCAGCAGGCCATTGGTGTTCTCGTTGCTGCCCCGCTGCCACGGCGCATACGGATCGGCGAACCACACGTCGATGTTCAACCGTCGCATCAGCTCCTCGTAACAGGTCAGTTCCGTTCCGCGGTCGTAGGTCAGGCTCTCGCGCAGGAAGGCCGGCAGCTTCTTCATCTGGCGAGTGAAGCCTTCCAGCGCGGCGTCCGCGGTGCAGCCATCCATCCTGCACAGCACCACGAAGCGTGTCTTGCGCTCGACCAGCGTGCCCACGCAGGACCGGTTGAACGCGCCCTTGATCAGGTCGCCCTCCCAATGCCCCGGCAGCAGGCGCTGTTCCACCGCTTCGGGCCGATGCACGATGCGCAGCTCCTCCGGTACCCAGGTGCGCGCCGCTGCTGTGGTGCGCCTGCGGCCTCGCGTGGGCTTGCTCTGGCGCAATGCATCGACCAGGGCCTGCTTCAGGCCGCCGCGCGGATGCGCGTAGATGGCCGCGTAGATCGTCTCGTGACTGACCCGCTGGCTGGCGTCGTCTGGATGCATGTGCGGAGCTTCGCAATCACCTAGAGCACAAGTACGTAAAAGTCCACGAATTACTTCTTCCCGTATCTGATGTTGACGGCCGATTTCGAGATACGCTGGCCTATGGTATTACACGATCCGATTTGGAACAGAAAACATTGCGACTGCTGCAGTTAGCTAGATCGGCACTGATCTACCTCTCATTGGCTATGCATCAGGAGGAGCGCAGGCGCTCCAAAGGCCGCAGCGGGTTAAGCGCGCCGATGCCGCTTGACGTCTGGCGAGATGAGTGGAAGCGATGATCGTAGAGGTATCGAGCCTCGTAGTCATGAATCGCCATTCTCAAGCAATTCCGGACGTTCTGCCATTCCTCACTTGGACCTTAATGGCTTGCGATAGGGCAGGCAGGCCTTGCGAAGCGCATTCCTCTTTTCTCGATTATGATCGCCTAATCATGGAGGCGTTCCCGGAACTGGGCCAGCATATCCAGGCGCAGCGGGGCGACGTTGACGAGTGGGGGAGATCTATTCCTAGATGAAGGATTCCGACTCACTCGTCGAGGGCCTTGTCGAGCAGCTGGCCCGCTCCAAGCGCATCGATGCTTGGCTTTACAACAGCTCCAATAGCGTGAAAGCTGATCACACGCCTCGCATCATCATGTCCGCCAGCTCCTACCAACTGGCCATGGATCACCATGGAGCCATCATCGAGCTTGTCGAAGAGGACATGTGGGGCTCAGCTCTGGCGCTGCTGCGGCCATGTGTCGAAGCCTGGACATGGGGTGCATGGCTGCACCACTGTGCAAAGGACAAACACCTAGATCTCATCTTGGAACACCGATTTACACGCAACCTGGATGGCATGCAGCGAGACCTGGACAAGATCCAGTTCTTTGAATCGTCCATGGTGAAAGACACAGAGCAGATGCGGCGCAATCTGCATGGCTTCACGCATGGCGGCATCCTCCATATGCAGTGGCGCTTCAAGGATGGAGAGGTAAGGCCTAGCTATCCGCCTGAGGTAGTGGCCGATGGGTTGAGGATTGCCGACGTCCACGGCTACCTAGCACTTCAAGGCGTCATTGCCTTGGCGAAGGATCAAGTCAAGGCCAATGAGCTGCATGGCCAGGTCTATGACATGTTCGGGTGGCAAAGACCTGCGACGTAGTCGTTCAGGTGGTTACCAGTGAGCATGATCTGAGTTTCCTGGCGGTGGTATTCCAAAGCGAGAAGAGGCCTGACCCATCGTTGAGGGTACTCGGCGCCTTCATAGGAGAAGGCATTGATCCGCATTCCATAAGTATCCTCGACAGCGCTGACGGAAAAGCCGATATCGACGATCCCGCGATGCTTGCAGTGGTTGTCCAGCGCGACCAGATACTTGAAATCCGCATGGCTGTGCAGGGCATCAAGATCGTTGCGGACCTCCTGCGCTCCCAACTTGTCTTTGATCTTATTCCAGCTAATTCGCCTTTCTTCAACACGGGTGGCTTTGTCCAGGTTCATGCCAGTGGCGAAGTAGACCAGGTGCACCAAGTTGTCTGAGACCGCTCTCATGTTGTGCACGCAGGCCATGATGTTGGCGTAGGCTGTGAACCTGGCATCCTCGAAGGAACCAGTGTCCTTGTCGTAGGCTCCAAGCATGGCAGCCATGACCTCGTAGTCAGGCCTGCCGTCGATCTTGGAAGCGATGGTGCGCATGGCTTCGTGGTAGTGGAGGCGACTGAAAGAGCGTCGATCGATCACGGATCGGATGCAGTTGGCCGCGATCCGTCGCTGCCCTTGGCCAAACATTTGTTCAACGTGCTTGCGTAGGGCGTCTAGATCCCAACGCATGCTTTCAATCGAACCCCTGTTTTCTCCGGAGGACATTGTTGCCAAGTCGGGCTTCGTCTTTTTCTTTGAAGATTTTCGGGGGTGGTACCGTGTCGCTCAACGATTGCAAAAGCCCACTGGCTCAATCTACCAAGATCCCACTGATACTGAGATCGAGCACGCCTTCGAGAGCTACCAACAAAGCCGCAGTGACTTCTACTAAGGTCTGGGTACACCATGCCGATCAAGCTCGATCCTCGTGTTTCCGAATTTGAGTCCACCGAAGCCGCCGAGAACTACGACCGGTGGTTCAGGGCGAAGATCGAGCGCGCCGTGGCCGACACGCGGCCGACGATTTCGCACGACCAAGTGATGGCGCACGCACACGCTGCGATCGAAGCCGCCGCGAAGCGACAGAAGCGGACGGACTACCTGGCTGATCTGCCTGATTGAATAAGGGTGTACTACCAGGGCGTCAGCGCTTGTTGCACACACCGTAGTTGCGCATCGGCAAGTGCTTGATTGATATGGGCCAGGGAGCGCAGTTGCCCTTTGTGGCCGCTTATCCCTCCGCACTCTCATCTCCCCAGTTTTCAAAGCAATGCACTCTGATCGCCCCAGTGTCCACGCGCCGCACTCAAGTCTCCGCACAATCCAACCCGGCGCAGCCGAGTTTGGCCAAATTCCACACGCCTTAGGTCCTATCTCGAGCCCGCCGCCGCTGACAAGTCGTTAGCGTCCTCATAGGCACTCATGGGCGCGAAAGCCATGCGGACTACGGGAACGGCATCAAACCTCACCAATGCCAATGGAGCGCTCAACCGGAGCCTTTTCTTGCAACCGCTGTACAGCTCAGGGACATATCGGGCCAAGATCGCCCGTAAGCCCTCCGAATAGTGTCGCCCCAAGACGTCGCACTGAACGCGACGAAGCAGCCCGTGGGCGAGCGGATGAAGATTGGACGGCAACTCCTCATGGGCCATGAAGAAGCAGTCCTCTAGATGCACGAGGAACCTGGCGCATACGGGATGCACGGACTGAAGGTTGAGGAATCTCTGGCTGCCAATCGGCAAGGGCGGCAAGGAACGCAATACCGCTGACCCTTCGCGGCCAGATGGCGGACCGAAAGGTTGAGATGGGCTCCCTAAGAACAGGGCTTGTTCCCTGGGGCTGAGGCTCCCTTGGGGTAGGGTCAGCGCGATCTCTCGTACGACCGCTTTGCAAGTGGGGACCAGGAATTCCGGCAGGTGCAGCATCCGGGGGATGGAGTCCCTCAAACCCATCAGCCGCCGGGCATCCTCCTGTGGATCCATCTGGTCAGAGCTTAGTCCGCGCCGGTAGGCCCGGCTCGACGCTTGTTCCGGCAGGCGTACCATGCTCGGCCAGCGCAGCTTGACGGGTAGCTCTATCAGGCGGCCCAGCGCTTCGAAATCAGGTGCCAAGGGTGGCGCGCCCACCAATACCTGACAGTTTCGCTGAGTCTGAGCCCACGTAAGGTAGTCATCGATGTATTGATCAGCCCCAGGCATGGGGCAATTAAGACGGGCGGCCGCCGATTCGTTGAGTAAGTCCGCGCCGCAGCCACAAGTGAGGAGCTTCCGGCCGGCCCCGGTAGTCATGGCCAGGGAGCCACCACACTTTGAGCAGTTTGTTCTCAGAAGGACCCCATGCCAAGGGCAGTGGGTTATCCAAGGCAACTGATGCACATGGCAGTGATAGCCCACCCGAATGCAGGCTAGGCAATACCGAAACGGCGTGGTGGCCGCGCCAGTCACCTGATGCTCCCGATAAGGCTTCCAGACCGCGGGATCCCATGCCGTCGGCAACTCAATCTTCAACGCCTCCGCCATGGCCTGACGGCGGCGTTGTGAGGTAACCAGGGCATGATGCAAGTCATCCTGTCTGCGCACGTAGAGCGCGAAGAAGCTCCGGTAATCCGATGATCCGAGTTGATTCAGACGCGCCAGCCGAACGAGGCAGCCGAAAGCGGACTGCGCGGGCACTAGGCCAAAACGGTCTCCCACCAGACGCAAGCCGAGCTTCGCGACCTGGCTCATTTGCGGACCTTCTGGCGCGCACGCTCAAAGGAGACGAAAGCCGAGGCCCTCAGCGCTTCGTTAATATCTTCCTTCGTTAATTTTTCGAAGTCTGGCCGATTGCCCGCCACGTGCACGAGCACGTGGTAGACGAATACCTCGAATGACGCCATGAGCCAATCCTGTGGCACAGCCAATTCCGCGCTCGTACACAGCAGTTTTATCTCTTGGCGGATGGCATCCACTTCATGCTCAAGGCGCCAGCCCCTGCTGTAGGCAGTAGGCGCGAAGGTTTCGGTGGCTGATGGCGAGTCGACTTCGGGCCACCGAAGCCCTTCGTCATATTCGCGAAACGCCAGCGCAACATCACAAGCACTTTGTTCATGGCGTTCGAGCTCGGGCACCTCCCAGAGCAAGCCAGTGAAGTCATGGCGATCTACAAAGAAGCGACCATAGATGTGTGGCGGGGCCAAAATCTCCAGGGCGTCGACCCCGGCGGTTTTGTTATCGTCCTGACATACGAACAGAAAGAACAGGCGCAAGTCGTCATCGAAATGATTCTGCACCTTGGCAAGATGCTCGTAGTCATCAAGCGTGAGCAGTTCAGCAGAGTCCACAATGAAGATCACCAGATCGGCATTGGCCCGACCAGCTTCTTCCTCGACGGCCCGGATGATGCGCGCCAATGAATCCTGGGCATTTGCGTTTCGCGAGCCTTGCAGCCCAATTCCGAGCGACATCTCACGCAGCAGATTGGTCTCGGTATGTCGATCGGGATTGCCAGCGATCATCCGCAGGAACCCGATGTTGTAAGGACGCCAGGTATGCAATCGCTGTAACGTGTTAACTGAGGTGGTTTTACCGGCGCGGCCTGCGCCTTTGACACGCATGCTGGGGCGGCCATACATTAAGGTCGTGCCTACATCCATCGTTAGACGCTCATTAGGGCGGGTGATAATTGAAGGACGTCGCTTCCGCTTGAGCGGGTGGAGTTCTAAAGTCATGGCGATCCTCGACTCAACGCAGCTGGAACTGCCCGGGGGGCGGTCGAATCCCGGCCAAAGGCGCGGGTGCATCTCGGACGGCCGGTCGAGCGATCGGAACACACGGCACTTCCCCGCTGATGATCAAGCCCGAGGCCCAACCCTTCATCCTGGCTGCGGCCAAACGAACTGCAGCGTGGTACGCCAAGATGTTGTCGGGATGCTCAATGTCGCCGTCTGCCCGTGCCTCAGGATTTCGATTCCAGACCGCGGCCCGGATGCGCGTAGCCAACGAATGGGGAACCTGGCTGTAGGGCGTCATGGCGTGCAACGTCATGACGCGTTTGCCGTCGTCGTCCCACAGCGTCAGCCCGCGGATATCATTAGGATCTTCGTACGTGGCCGCGTAGGTGTTACCGATCAGTCCCCATTGACCATTCACCACGGGTGAACGGTAGCGGGCGTAGTCCTGATAGACCAAGGGAGGCACCTTGCTCTGCTTGGAGCCTTTGATGGTCACCGTCATGCGCTTGACCGTCAGTCGGCGGGCATGCTCTTCGCTATCTGGACAGCGCCACAGCAGGGCGCCGGAAGCCAGATAGCCATCGATCAGATCCTTTGGTGAACGCGGTTCGCGTGTGCTGCGGCTGGTGACGTTGTGAGCAGTGAAGTAGGTGTCGATTAAGTCTTCCATGAACTCCACGATGATCGGGTAGCGATCACCTTGAAGCGTGGAAGTTGCATAGCGCGCACCCTGAGAGGTCTCAGGCATGAAGCCGCCGGCGATGTAGCGCAGGAGCTCGTTCTCCAGGATTCTAAAGGTTGCCTCGATATAGGCGCGCCCCTGGCCCATGCCGGACCGCCCGAAATGCAGGATTCCCAGGTGGTAATCGACGAGGTTGTCCAAGGTCATCTTCGCCAAATGGCTACTGTCGTTATCCAGCGCAGCCATCAGACTTCGAGGCACCAAGCCGTCTTCCAGATAACACGAAGGCATCCATGCACGCGGCGAGTAGCGCATATCTGGAACCACCAGGTCTCGGGGCGACCAAGGTCGTAGGGCCTTGGCAAACAATTCCAGCACGTCTAGCCGGTGGTACTTACGTCCGACAACCAGCGACCACGCCAGGATGGCGCCACTGCCCACATCTACGATGACCAGAATCCACAGTTGCCTGACCCTTTCCAAGCGGTAGGTCCCATCGGCCAAAGGCAGGGCAACCCAGCTGTCGATGTCAATGAGGTGCTCGTCAAACTCGATTCGGTCAAAAGGCTGCAGGGGGAACAAGTGCTCAATGCGAGTAATGCTGGGCAACTCCGGTTGCTCGGCGGCTTGCTCGGCCTCGGTCGTTTTGCGCAAACGCTGCAGGAACACCTGCAACGCCCTACGTCCACTATCGACGGTGTTCAGCGGATACGCTTCAGCGTATCCCTTTTCACGGAGGATTTTGGCCATTGCGTTGTACAGGCGGTCGAAGGCGGGACTACGACGTTGCCTCGTTGGCAGAGCGCCTCTGTACGCTTTGACCATGCGGTCCAGCTCCGGTATAGCTAGCAGCACCATCTCAAAAGCGAAGGCGTGCGCCTTCTGCGGCATCACCGCTACCAGCGGAGCGCGGGGGGCGAAGCGTTTTTGCGGGATACATACGGCGTATCCGATGCGCTCTTCCTGAATCGAGCGTTGCACCGCGTTCTCCACCATTCGCTTGAGCGTCTTGCGATCAATGCAGTGGTTCTTGGCCACCGACAACATTGTGGCGCCCGCCAGGATGCTATCCAGTGCGCGTATGCGGTTATCTACTTCGGTCCAGTCCTCTTTACTAAAAGCAGCTTCTTGGGGCTTAGGACAGGCGAGAATCGCCTCCACATCGACTTGGGTCAGCTTCACGCTCATCGGACCACACTCCAGATCAGCGAGCGCCTAGTTAGTCGTCGCGTGGCATCGGTCCCTAATATGCCGAGATAGATCAGTTCGGCCACCACGACATAGAGGTGAGTACGGGGGAAGACAGCAAGCTCTTGCTCAAGCTGATCAATCCTGCAGCGGGCGTAGCGACCCACCGTGGTAGCCACTTCATGACGCAGCACCAGGTCAGCCTTGAGCCACGGTGCGGATTGCACCCAGGCCAGCAACTGAAAGGCGAGCTCAGTGCGATGCTCGAGGTTGCGAACCTCTTCTTCCGTCACCAGGCGCAGGTCGACGCCCGCATCCTGGGCGGCCAGACGCAGACGCTCGACTTGTCGCGGTCGTCGACGTCCATCTGAGCCGGGCAGTGTGTCGCCGTCGGGCACCAGCAGCGCATAGTGCTCACGCCCTGTGCGATGCCGCCACCAAAACGAAAGCTCGACCTGCTTTCCGCCAACTTCCAGGCAGCGCGGCCGTTCCGTGATGGCGGTAATCGTGGGATCGAACTCCAATTGAAGACGAAATCCCAACTGGAATGGGCCTATGACATCGACTTGCCGATTCTCCTTACAGCTGCGAAAGCTAAAGACATCCAGGCGCTTGCGCTCGGGGCCGGTCAACTCTCTCGCGGTGAAGTGACGCTGGTATGCGTTGTGTAAGGGCGTGGCCAGATCGACAGGCGCAGCACTCATTTGCGGGGCGGCCCGTGCCGCCCCGTTCTCGGGGATCCAAGACATGCAGCCTCCTGGGCCGGATCAGCTAAATGCTTCGACATATACAAATAGGCTGGCTATTCGCCGCTCTTGCTCGCTAAGCAACGCATATCCATCGTATAAGGCTAAGGCTGGCCGCTCTGGCTTTGGCGACGTTCGATCGTGTTGAGCCTTAACTCGGTGCACAACGTCTCCACTGGGCGCATTCGTGGCTGTGATCGACATTGAATAGACGACGTATCTCACGAGCTTGGTAATCTTTTTCTTAGACATTACGATCTCCAGGCAGTTCTTCAGCGCACCCGTTCTTTCGTTAAGAAAGGGGTGTACAGGTCTGCGAAAATTGGGTAATGTCCGAGTGTGATCTCGATGCAAGACCCCGCGCCCGGTTGCAGCCGGGCGTGTTCTTTTCCGATGTCTGGCCGTTTTAAGATTTCCTAGGAGGGACTGCTGGTCGGGAGCCATGGGCCAAATTCAAAGGTGGATTGGCCTTATCCACCCTCGCGATTTTGAGGAACGAGGTCACTAGCTGATGCCACTCAAGCGGCGCTGCTTTTTGAGAGCATCGAATAACTGGCCGCAACTTTAAACGCTAGCGAGCTTGCGTCGTTATGCCACACTTTTCTTTGCATTTCATGCGCGGTAAAAACCACATCACGTGATGTGACATGACGTGATGTGATGCACATGGCTTGAGTCAGGGCCTAAATTTGGCGCGGACAGATCATCATTTTGAGCGGCTACGTTATTTAAGCGCACACTGCCGGTACGTCACTCAATTTGTATTAAATTATATTTTTTACCATGGCGCCCTAAATTCCATTTTTTTTTGGGGGCTACATTCGATGTTATGGGATCGTAGCCTACGGGTATTCATTCTTATGAAGTCCGAGTCGCTGGACTGAAGTCGCCCACTCCGGTGGCTCGAGGCGGCGGGTTGCCACCAGCCAGGCCATGCGTAGCGCTTGAGCATCGACCAACGCGTGGTGCCGGCGGGCGCTTTGCTCTGGATGTGCTTGAAACCAGTCCTCGACCAGCTGCCCGGTTAGTCCTTTCTTTAGCATCACTGTCATGACGGGCTGAGGGGTCGGCCCGCAGGCCTGCGCTTGGTCATCCGGCAAATCAAAGCCGGCCAGAACGTAGCGCAGCAGCGCCAGGTCATGGTGATAGTCGGCCAGTACAAAAGGCGCCGTATCAGCGCCCAGGAAGGCGCGCAAGCCCGTCGTCATGGCCATGTCAGACATCGAGGCTGATCCGCCCTGCAGGAGCGGGTAGACGGTCGCGCGCACAAAGTCGGTCGCCACCGCCGGCAGCGGATCTCGCTCGGCATAAAACCGGCGGACGCCGTCTTCGCTGATCAGGCCGATGCTCACCAGGTCAGCACCCAGAACATCAGCCCATTCGGTGTCAAGGAAGAATCGTATAGTCATTGAGAATCCACCCCCTCAACCACGTACAAATAGGCCCAGCGTAAAGCCTGAGCGTCGACCATCGCATGATGCCGGCGAGCTCGCGCTTCAGGGTTCCGTCGGAAATACAGCTCTCGGTGGTCGAGCACATCACTGATCGTCACATGGATTGGTGTCCAGGCTGGGCAGGAAATCCCTGATGTAGCCCGGGTGAGTACGACGTCCCCCCAACTTTGAGTAGCGCCCCAGTTTGGAGTCCAATTCCCTACCCCAAGGAGATTGGACGTGAAGAAGCGTTTTTCCGAAGAACAGATCATTGGCTTCCTGCGTGAGGCCGAAGCGGGCGTGGCGATCAAGGACCTATGCCGGCGCCATGGCTTTAGTGAGGCCTCGTACTACCTATGGCGCAGCAAGTTCGGCGGGATGAGCGTGCCCGATGCCAAACGGCTCAAGGACCTGGAGGCCGAGAACGCGCGGCTGAAGAAGTTGCTGGCCGAGCAGGTGTTCGAGAACGACCTGATCAAGGATGCGCTGCGAAAAAAGTGGTGAGCGCACCGGCGCGTCGTGCGCTGGTGCGCGAGTGGATCGGGTGCGGTGCCAGCGAGCGCCGCGCCTTGGCAGCGATCGGCATGAGCGCCAGTGCGCTGCGCTACTGCCCGCGCGAAGACCGCAACGTTGAGCTGCGCGCGCGCATTCTTGCGTTGGCGCATCGCCATCGCCGTTATGGCGTGGGGATGATCTATCTCAAACTGCGACAGGAAGGACGCATCGTGAACTACAAGCGGGTGGAGCGGTTGTACCGCGAGCAGCAGCTGCAAGTGCGCCGCCGCAAGCGCAAGAAGGTACCGGTGGGCGAGCGTCAACCGCTGCTGCGGCCATCGCAGGCTAACCAGGTGTGGTCGATGGACTTCGTGTTCGACCGCACCGCCGAAGCTCGAGTGCTCAAGTGCCTGGTGATCGTGGACGACGCAACCCACGAAGCGGTCGCCATCGACGTGGAGCGCGCGATCTCCGGGCACGGCGTGACGCGCGTGCTGGATCGGTTGGCACACAGTCGCGGTTTGCCGAAGGTGATCCGCACTGACAACGGCAAGGAGTTTTGCGGCAGGGCGATGGTCGCCTGGGCGCATGCCCATGGTGTGCAGCTACGGCTCATCCAGCCCGGCAAGCCGAACCAGAACGCCTACGTTGAATCGTTCAACGGCCGGCTACGCGACGAATGCCTCAACGAGCACTGGTTCCCGACGTTGCTGCACGCGCGCACCGAGATCGAACGCTGGCGACGCGAATACAACGAGGACCGACCCAAGAACGCAATCGGCGGCATGACACCGGCTGCCTATGCCCAACATCTTGCCAACACCGATAGCATTACCCCCGGACTCTAAACCTGGCTGCTACTCAGGGCGGGGGGACGTCGAGTAGCCTGAAGTCATTCTGATGGTCGGCCAGCACGAGGGGCGCTGTAGCGGCCCCCAAGAAGGTATGCAGGCCGGTAGTCATGGCCATCTCGGACATCGAGGCCGGATCGCCCTGCAGAAGCGGGTAGATCATGTGCCGTACAAAGTCAGTGGGCGTCGCCGGCAGCGGATCGCGCTCGGCATAGAAGCGATGCGCGCCGTCCTCGCTGATAAGTGCAATGCTCACCAGTTCGGAGCCAGTAAGGTCGGCCCACTCGGTGTCGAGGAAAAATCTCACGAGCCTTTCGCTACCACCAGCGGTCTCGTTCAGCGAGAAATTGCTCCAGCCTCTTGGCACGGGTTACTGCGCCTTTCAGGATCTCAAAACCTTCTTGTGTAGCGCCATCAATGATGAGCGTCTCGGCGGCTTTCATGACGTGCGTGTGGCCCATGGAAACGCGCGCCAACTGGTCGCTCCGGAGACGAAGATGATCGGCCCCGGGCACCATTTGCTTCTCGGCATGCCAGCGCAGATGTAAGCTGGTCTCCTGCAGCTTCAGGCGCATGTCGATAACCTCTTCCGGGATCGGCCCGATTTCAAGCTCAAACCGCAAAGGCGAATTTGGATCTGTCATGGATAGACTCCCCTTAAGGGTGAAAGACCGTGAACAGCGTTCGGCTACGTAGATCGACGCAGCACACGATTGCGGTACCAGGTGCCCTTGGTTTCGTGAGGCACGTCGTCCGGCGTCAATCCTTCCTCGGCCCATGCCAGTCATCACCGGCGGTAGAGTTGCGGCCGTTGTGAGGAAAGCAAATGATCGTGGCCGAAAAGAGCCAAAACGCCTCGCGATGGCCTGTCGGGATATCAGACAGCGCGATGACGCCATCTGGAGCAACGATCTGCAGGAGATCAAGGATCTCAGGCGACACTTGGTCGGCGGCCATCTCACGGCCATAGATCGCGATGATCAGTCCGTAGTCAATGTCTCTGGGGAGGCGATGCGGTTTCTATGGCGAGTCCTACTCACGCGAGGCATGGTGCCCCTGGCCGGGCTCGAACCGGCACTTGCCGCTTATCTGGCGCTGACGGGATATAAATCCGCTGCTCTACCCATTGAGCTACAGGGGCGTGATCGATCAGGCGATCACGCCGGTATTCGGAAGCGGGGCAGACGCAGGAAGGTCATGATTTCACCATAGCACGATCCATTCGGCCGTAAGCCCCATTTTATGGGGCGTTGTACTCTCAGCGGGTCACGAAGAAGCGCAGCGTCCCGGCGCTTAGCAGGGCGGCCTTGGGCAGCGGAACACGTTCGGTTCTGACGATGCGCAAGGCGCTGCGCAGATCGGCGATTCGCAGGTCACGGGGGAAGTCGTCAGACAGGATGTCGCGCATGAGGGCATGCACTGCCTGATGGTGGGCTTTGGCGGCTAGGCCCATTTCGGCCCTGACCTGACGCAACTCAGGGGTCGACTTTGACGCTTTGTCCGCACGCTCCTGGCGTCTGCTGAGATCCGGGCGCTAGTCCTTACACGACGGCCCCAATTTTTGGGGCCTCAGGCAGCCTCCAAGGTAGAGGCGGGACTGGTCAGTAGGTTCCCGGCTTGGAAATAGCCCATGACCGTACCAACGCTTCGATGCTCGGGGTCATGGCCATGACATGGCTCAACAAGCTAACAGCAAGCGCTGGCAGCCACGCTTGTTGACATAGTTGGGCACGCCCCAATCCCCCTTAAAGCTTGCTCCCCCGCGGGGAGAGCCGGCGGAAGATGGGGTTCCCATGCAACCCTGTTGAGCTCAACCAGATACTCAAAGCCACGGCCGTGCTGCGGCGCGGTAGAGGTGATTGCGCATGTTGCTCGTGATTAGGCGGCGTTATCGGGAGTAGAGAGGACTGCTCGGATAGGAGGCTGGCGTGGTCGCATAGCCTCAATTAAGGCGACCGCTAAAGCGGTGACACCATCGGTTGAAAGAGTCAGGAAGTGGAAGGGGGATCCCGCGATCGAGTCGACGGTGCGTCTCACGCCATTGCCATTTATTGCATCGATTGACATGAATATGGTTTGCGTGATCTGATCTTTCTGGGATACAGGTCCGCTTTGGCCGCAGCAAGAGCCAGAACGAATGGGGATGACGCTTCAAGGATTGGGGGAGTCCGTCATGGCCGAAGGAAGGCCGAGTCTTGCTGTTGTCGAGCTGCCGATGGAGGGGGAGGCAGCGCCCTTGCCTGAAGACGAAGACCTTGGCTTGGCCGGATTGGGGCTGTTGGCACAGTTCCACGGCATCGCCGCCGATGCCGGGCAGCTGGCGCACCAGCATGGCCGAGCAGGCGAGCCGTTCGACGAGAGCACGTTGCTTCTGGCTGCCAAGCAACTCGGCCTGAAGGCCAAGTTTTCGGATATCGCTGCCGATCGCCTGGACAAGGTGGCATTGCCGGCCCTGGCCTGGCAGCCAGATGGCGAGCATTTCATCGTCGCCAAGCTTGGGGATCAGAAGGTGTTGATCCAGGACCTGAGGCTACGCCGGCCGCAGGTGCTCACGCGCGATCAGTTCGATCAGCACTATGCGGGCTGGCTGCTGTTGGTCGCTTCCCGGGCTTCGGTGCTGGGCGAGCTGGCCAGGTTCGATTTCCGCTGGTTTGTCCCGGCAGTGGTGAAGTACCGGCGCATCCTGCTGGAAGTCTTCGTCGTCTCGCTGTTCATCCAGCTGTTCGCGCTGGTCACACCGCTGTTCTTCCAGGTCGTCATGGACAAGGTGCTGGTCCACCACGGCATGACCACGCTGGAGGTCATCGCGGCCGGCTTGCTGGCCATCGCCGTGTTCGACGTGACCCTCAACGGCCTGCGCACCTATGTGTTCTCGCATACCACCAGCAAGATCGACGTGGAACTGGGCGCGCGGCTGTTCCGGCACATCCTCAACCTGCCGCTGGCCTACTTTGAATCGCGCCGGGTCGGCGAGACCATTGCCCGCGTGCGCGAACTGGAGAACATCCGCACGTTCCTGACCGGGCAGGCGTTGACCTCGGTGCTGGATCTGCTGTTCACCGGGGTGTTCCTGGCGGTGATGTTCTACTACAGCGGCTGGCTGACCCTGATCGTGATGCTGTCGCTGCCGGTCTATGCGCTGATCTCGGCTGGCATCACCCCGATCCTGCGCAAGCGCCTGGACGACAAGTTCGCTCGCGGCGCGGAAAACCAATCCTTCCTGGTCGAGACCGTCAGCGGCATCGGCACGGTCAAGGCCACCGCGGTCGATCCACGCATGGCCCGCACCTGGGACAACCAGTTGGCCGGCTATGTCGGCGCCAGCTTCCGCGTCACCCGCCTGGCCAACATCGGCCAGCAAAGCGTGCAATTGGTGCAGAAGCTGGTTGGCGTCGGCGTCCTGTTCTTCGGAGCCAAGCTGGTCATCGACGGCAAGCTTTCGGTTGGCCAGTTAATTGCATTCAACATGCTGTCCGGGCAGGTGGCCGCGCCGATTGTGCGCTTGGCCCAGTTGTGGCAGGACTTCCAGCAGGTCGGGATCTCGGTCGAGCGGCTGGGCGACATCCTCAATACCCGTACCGAGGTGCCCGGCAGCCGTATGGCCCTGCCGGACATCCGGGGCCGCGTGACGTTCGAGAAGGTCACGTTCCGCTATCGCCCCGATGCGGCCGAAGTCCTTGCCAGCATCGACCTGGATATCGCCCAGGGCGAGGTGATCGGCATCGTCGGCCGTTCCGGTTCGGGCAAGAGCACCCTGACCAAGCTGGTGCAGCGGCTGTACGTGCCCGAGCGCGGCCGGGTGCTGATCGACGGCCACGACCTGACGCTGGCCGATCCAGCCTGGTTGCGCCGGCAACTGGGCGTGGTGCTGCAGGAAAATTTCCTCTTCAATCGCAGCATCCGCGAAAACATTGCGCTTAGCGATCCCGGCATGCCGCTGGAGCGGGTCATCCAGGCGGCGCAACTGGCTGGCGCGCATGAGTTCATCCTGCAATTGCCCGAGGGCTACGACACCCAGGTCGGCGACAACGGCACTGGCCTGTCCGGCGGGCAGCGCCAGCGCATCGCCATCGCGAGGGCATTGGTGACCAACCCGCGCATCCTGATCTTCGATGAAGCTACCAGCGCGCTGGACTATGAGTCCGAGTACGCAGTGATGCAGAACATGCGCGAGATCTGCAAGGGCCGTACGGTCCTGATCATCGCCCATCGCCTGTCCACGGTACGCATGGCCAACCGCATCGTCGTGGTCGAGAAGGGGCGCATCGTCGAATCCGGCACCCATGCCGAGCTGGTGGACGGACCCAGTGGCCAGTACGCCCACCTGTACGCGCTGCAGCAGGGGATGGCATGAAGCACCTTATCGAAGCCGTCAAGGAGTTCGGCGGCCGCTACCGGCAGGCCTTCGTCGCAGCCTGGAACATCCGCGACCAGCTGGATCCGCCCCAACGCACCGAAGACGAACTGGCGTTCTTGCCGGCGCAGCTGGAACTGGTCGAATCGCCCACCTCGCCGACGGCGCGCTGGACGATCCGGATCATCATCGCCTTGTTCTGCGTGGCCCTGCTGTGGGCAGTGTTTGGCAAGCTGGACATCGTGGCGGTGGCGCCTGGCAAGATGGTGGTCGACTCACGCACCAAGGTCATCCAGCCCGCCGAGACCGCCGTCGTGCGCCGCATTCTGGTGCGCGACGGCCAACAGGTGAAGTCGGGTGAGTCGTTGATCGAGCTGGATGCCACGACCACCGGTGCCGAGCTCGCCCAGGCCGGCGAGGCGCTGACCGAGGCGCGGCTGGCCGCGCTGCGCCTGAGCTCACTGGCCACAGCCATCGATCGTGGAGTGACGCCACGCCTGCCTCCAGCGCCGGATGTGCCGGCCGAGCGCTTCGTCGCCGAGCAGGCCTTGGCTACCAGTCATTTCGATGCGCTCCAGGCCAAGCGCCACAATCTTCTGGCCGCAATCGCCCAGCGTCGGGCGGAACTGCGGACTACGCGCGACGTGATCGAGCCGCTGGCCGAGTCGGCGCGTATCTCCAAGATGCGCGCTGATGACTATGGACGCTTGGTCGAAGGCAAGTATGTGGGGCGGCATGAGTACTTGGTGCGCGAGCAGGAGCGCCTCGCCGCCGAGCGCGACCTGGCGACCCAGCGCAACCGCCTGCAGGAAATCGGCTCGGCATTGAGCGCTGCCGAGGAAGAGCTGCGCGTGCTGGTCGCCGACTTTCGCCAGCAGACCCTGGACCAACTTCGCGAAGCCGAGCAAAAGATTGCGCAAGGCACTCCCGAGCTGGCCAAGGCTGGCCAGCGGGACCGGTTGATGACCCTGCGTGCACCGGTGGATGGCACTGTGCAGCAGCTGGCTGTGCATACAGTGGGCGGCGTGGTCACTCCGGCGCAGCAGTTGCTGGCGGTGGTGCCGCAGGAAGCGCTGGAGGTCGAGGCGACCGTGCTCAACAAGGACATCGGCTTCGTGCGGCCGGGCCAGCCGGTCACGGTGAAAATCGAGAGCTTCCCATACACCCGCTACGGCTATCTGACCGGCAAGGTCGTCAGCGTCTCGCACGACGCGGCGCAGGACGAGAACCAGGGCCTGGTGTTCCCCGCGCGGATCCGCCTGGACGGCAGCACGCTGGCAATCGATGGTGTGGTGGTGAGCATGAGCGCCGGCATGACGCTGAGCGCGGAGATCAAGACCGGGAAGCGCCGGGTGATCGATTACCTGTTGAGTCCGCTGAAGCAGCATGGCGGCGAGGCGCTGAGGGAACGATGAGTGGGATGGGTGCTGCCTGTATAGGAATTCCGCTCGCGGCGATGCTGTCGCTGTCGGTTGGCTGCGCGCCCATGAAGGAAGTTGATCTGGATGAGCCGGTTAGGTACGTGCTTGCGGGCAAGAAGTACGAAGTGCCGCTCGGCTACCACTATGTTGATTCCCTGAAGAGAAGAAACAGGTGGCCGCATCCCAAAAAAGAGTTCACGGAGGCGGGCGCCATATCGATCACCGGGGTGATTCCAGGAATAAGGCCGTATGGGAAGTCGACCAAGGCGGAATTTGAACGGCTTGGCCACGGCAACAAGATCTCAATATTAATAAGCCCAGAAGTGACCTTGTGTTCGAGTGATGACTATATTCGAAGAATGAATGGTTCTAATAGGTTGACACTTCTGCCCAGTGATCTGAGTGGGTTGACCCATTACTGGGATAACCAAGGGTCGAGTGACGAGAGCAAGGGTGATGATCTATGCTGTATGGTCCTGTCGATCTAGCCATCATGAGTGGAGCTGGAATATTTATATCCAAAAGTCCCGCGGTCTTTGCTTTTACCCAGATGTTGCTGGCGCTCTTGTCTTATGGCTGTATTGTGTGTTTATCGATATGGGTAACAACATATATTAAATTAGGGGGCAGCTAATGGCGAGCCAACAGATAAACTGCTGAACGTCTTACTCTGGTCTGGAGGCCTGTATGCGCCATTTGAATGGTAATCAGTATGAGCTGAATGAGAAATGGAGATCAGTTTCTGGTGCATTCAAGCTCTCACTTTATCTGAGTGCAATGGGGGTTCTGACCTCGGATCTCATTGCAAGATATGTAATGGATGATAATTTATTTGGGTTCAGAGATCATGGGGTTGCGCGGGCTTGGATATACATTTTTGAAATGTATGTGCTTGCGCTTCCAATTATTTGCGTTGTTATATTCCGCAGGCTCTCAGGGTATAAATATCCGAAGCATACAATTGTGTCGCGAATTATATTAACAATCTTTTCCTTTGTGTTTTGCCCGCTGTTGGCATTGGCCCCGGTATTGTTGCTGATACTTGGTGATAGTGCAGTGGGTCAATCATTGGCGGCCTATCGAGCATTCTCAGGCAGTGCACTTGGGCTATTCATTGGGGGAGCATTTTTTGTCTATGTCGCCGCAATTATGGCATGGGCTCTTCTTGTTTGCCTGCCAAACATATGGATTCAATCAACCAAGGATATTTGAACATGACTAACGAAGCTCTCACGCCGAGTCAGATTCAACAATGGGTAGGTACTCTGGCAGATGCAGCAAACAACTTTGTCAATGGATTCTCTGAGGCTTATCACAATTCCTATGACGCCGCGATAGCTGCTGGAAGAGCGCCATTTGAGGCAGAGATAGCAGGTCTTGAATCAGGAATTCGTGCAAACTCGTATTACGCTGAACTTAACGCTCAAAGATTCGCTGCGAACCCTGATCTTTCGTTCTCTCAGACATTTCAGAACTTGGCGGATCATTATAGCTCCATTGCAGACAATGCGGGAGCGATGATGCCTCTTGTGAAAGTGCAGCTTCTATTTCTATAAGTTTGTGTCTGATTGTTAGAACAGAATAGACCACCTAAGTAGACATATACATTGAAATGAATAATAAAATTAAATGTTACACAGACCCGGCCGCTAAGTTTCTACGCATCTTGGGGGGACTTGCCTGCATAGCTCTTCTCTCATCTTGCGGAGAGAAATTCCGAGATCAAGGAGACAAACTATCCGTCGCCATACACGCAGAGTTGCAACGGGAAGGAAAATGCAATGGCTCGCAGGACTGCAAAGAAAAATTTGTCCTCCTTGGTGAGCACGGAAATCAGGTAAACCTGAACATGTATGGAGTGACAGATCGAACAGCTCGTTCTGAAGTTCTGAAGTTTGTATCCATGTCGGGAACTTCCATCACTGGAGGTGTCCCCATAGTCCTGAGCTTTTACTCGAACCAAAAGAGCGAATTGGTAAATGGAAATCAATCAGCTGACCCAGACCAAACATTGAGGATAAACAAATGAGCAACTATGCGACAGTGGAAGTCCGCGTTGATCTTGGCGGTGCGGACAAGATTCCGCACACATTCATATTCATAAGTAATCCTGATGGGACAACCACCGAATATGGATTCGCTCCGGCCACATCAGGTCAGACGTTCGGTCCAGGAGCTGTCTATGTAACTCAGGGGCATGAATACACTGCTGCTACCTATCAAGTGGAGCTAACACAGCAACAGTACAATGATTTCATGACGCATATTCAAAGTACGACTTTGAATCCTCCAAGTTATGAAGTTACTGCCGGAACGATTCCTCTTGGGACCGGCGAGAACTGTACGACCTGGGTCAGGGATGGGTTCCAAGCGGCAGGTGTTTCGATGCCGCAGGGCATGGACTGGAACGGAAGTCCGTATGGCCAAGGGGTTTTTGACTACATATACGATTTGTTCAAGAGTTCGCCGGGTGACCCAACAAGTGAGGTAACTTGGCAGGATATGTACGATCTCTTGCCGCAGCCTTATAAGGACGTAATCGATAAGGTCAAAGAGTATATCGCGACCAGTAAGGAATTGGTGGAGGATACGTGGGAATCGATCAAGGACTTCTTTAATGACGCCAAAAAATTCATTGCGCGCAGGGATCCGCTCGTGCTGGATCTGGATGGGGACGGCATCGAGACCGTTGCTGCGACGGGAACTATTCTCTTCGATCATGACGGTGACGGTGTCAGGAGCGGCACCGGCTGGATTGCCTCTGACGACGGTCTGCTGGTATTAGATCGCAATGGCAACGGATTGATAGACAACGGTGGCGAGTTATTCGGTGCCGATACTGCCTTGTCTGATGGCAGCAAGGCTACCTCAGGTTTTGCCGCACTAGCAGATCTTGACAGTAATGAAGACGGCGTGTTCGACGCCGAGGATGCCGAATTCGACAACGTCCGTGTATGGCGCGACCTGAACCAGGACGGCATCTCCCAGGCGGGAGAGTTGTTTACTTTGGACCAGTTGGGTATCGCTTCCATCAATCTGACCCCAGCAACGACGGCAGACCTCGACCTTGGTAATGGCAATGTGGTCGACAATCGGGGAACGTTCACCCGCACAGATGGCACCACTGGTTTGGCAGGCGATCTCCTGCTGGCAATGAACCATTTCTTCAGCGATTTCACCGGGTCGCTGGACCCTGTGACGGTGACAGACGAGGCCGGGCGGCTTCCCGGACTCAAGGGAAGTGGCGCTGTCCGTGATCTGGCGGAAGCGGCAAGCTTGTCGACGAATCTCCTATCAGCAGTTCAGGCATTGGGGCCTGGGATTTCGCGCAACTCCATGCGGGACGAACTCGATACGATCGTCTCGCTGTGGGCAGGCACCTCTACCATGCAGAGCAGCGAGGAGGTTCTGGAGACCACGGGTACGGTGACGCGCACCATCTACTACCATGGCGCGGTGCCTGCATCCGTGACCGCCCAAGGCGAAGCGGCAGTCGAAGCATGGAAACAGCAGCAGCACGCCGAACTGGCCCCCATCATCGCCATCCTGGAGCAGTTCAACGGCTCCAGTCTGGTCAGTTTCCAGAACGACCGTGTATCGACCGGCGGCAACACCTACGTCTGGAAGACAATAACCCACGCGGACAGCAGCACGGAACAGGTAATGAGTATCGTGCTCCAGCCGGAGCAGATCAGTACGTTGCTGGAAGCCTATGCTGAGCTTAAGGAATCCATCTACGCAAGACTGGTGCTGGACACTCGGCTAGATGCCTATATGGGCAGTCTGAATATGCAGTTGGTGGATGGCCAACTGCTATTCGACCTCACGGGGCTTAATTCCATGCTGAGCGACAAGCGGCAGAGCAACCTGGGCGAGGCTTTCCAGGATCTGGTCGATCTCTATCGCTACGCAGGAACGTTCCTCACTTCGGCAGGCTGGAATGGTGCCGAGTTCCTTGCGACCTGGGTCGCGGATGCCACGACAACTCCCGAGGGACTGGACGCACTGTCGTTCGCGGGGATTGACCTGGCAACAGGAAGCCTGACCGGCACCAGCGGGAATGATGTGCTGTGGGGCGACGGGAACGGCAATACCCTGCGCGGCGGTGCTGGCGGTGATCTGCTGGTGGGCAATGCCGGCAACGATACGCTCGCTGGCGATAACGGGCGGGATATTCTTCTTGGAGGGTCCGGGAACGATACGCTCAACGGCGGAGCGGGCGACGATCGCCTTATCGGTGGAGTGGGTAACGACAACCTGACTGGTGGCGACGGTTCGGACATCTACATCTACGAACTGGGCGATGGTCAAGATACGATCAACAACTACGACGTCAGTGCAGGCAGATTCGACGTTCTTGTGTTGGGTGAAGGTATCACCCCGGATGGCTTGACCGCGACGCGCCTCAACAACAACCTGATCCTGTCCATCAATGGAACGACCGATCGGATCACGGTCAACAACTACTTTACGGCCGATGGCGCGGGCGGGTACCAGCTGGATCAGATCCGCTTCGCGGACGGCACGATCTGGACGGTCGACGTCCTCAAGCCGCTGGTGCAGATCCCAACGGAAGGCAACGACAACCTGTATGGGTACGCCGGCAGCGACACGCTGACGGGGCTCGTGGGCAATGACGCGATTTACGGCTACGGTGACGACGATGTTCTGGAGGGTGGTCTCGGCAACGACAGCTTGTCCGGGGGCACTGGGTCCGACACCTATCTCTTCAATGCCGGCGATGGCCAGGACACCATCGACAACTACGACAACAGCGCAGGTCGGTTCGATGTGCTGCAGCTGGGCGAGGGCATTGCCCCCGCGGACGTGACGGCCCGGCGCTCAGGTACGAACCTGGTGCTGAGTTTCGCCGGCAGCACTGACAGGATCACCATCACCAACTATTTCGAATCGGACGCTGCCGGGTACTATCGCCTGGACGAGATCCGGTTCGCCGATGGATCGGCCTGGAATGTCGCAACCGTCAAGTCGTTGGTCCAGATCCCCACCGAGGACAACGACAACCTCTATGGCTATGCGAGCAATGACAATCTGTCGGGCCTGGCAGGTGACGACGCGATCTATGGGTATGGCGGCAACGATGTGTTGGAAGGTGGGGCGGGCAACGACTTCCTGTCGGGCGGAGCCGGCTCGGACATCTATCGGTTCAATGCCGGGGATGGCCAGGACACCATCGACAACTACGATAACAGCAGCGGAAGAGTTGACGCGCTCGAGTTAGGCGAAGGCATTGCCCCCGCGGACGTGACGGCACGTCGCTCGGGTAACAACCTGATCCTGACGTTCGCCGGCAGCACCGACAAGATCACGGTGACCAACTATTTCGAATCGGACGCTGCTGGGCACTACCGCCTGGATGAAATTCGGTTCGCGAACGGTACGACCTGGGATGTCCAGACGGTCAAAGATCTGGTCCAAGTGCCTACCGCAGGCGACGATGCGCTCTACGGCTATGAGACGGACGACAATCTTTCGGGATTGGATGGGGCCGATACGCTGTATGGGTACGGGGGGAATGATCGTCTCGTTGGCGGGGCCGGCAACGATCTGTTGACGGGCGGAGCCGGTTCGGATGTGTATGTGGTCAACCCTGGTGATGGCCAGGACATCATCAACAACTACGATACGTCCGCTAATCGTGTTGACGCGATCGAGTTTGGTGCCGGCATTGCGGCAAGTGACGTCACTATCCGTCGCAGCGGCGCGCATCTGGTGCTGACCATCAACGGAACCGATGACCGAATCACGGTCTCCAACTACTTCGATCAGGATGCGGCCGGTTACTACCGGCTTGATGAGATCCGATTTGCGGACGAGACGGTCTGGAACATCGAGACGGTCAAGGCCCTGGTCCAAGTGCCGACGGAAGGTGCCGATACGCTCTACGGCTACGCCACAAACGACAACCTGACCGGCGCGGGTGGAAACGACACCCTTTACGGCTACGGCGGCAATGACGTCCTGGCGGGCGATTCGGGCAACGATACACTCGATGGCGGCGCCGGTTCCGACACCTACCTGTTTGACTTGGGGGATGGTCAGGACACGATCAACAACTACGACACCAGCAACGGCCGAACCGATGTGCTGTTGTTCGGACAGAATGTCGTCCCGGCCGATGTCACCGTTCGCCGCGTCAATGACAACCTGGTGCTGGCGATCAACGGCACCGATGATCGGGTGACGATTTCCAACTACTTCAACGGAGATGCGGCGGGCGCTTACCAGCTCGATGAGATCCGGTTCGCCGGCTCGCTGGGTACGGTCTGGGACGTTAATGCTGTCAAGGCGCTCGTGCTGGCGCCGACTAGTGGGGACGATACGCTGCAGGGCTATGCATCAAACGACACCATTGCTGGCGGCAATGGCAACGACACAATCTATGGCAATGCGGGCGACGACCTGCTGCAGGGCGAGTCCGGCAACGATGTACTTTACGGAGGAGCCGGGCACGATACGCTGGTGGGCGGCGAAGGGAACGATTCGCTCAATGGCGATGCGGGTGACGACGTCCTCCAGGGTGGGCTTGGCAACGACAGCCTCAACGGCGGTGCCGGTTCGGATACCTATCTCTTCAACGCGGGCGATGGCCAGGACGTCATCAGCAATTACGACACCAGTACCGGGCGTGTCGACGTGCTGCAGCTGGGTGAGGGCATCCTGTCGACGGACGTGACCGCACGGCGGTCCAACAACGATCTGGTGCTGGCCTTCGCCGGCAGCGACGATCGGGTGATCGTCTCCAACTACTTCGCCGGCGATGCCGCCGGGAACTACCAGCTCGACCAGATCCGCTTCGCCGACGAGACGGTGTGGGATGTGGCGACAGTCAAGGCCTTGGTACTGGTGCCGACCAGCGGCAACGATATCTTGCAGGGCTATGCATCGGACGATGTCCTTGCCGGTGGCGATGGCAATGACACGATCTATGGCAATTCGGGCGATGACGTGCTGCAGGGCGAGTCCGGCAGCGATGTACTTTATGGCGGGGCCGGGCACGATACGCTGGTAGGTGGCGAAGGGAACGATTCGCTCAATGGCGATGCGGGCGACGACGTCCTCCAAGGTGGTCTGGGCAACGACAGCCTCAATGGCGGCGCCGGTTCGGATACCTATCTCTTCAACGCAGGCGATGGCCAGGACGTTATCACCAACTACGACACCAGTGCCGGGCGTGTCGACGTGCTGCAGCTGGGCGAGGGCATCCTGTCGGCGGAGGTGACCGCACGGCGGTCCAACAACGATCTGGTGCTGACCTTCGCCGGCAGCGACGATCGGGTGACCGTCTCCAACTACTTCATCGGCGATGCGGCCGGGAATTACCAACTCGACCTGATCCGTTTCGCCGACGAGACGGCCTGGGACGTGGAGGCGGTCAAGGCGCTGGTGCTGCTGCCGACCACGGGGGCGGACACGCTCCAGGGCTACGCCAGTGACGACGCCATCTCCGGAGGCGCCGGCGACGACATCCTGTACGGCAATGCCGGCAACGACACCCTACATGGTCAGGATGGCAACGACACCCTCTATGGCGGGAACGATGACGACACGGTAACGGGCGGTGTCGGCACCGACACACTCAACGGCGATGCCGACGACGATGTGCTCGATGGCGGTATCGACAACGACATTTTGCGCGGCGGGGCCGGCAATGACCACCTGACCGGCGGATTGGGCAACGATCAGGTGGAAGGCGGCGAGGGCGACGACCATTACCACTTCGCCGCTGGCGATGGGCAGGACACGATCAACGACACCCAGGGCCTGAGCACGATTCACCTGTCGGGTCTGCCGCTTGGGCAGGTCTACTTGCGCCGTGACGGTACGGCACTGGTACTGCGTTTCATCGGGTCTTCGACCGACCAGATCCGGTTGGTCAACTTCTTCGATACAAGCACCCAGCTGGCCCTGCGTGGCGTGGTCATTGACACCGGCGATGGAACTCCTTGGTCGCTGGATGCCGCCGCGGTGGATGCGGCGGCCCTGCTGGGCACGTCGCTGGACGACGTGATCGATGGCAACACGCTGGACAACGCGATCGAAGGCCTGGCCGGTAACGATACGCTCCGCGGCGGTGCCGGTGCGGACACTCTGGACGGCGGCGCAGGCAATGACGCGCTGTACGGCCAGGCCGGCGGCGACGTGCTGACGGGCGGAGAGGGTAACGACCTGCTCGATGGCGGTACGGGGGCCGACCAGTTGGCCGGTGGTAGCGGTGACGACACCTACGTGGTCGACGATGTGGGCGATGTCGTGACCGAGGCCGCCGAGGCAGGTAACGATCTGGTCAGGACCAGCATCAGCTATGTGCTGCCCGAGAACGTCGAGCGTGTCGAACTGACCGGAACCGCCGACATCGACGGCACCGGCAACGCGCTGGACAACACGCTCACCGGCAACAGCGGCAACAACCGCCTGCAGGGACTGGCGGGCGACGACGTGCTCTTCGGCAACGATGGCGACGACACGTTGGACGGCGGCACCGGCAACGATCAGCTACACGGCGGCAGTGGTGCCGACGTGCTGCTCGGCGGTGTCGGCAACGACGTGCTGGACGGTGGCGCGGGCGTCGACCAACTGATGGGTGGCGCCGGGGACGACCTCTACCAGGTGGACGAGTCCGGCGACGTCATCGTCGAACTGGCGGACGAGGGCATCGACGTGGTGCAGTCGACGGCCTACAGCTATGCCCTGTCGGCGAACGTCGAGCACCTGACCCTGGTGCAGGGCAGCAGTGCCTACGAGGGCATCGGCAATGCGCTGGACAACGTGCTGACCGGCAACGGCAACGACAACCGCCTGGACGGCGGCGCCGGTGCCGACACCCTGATCGGCGGCCTGGGCAACGACACCTACGTAGCCAACAACGTGGACGACGTCGTGGTCGAGAACGCCAGCGAAGGCACCGATACGGTGGAATCGAGCATCAGCTACACGCTGGGCGCGACGCTGGAGAACCTGACCCTGCTGGGTACGGCCAACCTGGATGCCACCGGCAACACCGACGACAACATGATCCGCGGCAATGCCGGCAACAACCGCATCGAGGGCGGCGCCGGCGCCGATACGCTGTACGGTGGCGCCGGTGACGACGACTACGTGGCGGTGTCGGCCTCCGACCGCGTGTACGAGTACGCCGACGAGGGCACCGACACCGTCGAGCGCGTGTTCGAGACCAACCTGGTCCTGGAGAACAATGTCGAGAACCTGATCCTGGGTGCGGGGATCACCACCGGCAACGGCAATGGCCTGGACAACACGATCACCGGCAACGCCGGCGACAATACCCTCGCTGGCCTGGACGGGGACGATGTGTTGCATGGGCTGGATGGAGACGATGCGCTGTTCGGTGGAAACGGGACCGATGCGCTGTATGGCGGTACCGGCGACGATTATCTCGACGGGGGCGCTGGCATCGACTACATGGAAGGCGGTGTGGGCAACGACAACTACATCCTCGACCACAGCGACGACGTCGTGGTCGAAGCTGTGGGCGAGGGAACGGACCAGGTCCAGGCCTCGGCGTCGTACGCGCTGTCGGCGAACATCGAGGACCTGTTCCTGACCGGCAGCGCTGCGATCAATGGTGCCGGCAACGACTGGGACAACTACATCGCCGGCAATGGGGCCGCCAACACGATCCACGGCGGTGGCGGCAACGACACGATCGTCGGTGGCGGTGGTGACGATACCCTGGTCGGTGGCGCTGGGGACGACAAATACGTCTTCGACGCCAGTTCGGGCAGCGATGTCGTCGACAATGCCGATGGCGGCTTCGACGGCATCTTCTTCACCAATGGCATTACCCGTGAGCGACTGTCCTTCAGCCGCGACGGCGATGACCTGCTGATCTTTGTCGATGCCAGTGTGGTGCCATCGGTTCGCGTGCTGAACCATTTCCTCGGTGGCGATGCGGCGATCGACTACGTGCAGCCGGATGGCGGCTATTACCTCACTACTGCTGAGATCAACCAGATCGTGGCAGGAGGCAGCACCGGCGGCGAGTATGACCAGGTCATCGAAGGCACCGCGGCCGGCGAGCAACTGGTGGGCAGTTCGGGCAAGGACCTGATCAAGGGCCTGGCGGGCGACGACCAACTGTTCGGCATGAGCGGCGACGACACCCTGCAGGGGGGCGAGGGCGACGACTACCTGTCTGGCGGCAATGGCAGCGGCTCCGGTTCGGGCGATGATCGCCTGGAAGGCGGGGCCGGTGCGGACACGCTGGTGGGCGAGGATGGCGTCAACACCCTGATCGGTGGCGCCGGCAACGACAACTACGTCTACGGCGGCGACCAGGACACGATCGACAATACCGGTGGCGGTACCGATGGCGTGTTCTTCAACAATGGAATCGCCGCCAGCGACCTGGCGTTCTATCGCGATGGCGACGACCTGGTCATCGCCGTGGCCGGCAATGCCAGCGGCTTCGTGCGTGTCACCGGCCACTTCCTCGGCGGCGACCTGGCGCTGGACTTCGTCCAGCCGGCCAGCGACAACATGCTGAACACGGCGGCGATCAATGCTTTGGTCCAGACGGGCTATCCGGGCAGTGGAGAGCCCGGCGGCGGCGATCCCGATCCGGGCGAGGGCGACCCCGGTACCGGCAATCCTGGCGGCGGCAACGAAGGAAACGATGCGGATTACCCAAATGTCGTCACCGGCACGGCGAATGGCGAGCAACTGCTCGGCAGTTCCGGCCGCGATCTGATCCGAGGCCTGGGCGGTGCGGACGAACTGTTCGGTTTCGGTGGCGACGACAAGCTGGACGGTGGCGACGGCGACGACTACATCTCCGGCGGTAACGGTTCCTTCAGCGGGTCGGGCAACGACATCCTGATCGGCGGAGCGGGAAATGACACGCTGGTCGGCGAGGACGGCAACGACATGCTGATCGGCGGGGCAGGAGACGACTTCTACTACTACGCGTCCGGCTCGGGCAGCGACACGGTGGATAACACCGGTGGCGGCACCGACTGGCTCTACTTCACTGATGTCAGTAGCACGCGCCTGAGCTTCCATCAGGATGGTGATGACCTGATCGTCCGCGTTGACGGCGATGCGGGACAGCAGATTCGCGTGCTGGACCACTTCCTGGGCGGCGAACATGCGATCAGCTATGTCCAGCCGAGCAATGGCAATGCGATCCCGGCCTCGAACATTCCGGCGTTGTTGACGGCACTGCCGCAGGGCAGCAGTGCAGCGGCATTCCTGGCCGTGGAAACGAGTTCCATCAGCAGTGTTGGCCTTACATCCTTGCCGGTGGCATCGACCGATTCCGTCGCGCTGGACGAAGGCCTGCCGCAGGCGGCGTTCCAGGTCGTGTCCAAGATGGCGGTGCCCGAAGCTACCACGCTAGGCGAACGGAATCCGGCCAGCGACGTGGGGGAACCAACGAGAGGCGCAAACATCGATGATGACGTCGAGCTTCCTGCGTCCTTCGTCGGCGGGCCAATTTCAAGGCCTGATCACGTCGATTCGTGGAGGACGCACAGGCTGATGGATCGTCATGGGGGGATCACCCGTTATTGGGAATTGGATGGGCCTCAGTTCGCCATCGACGACCAACTGCCGGTAAGCCACTCCGCCGCCGCCCTGGAGTTGGATGGCCTGATCCACGCAATGGCCGGTTTCCAGTCGCAGGAGGCGATGATCATGGCGCAGCATCCTTACGAATTCAGGCAGAACCCGGCGTTCGCAGTGCAAGTGTGAGTTGAGGTCATGGGAGCCGGAGGGGAGAGCTCCTCCTCCGGCTTGCGTGTACTGATTTCTCCTGGCCCGTGCAGTGAAATTCGCAAGCCTTGGGGAGTCTGTGCTCACATGGCTTCGTTAGTGCTCTCTGACGAGGTGGCCAGCAGAGGACTTTATCTCCGCCCCCTCTGATTTGGCTATGGCGCGGGGACTTTGCGCCCTTGAAGTTCAACTAGGATCGCCCCCGGCTGGCTGCCGACGAAATGGTACTTTCCGCCTTGTTCGCGCAGAAACAAGACATAGACATTGCCCGGCACACAGCAGTCATTCCGGCGTTCCGCGATGGTGTTGTCCACCACCATTTCAATGCGATCACCGATTGCCGCCTGCCCTTTTAGAACGCTTGCCACCCGGGCCTTGACCCGGAAGAACTTGTCGAACTCCTGACTCGTATGCGGCAGCAACTCAATGTCGTCGGTTACGACCACCAATTCGGCGCTTTGGACCCGTTGCTCCATGGAGGAACGGGTCCTTTCCACCGCACAAGCATTGCCAACTGATGCAAGCAAAGACAGCAGAAGGACCGGCAGCCAACTATTCAATGTGACTTTCATCCCGCATCCTCAGGTCAGCATCGGGGAGCTGAATCCTTACATTGTTCTCGTTGCTGACAGCATTGCCCGTTTCAGAGCCAACTGCACCGGGAATGGCATGGCCCACCATCTCGTGCATGAGGATGGTACTTGGCGTCTGCGTCAAAGGTGCACCGGTCGAAGTCTGCATGTCCCCAGTATAGCTCTGACCTGTGACTACAACGTTCTGATCCGAAAGGCCGTTCCCAAGTGCCTGGGTTAAACCGCCCTGTACCTGAATATTCTCGCCGGTAACCGCATTCTTATAGGTATCGGCGATCTGGACGTTGATCGTCTTGTCACTAGAGATCGCTTGATTGAGACGATCAGAGTAATGCTGCGAAAAGCGTGATGTATCGCCTGTGCTTTGAACTTGCTGCAGCGAGCCACTCTTGTCGAATTTGTAGACGCCTACAACCACCGAGTTAACCATCCTTTCGATGCGGACTTGTTCCCCAGGATTAACAGCTCGGATTTCCCGGCCATCAGGATCCGTGTAGCGATAGGGATTGTTGTTGGCGTAGGAATAACGGTTGAAGTTCGCCCCGGTATTCGGATTGGCCCCAACCGGATCATTGGAGGCGTGTGCAGCGAAAACAAACATCAACCATAGCGCCAGTCCCGTGCTGGTTTTTGCAAATTGCATACGCATCACTTGCCCCCTTGTTGGCTAACCGATTTCTGTTGTGCGAAGCGTTCCAGGTAGTTGTCCCAATCTGCCTTCGTCCATTCCCGCCATCCAAGCGCTTCGGCCTTCGATCGCCACTCAACGATTTGACGGTTATAGGCCAGGAATTCCGCTTGCTCGGCCGGCGGAATTTGTGCGGCCACGGAATATTTTCTTCTGAAACGCTGGTCTACCAGCATGATGTAGGCGTTGGCTTTGAGCGTCATCGCAAACACATCTTTGGGATTGGCCTCAAGAACCAAATCGATGACCTGGATCGCCCGAATAGGCTGGTTCCTTTGCAGGTAGTAAGGCGCCAACATCGCAGTGGCAAACACCGCCACGGACTCTCTGGAAGGTTTCGCTCCTGATCGCCTCTGGCGAAATCTTCAAGGCTTGCTCATAGCCACTATCAGGATGGAAGAGACCGCTGGTGGCATCCAAATTTGTCCACGCGCCTTGTTCCTCATCACCATATTTTGCGATCAGGTGGTAGGGGGCTGTCGTCAATGTCATTGGCAGCCCGAGCTTTTGCCCGAGCAGGACAATGGCTATCGGCATAACCATGCATTGCCCCTTGCGCCTTTCCAGGTAGGTGGACAGCAGCGAATTGTGAAGATCTTTGCCAAACGGATCTGTGAAGTCGTAGCCAAACGACCGGTAGTCGTTCCAAGGCCCCGGCTTATAGAGGGTCGATATCAGGAGATCGACCTTCACCTTGTTGGAGGCGTCCGGAGGAATGCGGGCCCGCACTTTGGCTTCCCATTGATCGAGTTGGCGAAGCGTTCCTGGCATGTCAACCTTGGGGTCGACCATATGGTCGTATGAATGCTAGCAGGGATCTGCGGACGGTGCCGGGGGATGTTGCCTGCTTCCCACCGCCCTGCAATGACACGCCGTTATGCCCTGCGAGACGCTCGCGATCTGCTTCCCGGCCGACAGGCCATGTGGGTGTGGGCACCAAGGATAACCGGGGTAAACCACTTAATTATCAGCGTGTTAGTCAATTTTCGGCTGTTTTTTGTGCGAATCCCTGCCGACCCTCCTTTAGTACCGCAGTGCGTTTAACATAATATACATTATGCGAAATGCGCTACGGGTCCGGGCGCGCTGGATCTGGCTGTGGATCAAGTCTTGCTTGCCCAGGCGCTCCCCTTGCGAAACGGAACTCACAGCATGAGCGACAGCTACAACATCGACCGGCGGCCACCGTGCTGGAATGCCGGCCAACCCTGCCCGAATCCCTGCGCCGAGGCCCACGCCCGGCATGTGTTGACCGTATCCTTCTGTCCTCAGCACCAGCGCTAACCCTCCTCAGTGCCCGCACTGAAGATACCCCAGTCTGCAACGTACGCACTTTGGTATCCCCAGTTTCCCCAACTTCACGCAGATCGGAGGCGAACCTATGCACCAGGCTCCGCTTTGCCCGGATCTGATCCGAAGTTGGCCGTCATCCACCGATCCATTTCCTGGTCGTCTAGCAGGCAGCCGCCTGCCGCTTGTTCCAGGGCGGTCAGGGTTCGCTGATGGCGCCATGCGCGCTGAGCCAGATATCCCTCAAGTGCCTGTTCGATGACCCCCGAAATCGAGGCTCCGGGCTCCATTTGGATGGTTTCGCCCAGCCGTCGATAGAGTTCATCAGGGATGTTCGCGGTAATGGCATGTATGCGCATGATTGAAGTGTTCGCTGAAGCTCTCCGCCAAGACGGCTTCTCAGTCGCGCTCGCACATATGGTTCATGCCTTGGTGCTAGCTCCGGTCCCGGCCAGCGCGGCGACGAGGACGTGCCGGCTTGCCAGTTTTCATACTGTGCTCTTGCAAAGCAGTTTTCAAGGCCGACGGGAGGTCCTAAAGTCTGGCCAGTTGGGCCTCCACCTCTGCTCGTGCCCGTTGCAAAGCGGTCTCCTGGAGAGCCTCCAAAGCTTTCTTTCTCGCTAGCTCGGCAGCTTCCGCCTGTTGGGCAGCGCACTCGTGGATGGTTCAACAACGCACTTCCAATGCTCGTTTACCGCAGTTAAGGGTGCTTGTCGTTGGGGAATCGCACTATCGTCCGTGGAAATAGCGCTGGTGAACCTCAACGCTTGAGCAAAGACCGAATCCGGGCCTTCTGTGCGACATCCAGGCTATTCGCATGCTGCTTCAAGATTGCAACAATCTCTTCAAAGGCCGCATCGGCCCGGCGGCGAAGTTCGTCGCGGGCGGCACGCTCGACTTCGCGCCAGTGATCCACAGGATTCATTTCTGACTTGGCGGGCCCTACATCACGGGTCATTCGCCAGCCTCCTGTGCCGCTTTGGCTTTTTGAGGTGTTCGAGTCGCACGTGATCGCTTCGCGGGCCTGGCGAAGGATTGTTCCAAGGCGCGCTTGAGTGCATCCGGCAGGTCCATCGCCTTGGTCAGCTGATTCTCTAACGCATCCGCTCTTGCCTGATGAGTGGCAAGTGCCCGCCTGGCATCAGCTAGGTCGTTGAGCGCCTTCTCATGCTTTTCGGCTTGACTCTGCTCGAACGCACTTCGCTGCTTCGTCAGGCTGGTAATTTGAGCCTGCAGATCCTTTGCTTCCTGTCTGGCGCGATCAATCTCTGCGTGCGCTCGATCTTCAGTTGCCCGAACGTGTTCTGCCATGCGGTCTCGCTCGGAGCGAGCCGCTTCAACCTGGATTTCCATCACCCTGGACTGACTCTCGCGAGCCTTATCAAGCACGTTAACCCGGTCCGTGGCCGCATCCCGTTGACTGGTGACCTCGATAATTTGGCGCTGAAGTTGCTCTACCAAGCGCTCAAGCTCCTTGGAACGGGCCAAAGCGAGTTGCTCCGCTGCTCTCGAAGCATCGATTTTCGCCCGGATCGTAGCGGTCTCCGCGGCCGACGCCTCGCGGTCTTGATCGAGCAACTGACGTGCCTCAACGAGGGCGGCATGCTCGCCCGAAAGCTCCTTGGTCACTAACGTCCGTGCTTGGCTAAGGGCCAACATCCACCACTTCCCAGTGAGCTCAGCCACCTCTACTGGGACATCCGCCACGGCCAAGCGTGCACTTCGATCAGCATCCAGCCGGTCGCCCAGTCCTTGCCACCAGGTCTCAAGCAAGCGCACCACGGTGTTGGGCGAGCCTGTTCCCATGTGTGCACGGACGCGCTCGACGGTCGGCCGTTCGCCGCCGGCCACCAGCGCATCAGCAGCGGCGTGAACGTCTGATTCGGTAATGCCTCTAGCCATGGAAGACCTCCTACTGCGGCGCCCTACTCTGTTGATTCCGTACTCGCGATAAGTGATGATTATCGTGGATATAGTGTACAAGTCATAGCATACATTACATACTATGAATGATAATTCCGCACTTCCGATCTCCGCGCAAACCGTATTCAGCCTCGTTCTGCCCGAACAGCTGGCCCAACAAGCGGCGGACGCAGTGCGCGAACTGCTGGCCGAAGCGGCGGCCAAGAACACTACTCGCAGCTACACCAGTGCCCTGCGCTACTGGGCCGGCTGGCATGCAGCGCGCTACGGGATTGAAATGGCGCTGCCGGTTCCTGAAGCCACGGTTCTGCAGTTCGTGGTCGATCATGTGGTTCGGCGATCAGCCGAGGGCGAACTGACCTGGGAGCTGCCGCCGGTTGTGGACCAGGTCCTGGTCGCCTCCGGACTGAAGGCCAAGCCCGGCGCCTGGACTCTGTCCACCGTACGCCACCGCGTTGCTGTCCTTTCGACGGCGCACCGTCTCAAACACCTTCCCAATCCCTGCGAACAGCCTGCCGTGCGCACTGTTCTCTCCCGCGCCGGCCGGGCCGCGGTCAAGCGCGGCGAGCGTCCCCGCAAGAAGACCGCGATCACTTTGCACGAGCTGGAGGCCATGCTGGCGACCTGCGACGACACCCTTGAAGGTATCCGGGACCGCGCCCTGCTCTGCTTTGCTTTCTCCAGCGGCGGGCGCCGGCGCAGCGAGGTCGCTGCCGCCGATATGCGCGACCTGCGCCGTATCGGAGACAAGGGCTACATCTATCGCCTGGAGCACAGCAAGACGCAGCAGGCTGGCGTTACCGCCTCCTCAACGCCAGACAAGCCAGTCCTCGACCGCGCCGCGTTGGCGCTCGAGGAGTGGTTGGAGGCGGGAAGGATTACTGATGGGGCAATTTTTCGACGGCTGTGGAAGACACGCGTCGGCCCTGCCCTCTCCCCGGCCGCGGTCGCAGAAATCGTCCAGCGTCGCGCTCGGTTGGCAGGGTTGGAAGGCGACTTCGGTAGCCACAGCCTGCGGTCAGGGTTCGTGACCGAAGCCAGCCGCCAGGGCGTGCCGCTGCCGGCAATCATGCAGATGACCGAGCACAGGGCGGTGTCGAGTGTCGTGGGCTACTTCCAAACCGGTAGCGCCGCGCATAATCCTGCTGCGCGTCTTTTGGAGGATCTCTAGAAGATCAGGCAGAGGTTGGGACACAGTTGACGCACGCTCCGACAGCCACGCTATCCTCGGCGCATCCGCACACTAAAGGGGCAAGCTGTGCACCTGCACTCAATCAAAGCCGTCAATTTTCGCATCTTCGGTGACGGCAAGACTGCGCCGAAACTCGACTGGACACTCAGACCCACACTCAACATCCTGGTGGGCGAAAACGACGCCGGGAAGAGCGCCATTGTTGACGCCATCCGCCATGTGCTCTGGACCACGAGCTTCGAAGCGACCCGACTGCAAGAACAGGACTTCCATGTTTCCGGTGTCTCGCGCGCCACCGAACTGGCGATTTCGGCAACCCTCAAGGGGCTGGATGAGGGCCAGGAGTCAGCCCTCCTCGAATGGCTGACCTATGAGGAGGACGGCACGAGCACGCTGTACCTGACCCTCCACGCCAGATGGGTAGCCGGCAATCCGCCAAAGCGTCGCGCGCGCATCGAAACCGAGGTGCGCTGCGGCGCAGACGGTACCGGCCCGGAGCTCGGTGCGGCTGCCCGGGAGATGGTGCGGACCACCTACCTTCGTCCATTGCGTGATGCGGAAAACGAGTTGCGCCCGGGGCGCGCTTCACGCCTGTCCCAAATCCTCGCGGCGCACCCCGACACGCAGGACCAGAAGCACAATGACTTTGACAGGGGAAAAACCGGAGAATTGCCGACGACCCTGGTGGGACTCATGGCCCACGCCCAGCACCACATGGGCAAGCACGAGGTCATCAGGGCGGTCGAGGAAAGCATCAACACGCACTATCTCGACAAGTTCGCGTTTGCCGGCGACACCCTCGCCGCCCGCATCCGGCTTGCCACCGAACTTGCCCTCAATCCTATCCTTGAGCGGTTCGAGCTGACACTCGAGCCCGCCGACGGCGTCGACGCTGACGCGCGTTGTCCGCGTGGACTCGGCTACAACAACGTGCTGTTCATGGCGACCGAACTGGTGTTGCTCAAAGGCAGCGAAGAGCTCGCCCTTCTTCTTATCGAAGAGCCAGAGGCGCACCTCCATCCCCAGCTCCAGGACCGCGTGATGGCGCTCCTGTCGGACACAGCGAGTGATGCGAACAGCGCCTTGCAGGTGGTGATGACCACCCACAGTCCCTCACTTGTAGCTGGCGCGCCGGTCCAGGCCATGACCCTGGTGGTCAAGGGCCGAACGTTCCGGCTGGACGAGGCAAGCACGAGGCTCGAGCCATCCGACTACGCTTATCTTCGCCGCTTTCTCGAATCAACCCGCGCCAACCTCTTCTTTGCGCGTGGTGTGGCCATCGTGGAGGGTCCCGGCGAAGCGTTGCTGCTGCCCGCCCTTGCCAAGGCATGTGGCTTTGACCTCGCCAAGCATGGCGTGTCCGTCGTCAACGTAGGCGACGTGGGGCTGTACCACTACGCCCGCATCCTCCAGCGAAAGGACGATATCGAAGTCCCAGTTCCGGTTGCCTGCATCACCGACTTCGATGTCGTGCCAAACGAAGCCAAGGGCTATGTTCCGGTAAAAGGCACCGGGAATGCGGGCGTTGGCGGCAACGAAGCGCCCGACGAAGACGGCGAAGACGGCGAAGACTGCGAGGCGAACGACAGCGACGCTGGGCGCGTGGACGAGAACGGGAAAAAGAAGAAAAAGCCGAAGAAGCGTTTTTTTTCCGACTACACGCAAGACGATCTCAAAGCCCGTCGCGAGACCAAGGAAAACCGTGCCGCTGGCGGCAAAACCATCGTGTGTGTGTCCGAACACTGGACGCTGGAGTATGACCTCGCGTATTCGGGTTGCAGCGAACTGATGCACATGGCCATTGGCCTTGCGGTGGCCGCCAAGAAACACGAAGGATTTCTTCCGGCCGAAAACGTCGACGCGGTCAAGGCGGCCCGCAAGACAGCCTGGGAGAAGCTCAAGTCACAATGCCTCGCACCGGCAGCACTGGCGAGCGAAATCTACAAACCTCTGTACAAGAAACAGGGCTCGAAAGCGGTCGCAGCCCAGTACGCTGCAGCACTTCTTGAGAGCGGCCGATACGGAGAGGGCGATGCCTTGCTCAAGTCCCTCCCGCCTTATCTGCAGCGCGCCATCGGCCACCTCATGCCTGGGAGCGCTGCATGACCATTCCGCTGATTGCAGAAGAGGACCTCGAATGCCTCACCGTTGCGTTTCCAAAACTCGACTTCACCGATCCCGAGTGCCGGACGGTGCTTCTGGCCAACGGCAAGGTCGACGTCCAGGCCGCGCCCGGCAGCGGCAAGACGACGATTCTCGCAGCCAAGCTTTACCTGCTCAGCCGCAAGTGGGCTTCAGACCGACAGGGCATCTGTGTCATCAGCCACACCAACACGGCAGCGAACGAAATTCGTCATCGCCTTGCGGGCACGTCCGAAGGCGTCCGCCTGCTCGCCTACCCGCACTTCATTGGCACCATCCATGGCTTTGTGAACCACTTCCTCGCCCTGCCCCGGCTGCGCAGCGACGGCGGCACTGTCGATGTCATCGATGATGAGGTGTTTGCCAAGCGGGCACGGAGCCGCGCCCGCGCGAACGGGACGACAAGGGCTTGGGCGGATTATCAATCCGGCAACAACGAACTCATCGGGCAGATGCGCTTTTCCGGGGCCGACCTTGAGATTGTCTCCGGCAAGAACTTTCCCTCATCCGGCAGTGCATCAGGGAAGCATCTTCGCAAGGTCAAGAGAGACCTCGCAATCGAAGGCATCTTTCGCCACATCGACATGTTTGCGTTCGCCGAGCGCGCCCTCGCTGTCACGCCAAGGCTCGCATCGCTTCTTGCGAGACGCTTTCCGTTGGTGATGATTGACGAGATGCAAGACACCTCACCCAGTCAGACCGCTTTGCTGACCAAGGCGTTCGACAGGGGTGCCGTTGTTCAGCGCTTTGGTGATATCAACCAGCGCATCTTCTTCAGCGACGACGAAGATGAGGATGAAGACGGGGCTCCGTTTCCGGAAGACCCCCAGCTGCCCATGAGCACGAGCCGGCGCTTTGGCCCGACCATCGCCGCCATTGTCTCGAGCGTCCGAGAGAAAGGCTCGCCGGTGGTAGGAAAGGGGCCGGATGTGGCCGCGCCTCCGACATTGCTGGTCTACACAGAGCAAACCCTGGAGCGTGTCATTCCCCATTTCGGTGAGCTGGTTCTTGATGCCTTTGACGACGAGACCATCGCAAACGGGGGGCACATCCGTGCCATATGCGCGCGCCGGAGCGGCGAGTCGAAAGAGATGCCCGGACGTCACGTCGGGGACTTCTGGCCGCCGCTCGCCATAAACCCGAAGACGGCGGCGCCCAAGGGGACAAACGCCTGGCGCCTTCTGGCCGAAGACGCAGGCATGGGGCGTCTGCAGGTCGAACTTGGTGACCGCTCCGAACGCATGCGGCGCATTGTGCTTCTTGCGCTGCGCGAAGCCAAAGCACCCATAGCAGACGACGTCCGCGAGCCCTGGCGTCTTTTCCGCGCCCTGAGGGAACAGGACCTCGACCTCCGTCCCCTGCGACGTGCCATGCGGGATGTGGTAATGGACAAAGACTCGGGGTCCACCGACATCACGCGTATCGAGACCATTCGACGGCTCTACCAGGCGCTCGCTCCTCTGATGTCGGGAATCACGCTCGAGGCCTTCGCGGTTCTGCCTGTGTTTGCCGATCCAACGGGTGATGATGAGGCACCAGTCTCAAAGAGCCAGCTGCGGACCGGTGCCGTCGAAGCGAACGGGCGCTTTGTCAATGTCACCGTCGATACCGTGGGCAACACCAAGGGCGAGACGCAGCTCGCAACGCTCTATCTTGAGTCAATCGGACGCTACTCAAAGCGATTCGATGTTGTCGAAGCCATCGCGCGTCAGACCGGGCGCAAGACGGTCAAGGGCAAGCCGCTCAAGACCCTCCCCGCCCAGATGCGTTATGCCTACGTCGGGTTTTCCCGACCCACGCGTTTTCTATGCCTCGCGATCAACAGTGAGCGCCTCAACACGGAAGACCAAAAAATTCTCATCGGCAACGGGTGGCGGGTCGAGAGCTTGGGCTGATGATGCGATCATCTACAGCACAGTGAATCTGGCAAGAGTGCTTGCAATCGAGCTACGCGCCACGACGCCGTGCCAAGTAAACTGCCAAAGCGTCCGCCCGCGCGAGCCGCGCTGATTGATGTCGCCGCCCAGGATCAAGATGAGCGACAAAAACAAACTCACTCTGATTGCTGGCGAGAAGGTTTGCACGGACGTGGGCAACGCTGGCCATGTCGTCGTCGTGAAAAGAGATCGCAGTGGACCCCTCCGGCTGTTGTAGGTCGGGAGAAGGCGGTCGCCCTGCCCGTGATAACCAGTTCTGATCCCTATTCGTCGACATTCGCGCGAACTTGTTAGTAGGGCTCGCCCCAAGTAGCTCTCGGATCAGAGGTTGGATCAACATCTTTTTGCACGTAAAGGCCGGGTTCGACGCATTTTATCCACCCATCCTTCAATGCAAGATCCACTCTGCCAAGTAACCTGAAATTTTCCGTGTGATCGGAGCCGCACGCACAGTCTTCCTCGTGCAAAACCCGCTCCCAGCTCCCCTCGGCGTTGATCCGATAGTGCAATCCGTAGAAGCGCCCGATCTCCATGATGCGTAGTCCGGGATGATCAACGCCATATTCAAAAACGCAGACAATGTCTCCAGGCATATTTACGATTCCCACGCCCTTCCCGTAATGAGTGCCCATCCCGTGATAAACCAGGCCATCAAGCTCGATGGATATCTCGTCGTAGCTTTTAAGCAGCTTATTTAGCTCCGAAAGGATGAAGCGAGGCGCGCTGACTCCGTGGTATAGGGTACTGCCACAGAGGACTTGGGCCATCTGTATATGGGCCGAGGTTTGACAATTTGAAGGAGGCGGAAGATCTCTCGTCCAAAACGGGCGATACATGGCACTTCTAGGCGGCATGTGCTTCTGGAGATGGTACGAATACTCTGGAAGCTCTAGCGATCGCCTAAATGCTTCGAGGCCATCATCCGGAACATGTAGCATCTTCTCCCAAGGCATCGCGAGCAGCTCAGCATACACTGGGTCATCCGATGGCTCAGGGAATAACCATTCAGCGTTGCACTCCCCCGCGAATTCGCGCAATACTTCAGCTGGCGCAGTTATATGAGCAAGTACGCAATCAACATGCAGGCCACTCTGAATTAAGGGGCCAACCATGTAGGTGTCCTGTCGAACATATCGCGGGGCTCCCTCATTGGTGGCTATTTCTGATAAGTGGACTGCCTGAATTCCGCATTGACGGAGCGCCTTTTGGCTTATCAGGTAGAGATGCCCTACGTCTTCCGCGGGTACAAACCTAGCATTGAGTGTGCGCAGCCACACAGGGTCTTCGAAACAGTCTTCAACCATGTTCACCGCGATTTTCGACTCGAACCTATTGCTTGCGAACCAAGCGGCAACGTGCGGATTGCCAGAAGCGTCAAGGAAGAATGAGCGAAATCCATAGTGCTGAAGGATCGCTTGGTTTGTGGCTGCATCGTCGGTTTCCTTCCAACCGCGCACTAGATGTTGCAGAGCCCTCTTTGCGTAATAGGTCCATTTAATCATCAGATCGGGCACGCAGCCCTGACGCTGGAACGAAGTCGATAACGAAGGCTGACCGTCTGTGCCAGCGTAGTGCTGGTTTTGCCCCCTATAGAGAACGCCCGGCCCATACCGACCTATAGTCATCTCAAGCTCTTTGCTTGTCTCGCAGCGCCACTTATCCATACGGTCCTTTTTTCCTCGGTAGTTCGGCGGCTCGGTAGTCCCCGGCTTCGTTAGTAGCTTACAGTTGCAATTCCGGCATCCGGTAGCGTTACTGAACAAGCTTCGCTATGCGTCGGAAACGGACAGTTCAGTTCGTCCAACGAGATGACCGCTGCCTCCGCGTACGAATTGCTTGCATTAAACCAGTCCCCTCAGAGAGTTGGCTGACGGACTCGTTTAGCGCAAGCCTAAGTGCTGCGCGTGGGCGCGTAGGCTCGCGGGAATAGTTTGCAATGTATCTTCGTCGCGGACCTCAATTTTCCGTACCCTCGATAAATCTTCCGAATCGGCAATTAGTGGCACGGGTCAGTAGGGGGAGCTCGCTGTCGCGCGAGAAGATGGTGGGCATTGACGTAGCGACTGCTTCCAAAACTTTGGACTACCGCTGCACCCACCCCGGCCACACTTGCTCGAGGGGCACACCTGCGAAGACATGGTCATTGACGTGTTCGAAATGGCGTGGAGACCAGCGCCCGCAGTGCTGGAGTCCTTGGCCGCTACCGGCGAGATAAAGTACGTGCCCCCGCTACATCTTACGCAATGATCTGACGCGCGGCTTGCAGAAGGTGGGGCCGAAATAGAAAGCCCCTGCCCGTCATCGGGCAGGGGCTCTGTCCACCATGCAACTGGATCAGATGGCCGATGCTGGGCAGACTCAACTTCCAAGTGCAACACCTCACAGAGCGTAGGGTGTTGCGATGGGAAGACAGTACAGTCATCTGAGTAGTGAGGAACGCGCGGTGCTTCAGGTCGAACGCGATCGGGGAACGAGTCTTCGTGGGATCGGTCGCCGCCTGGGGCGTAGCGCATCGACGCTGAGCCGCGAGATCCGGCGTCTGGACAGCGGCGTGTACTCGGCGCATGCGGCAGCCCTGGTGTATCGATCGCGGCGATCGCGCAGCGTACGAGCACGCAAGCTGATCGCGGGCGCGGTGCTGTTCGAGTTCGTCCACGACCGTCTTGTGTTCGATCGCTGGTCGCCGCAGCAGATCGCGGCCACACTGCGGGACATGCATCCAGACGACGCCAGCCAGCGGGTCAGTCACGAGACGATCTACGCGGCCATCTACGCGCATCCGCGCGGCGGCCTGAAGCAGGCCCTGGTCGATGCATTGCGCCAGAGCAAGCCCACGCGAGGCCGCAGGCGCACCACAGCAGCGGCGCGCACCTGGGTACCGGAGGAGCTGCGCATCGTGCATCGGCCCGAAGCGGTGGAACAGCGCCTGCTGCCGGGGCATTGGGAGGGCGACCTGATCAAGGGCGCGTTCAACCGGTCCTGCGTGGGCACGCTGGTCGAGCGCAAGACACGCTTCGTGGTGCTGTGCAGGATGGATGGCTGCACCGCGGACGCCGCGCTGGAAGGCTTCACTCGCCAGATGAAGAAGCTGCCGGCCTTCCTGCGCGAGAGCCTGACCTACGACCGCGGAACGGAACTGACCTGTTACGAGGAGCTGATGCGAGGGTTGAACATCGACGTGTGGTTCGCCGATCCGTATGCGCCGTGGCAGCGGGGCAGCAACGAGAACACCAATGGCCTGCTGCGCCAGTTCCTGCCCAAGGGCGTGGACTTGTCGCAAGCGAGCCAGGAGTACCTCAATCACGTCGCCAAGCTGATGAATGGGCGTCCTCGCCAGACATTAGGCTGGGCCACGCCGGCAGCGGCCATGGAGAAGGAAATCCTCGCCTTCAAATCACGTGTTGCACTTGATTCTTGAGACCGCCCTGTCAGCTGCAGACTCTGATGACGTTCATGCACCATAAGGGCCGTCGCCTCAACCTCGACTCCACGGAATCCAGCCATCGCCGAGATCAACTGATCCAGATCAGGGGAGTGCACCTGGTCCTGTAGGGCCGTACCACTCAGGCCGATGCTTTCTTGACGCATCAGGTCCGCGCGATCCTCCAGTACGGAACGACTCAGCGGCACTCGCCAACCATACTCTTGGCTCCATAGATCAATTTCATCCCAAGCATCTGCGGACTCGCCCAGGAACTTCGCTGGCAACTTGCGTGCCTTCTGCGCTGGTGGCGTTGCCACGTCTGCCTTGCCGCCCATCGATGTTTCAAGCACCTGGTCCTGCACCAACAGAGCAACCTTGGGCGAGACCGTGGCGAGTTGCGCGTCCGTGCCCGTATCGGTAATCGACTCCGACGACGTTTCGCTTGTTTCGATCTGCTGCACTGACGCACTCAACGTCTGCACCAGCGATGCACTGCCAACGAGACTGCTGGGCAACGGGGTCAGCTGATTGGCGATCTGTGCCGCCGACAGTGCATTTCCACTCGATGGCTGGACATAAGCAATGGACGCCTCGCCTCCCAGGAAGTGGTTGAGCACTCGGAAGCCTTGTGACATATCGCCATCGACCAGCACCACCAGATCGTCGCCGTCCTGGTGGTAGCTCAGGCGGCTGCTGTCGACATCGGAGAAGTACAGCCAATCGGTACCCCCCCCCGTGTTGTCGACCGTGTCTGCACCCGAGCCTTCGGCATAGAAGTACGTATCGTTGCCCGCACCGCCGAACAGCACATCGTCACCATCCTCGCCGACCAGTTGGTCATCGCCCGCCCCACCCATCAGGATGTCGTTGCCCGAGCCGCTGAAGCTGCCGTTTCCGCCGGACAAGTAGTCGTTGCCGTCGCCGCCATCGAGCTTGTCGTCACCACCAAATCCGAACACGGTGTCATCGCCGCCCAGGCCATGGATCAGATCCCGCCCCGAACTCCCCAGCAACTGCTCGCCGCTCGCCGTGCCGGTGACGACATTCGAGTAGTCCGCGTCGTTACCTTCGTTGCCACCAGTGCCAGGATCACCATCACCCGGATCGGGATCGCCCACGCCTGTCTCCCCACCACCCGGATAGCCTGACTGGGCCAGGGCATTGATCGCAGCCGTGTTCAACATGCTTCCGCTGGCGGGCTGGACAAAGTCAAGCGCCAGATCGCCACCGAGGAAGTGTCCGGTCACGCGCACGAACCCGCTGGCGTTGCCGGCCACGGTAATGACCAGATCATCGGCATCCTGGTAGAAGGTCAGATCACTGGCAGTGATCCCGTTGTTGAAGAACACGCCATCGGTACCACCGCCGGTGTTGTCGATCGTGTCCTGGCCGCCGCCGTAGACGTAGTTGTCGTCGCCGGCGCCACCGATCAGAGTGTTGACCCCCTCCTCGCCTACCAGTGTGTCCGCACCGGCGCCGCCTTCCAGGCGGTCGTCGCCCGAAGCGGAGCCGCTGCCATTGCCGCCGGACAGGTAGTCGTCGCCGTCGCCGCCCTGCAGAGTGTCGTTTCCGCCCATGCCGAACAATTGGTCGTTGCCGGCCAGGCCCTTGATCAGGTCCTTGCCCGAACTGCCCACCAGTTGCTCGCTGGCGGCGGTGCCTTCGATGACCTGGTCATACTCGCCGCCGGTGCTGCTCCCTGCCACGATCTGGTTGATCTCGGCCGTGGTCAGGTAGTAGCCACCGTCCGGCTGCACGTAGTCGATCGCGGCATCGCCACCGAGGAAGTGGTTCAGCACCCGCACCGAGGGCGTTGATACAGCGTCGACGAAGATCAGCAGGTCGTCGCCGTCGCGGTCGAACGACAGGCGTTCGCGGGTGATGCCGTTGGTGAAGAACACCCCGTCGAAGCCGCCGTCGCTGTTGTCAATGACGTCGCTTCCAGAACTGGCGTCGAAGACATACTTGTCGTCGCCCGTGCCACCGATCAGGGTATCGTCGCCATCACCGGCCACGATCGTGTCATCGCCACCGGCGCCATCGATCACGTTGGCGGCACCATTGCCGGCAATGTAGTTGTCCAAGTCGTTGCCGGTGCCATTGATGGCCGCACTGCCGGTCAGGAACAGGTTCTCGATGTTCGCCGACAGGGCGTAGGAGGCCGTGGTCTGGACTTGGTCCGTGCCTTCGCCCGCCGCTTCGACCACGACATCGTCGCTGTCGTCGGTGATGTAGACGTCGTTGCCGGCCCCGCCTTCGAGATAGTCCACCCCGGTGCCGCCGTCGAGGTAGTCGTTGCCCGCGCCACCGTACAGTGTGTCGTTGCCGTTCACGCCGAACAGGTTGTCGTCGCCCTCCCGCCCGTGCAACGTATCGTCGCCATCCCAACCGCCCAGGCTATTGTCGCCGGCGTTGCCGGTGATCGTGTTGTCCAGCCCATTGCCGTTACCGGTGGTGATGCCGGCGCCCAGGATCAGGTTCTCGACGTTGCTTTCCAGGACCAGGTTGGTCTCGAACACACGCTCGACGGTATCGATGCCCTCGCCCGCGTACTCGTGCACGCTGTCGGAGGCGGACACGGCCACGTAGAAGTCGTCGCCCGTGCCGCCGTACAGGGTATCGGCGCCGGCACCACCGACGATCTGGTTGTTGCCGGCGTTGCCGTGGATCACGTTGTCGCCATCGTTGCCGGTCGCGTCGAGGTCGGCATCGCCCAGCAGGGTCAGGTTCTCCAGGGTCGCGCCCAGCGTATAGCCGATGCTGGATTCGACCGTATCGACGCCTTCATCTGCATCCTCAACGACGACATCCCCAACCTGATCGACCACGTAGGTGTCATTGCCCAAGCCACCGGCGAGGGTGTCGGCCCCGGCTCCGCCATCCAGACGGTTGTCATTGCTGTTGCCGGTCAGTGCGTTGTCCAGCGTATTGCCGGAGCCTTCGTAGGCACCGCTGCCTTCGACCAGGACCAGTTGTTCCACGTTTGCCGACAGAGCGTAATCGCTGGTGGCGTGAACGGTATCCACGCCTTGGCCGGCCAACTCGGAAATGACGTCCGCGGAATCGTCCACGAAGTAGAGATCGTCTCCAGCGCCGCCATTCATCCGATCCACACCCGCACCGCCGTCAAGATGGTCGTTGCCCTGTCCACCCCACAGTGTGTCGCTACCCTGGCCGCCAAGCAGCAGGTCATCTCCGTCGCGCCCGTCGAGGATGTTGTCGCCCGAGTTCCCTCGCAGTTCATTGGCCTGATCGTTGCCGGTGGCATCTATGTCGGCGCTGCCGACCAACTCCAGCGTCTCGACATGCTCGGGCAGTGCGTAGCTCACCTGGCTGCGGATCGTGTCGACCCCGGCCCCAGTGGCCTCCACGACGACATCGTCCGCACCGTCAACGTCATAGAGATCGTCGCCGGTACCGCCCGCCATGTAGTCGGCGCCTGCGCCGCCGTCCAGATGATCGTGCCCGCCGCCGCCGGTCAAGCTGTCGTTGCCTGCACCACCGGACAGAAGATCATTGCCCTCGTCGCCGAACAGCTGGTCAGCCCCATCCTGTCCGTGCAGCGCGTCATCGCCCAGCCCGCCGTGGAGAGTGTCATCGCCCCCCTCCGCGTAGATTGTATCCGCGCCATCAAGACCGTCGATCACGTTGCCGAGGGAGTTGCCGTAAATCACGTCGGCGACGGACGTGCCCCTCATGACTTCTGCGTCCAGATCCAACATCGACAGATCCCAGGGCGCGCCACCGTCAGCAACCAATCGCAAGCCGAGGAGGGCCAAGCCGGACTGGGGATCGAAGAAGTCATCCAGGACAAGTTCGTCGTCAGCACTAGTTCCAAAGCGAATGCTTAGGCTCGTGCCATTGCGGCGGAATACCATCTCTGCCAACGTCAGGTCGGCAAGTTGGATCGTTGTGAGTCCTTGCGCGTCGCGGATGTCGTCGCGCCCGTCCCCGCGATTGAAGTAGTAGTGATCGTCGCCTTCACCACCTTCGAGACGATCGTCGCCCTGGCCACCTGTCAGGTGATCTGCGCCCGCTGCGCCAATCAGTTCGTCATCACCCTCTCCACCGAACAGTTCGTCGTCGCCTGCACCACCATGGAGCCAATCGCGGTCACCACCACCCTCCAGACGATCGTTGCCGTCGCCACCGGACAACGCGTCCATGTCCGCGCCGCCGGTGACAAGATCTGCGCCATCGCCGCCGAAAAGCGTGTCGCTGCCGTCGCCCCCATGAACCTCGTCATCGCCGGCGCCGCCGTCGATCAGGTCCATTCCCGCGCCGCCGTTGAGGACGTCGTCGCCCGCTGCGCCATGAATGTCGTCGTCGCCCATACCTCCCGAGATCACGTCGTTACCGGCGTATCCGCGCAGAACATCATCGCCATCAGTGCCGACCTGCGCCATCGCGAGCACATCGCCCACCTGCCAGACCGTGCCGGAAGCGAAGCGGAATTCGTCGATGCGGTAGGCTCCGCTACCATCGTCGACGAAGTAGGAAACCACACGCAGCTGATCGGTACCGGCGACCGTCAGCAACAGGTCGTTGCCATCGCGACGTACGGTAACCTGCGATACGTCGATATCGGCGGAAAACTCCACGATGTCCAGCCGGTTCGCGGCGCTGTCGAAGTTGGAGATGACGTCGCTTCCGAATCCGCTGGCGAAGAGATAGACGTCGTTGCCCCTGCCGCCATCGAGCTGATCGTCACCGGCCCCGCCTGTGAGTTGGTCGTTACCTTCCCCACCATCGAGTCGATCGTTATCTATCCCGCCGAAGAGCTGGTCCGCACCGGTACCGCCCACAAGGCTGTCGTTGCCGGCGTCGCCGTGGAGCACGTCGTCGCCATCGTCGCCCTGGAGACTGTCATTCCCGTCTCCGCCCGACAACGTATCGTTGCCGCCGCGCCCGGACAGCCAGTCGCTATGATCGCCACCGGAAATGACGTCATCGGTCTCGTATCCATACAGGTCGTCGTCGCCTTCTGTCGCAGACAGGACCCGGGTCTTGATCTCTTCCACGTCCCAGATCGTGCCATCCGCGAACTGGATCCTGTCAACACGGTATGCGCTCGTGCCGTCATCCCTGAAGAATTCCTGGATGTCGATGCGGTCGTCAGTCCCCACGATCGAGATGCAAAGGTAGTTGCCGCTACGCCAAATCTTGATGGCGCCGGGTAGCAGGTCTTCCAACAGGAGCGTGTCCTGCCGGCCCGCCGTAGTATCGTAGTTACTGATGATATCGTGACCGTCACCACGCCGAAACACATACAGGTCGTTGCCGGCATCGCCGGAGAGGAAGTCGTCGCCGCGTCCGCCGTAGATTCGGTCGTTCCCCTCGCCGCCGTAGATCGCGTCGTTGCCGGCGCCGCCATCCAGGATGTCGTCGCCGGCGTCGCCCCGCAGCGAGTCGCGTCCATCCTCGCCAAGCACCAGGTCGTTGCCAGCACCACCGGCAACGTAGTCATCGCCGGCGCCGGCCAGGATTGTGTCGTTACCGGCATCGCCGTATATCGAATCGTTGCCGGCACCCGCATGTACCAAGTCTTCGCCGTCGCCGCCACGCAGCGTATCGCCATCCGTCTGATTCGTGCCGAGAAGGATGTCGTTCCCTGCACCTCCCGCTGCGCTTTCGTAACCTGATGTTGAGGACGTGAGGATGACGCCGATTTCCTGCAGCGCGCTGATCAAGGAGGGATCCGCAGCTCCGGCGGAAGCCCACGACTGCAGCAGGTCGAATCCGCTGCGATAGCCCATCGCCGCCAATTCCTGCCCCTGGTACTTCAACAGCTCCGCCAGATCGATCGTCGCATTGAGCGGATCGGTCGCGTAGCGCTGCGTCAGCAGCGCATCGATCTGCGAGAAATCCCAGATCACGCGCTGCTCGGTTGTTGACCACTGGAGCGAAACCGTCTCCAGGTACGGCTCCAGGCGCGTCTGGACCACCAATTCGGCGTACATGGCATCGAGAATCCGCGCATGGATATCGCGGTACTGAGCCAAGTTTTGATCGCCCCACCAGATATCCTGCGTTGAGGAAAGACCCAGGATCGCTTCAACCGTGCGGATAACGAGCTTGTCGGCGGCATCGAGTTCGACAGGATCCGGCCACATAATCACTTCGCCGGGACGCAAGCGGACAATATTTTCGGATGAGGGATCCTCTACACCGCCACCCGAATGGAGCAGGATGGGTAGGTCCTGCCACGCCGGGCTGGTCTTGGCCCATTCAAGGAGCACGTCATCTATCAGCGCGAGTTGGGCTGCGCGCGTCCCGGCCGAACCGAGTGCCCGCAACGAGGTCTCCAGCGACTCGGACAACGTGGCTGCTTGGCGAAGATCGCGCAGAAGGCCAACCCCCTCCATGTCAGGCAGGTCGGCGAAATCAGCCGGCACCTCAACGTCGTCCAGGTAGTCCGAGCGAGTCCCGTCGTGGTCGAAGTTGAAATCACCAACGACTCCCTGCACGATCACGCCGCCCTCGGCCACTCTTGAAAATGTTCCAGTCCCCATCAAGCTTCCGCCGGAGACCTCGCCATTGCTCGGCGTGGTGAAGCCCGTCGCTATGTTAACGATGCCGAGTTCGGCCAGTGTCCTAAGTTCACCCGCGTCAGTGATTCCGTCGCCGTCTAGATCCTGCCAGACCCGCAACGTGCCAAACCCGCTGTCCGAGGCGTCTACCACGCCATCGCTGTCCTCATCCAGATCCGCAAGTGCTGCAAATCCATGTTCGGCAAGACTTCCATCGCTGCGCTGTGTCCGGTCTCCGAACAGTTCGGAACCGCTGGTGATCAGGCCATCTCCGTCCAGATCACGTACCAGCAGACCGTCGCTCGAGCCCACCCACCCTGTCGCAGTGCGGATGCCGTCGCCATCGTGGTCAAACAGCGCACCGGCATAGTTGTTTTCCGCGATGGTCGAGATCAACCCATCGCCATCGAGGTCCAGCGCGAGCGGATCGTAGCGGACGATGCGATAGGTACGGTCCTGGACCCCGTCATACCGATCGCGGAGGTCCTCGAGGAACTGGTCATACCAGCTCCCGGGGCGCTTAGGTGGCTTGATCCGTTCGACGTCGTGGATGTTGTCTTTGGGGAAAATATGCCCTTCGAAGCCCGATGGATTGAGTCCAGCTTGCTCCAATGCTTTCCAAGTGAAGTCGATGCAGCTGTTACTGTTCCACTGGTAGTATTCCGAGAATCCATAGGAGGTCGGATCCTGCCCGAAGCTCTGGAGGGCCTCAAACTGGCTTTGCGAAATCTCAAAGGACTGATAATGCGCCACTTCCTGATAGTTAGCCGTATCGTCAGTATGAACTGAACCCTGTCCATAAGGCATACCATTATCTGGAGCGAAGCCATAACTTTCGGTTGTTATCCCATCGCTAATTTCATACCACATGTGGCCGGCGGCGGATTGGTCTCCATTGGCGAGCGGTGCACCACCATTGGCGATGTGTACGGTGACGGTTGGCATTGGCAAATCCCCCTATTTTCCTTCGTAAGCCGGCGTGATGACGAGGTTGGATTTGAAGCTAGGCTGCTGACTTAAGTCCTTTCCGGTTTGGGTCGAACGGACTCGATAGTGACCTGACATGAGCTGAACGCGTGCGACTTCGAGGTACAGCTTCTTGGCATTCCAAGAACTCAGCTTTGGATCCACAGCGTCCCCGCTGAAAACCAGAGTTCCATCGTCCTTATGAATGGAAATCTCAATATGCAGAGGCACCGAGGCATTTGGTGTCTCAAGGTAATTCCATGCGTGTTGCCTCGCGTTTGGAATGGATGGGGCGATAATCGCCTCGATGGCGATGGAATAAGTATCCTTTTGATGGATTCTCAACTCCCCTTCAAGCTGACCGTTTCCAGGTATCGGATGCCGGAACATATTCCCTTCGCCTCCAGTGCAAGCATTTGCAGCAATCCCTACGCCCAGCGCTGCGGCGATGATGGATCGACGTGCGCTACATCCATGCGGTGCAGTCTTTCTCATATAAGCCTACCGTTCGCTTTTTGATTCGGCGTTGAAGGGCACCTTCCATCTTCCTCGGAAGCAAGCACACAATCATCAGGATGAGATAATTGACGAATACGTGATGCGTGCAGATTGCGGATGGGCATCAGTGCGAGATTGTTTGTGCCGGGTGCGACCCATTCCATATCATCGTTCTCTAAGGGCTTCCGCACCGTGCTGTTGCAACGGGCTGAGTAGGTAGTCGATCACGCGCCGCTTGCCGGTCTTGATCTCCACGCTCAGGCTCATGCCCGGCGTCAGCGCCACGCGCACGCCGTCAATCACCAGGTGTGCCTGGCTCAGCTTCACCCGCGCCGGGAAGATCAAGCCCATGTTTTCGTCCTGGGCCGCGTCGTGCGACACCGTTTCGACGATGCCGGTCAAGTAGCCGTAGCGGGTGTAGGGGAAGCTCTCCACCTTCACCGTCGCCAGCTGCCCCGGCCGCACGAAGCCGATATCCTTGTTGAGAACGGTGGCTTCGACTTCCAGCAATTCTTCACTGGGTACCACCAGCATCAACTCCTGCGCCGGCGTGACCACGCCGCCAACCGTATGGATGGCCAGTTGTTGCACCGTGCCGTCGACCGGCGCGCGGAGTTGCATCAGCTGGTTGCGCTGCTCCGTCTTCACTACCTGCGGAGCGTACTGCCCGATCTGCTCCCGCGCCTGCCGTAATCCGTCATAAGTCTTTTGCCGTGTGTCCGCGACCAGCACCCGCAACTCCTCTCTTGCCCCAGCGATGGCCGATTGAGACTCGACCACGCTGGCGCGTTGGACTGCCAGCAGGCGTTCCATTTCGACCATCTCCTGTTTGCGCGCCAAATATTCGTGCTTGCTGACGTACTGGCTGCCAAGCAGACGTTCCATGTCCGCCACTCTTTCGCGGGCGATGTCCAGGCTGCGTTGCAGCGGATCGATCTGACTGAGTACAGTCTGCGCCTGGGCCTGCTGTTGCTCGATCGTGGTCTCCAGCCGTTGCTGCTGGGCCTGGAAACTTGCGAACTCGCTGCTGGTCAACTGCCATGTCGCTTTTACCTGGTCCTCCGTCAGACCAGGCGACACTGGAGGTGTCTGTGACAGCACACTGGATTCCAGCGCCTGCACCATGGCGCCATAACGTAGCTCTGCCAGTTTTCCGCTAATCAGGGACTCATCGGCCTGTTGATACTCAGCCCCCGTGGCGGTGGCATCCAGTTCCACCAGCAGGTCGCCTTGCTTCACCACTTGGCCGTCCCGCACCAGGATCTGGCGGACCACTGCGGTTTCGGCTGGCTGGATCACCTTGGTGCGGCTGCCGACCACGGTCTTGCCCGGGGCGACAGCGACGATGTCCAGCTTGCCGATGACCGCCCATAGCAGGGCCACCACGAACAGGGCCATGATGATCCGGGCCGTCCATCGCGCCGTCGGCGAGACCGGGCTTTCGATCAGTTCCAGTTGGGCGGGCAGGAATGCCAGTTCGTCTTCGGTTCGTTTGGGTGGGTCCAGCTGCTGGCGGATCTTCCATGCCGCACCGAACGCCTGCCGGTAGCGACCCAGGAACTCCTTCGCTGCTTCCCAAAGGTGCTTCATGCGATTCCCTGCTGCAGCTTGTACAGGTGGGCGTACTGCCCGCCCGGACGGTCGACCAATTCCTCATGCTTACCGGTCTCGACAATCCGCCCCTTGTCGACGACGACGATCCGGTTCGCCATGCGCACCGTGGACAGGCGATGAGCAATGATCAGCACGGTGCGGCCCTTGCAGATCTCGCGCATGTTCTGCATCACCGCATGCTCCGACTCATAGTCCAGCGCGCTGGTGGCTTCGTCGAAGATCAGGATGCGCGGCTTGGTCACCAATGCCCTTGCGATGGCGATGCGCTGGTGCTGTCCGCCGGACAGGCCGGCGCCGTTGTCGCCGACCTTGGTGTCGTAGCCTTCGGGCAGTTGCAGGATGAACTCGTGGGCGCCGGCCAGCTGCGCGGCCTGGATCACCCGCTCCAGCGGCATGCCGGGGTCGCCGAGCGCGATGTTCTCGCGGATGCTGTGGTTGAACAGGAAGTTCTCCTGTAGCACCACGCCCAGTTGCCGGCGCAGCCACGCCGGGTCGGCCAAGGCCAGGTCGTGGCCATCGACCAGTACCCGCCCACCCTGCGGCACATACAGTCGCTGCACCAGCTTGGTCAGGGTGCTCTTGCCCGAACCGGAGCGGCCGACGATGCCGATGACCTCGCCCGGCGCGATATCAAGGTCGATGCCTGACAGCACGTCAGCTGTGTCGGGGCGATAGCGGAACGTGAGTTGGTCGAACGTCACCCTGCCCTGGATCGGCGGCAGCACCATGCGGCTGCCGGGCACTTCCGTGCGGGTATTGAGAATGTCGCCCAGCCGCTCGACCGAGATCCCGACCTGCTGGAAATCCTGCCACAGCTGGGCCAGGCGCACGATCGGCGCGGACACCTGTCCGGAGAGCATGTTGAACGCGATCAGCTGGCCGACCGAGAGCTTGCCGTCGATGACCAGCTTGGCCCCGAAGAAGAGGACGCCGACCCCGACCAGCTTCTGCACCAGTTGCACGCCCTGCTGGCCGATGTTGGCCAGCCGCGTGACCCGGAACCCGGCGCCGACGTAACCGGCCAGTTGGGTGTCCCAGGTCCGTGCCATGCGCGGATCCACTGCGGTGGCCTTGACCGTGCCGATGCCGCTGACCGTCTCGACCAGGAACGACTGGTTCTCCGCGCCGCGGGCGAACTTCTCGTCCAGCCGCTTGCGCAGCACCGGGGTGATGGCGGCCGACCACAGCGCGTAGACCGGCAGGGACAGCACCACGATCAGGGTGAGCCAAGCGCTGTAGTAGAACATCACCGCCAGGAACACCCCGGTAAACAGCAGGTCCAGCACGGAGGTCAGCGCCTGCCCGGTCAGGAAGCTGCGAATGTTCTCCAACTCGCGCACGCGGGCGATGGTCTGGCCGACCCGGCGCGACTCGAAATAGGCCAGCGGCAGGTTGAGGATGTGCCGGAACAACCGCGCGCCCAGTTCCACGTCGATCTTGCTGGTGGTATGCGAGAACACATAGGTGCGCAGGCCGTTGAGGGTCACGTCGAACACGGCGATGACCAGCAAGCCGGCCGCGATGACCTCCAGCGTGGTCATGCCGTGGTGGACCAGCACCTTGTCCATCACGACCTGGAAGAACAGCGGTGTGACCAGCGCGAACAGCTGGATGAACAGCGAGACGACGAAGATTTCCAGCAGGATGCGCCGGTACTTCACCACTGCCGGGACAAACCAGCGGAAATCGAACCTGGCCAGCTCGCCCAGCACCGAAGCCCGGGAAGCCACCGACAGCAGCCGGCCCGCATAGTGCTGATCGAACTGTTCGCGCGTGAGCACCTGCGGCCGGCGTAGCCTCAGGTTCTGGATCAACACCTTCTGATCCCCAAGCTTGGCGACGATGAAATGCTCGCCATCTGGCTGCCAGGCCAGGGCCGGCAACGCCACCTTGTCCAGGCGATCGGCAGCGATGTCCGAAAACTTGGCCTTCAGGCCGAGTTGCTTGGCAGCCAGAAGCAACGTGCTCTCGTCGAACGGCTCGCCTGCTCGGCCATGCTGGTGCGCCAGCTGCCCGGCATCGGCGGCGATGCCGTGGAACTGTGCCAACAGCCCCAATCCGGCCAAGCCAAGGTCTTCAGGCAAGGGCGCTGCCTCCCCCTCCATCGGCAGCTCGACAACAGCAAGACTCGGCCTTCCTTCGGCCATGACGGACTCCCCCAATCCTTGAAGCGTCATCCCCATTCGTTCTGGCTCTTGCTGCGGCCAAAGCGGACCTGTATCCCAGAAAGATCAGATCACGCAAACCATATTCATGTCAATCGATGCAATAAATGGCAATGGCGTGAGACGCACCGTCGACTCGATCGCGGGATCCCCCTTCCACTTCCTGACTCTTTCAACCGATGGTGTCACCGCTTTAGCGGTCGCCTTAATTGAGGCTATGCGACCACGCCAGCCTCCTATCCGAGCAGTCCTCTCTACTCCCGATAACGCCCCCTAATCGGCGCCTGTTTGCTTGGGCCAGCCTGCCCTCGATAACGCTTCCTGATTCAACGGTTGATGGAGAATATGCGCCTTGCGGTGATGCATTAGCCCGCCACTAGTCGATCGCTCGCAAACGTTGGACCAGAAGCCGCCGCGCACGTTCTTCCAACCGTGCTTAGACATCATGAAAAGAGTGAGCCTGTTCTCAAATCTTTCAGCCACCTTCCAGTCGCACGTTCTAACAGTCTTGGCGCATAGCACAGCAATGGGTGGATTTCGCTTTGTCCACGATGATCCCTTTCCTTGGAAGTGAGCAGCAATTCGCTCGATAAACTTGCATGATTGTCCGACGTAGTAGCAACCGTTCTCCAGCGCTAGCACGTAGATGGTAATCGGCGAAGATCTGATCGTTGAAGTAAGAAGGTCTTTCATGTTGAAGTCCGTTTCAATGTAACCAGATCATACGATATGTCGTCCTTGGACCTGCTGGCGCTGTTTTCCGGCATGTTTCTCAACCGTTCTAGCCGCAGTAGAATCTAGCCGAAGGCAGGCTTGAACCAATGCTGCTGGTGCGCAGCGCCTGCTTGCTCAGCAGGCCATCTTCGGGGCGATTGCATCCAGATCTGCAGCATCGACATGGCAGAGCAGCATGCGTAGCGCGCTGCGCTGCTTACCCAACGGGGCTGGGGGCGTTCCCGTGCAAGCATGAGGCGGTCAACTGCTGTCCTCAATGAGGTGATCTCATCAATGCCAGGCTATTATTGATATGAAATTTCCTGGCTGAACCTAGACATGAAACGTGTGATTTCGCTGATGCTGGTTGTCTCGCTATGGCTGGCCACGCCGATAGCGCACGCGCAGGTGCCTCAGCCCGCCCAACGCGAGGCGCCGACCTGCCACAAGCCACGGGAATCTGGTGGTACCAGCAGTGCAGTGACGGTTGGCGCGCAGGCGCAGACGTGCTTGATCTCCCCTGCCCAGTTGAAGCCTGGTTTGCCGCTCGTCGATCTACGTTCCCGGCAGGACTTTGCCGCTTTCCATATCACTGGCGCAACCAACCAGCAGCTCACGCAGTTGCTTAACCGGCGTCCCACGCGCATGGTCGTCTACGATGGCGGCCGATTGTCCCAGGATGGCGCCCTCCTTTGCGGGCGCCTGCAACGCTTCGGGCTAAACAATGTTCGCGTGCTGGAGGGCGGCATCGCGGCGTGGACGCAATTCCATCGCGATGCGCGTGCAATGGATGCCAGCCGGCTGGACGACGTCGAGGTTTCTTCTGCGCTACTGGCCGGCCAGTCGCCCGTAGTCGCGTTGGCGCCAGGCTTCAAGCGTATTCTGGCCGACCTACCGGCGCGGCCAGCCCGTACAGCAACCCAGGAATTGGTATTGGCGACGAATACCGCCGAGGTCTCGGCACGGTTGGCGCAACGGCGTGGAGGTCCCACCACGCTGTACTGGATCGGCGGGCCCGAGCAGCTGCAATCACTGCTGCAGAACTTGCTGGCGCAGGATCGCAAGCGGGAGATGGGGCCCGGCGACAGTCCGACCTGCAGCGCACTGTGATCGCGCTACGGTTGCGTTGTAAGCGCCGACGGCGAGCCAGCGGCGTTCTGAGTGGGAACCGTCGGAGCAGCTACAGGCTCGATGGCGAGGAACCTCCATTCGGCATAGGTCTGTGCGCCCTCGAATCCGGCGTCCTCCGGTTCGAAGTTGGCGATCTTCATAGGCATGCGTTCCGACAGCGAACGCACCCCGATGATCTGTCCGGCCTGGCGGATCACGCCCCATTCGGCCTGACGCGTCACCGGATCCACATAGCGTCGACGCAGATGACGGCGCAAGGCGCCTCCACGGCGGTCTTCGAGCAGGTCCTTCAGTTCCAGCGGAAACTGCCGCGATGGATGAGCTTGCCGATACGCAAACAGGGCCGTGCGCAACTCGTGCCCGATGCGCAATAGTTCGCGTTCTTCGGCCTGCCGGCGCGCCAGCAGATCCAGCGATGCGATGCCGGTCACCGCGATCGCGAGCAACGCGATCGCGAACAACAGGTAGAGATAGGCGTAGCCGTGGACGCGCGGTTTCATAGATCCGAATAGGGCCGACCATCCTGTGCCGTGCCCTCCGCCCCGCTGCGCACGCCGGCAATGCCGGAACTGCGCTGCGCTTGCGCCTCTTCCAACTGCCAGGTCGTGGCCAGGCCGGTGACCGGATCCACCGGCACGCTGCGCAGGTAGTGCTGGTCGACCAGTTCCTGCAGCGAGTGCGGATAGCGATCCTTGTCTTCGCGGAAGCGATCGATGCTCTCGCGCATCGTCTTCAGGCTGGTCTGCAGGGCGACGTCGCGGGCACGATCAAGCGAGGCCTCGTATCGCGGCAAGGCGATCACCAGCAGTACGGCAATGATCGCCACGACGACGATGAGTTCGATCAGGCTGAAGCCGCGCATGCGCGCTGGTCGCTCACCACTGCGCATAAGGCACCTCATTCAAGCCGCGCTCCGCGGAGAGGCTGTGGATATCGAAGACGTCCTCGCCCTCCTGCGGGTCGTCCGGCGGGCTGGCGTAGCTGCGCAAACCCCAAGTCTGGGCAGGATCGTCGGCATTGCCAGGATAGAAGGGATCGGCAGGAATACGCCGAAGGAAATACAGTTTGGCCCGGCTGGGGCTGGCGATGTCCTCCACGCCATCCACCAGGACTTGCAGATCTGGCGGATATCCAGAGGCACCGCTCTCCAATGTCACGCGTCCGGCATCGGCGGCCCGCTTGTAGCGATCGATACCAGCGCGGATCTCGGCCAGCGCCTGGCGCAGTTCCAGTTCCTGACGGCGCTTCATCGCCGTCTGCGCCACTGGCACGGCTGCCAGCAGCAGTACGCCCATGATCGCCAGGCTGGCGATCAGCTCGATGAAGCTGAAACCACGCGCGGGGCGATACGCACGCATCATTTCACGCTCATCGCCGCGTTGGCGGCACGCACCTGCGCATGTGCCGGATGCACCTGGGCCGACAGGATCTGCAACTCGGTACGGGCGGCCGGCGCCATCGCCTTGAAGTTCACCCGCAGCAGCGCGCCCTGACCGGCGATGGCGCTGCCCTGCCGGACCAGCGTCGCCACGATGCGGCCGTCGCTGAGGTTGACCTCCTTGGACAGGCTGCTCTGTCCGCCCCCCTGGTTCATGAAGCCGCCCTCCTCCACGCTGACCACCTGCAGCACTTGCGGATCGAAGCCCAGCAGCAACGGCACCTGATCGATGGGCTGGCTGGACGACAGGTTGAGCACCGCCGTGAACTGTTCGCCCGTCCTCACCTCGGCAGGAACTTGCCAGCCCATCGCCGCACTCGCTTCGGCGACCGGTTCCGGCTGCGCTGGGGCCGTATCGGGAACTGGCGTGACTACTGGCGCAATCACCGGCGGCGGTGGCGCAACGCCGCTCTTTTCATCGCTCGTTTTGGGAGCAGGCTCACTGGTGCGCATGTCCGCCATGCCGCCCAGACGGGTCGCCGTGCCGCTTTCGAACTGTAGCTGGCCAATCGCCGACGGGCCGATCCCGCGGATCAGATGGGGAGTGATCGATAGTACGATCTCGGTGTCCTGCTTGTCGGACTTCGTATTGCCGAACAACCGATCCAGGACCGGAAAACGCGACAGCCATGGCAGTCCGCTGGCGGTCTTGCGATCTTCCTTGTTGATGAGGCCTGCCAGGATCTGCGTCTCGCCGTCGCGCAGACGCAGTGTGGTCTCGGCGTTGCGGGTACCGATCTGGTAAGACAGCGTGCCGGACTGGCTGATGATCTCGCGCACCAGATTGCTGACTTCCAGGTTGATCTTGATGGCCACGTCGTCCGAGGCGTAGACGCTCGGCTCAACCTCAAGCTTGAGGCCGACATCGACGTAGTTGACAGTTTCGGATACGAAGCCGGTGGAGGTCGAGGTCGAGGTGATGACAGGCACCTTGTCGCCAATGAGTACTTTGGCCTTCTGCCGGCTCTGCACGCGAATCTTCGGGTTGGCAAGAAGCTTCGCGTTCGAGCGGTCCTCGCCGATCTTCAGCCCGCCGTTGGGGATGTTGGCCAGCACGCTGCCGGAGTTCAGGGCTCGCAACTGGTCGACGTTCGTCCAGTCCGCCGATTGATCGGCACCCTTGATCGAGACCCCGATCTCCTTGGGCAGGTTGAGGCCGGCGTCGACCACGGCGGTGCGCTTCACCTCCAGGATCTCCACGTCGAGCATCACCTCCGGATCGCCGATGTCGTGCAGGGCCACCAGCTTCTCCGCCAATGCGATGGCCTCGGCGCTGTCGCGGATGATCAGCATGTTGAGCTTCTCGTCAACGACGATGCTCTCGGTCTTGAGGATGGCCTTCAGGCTTTCGGCTACCGTCTTGGCGTTGCCATTGGAGAGGAAGAAGCTGCGGATGCTCAGCGGTCGGTAGTCGCTGATCTTCTGCGGGGTACTCGGGTAGATCAGGATGGAGTTGGCGTTCAGTACGCGTGTCTCCAGTTGGGTGGAGAGGCAGATCATGCGGATCGCCTCGTCCAGCGGCGTGTCGCGCAGGCTGACCGATGCCTTCAGGTCCGGCCGCACTTCCGGGTCGTAGACGAAGTTCATACCCGATGCTTTCGCCAGCACCTCGAAGATCACCTTCGCCGGCACGTCCTTGAACTCCAGCGTCACCGGCTTGCGGAAGCGGCCTTCGATGCCGTCGTCGACCTTGTGCTGGAAGTTCGCCGCATCGATGCGCTCGCGCGAGTTGAGCGCACGGGCGTTGCGCGGGTCCTCGGCCAGCACCAGCGCAACCAGCCGCTCGGCCTCGGCGAGCTTGCCGGCGGCGATCAGTTCGTCGATACGCGACACCTGCGTATCGTGCTGCCGACGCATGTTCAAGGCGCGCTGGCGGTCGCGCAGATAGGTATTGTTTGGATCGATCTGCAAGGCCTGCTGGTAGGCGCTTTCGGCCTTGGCCAAATCGCCGGCGGCCAGGTATCCATCGGCTTGCGCGGTCAGTGCGACCATCGCCTCGCCCCGCCTGCGCAGGTATTGCTGGCGGTAGCGGATATTGTCCGGTGCGGCACTGGACGCAGCACGGTAATACGCCAAAGCCTCGACGTACTGCCCCTCCTCGAAGGCCTGGTCGCCTGACCGGTACTGCCGTTGCGAGGCGCAGCCGGCAAGCATGCCCAGCGCCAGGCACAGCACCAGGGGACGACACACGAACCGGGAAATTGCACAGGACATTCGAAAGGCATTCCTATTCTGAAATCTGGACATCACTGACCGGATACTGGCGGCGAGTGCCGTCGGGGAGGTAGGTGAACAGCGCGGTGCCTTCCTGCACCCCGTCATAGCGATACAGCGATTCGGCCTGTTCGCCGGGCTGCAAGGCATACCCCGCGTTGCCGACGGTCACCGAGACCCAGGGCACCTTGTCGGACAACACCCAGCCGAGCAGACGCAGTTCCGGCACCGGCGGTGGGCCGACCGGCGGCAGTTCGACGGGATGCGTCTGTGGTGGTGGTGGCGCGTCGACCGCGAACAAACCTGCCGGCATGCGGCCTTCGCGACCGGCGACGGCGGATAGGGCCGCGATGCCGACTGCCTGCGTGAACGACGATGAGCGATGCGCTGCATGGGGTGCCGCAGCGAGTACGGTCGCCGGCGCCTCCGGTGCCGGGCGCAGCCATAGCGCCAGCAGCAAGCCACCGATCGCCGCGGCGTAAAGGCGGTGGCGCTTGGAGAACTTCATGGCGCCTCCGATGCCGCGGGCGCATCGAGATAGGCGATCGCCAGTTGCACTTCGGCCTCGATCTCGGGTTGGTCCGCCTGTTCGCGCGACAGGCGCAGGCGCGCGATGTAGGCGGCGCGATGCACGTCCTGCAGCCGATCCAGCAACGGTCCAAGTTCGCTCCAGCGCGACTGCGTGGCAAAGGTCGCGGTCTGCCGCACCAGCCGCGCCTCGGGAAGCGCCTGGTAGCCGAAGCTGATCTTCAGTGGCGTCGCGGCGTCTCCGGCAGCCGCGGCGATCGCCTCACGCGTCAACTCGAATCGCTGCGGGTAACGCGGCAGCGGCAACGTGGCCACCGCCGGAGGCGGCATGCGCTGCACGGCGGCCACCACCGCCGGTTCCGCGGCCCGGCGCGACAGGCGCAGCGCCGACGCGCCCAATTGCACGCTCTGCGCGGCGACAAGCAACCCGATCGCGAGCGTGGCCCACGCCAGCCTGCCGTGGCGCAGGAATGGGCGCTGCATGCGCCACACCAGCGAAGAAACGTCTATCGCCATTGCGCGCTGACCTCGAACACCGTGCCGCCACCCAGGCCTTCAATGCGCAGCAGGCGCACTTCCTGGATCAGGCTGCTGTTGTTCAGTTCCATAACGTAGGTGCTGACTGCGGCATGGCCGGGAGCTCGGCCGGTGACGATCACGTTGCCACTGGCCGGGTTGACGTCCAGCGACAACAAGCGGGTGTGCCGATCCTGCGGCACGATTGCCGCCAGCAGGCCTGGCCAATCGCGATTGAGCATGCGCAACTCGCCCTCGACGCGCTCCAGGCCGGCCTTGTCGATGCCGGCCAATGGATCGGCTGCCGCAGTCGGCATGGAGGGAGCCGATGCCGGCGCCGGACGACGATCGACCAGCAACTGCAGCCGCTGATCGACCCGATGCTGCGCCCAGCCCAGCACGCCCCCAGCCGCCAGCGCGCAGGCCGCCAGCAGCGCCCATGCGCGCCAGCGCGGGCGCGACCGCCATGCCAGGTCATGCAGTCCCGCGGTCTTCATGCCAGGACCTCGCGCATGCTCGGAGCATCCGGCGTGTCGCCTGCCAGCCACTGTATGTCGCCGTTGCCTGGATATTCCATCGCTTTGCGCTTGAGCCAGACCGGCAGCGCATCCAGGCCCAGGCCGTCTGGCGGCAGACGCTCGGCACCGATCAATTGCCCCGCCTGGATATGCAGTGCGGAATAGCCGTCGCGCTCTGCGACCAGCAGCAACTCGCGTGCAGCCCGCGAACCGGCCAGGTGGCGATCGGCTGCGGCGAACACGCCGCACTCGACACTGCCCAGGCGGTGCGGTGCCAGTTGCGCGGCCAAGCCGCGCAACAACGCGGTCGGATACGCAAGCGACACCAGCGGCATGCCGTAGTCCGGCCAGTGGATGCGGATGTCGTGGCTGCTCGCCGTCACGCCCCGCGCCAGCCAGGCCTCGCGCACACGGCGTCGGACATCGCTGGCCAGGGGCACACTGGCGCTCCAGGGCAGGCTGAGGCCGGGCACACAGGCGGCCGACAGGACCCCCCTGATGGAGCGCCGGCGCTGTCCCAGGGTTTCCAGCCAGACCGCTGGTTGATCCAGGGGAAGTTCGACAGATTCGCCACGGCGCCCCGCCAGCCAATGGCCTTGCGCATCGGTCGCCTGCCATTGCATGGCGTCGAGATAGAGAGTGGGCTGTTTCATCGGATCAGGCATCGGCAAAGGTCACGCGGTTGACTTCGGCCAGCGTGGTGCGGCCGGCCAGGAACAGCGCCACGGCGGCTTCGCGCAGGTTCTGGCTGCCCTGCCGCGCCGCTTCCTGGCGTAAAGCGCTGACTGGCGCCTTGGTCGCCACCAAATCGCGCAGGCGATCGTTCATGGTCATGTACTCGGCCACGACCTGACGGCCCTTGTAGCCGCTACCGCGGCAGTGCGAGCAACCTGCACCCGCCTGCAGCACATGGCCGTGCAGGTCGTCGGCACTCAGGTTGGACACGGCGAGCTGGTCGGCGTCGGGCTGGTAGGGACGCACGCATTGCGGGCAATTCAGGCGCAACAGGCGTTGCGCCCAGATGCCGACCACTGCAGAAGACAGGCTGTAGGCATCCACGCCCATGTGCAGCAACCGCCCGACCACGTCGAAGATGCTGTTGGCGTGGATGGTCGTGAGGACGAGGTGGCCCGTCAGCGCGGCCTGCACCGAGATCTGCGCCGTCTCCTCGTCGCGCACCTCGCCGACCATGATCTTGTCCGGGTCGTGGCGCAGGATCGAGCGCAGGCCGCGGGCGAAGCTCAGGCCCTTCTTTTCGTTGACCGGGATCTGCAGCACGCCGGCGAGCTGGTATTCCACCGGGTCCTCGATGGTGATGATGTTCTCGTGGCCGTGGTTGATTTCCTGCAGCGCCGCGTACAGCGTGGTGGTCTTGCCCGAGCCGGTGGGTCCGGTGACCAGGATCATGCCGTAGGGCTGGGCCACCAGTCGCCGCAGCGTGGTCATCGCCGTGGTTTCCAACGAGAGGTCGGTCAAGCGCAGAACCTTCTCCTGGCCGCCCGTCAGCGAACTGCGGTCGAGCAGTCGCAGTACCGCGTCTTCGCCATGGATGCTGGGCATGATCGACACACGGAAGTCGACCTGGCCGGCCTTGCTGCGGACGCGAAAGCGGCCGTCCTGCGGCACGCGGCGCTCGGCGATGTCGAGCATCGACATGACCTTGATGCGCGAGATCAGGCGCTGCGCCATGTCGCCGCCGCGGATCTCGGACACGCCGACCAGCACGCCGTCGAGGCGGAACTTCACGCTCATCCCACCCGGGTTGGACTTGAGGTGGATGTCCGAGGCGCGCTGCTTGAGCGCATCGTAGAGAATGGAACTGACCGTGCGGATCACTGGGCTGGAGTCGGCCTCGATCGCCTCCAGCGAGACGATTTCACCTTCGCTGCCGTCTGTGTCCTCGAGCTGCTCGCCGAGTTGCTGCTCGGTGGCGCGCACCGCCTGCTCGGCCCCCGCCAGCAGCGCCTGGATGTCGCTTACGTGCGCCAGCCTTGCCTCGTAGGCGTCGCTCAGCTGCACACGCGCCCACTGCGCGATCTCCTCCGAATACGGATCGGCGAGAACCAGCGTCAACGTTCCGTCGACGCCCGCTCGCACCGGGACGCATTGGCGCCTGCTGCATTCGACGTAGCTCAATACGTCGAAGTCGGGAATGGCGGCGAATAACGCCTGGCCGCGCATCGCCTCCAGTCCGGACTGCGCGGACAGCGCCTGCAGGAACGTTGCGTCGTCCAGCCCACGCTGCACCTGCAACTGTTCCAGCCACGACGATGCCTCGCCAGCCAACGCCTGCAAGCGCGCCTGCCGGATCTCTTCGGGAGCCAGGCGTGGTGCGACCGGCGCCAGCGCGACAACCTCCCCTTCCTGTCCCACATCCATCCCCATTGCCACTTCTCCTTCGACTGCCACCGCCATCTCCTCAGCCCACGCTGCCTACCAGGTCGAAGATCGGTGCATACATCAACACCACGATCGCGCCGATGACCAGACCGATCCCGGTCATCAACAACGGCTCGAACAGTCGGGAGAACGTCTCCACCCGACGGTCCAGTTCCAGATCCAGGAAGCTGGCCAGCTTGTCGCTCATGCCGGCCAGGGCGCCGCTGCGCTCGCCAACGCGCAACAGGCTCTCGGCGATCGGCGGCACCATGCTGGTGCCAGCCAGCGACTCGCTGAACATCTGCCCGCTCCGCAACCGTGACAAGGCCTGCCCGACCTCGTCGGCCTGCACCGGCCCAAGCACGCCGCGTACCATCTCCAATGCCGGTACCAGCGGAATGCCGCTGTGCAACAGCAGCGCAAGCGTGCGGTAGAAGCGCGACAGCCCCAGGTTGAGCAGGATGCCGGCGAGCACGGGGATGCGCGCAACCGCGCGCAGCAACAGTTCCCGGCCGCTGCGCTGGGTCACCAGCCAGGCCACGCCAGCGGCCGCACCGGCCAACAGCGTGGCGACGATCCAGGGATGGGTCTGCAGCGTCGTCCCGCACCACAGCAACACACGCGTGCCCATGCCGACCGGACGCGCGGAATCGTTCAGGATCGTGGCGAACTTCGGCACCACATAGCCGATCAGGAACAGGATCACGCCGCCACCGACGACCAGCAGCAGCAATGGATAGATTGCGCTGGCTGTGACCTTGCGGCGGATCTGGCCGATGCGCACGTCGTATTCCAGATAGCGCTCAAGCGTCTCCGCCAGGCCACCTGCAGTCTCGCTCGCCGCCACACCGGCGACCAGCACCGGCGGGAACAGGCTGGACTCTGCGGCCATCGCCACGGAGAAACTCGCGCCCTGACGCAGTTTGGTCAGTATCCGCGCGAGCACCTCGCGGAAGCCGGGATCGGCCTCCTTGCGGTGCAAGGTCTCGATCACCTCGACGATATTCAGGCCAGCGCGCAGCAGGGTCACCGCCTCCTCCAGGAAAATCCCGGGCGAGAAACGCACGCGTTCCGGTGCTGCGGCCTGGCCCACCGGCACCACGCGCAGCACGCGCACGCCGCTCCGGGCAGCCTGCGCATGTGCGGCCTCGATGCTGTCGGCCTCGACCTCCAGCCAGCGCGACTGCGCGCCGAGCGCGACCTGTACACGGTGTTTCACCGTTTCAGCCCCCCGCTCCGATGTCCGCGTCCTCGCCCTCGCCGCCCGCGCGGCCGTCCTTGCCCAGCGAGACGATGTCGTAGTCGGTGCCGGCACCGGGAATCCGGTAGAGATAGGCATTGCCCCATGGATCCAGCGGCACCGCCTTCTGCATATATGGGCCGTTCCAGCGCGCATCGCCTTCCGGTCGCTGCACGAGTGCGGCCAGGCCTTCCTCCGCCCGTGGGAAGCGCCCCATGTCCATGCGGTACGAATCGGTTGCCTTGCGCAAGGCATCGATCTGGTTTGCCGCCGCGGTGCGCTCGGACTTGCCGATCTGCTGGAAATAGCGCGGCGCCACCAACGCCACCAGCAAGCCGATGATCACCACCACCACAAGCAGTTCCATCAGGGTGAAGCCATGCACGCCGCGGCGCGCGGGCAGAACGAGAGTCTTCATCAGTAAGCCTTCAGTGTCCAAGTCAATTGCGGTGTCTGCTCGCCCAGGTCGGTGGCCGAGGTCAATACGATCTCTTCCTCGCTCAGCACCGATTCGTCGCGGTCGATCGCCCCGAAACTCAAGTTGTAGGCGACGAGCTTGAAATCCGGTGCCGAGACGATCTTGGCAATGACCGTATTCACCTTCGGCCCACGATTGCTCATGGTCACGCGGTAGCGATAGGTCCAGCGCTTGGTCGACGCGTCGTAGCTTTTGCCCGTGAGCTGGTAGGCCGACACCGACAGTCCGGAGGTGTCCGTGTGCTCGCCATCGTCCACCGCAACGGCCCTGACCACACCGCCGGTACTTCCCATGAACTGGGGATCCAGGCTGCTGGCATTGCCGATGGTCACGTCGACCGGCTGGTCGCCGTCAGCGATCCGGTCGCGCACTGCCGCCAGCCAGGCGCGACGGCCCGACCGCCAATCGTCGGGAGTGAACACAAACTCGTGCGGCGACACCGTGCCTTGCGCGACGTTGCCGGAGGACAGCGACACCGTCACCGGGCTGGTGGGCGCGCGCGACAACGCCACCTCGGCGACCGCCGCGTTCTTGTTCTCCAGCACCCGGCCATCGCTTACCGGCTTGATGATCACCTGGCCCAGACGCGGCTCGGCGGGAATGACCAGCATGCCCGGCGCATAGGCCTGCGACGAGCCGCGGTCGTCGTAGATCACCGCATACACGGAGTACGGCCCTGCGGCCAGCCCTGTCATGTTCCACACATAACGGCCGCCGTGCGTACCACTGTCTTGGACCAGGCCTTCCACGATGCGAGTTCCGGCATAACCTTGGCCCGTGCTGTCGTAGTACAGAGCAACGCGCGGCGCGCCGTTGGGACTGGCGCCCGTCCACTCGATGGTGGCCTGGCGGGCACTGGCATCGATCAGTGTGGCCGGGCCAGTGACCGCAATGGTCGGCGCGGTGTAGTGGCCGGTGTTGACGGTGAACCCCGCCGCGGCACTCCAGTTGCTGGCCGCGCCACGCGCGTCCTGCGCCCGCGCACGCCAGAAATACTGGCGCGCGTCCTCCAAGGCACCGCTGGGCTGCCAAGTGCGGCCTGCGCCGGCACCTGCGGCCACCCGCGCTGTCAATGCCCCATCGCTGTACAGCTCGAACGCGTAGCTGATGGCTTCCTCTTCCGGATCCTGCGACGGATAGACGGAGAAAGTCGGATAGGCACTGGTGATCCAGGCGCCGTCGCCCGGATGCTCGAGCACCGGTACCGATGGCGCATCGTTCTGTGCATCCAGCACGAACTGACCCTGTACCCATTGGCTGGACACCTGGCTGATCGCCGCCTGCGCGCGCCAGTAGTAGCGCGTGTTCTCGACCAGATTGGTCGCCGTCCAACTGGTCTGGCCACCGGCGCCGGCCGCCAGCGACGGCGAGATCTGCTTGGCAGAAGAGTTGAAGGTCGCCACGGCGTCGATTTCGAACACGTAGCTCACCACCGCATCGGCGGGCGCGGCACCGTTGCGAACCTGCAGCGTCGCCTTTCCGGCGGTGTTGACGTACGCCCCTGACAGCGGCGACGCAATGGTCGGCGCGTCCGGCACCGGCGCAGCGGTGTCCACCTTGAATAGCCGCGCAGGCGTGACGGTGCGGGCACCGTGCGCATCGGTCGCCACGGCGCGCCAGTAGTAGCTGGCGCCATTGTCCAGCGGTACCGACATCTGCCACTCGGTGTACCCCTGCTCGCCCGCAGGCAGGTCCGCCACGCTTTCGTGCAGCTGGCTCAACGCGCTGTCTTTGTAGACCTCATACGCATAGCGCACCGCGTCGCCATCCACATCCACCGCATTGCTTGCCGACAACAGCGGAATCTGCGTGGCCACCGTCGCACCAGACGCCGGCGAACGCAGGTTGAAGCCGCCAGGCGCGTCATTGAACAGGTTGACGAAGAACGCTGCGCTGACCCAGGCGCTGTTCAGGCCGCCACCGACGGCACGCGCGCGCCAGTAGTAGCGGGTGTTGTCATCCAGATCGGCCGGCGGCTGCCACTGCGTTGCCTGGCCGGCAGTGGCGTTGCGCGTCGCCGAGCCCTGCGCCAACATCCGGGTCATCGCCGCGTCGGCGTAGATCTCGAAGGTGACCGAAGCGGTCGGATCGCCGCTGTCTTCCCCGGTCTGCACCTGCAGCCAAGGACGCTGGCTCCGCACCTGAGCACTTGCCAGCGGCGCGACGATGCGAGGCGTTGCCGGACCTTCCGGCGCCACCTTGGAATCGACCCGGATCTTGGCCGAGCGCGTACTGGCCAGGCTGCCGTCAGAAGCCTTGTACGCGATGACATAACTTCCGGCCTGGCCCACTGCCGGGGTCCAGTCGAAGACAGCGGTGCCATCGCCCTGATCCTGCAGCGCGGCTCCGTCCGGTAGCGGGCTGGCGCTGATGGACACCTTGCGGCCCATCGGGCTGGAGGCCTCGACCAGGAACGACACCTGCTCGCCTTCCTTGACCACACGATCCGGGATGAACTGCAGGACCGGCGGCGCCGGTACCGCTGTGATCGGCTGGAAGGCGACTTGATAGCCTCCCGGCGAATTGGCATCGAACACGTTGAACCAATATTCCCAGGCCTTGGTGTCAGCGTTCTTGGTCTTGGACAACCACACGTTCTCGGCCGCCATCGACTTGGCATCGGCACGCATCACCGTGCCCAACGCCATCTGCCCCTGATGGGGATCGGGCTTGCGTATGTAGAAGAAGCCTTGCGTGGCAGGCAAAGCCAACTGGTAACCGGCGGAGGTGGCAGTCAACTGCGCCTCGGCGGAGCGATCGGTCACCGCGCTGTCCACGCCACTGGATTCATACAGCTTGTACTGACTGGTGCCCTCTACCGCCAGGAAGTCGCGCACCAGGTCGCGTCCGGGCAGGTCCACGCGCACGTCGCGCACCAGCAAGTGCGCATTGGTTGATTCCAGCAGCGAGGTCAGCGCACCGCCAAGTTCATCAGAATGGGTAAAGGTCGCATTGAATTCGACGAATTTTCCAGCGAGATTGCTCTCCATCAGCCAACGGCCCATCTTGGCACTGCTGGGCGCGATGTCGCCGAAGTCGATCAGCAGCGTGTTGGCTACCGGTGCGTCTTGCACGTAGCTGCCAAGCAGCATGAAATTGACCGCCAGTCCCTGGTTGTTCTCGACGATTTTCGGCTGCGCCGAGTCGATCTTCAGTGCTTTGGCCTCGGCCAGGCCGGAGTTCTTGACACGCACGCCAAGCGTGTACGGCTCCGGCGCCTCGATCTCGGTGGTCATCGGATCATCGGCGACGACGTCGCGAGTAAGAAAATAGTCCAGCGCCAGCGACGGCATCGGCTTGACGGTGATGGCATCGGGATTGAGTTGCATCTCCTGCAACTCGTTACCGTACATGTAGCGCAGCGTGGCGCCGACCAGATAGCGCTTGCCGGCCGGCGTGTTGCCGGCCGATCCCGGCGCCGGAATCAACAACCAGTTGAGCACGGCGGTCGAGTTCGCCTTGACCTGGCCGTCACCGGCGGTGTCGTCGTGGGTCTGACGGATGAAGAACTGCGCGGTCAGGTCGTTGGGATCGGTGGTGACCGTGGCCGGCGTTCCGTTCTCGTCGGTGACGCGTACCTGCACCTCCACCTGCGTCAGCGCGGTGGCCGGCAGCGAGTTGGTGATGCGCATCTCCGCATCGAAGGCCTGGCGCTCGAGGGTCAGCTCCTGCTTGATCTCGATCTTGACCCGCGCGCACACCGACTCCTGCGCCAGTGATGGCGCAACGAAGCCGATGAAAAGGCAAAGCACTGCGATGCCAGCCTTGGCGTATTTTTCCATTCCCCTGACCATTCCCTATACCCCTGTATCGCGTCACTTGCCCCAAAAATTCATGCCAGTTTGCTGCTCGTCCTATCCCCGTCCTGCCACCAGATATTCCGCTTCGACTTCTTCCGGCCTGGGATTCGCCTTGGCCTTGCCGTTCACGTAGACCAAATTTCCAAAATTACTTGCATCCAAATACTTTACAGAAATTTAATTAACATGAGCCGCTACCACAACATCCATGGAAAATAAATCATCTTTAAATTTACGCAACGAAGGAGAAATCAACTAGATTCCTTCCTTTCTCCCTAACTTCGAACCACCTCTCCACCTGCGGATACAAAATCTTCACCAGTTTAATTTCATGATCCATGTTTCCTCTAAATACCCCCGGACCAAACCACCTCTTCATCGATGCATTTCGATACATGCGAACGGCTTCAGGAAGTGACGCCACAGTCGCCTCCTCCTTGGAAAATCTGCCCCAAGGGAGATCAATGCCGGCATCAGGAACAACCCCGAAATTCAATACAAACCTTGGCGCCGTCTTGTGCAACTGGACTTCAAGCAAGTGGCGTCCCTCTTGCATTTTTCGCACAAAATTTCCAAATGGGAAAGAATGCGCTACTGCAACTCCATTTTGGCGCACTGACAAGGGCTCATGCGACCATCCAATATTCAAAAAAAACGGACATAGCTCCTTCCCTAAGTGGTCTACAACCTGCGCTCGACTAGACATTATTTATCACCATTCTCGCCATTAATTACAGCCGCATGCATCATCGCGTGCTGCTGCGGCTGCTGCCCCTCCCGCTGCACCAGCTCCACCGCCAACCTTCTCAATAAATGGGTAATCCCATCGTTCAACCCGATACTTTTCACCAAGTATTTTTTGCGCCTCCCTCTGCGGTTTCGTTAAGCCCGATTTACCGAATTTAGACTCCACATAGTAGGTGGCTCCACGAAAATCCCTCCAGACGCTATCAAATACAGTTTTAAATCCAGTAAGTTTCACTTGCTCATCAACCAATGTACTGCCCTTCAATCTATTGTTGAAATAAGATAGCCACTCACCAATGTTACCCTTTGTTGAATTTGAAAGTCTCTTGGCAAGTTTAGGGAGGGCTTTAGCTCCTCCCAGCCCGCCAGCTGCGAGTGTGGCTGCATCGCCCAGGTATCCCCCGTTCCTGTAAGCATCCGAGCAGTAGTTAATAGATCCAATGTCCTGCCACTCTCTGAATTTTCTTGTAAGGCTGATATCAGTGAATGGAATCGTAGTAACCGCATCACCAAATCCTGCACCGCCATTCGCCAGCCAACCTGGTACATCCGCGCCATCCGTCAGTTGATAGATGTATCCGAATGTATGGTCGGCGAGCCAATTCCCCGTATCGGGACGCTCGGTCCACAGGCCATATGGATCAATCAATGCGGTAGGACGCGCTTCACCATAGACATAGGCATTCAGCCCTCCTGTCAATCCGGCTGGATCAGCCGTGACATACCTGCCGCCTTCTGCGTCGTAGTACCGATGCAGGTTGTAGTGCAGGCCGGTTTCGGCATCGTAATATTGCCCCGGCAGCCGCCACGGCTGCTCCACCGTATACCCAGGAGCCACCGACACCGAGCCGAAGGCGCTGACCCGGCTCGCTTCCCAAACCACCGCGCCATCCTTGTTCGTCAGCATCCGCGGCTGGCCCAGCGGGTCGTTGTGGTAGTAGAAATAGCCTTGACCATTGTGTAGGAACAGCGGCGAGGTGCTGTAGGTACCCTCGGGATCCCAGCCATAGCTCTGGATCACCGTTCCAGCAGCATCGACTTCGGCCAACAGGCCCTCTTCCCCTTGCAGGAACAGGCGCTTGCCCTGGCTCGCACCGGTATTCGCGGCTCCTGCAGCGGTGACCTCCTTGCTCAGACGATACCCGAAGGGGTCATAAGCATAGCGCGCGACTGCCTGGTCGGCACCATCGCGTACTTCGATCAGTCGGTTATAGGCGTCGTACGCGTAGTGCGTCGTCCGCCTCGGCTCAGCCACTGCGGTATCGGTCTTGAGGATCAGGTTTCCAGCCGCGTCGTATTGATAGGTGACCGTGCCACGCCGGAGCAAGCGGTTGGCTTCGTCGTATTGCCAAGAACTGGTCACCACGTTGTCGCTCACCCGGTTTCCCGCGGCATCCAGGCTGAAGGTCTCGGTCGCACCGCTGGAGGGATCGGCCTTGATCAGGCGCAAGGCATCGTCGTAGGTGTAGTCGACGTCCAGCCCCTGAGTGGTGCGACTGAGAACTTCCCCGCGCAGGCCGTACCGGCTTTCCTGGTCGAACGCCATGGTCTGATTGGGGCGTTTGACCTGCAGCCGGGTAGGATCCAGTAGCCCGTTGCGGTCGATCTGCTGCACCGTCCCCCCAGGCAGTATCACTTTGCGCGCTTCGCTCCACGTCCGCTCCACGACACTCATGGAACCTTCGCCGGGGATATCCACGCTGGCCAGTGCACCGTTGCCATCATAGGCATACGCCAGCGCCACGCCATCCGGCCCGGTATAGGTCTTGACCTGGCCATTGGCGTAATACGCGTAGCTGCGAGTCAACGCCACCCCATCGACGGTAACCGTCTCGTTGAGCAATCGGTTGGCTTCATCGTATGTGGACGTACTGCTTGCCGTCCCCGTGCTCCAGCCGGTCAGGCGATTGCCTCCATCCCAAGTGAAGCTGTCGGTCAATTCCAGGCTACCGTCTGCCCGGTATGAACGACGCTCGGTCAGGCGTCCGCCGGCGTCGAACTGAAAAGCCAGCCGCGTGCCATTGGGCCGCTGGATGCCCTGCAGCCGGCCCGCGTCGTCATAGGTGTAGGTCGTGGATTCGCCGACCGCATTGGTTTCCTTGACCAGCTTGTCGCGGCGGTCGTACTCCAGGCGTGTCGCATGACCCAGCTCATCGGTCGCCTGGATCAGGTTGCCACGGTGATCGTAGGACAATGCTATCGAGTGGCCCAACTCATCGGTACCGGTGGTTAGCCTACCCAGCGCGTCGTACTGCGTCGACTGGCTTTTGCCATAAGCGTCGATACTGGACGTAGTCAGACCTCGTGGATCGTAGCCTAGCTGAGTGCTCCGGGTCGTGCCATCCACCACCTCCGCCATCTGTGTCACGCCCTGCCTGCTGTTATAGCGCAGCAGTTGCTGAAAGGTGGGATATTGCACCTTGCTGACCAGATCGGAACCGTGGTCGGTGCCATCAACGTCGGTATACATGGCGCTGGTGGCATCGCCATTGCCATCGATGACCTGGCTGAGGCGATCCATCGCGTCGTAGACGAACTGAACCTGCTGGTTCACCGGGTCGACGGTACGCACCGGGCGTCCCGCTGCGTCGTAATCCCGGGTAGAGGTGGCGCCAGTGGGGTCAATTATGCCAGTGGGGCGCCCCGCCGCGTCATAGGTCATGCGGTAGACCTGACCACGCGGATCGGTGGCGGTCAAAAGACGATCCGTCGCGTCATAGGAAAAGCGGGTTACCAGACCGTTTGAGTCGGTCGCGGTAAGACGGTTGCCATGTGCATCGTAGGTATAAAGCGTTTCGTGGTTCAGGGGATCAAGCGCACTGGCAAGGTTCCCCAGTGGGTCGTACACGTACTTCCAGACCTTTCCTTCGCCATCGACCAGCTCTGTGACGTTGCCGCTGGCATCGTAGGTCAATCCGATTTCCACGTCAGGATCGGCACCTCCATTGGGTTTCGCCCCGCCTTTGCGGACGATGGTCTGCGGTTCACCCCGTGCATTGACCGTGTACTCGGTCACCTGTTCTTCCGGCTTGCCTGCTGCAGCCTGGAGCTTGGTGAGATTGCCGCGGCTGTCGTAGCTCATCAGGCTGCTCACGCCTGCCTCGTCCACGGCCTCTTTCAGGTCCAGCGATCCGCTGCCATAGGTGTAGCGGACGGTGCTGCCATCCGAGTTCGTCTTGCTGGTGACCTGGTCGAAATTGTCGCGATTGACCGTGACCGTGGCGCCACGCGCGTCGGTGTAGGCCATGGTGCGGGCCCCGCCTTGTGCGCTCAGCAGGACCTTGCCGTTGACGTCCCGATAGACCATTCGTCCTTCGGCGTCGTAGTGGCTTGTCTCGATCTTCTGACCGGAATTGGTTCGCGGGTACTTGATCGTGGTGCTGAATTCTTTCTTCAGTTTGTCGTAACCGTACTCGATCTCGGTCTTGCCGGCATCCGGCGCCGTGATACTTGAGATCCGCTCGGTGGGGCCATACTCGACCTTGAGCACGCGGCCTTCGGCATCGGTCACCTTGGTGATCGAGTAGACCGGATTATCCGACGACGGCAGGCCGCCGCCCCCCGGCGGCATCGCCCCCGTCGATCTGCCGTATTCGAACCGGGTCTCGCCACCGCGCGCATCGACGACGCGGTCCATGTACCCGTTGTCGGTGTAGTGATACTGCACCCGGCGCAGGCTTGTGCCGGTGTGGTCGCGCGCCTCTGTGATGAACTGGCCGCCATCCTTGTACAGGAGCGTGAACACCGTGCGGCCGTTGTCGTCCAGCATCCGCTCGATCTGGCCGTGGCTGCCGTATTGGAACCACACGCGAACGTCATTGCGGTCGCCGTAACTGGTGATCCGGCCGTACTGATCGTACTCGATCCACTCTCCACTGCGGTCGGTCCAGCGATAGCCCTCGACCAGCGTGGTCGCTACTCCTCCCTGTCCCGGCTTTCCGCTGACCGGATGTGCATCCGGGCCGGCACTGGCTGGCAGCATCGGTACCTGCTGCGGCCGCACCAAGAAGCGCGGGTACTTGCTGCTGACATAGGAACTGCCATCCGTACTGCGGTTGAATCCTACGCCTTTGCGGGCGACGGACTCGATGCTGCTTTGCAATCGTGGATGACCATCGGCGTCGCGGCCGAAGCCGGGGTCGTTCAGTACCCTGACGCCTTGGACGATCGGCTGGAGCGAGGCCACGGACTGGCCCGCCACTGCAGTACTGTCGCAACTGCTGATCCCATCGACGATCGTGCACGAATAGAACGCGCCGATCGAGGCATAGCTCGAACGGTAGAAGGAGGGGTCGCCCAGGCCGGACCACTGCCGGTTGAACACCCACTGCTGCCCGTCATAGTCGCGGTTGATGCGGGCGTATCCACTCGGCACCTTCACGACCAAGTCGTCCTGGGCGACCGTGAACTCGCCATTCGGACTGCCCAATCCCATGGTGCCGCTGCTTCCCAGTGAATACGTTGCCTGGGCGTGGCCGACGCCGGGTGCCAACAGTAATCCGACAAGCACCAGAAATGTCACGAGGAGCGAAGATGCGCTCCGGTTGCCAAAGATCATTCCGCGCAATCCAGTGCCGCTCATCGCCCACCCTCCTTGCCGCCGCCAGACTGCTTGTTACCCGGTTCATAGCAATCTCCACTGCCCTTTGCGCAGATGGGAACGCCAGGCAAACCGGTATAGTCAGGTCCGCCCGAACCGCCCCAGCCTCCTCCGCCTACGCCACCACCGCCACCGCCGCCGATCGGGCTCCCGCCGACCGGGCAGCTGGAGCTCTCCACGTAGAACCAGTTGGCGCCTGAGCCGCACGAGGTGCTTTCCGTGCCGTTGGCGCAGGTGTACTTGCAGGTCATTCGGTATTGGTTGCTATAGGTGTAGCAACCCGACGTGCCGCTGGTGCTGGAGGTCGTCGCCGTGCCTGCCGCGCTGGCAGTCGCCGCCGCGGCGGATGCCGTGCCTACCCCGGTGGAGCCGGCACTCTGGCTTGTTCCGCCGTTGCCGGAAGTCACTTCACTTCCACTAGTGGCCGCTGCTCCGTCGGCTGCCACCGCACTGATGGAGGCCGAAGCTGCAGCCTCCGCGCTGCCCCCGTAGCTGCGCAGGGCAATCACCCGGTACGGCAGGCGCACGCGCTGCTTGGCTTCCAGCGAGACGGGAGGCTGGGCGAGGAACTCGAACTTGAAGTGGTCGTCGTCCCCGGGCAGATGAGCGACCACGTCATCGGCACGGACCAAGCCGTAGTTGGTGACGACCAGCTCGCCCTGGAACACCTCGCCTGCCATCATCTTCGGCAGGTTGATGCTGGTTGGCTGGATTACCACCACTGGCGCTGGCACGTCGGTCTCGAAGGTCGCATTGAGGGTGATCTCGTAGCGATCCTCAATGGAAATTTCGCGCACGTCCCATTCGACCGTAATCAGGGTGTACTCAAGAAACACCGGCTGGTTGACTGTCAGGCCCGGCTTGATCACGAAGCGGCCGGCGGCCTCCTGGTGGTTGGGTGCGCTGGCCCTATAGCGGTAGCTGCCGGCTGGCAGGTTCTGGAAGAACGCCTCACCGAATGCGTCGGTAGCCATCTCGTAGGTCTGGCTGATGACTGCCTCGTTCTGCAGCTTGATGCGCGCACCTGCCAGACCCGGGATCAGGTTGCCCTGCTTGTCTCGGGTGGCCGTGTAGATATCCGCGGCCTTCAACAGCACGCTGCCCTGGCCGGATTGGGTCACCGACACGAAGACGTTGACGTCCTGCTGCGGCAGGTTGCTGCCGGCCACGCGCACCCGGAACTCGTGGACGCCTTCGGCCACCGCTGTGGTCGGTGCGATGTTGAGGTCCACGCTTTGCTTCTGGCCGATCTCCAGCGTGCCCAGCGACTGTCCGGATACCAGCGATACCCAACTAGGTGCGGGAGAACCATCCGGATTGACCAGTGCGAGGGTCACCCCCGTCATGGCCACGAAGCCCTTGTTCTCCAGCTCAAGCCGCTCGATCGTGCCCTGGCCTTGGGCCAGGCCGGTCTCGACATAATTCGGCGTGGCGAACAGCGCTGGCACCGCCTCGGTCAGGGTGAAATCAACGGGGATCAAGGCCAGCGGCTCGCTGGCGCCGTCGGCGAGCACGGCCAGGAACACCCGGCCACTCGCAGGTGCACTGTTGTCGCCGGAGATCGACGCGGTCAGCGCCAGGTTTTGCCGCGAGGCGATCTGCAGCGGCGCGCCTGGCTCGACACGAATGCCCGCCACCGGTACACCGCTGGACTGGTATTGCGGCAGATAGGCGATGCGCACGTTGCTGGCTTGCGCGCCCAGACCGGTCGCGGCCCGGAACTCCATGCGATAGGCATAGTTGCGCGGGACGCTGACCTTGAAGCTCGCCGGGCTGACATTGACGCGATTGATGGTGAACTGCGCCTGCTGCGGGCGGTCGGTCATGTCGGGGTGAATCGCGCCAACCTGGTAGGTGCCCGAGTCGGTCACGGTCGGCTTGAACACATAGCGGAAGGCACCCTGTGGATCGCTGGTGACGTCGGCCAGGCGCTCAAAGCCCTCCTGATTGATGGCAATGCGCAGCGGCGCGTTCGGCACGGGTTGCCCGCTATCGCGGTCCAGCGCCCGGCCGGTCACGCTCAGGTCCTGTTGGCCAAAGGAGACCGCCGGCGTCACCGCCGCTATTTCGCCGTAGTAAGGCGTGTTGGCCAGCACCAGCGAGCGCTCACTGCCCATGCCGGGAATGCGCACTTCGTTTTCTTCGCCGCTGTTGTAGCGCAACGCGTCGACGTCCAGGCGTAGCTTCACCTGGTCGGGGCTGGCGCTGGGCACGGCCATCTCGAACGCATCGGACACATAGCGCTGCCCGGGCGCGATGCGCGCCACCGTGTCGCCATTGGCCAGGGTGATCACACCGACACCGGTGGCCTGTTGGTAGGCGTTGCTCGCCAGCAGGTTGCCATCGTTGTCGAGCAACTTCAGGCGCAATTCGCTGGAAGCCGAGCGGCCGTTGTTGCGGGCGGTCAGCAATTCGATCTGCACGTCGGAGGTGTTCTCCACGGTCAGGCGTACCTTGCCGGTGGCCCCACGTACAAAACGCTCGGTCTCCAGGCCGACCACGAGCGTGCTGTCCACCGCGTTGACCTGGCGATCGGTCCCCACGCGCACCAACTCGCCTTCGTGTGGGATGTCCTCCACGTCCAGGCTCAGCGTTGCGCTGGCCGGGATGTCGGGGTAACCGCCGACGATGACAGGCACGACCTGCGTTGCATTGCCCGCCAATACGAAGCGCTCGGACACGAAGCGGCGCGTGCCGACGGCGACGATCACTTGCGCCGAGGCCAATGCCTCGGACGACAGGTTGCTGACCTGCAAGCCCAGACGGTTCATGACATTGCGCTTGAGTGGCAGGCCGCTCACCACCTGGGTGGTGAGCTTGGGCAGGCGCAGGCTACGCGCCTGGCGTTGCCCGTTTTCGTCCACGGCTTCGACGGTGTAGTAACGCGAGCCGCTGGTGAAGCCGCTATCGGTCCACTGCAGCGCCTGGATCGGCGTAGACGTCAGCTTCAGGCGCGCATCGCCCTCACCGACGTACACGTAGTAGCCCACCGCGCCGCTGCCGGCGGCAGTCCAGCGCAGCAGCGGCAGCGCGTCGCCGTGCTGGGTCGCTTCCAGGGTACGCACCGGCAATAGGCTGAAGTTGAGATAGGCCGAGTTGGAGATCGCCGACTCGTTGCCCGCCGCGTCCACGGCAGTCACCACATAGGCGTGCTCCGATTGCGAAGGCGCCGCATCGACCGCCTGGGTCTGATGGATGCCTTGCTTGATCGGGGTCAGGCCGTCCACGCTGGCGATGCTGGACGTCGCCGCACGGTACAGACGGTAGGCCGCCGGCGCGGTCCCGATAGGTGGTTGCCACGTGGCGAGTACGCCCTGGCTGGTCAGGCTGAGCTGCAGGTTTTGCGGTGCGCCCGGCGCGGTTCGGCTGCTGTCCGCCTCGGCCACCGCCGACTGCGCGCTGGCCGCCTCGCTGCCGTTATGCAAGCGCACCGACGCCACCGCATAGCGATAACGGCCATCGCGCGGCGTGCTGTCGAGGTACCCGGTGGTCGTGCTGCGCGCCAGCGCGGTGCGCTCGCTCTCGCCCGGAGCCTGGCGATACACCTGGTAGGTGGTGGCGCCATCGACCGCTTGCCATTCCAAGGTCACCTTGCCGCCGGACTGAGCGGTGGCCCGCAGCCCCACCGGCACATCCAGTGCTGGCAGCTCACCCTGGTAGATCTGGAAACGGTTCAGCGCGTCGATCTGCGAGCCACTGTTGCCAAGCGCGTCGGCGGCGACGACCTCGAAACTCAGTGTCTCGGCCGCACTGGCGCCGGCATCCGCCGGCAGCTCGAAGCTGGCCATCCACTGCCGCGCCGACTGCCGCTGCAGTGTCAACGGCACCGCATTGCGACCGGTGCTGGACAGGCGGTACTGAGCCGTCGGTGCCGTGCCATCGGCGAGATCCTCGTCGAAAGCGAAGCGCACGCTGACCTGGCGCTGGTGTCCAGCGTCGATCGGCGCGACCGGATCCAGGGTGATCGCGCTGACCACGGGCGAGCGGGTATCGATGGCGAGCGTGGCCCCGGACTGCACTTGGTCGCCGCGATTGCCCGCAGCATCGCGCGCAGAGAACAACACGTTGGCAGTGCCGGCGCCAGCGCTGGCGGTCAAGGCGAAGCTGCCTGTGTAGTGAGTGTCGTCCTGCTTCACCAGGTCGATCGGGATCGGCAACCCACCCTCCGGCACGAGACTCAGGTAGGGCGTGCCCTGCAAGGGCTCGCTGACCTGCACCACGACATCGACGGTGCCACGACCGAACAGCTTGCGAGACGAGTCGTAAGCGCCTCCTCTGGACTGGTACTGAATGGCGACCGCATACGGCGCGCCGCGATCGACCATGACGCTGGCCGGGCTACTGGGCAGGCTTGAGACGCCGGCGGCATTGATCGCCACCACGCGGTAGATGAGACGGCCGTCCTGCTGCGGGCTGTCCTCGTACTGCGAGGCCGTATTGCCCAGCCGTGCGACGCGCTGCGCCTGGCTGATGTCCTCGAAGTCGGCGCTGGCGCGGTACACATCGTGCCCCGTGGTCTTCGGGTCGGTGGACGCCAGCCACTGCAGCCGCACCTTGCCATTCACCAGATTGGCGACCAGGCCGGATGGCGCACTCGGTACGCTGGTGTCGACCTGCACGGTGACGGTGGCCGACGGCGCACTGGTGCCGTACGTATTGCGCGCAACGGCGCTCAGGCGATGGCTACCGGAAGCCAGGGTGACGGTGGCGCTGAAGCGGCCGTCGGTCCCAGCGGCGGTCTGGGCGGCTTCGACATCATCGACGCGGACCAGCACATCGCTACCTGCGAGCGCTTGGCCGCTGACGGTCACGGTGGTCTGCCGCGTCACGCTGCCGTCGGTCGGCTGCTGGATCGTTGGCGCCGACGGCGCCGGATGCACCAGCTCGATGGTGTACTGCTGCTGGCTCTGGTTGCCGAGCGAGTCGAAAGCGCGCACGGCCAACACGTGGGTGCCGGCGGCGAGGGCTGACAGGTTGAGCGCGGCGCTATAGCTACCGTTGCCGGTGGCATTGGCGGCCACCGTGCCATCGAGCAGGATCTCGATGCGCGAGATCGCGCTGCGGTCGCTGGCGCGGAGGGCAAGCGTCGAGGATGCATTGAGGCGGAAACCATCAGCCAGGGCGACACCATCGACCGTGAGTTCGGTGAGTACCGGCCCCTCGGTATCCGGCACCGGCGCGGTATGCGATACCGCGACATTGACGCTATGGCTGCTGACGCGGCCGGCGATATCGGTGGCGACCGCCTTCAGCGCGTACTGTCCGTCCGCGACTGCGTCCGTCTGCCAGTCGTGGCGATACGGTGCGGCAGTGCGTGTAGCGAGCAACTCGGCACCCTGGAAGAACTGCACTTGCTTCACACCCGCCTGGTCGCTGGCCTCGGCCTCGATCGTGATCGGATCGCGGATCAGGCTGCCGTCGGCCGGGTTGGTGATCGCCACGCGCGGGGCTTCGCTGTCTACGAGCGCGCCGCCGGCCAGGGTCGCCGTGACCACCAAGCCGCGCGCATCGCGGAACTGCGCATAGACCGCCTTGCGGCCATCGCCGGCGGAGAGATCCAATTCGACATCGCCACGGCCGCTGCTGAGCGGCTTGAACGCAACGTTAGCGAACGCCTCGCTCTCGGCCAGCCTGTACTCGACGGCATTGATGCACGACAGCGCAAGGGCGATACGATGGCTCTCGAAGTACGCTGCGGGCGACGTAAGCCTTACGCTCGGCGACAGCAGCGGCGCTGCAGCCAGGAAGTTGGCGTAGTCCACGCCGGCGGACACGCTATCGCCCTGTCCTCCCGGATTGGCGGCCGGATCCTTCGGGCCGCTCGCATGGCCCCACCAGTTGCCCTTGGCATTGATCGCACTAGCCGGCGTACGGTTCAGTACCGCGGCCTGCGCGTTGCCCACGAACTGGCTGCCACCGATCACCGGCTGGCTGCCATCGACTGCCTCTAGGCCGGTCTGGTTGCGTAGAAAGCTGGACGCGCTGATGGTCGGCGACGCCGCTTGCTGCAGGCGCAGGCCAACCATGCCGTCTTCGACGCGCAAGCCGCTCAAGCGCGGCGCCACGCCACGCAATACCACCGAGGCGCCTTGGTCGCCGCCGCCTGCGTAACGCACCAGCAGATCATCGATGGCTGCCGCGCCATAGGCGGCACTGGACTTTTCAAGGCGCAAGCCCTGCCACTGGCCAGCCGCTGGCGTCCCACCGATCTCGGTGAGCGCCCCTCCAAGACTGTCATCGCGATCGCTGGTCAGCGCCACGCCGTGGCCGGCGGCCAGTTTGTCGCGCACATCCAACTGCGCGCCCTGGCCGAACTTCACGACCACACCCTCGGCGATGGTCAACTCGGCCGCACCGATCCACGACGGCGCCAACGCCAGCACGAGCGCGAGCGTTGCCGTCACGCACTGTCGTGCGCGACGGGACTTGGGCCGAAGATCAAGAGGGAGTCGGTGCTGGCTCATCGTGAACGCACGTCCATGGCTGCGTCGTGGCTAAGTCCTGATCCGCGGGCGATCAGCTGCGGAAGCCGATCGCGCTCAAGGCTTCGTAGGGAAGATCGAACGCCTGCCCACTGCGGGTCAGCAGCTTGGCGCGTGCGCCGCCTTCCAGGGCAACGGTCACTTCGACCGTTTCCACGGTCTGGTTATCGGCCAGCCGTTTCAGGCGCTCACCCAGCGCCTCGTCCCCCAACGACGCGACGACGACGGTATAGGTGGTGGTCGCCTGCAGCGTGCTGGGACCTTGCGGCAGGGTCACCGAGACTTCAGTGGTGCCTGCGGCGGTGCTGCCCGCGATGGCTGGGGTGACCACTTCGCTCGTGGCGCCGTAAGCCGGTACCAGGCGCAGCTTGATGGTATTGCCGACCGGCACATTGATGCTCTCGAACTGCACCACGACCGCCTCGGTCGTGGTCGCAGGCAGCGTGACGTCGTTGATACCGGTCGGTGCGGCAGGCACCGCTTTCCCGGCAACCGAGGAGATGCGCAGCGACGGCGAGTTGGCGATGAACACCGGGCCGACATCGCCGCGCACGTAGGCCGGCGTCGATGTCCCGGTGAAGGTGATCGACTCGCCTTCGACACGAATGCGGCCTTCGGAGCCACCGAACTCATCGCTGTAACCAGTGGAACCACAGCGCTGTCGGCGAGCATTGTTGTAATTGATGCAGCCGCCCGCAGCCGAGAGCGCGCCGTTGCCGGTGACAGTACTGGCGACCAGACGAATGGCACCGCCCGAGCCGCCAGCACCCTGCCCGCCGGCACCGGTACCGAGCAGACCGCCGCCATCACCGCCTTGTGCATCAATCTTGCCGGTGATGCGCAGCGTACCCGAAGCAGCGATAAGGATCGCCCCGCCGCCGGCGCCGCCACCACTGCCCGGATAGTTCGTACCGCCGCGGCCACCACCACCCCCAGAGCCGCCAACCAGCGGCTGCAACAAAGCCGAGCCGTAGCCGGTGGTAAACGGAACGCCTGGATTGTAGCAATTGCGTCCGTAGGTCTTTACAGCATTGCTGGCATAAGCGCCGCCCATGCCAACATACTTCCAATAGCCAGTGGCCGCAGTGCAGCCATCGGCACCCTCCACACCGCCCGGCCCGCCACCCGGCCCCAAGCCAGACCCACCTCGAATGATCGCCGCACGTTGCTGCGCATCGTCGCGGCCCCCGCGGCCCCCTGCCCAACCACCAGGGCCGGCTTCACCCGGAATGCCGTCGTCGCCTTGCGCGCCGTCACCATAGGTGCCGGTCGCCTTGGCGTCCTGGCCGGTCACGTCGATGGTGCCCGCAATCGTTACGTCGCTGCTCGCCAGCAGGTAGACGGGCGTGTTGGTCGTATTGCGCTTGAACTTCACCGTAACGCCGGCCGGGATGTTGACCGTCGTGTAGTTGAGGATGCCCGATGCCGGCAACTCGACCTCGGTGTTCACGGTGGGGTTGAGCACACCGTCGGCGCCGGTGCTGCCGCTGTTGAATGCCTGCGCGCTCGCAACGGGCAACAGGGCCAGCAGCGCGGCGACCAGGACCGGGCGCGGGACATGGCGGAAATGATGGTTCATATGGGATTCCCTGAGCGGATGTGCACGTTCACTGTGCTGTTGTCGTTCGGTCGCAGTGCGGATCGTTCCGCATAGCCGAGAGTGGCGCCGTATCGGGCTTGCCACGGTGGTCCCGTGGTGCGCGCGGCGGTAGATCGATCGCCGCGCGCCTCGCCTTTTCCGTGTGAGGACCCATTGGCCTGTCTCATTGCGCTGGCACCACGTTGAAGGTGTTGACTGGCGAAGGCGTTGCCGAGCTGCTGCCGCCCGGCACGACCAACTGCAGAACCCGGCTACCGGTTGCCGCATCGGAGTCGAGCATCAAGCTGAACTTGAGAATTTCGCTCGACGCGTCCTGCGACCAGGCAGGAGCGCCCAGCAGCCGGATACCTGCCGCCGGTGTCAACTTGACGCCAGTGACGGACAAAAGATCCTTGCCGCGCACCGTCATCTCGACCGTGTCGCCTGCGTTGAGCACGATCGGGGTGATCGAATCGATGCTGGGTAGATGACCGATGCCGAAGGCCGCAGCCAGCGGTGGCATCCATACCACCTGTCCGTCGGCGGTCACCAGGCGCAGCCGTCGCGCGCCCAGCGTCGCGTCCTGGGCGACGGTGATGCCCACGCTTAACTCGCTGCCATCGGCATTGATGCTTGGTGTATCGAACAGCAATCCATTCGCCGGCGTGGCTTGCACAGACTGCACGCCCTGCAGATTGACGCCGGACACCTGCAAGGTCCCGCTGGCGCCCTGCAACCAACCATCCACGGATTGTCCCGACGCCATTGCGCCTACCAGCACGCCCACCGCCTCACCGCCTGCCTGCGTCTCCACGGTTTCCACCGGCGGCGGCGGCTCCTCCACGCTCACGCCGACCAGTGGTGCAACCAGTGCCCCCTCGTAAGCGACGCTTTCTGCTTCGCCCACCAAGACGCCAACCAACGGCGCTGGCAGATCCGGGACGTTGCCACCGAGCTCGGCGACCACGCGGACGGTATTGTGCGCGCTGGCCGCGCCGACGGAGTCGCCCGCTGGCGTGGTCACCAGCAGCGTGCGCAGGCCGGTGGCGGCGCTGGCAGTCGCCTGCAACGACAGGGTCAATTCGGTGCCATCGGCATTCGCAGTCAACGGACGGATCACCGTTACGCCGTCGGCTGGCGACACGCGCACGTCCGATGCATTGTCCAGGTAGCGACCGCGCACGATGACCGTCTGCGCCGCACCGCCGCGTAGCAGCAGGTAAGGGCTGACCGAGTCGACTTCAGGGACCGGCTTGCTCACACGGAATGCCCCGTCGTTGACATCGGCGAACGTCATCGGACCGGTGGCGGTGCCCAGCACCAAGCGACGCAGGTTGGCCGCTGCATCCGCCGCGACCTCCACGTCGAAGACGAGTTCGGTACCCTCGGTGTTGACGGAAAGCGCCCCGAGCGTCAGACCGTCGGCCGGCACCATCGCCACCGACGTCACCGCCTGCAGGCCCTGGCCACGCACCGTCACACTCACAGCGTGTCCGACAATGGCCGCGCGCGGGCTGACCGCGGTGATGCTGGCACCGACGACCACGCCTACCGATTGCGTCGGCACCGGCGTGATCTCCTGAATCACAGGTTCGGGCTCGCCCACCGTCACACCGACCAACGGCGCCTCCCAACGATAGGTCGCCTCGAAGCCCGATACGATTCTGAGCGTGTTCGCGCTGCTGGCGGCCGGCGAACTCGTGCCCACTGCATTGCTCGCACGCAGGACTCGATCACCGAGCGCGGCATTGGCAGCCACGTGTACGCCAGCAGTCAACTCGGTGCCGTCGGCGCTGATCACCGGCATCGCATCGAGCACAAGCCCGTCGGCCGGCGACAGTTCCAGCCGCACGTTCTGTAGATTGCGGCCGCGCACGGTGGCGGACGTCGTCGAGTCGCGCAGCACCACCATGGGCGTGATCGAGTCGATCTGCGGCAGCCCTGCACCGACGTAGACTGCGGCCTGCGCCGCGTCGGCGAAGGTCAGCAGCGAACCGCTGGCATCGCGCACGACCAAACGCCGTGGTCCGGCCGCCACATCAGTCGCGATCTGCACGTCTACCTCGGCGAGGCGACCATCGGCGGCGACCTGGGCGGCAGAGACCGAGATGCCGGTTTCCGGCACGACGGTGATCTGCACGCCCGCCGCAATTGCCACCCCCGACACGCCGACCCGCTGCGTTGCGCCGGCGGCCCAGCCGGACGGAGACAGGCCGGTCAGCACACTGCCGACACCGACGCCGACTACACCGTGGACGACGCCCTCGTAGCGTTCGCCCGCCACAGGATCGCCCTCGACGAACACGCCTACCGGCAGCGCATGGCTGGTATTGATGCCGCTGAAATCCTGGGTGATGAACATCGGCACCGAGGCGTCGCCCAGCGTGGACGATTGCGTGCGCAGCGCCACCGAGCCCTGCGCCAGCGGCGTGACCGTCAAGCGCGCAACGGTCTGGCCGGCGGCAATGGTGAGCGAGGACGGGCTGACGGTCGCCTTGAGCGGATCGGAAATGCTCAGGTTGAGGGTGTGGTCGCGATTGTCGGCACGCGACAGGCGCAAAGTAACCTGGTGGGGCTTGTTGTCCGGCGGTACTGCGATAGGCGTCGGTTCGAAGCTGATTGACGGTGGCACAGGCTGCTCGACCGTCAGGTTCACGGCATTGGACGTCAGGTATTGGCCGTGCACAACACCGTCGGGAATGCGGACCTGCAGCTTGAGCGTACCCGCTTGATCCTGCTGCGGCAGCTCGGCCTTCAGCTCCGTCGCACTGACCTGACGGGTCGGAATGCTGGCGGCGTTGACCAATACTTCCGACTCCGCGACGAAATTCCGGCCGGTCACGGTGAGTTCGCTGACACCGCTGCCGGCAAACACCTTGTCCGGAGCAACGGCCGTGACCACAGGCGTCGGCTGCGCCACGTCGAAGGCCGCAGGAAGCGTCAGCTCGCCGGCATCCACCGTCATGCGCAACGTTGCGGCGCCAAGCCGAGCATCCGCTGCGACCTTGGCCTGCAGGCTCGCGCGGGTAGAGCTGGAGGTGCCGATCGGGGTCAACACGACACCGCTGTTGTCGGTGCCGACCATGCTCAGGCCTTCCAGGCGCGTACCGTCGACCGACAGCGAAACGGTCTGCCCGCGCTCCACGGTCCTGGGCGTCACCGTTGCGATCGCAGGTGAGCGCCCAACAGACACAGTGCCGGACTGCACCAAGTATGGAATCCCGCGCAGCCCCCAGCTGACGTTGTCGACGATGTCGCCCGCCGGCACCGCGATTGCGTTCAACGTATTGCCTTCGGCATGGTTGCCGACGCCACTCGGAGAGGCCGCCAGGTCGATGCTGATCGCTGCACCCTGTGCAGAACGAACCTCCACGTAGTTGAAAACCGGCGCAGCACCCAGCACGGCCAGACCTTGGCCATGCTCGAAACGCACATGGTCCAGCCTGGTGTCGGCACTGGTGCCGGCGGTGAAGGTCCAGGGACCGTAGTCGCCGGGCGCGGCGGCGGCGCCATTCCGGCTCTTGGCCGAGCGCACCCGGATCGGCGCGTCCAGCGTGCCATTGGCGTGAATGCCGCCGCGCTCGATGCTTACGCGCGCCCCCGCCTGCATGAAGACCTCGGTACCGGCGTCGATGGTCAGCAAGGCGCCTTCCTGCAGCAGCAGATGGCCGGACACCACATACGGACCCGCATCGCGTGTCCAATGCGCATCGGACTTTAGGGCACCGGTTACGGCTGTGTCAGCGAACGCTTGTGCATGGATGCCGGACAGGCAGGCAAACAGCAAAAGGGATAGGCAGGCCCTGCCCCAATGCCGCGCACGCGAAGCGAGATTCGCGGCAATGCTCGCGAAGGCGTTGGTTTTCGCTTCGGATGCGCAGGCACACCCTGCCGGCTCGTGAGAGAGCAACATGTCAGGCTTGGAGAGCTTGCGCTTAGCGGCTGGATATGGCGATGCGCGCAACTACGCGCCCGCACAACCCGGCCTGGTACAGGTGCGGCAGATACTGCTGATCCGATTCAATCCGCTGCGTCAGGCAAACGCCATGACCAGCCAAGACGCGTTGCGCGCCCTTCCCCTGAAAATCCATCCCATTGCCCCCTGGCAAATTCCGTTTTACTTCCGTATCGCCACGTCGCCGCGGCGAATCCTGCCTACAGGATAAACAAAAAAATTGCTGCAGTGCAACTGCCGACGACCAACGCATGGTCGACCTCGCCGGTCGCTGCCGGCGGGTTGTTCCATTCCGACCGCGGCAGCCAATACGCCAGCGACAACTTCCCCGCCACGCCGATCCGCCAGGTGCGACACGATCGGCTGATCCGCCCGCGCTGAGCGCGCGGCTCTCGCGATGGCGTGGGTGAAGCCGGCCGCGACCGTCCTCCCCCGCCAATCCTCAGCGCACGATCCGCGGCCGCGGCGGCTTGCGCTTGCCGAACGGCGGCTGTCCGCGCCAGTAGCGGATCAGCAGCCAGCCGAACAGCATGCCGCCCAGGTGCGCGAAATGCGCCACGCCCGGCTGCCAACCGGTGAAGCCCATGATCAGCTCCAGCGCGCCGAACACGATCACGAAGGTGCGCGCCTTCATCGGAATCGGCGGGAACAGCAGCATCACCCGCTGGTTCGGGAACAGCATGCCGAACGCCAGCAGCAGGCCGAAGATGCCGCCGGAGGCGCCCAGGGTCGGATACGGATCGCCGCCGTTGCTCACCATCCACCAGCCCACCAGCAGCTGGCACAGGCCGGCGCCGGCCACGCACACCAGGTAATAGGTCAGGAAGCGCTTGTTGCCCCAGGTCTGCTCCAGCGGCCCGCCGAACATGTACAGCGCCAGCATGTTGAACAACAGGTGCGAGAAGCCGCCATGCAGGAAGCCATAGGTCAGCAGCTGCCAGATCTGGAAGTTCTGCCCCGGCGAAAACGCGTCGAAGTCGCTGATCGGCCACAGCATGAAGGGTGCGAACGTGTCGTCGCCCAGCAACAGCTGCAGCAGGAACACCACTACATTGCCGATCAGCAGGGCTTGGGTAACGGGCGGAAGTCTGGGGAACATGGTCGTGTCCGTGGCAACTGCCGACCATCATAGCCGCTCGCTATTGCGGCCCCCATAACGCCGCGTCGAGGTCGCGCGCCGGCGTTGGGGCGCGCTTCACCCGTCCGCCCTGCACCGCCACGCCTTCGCCGCGCAGCCGCTGGCACTGTTCGCGGAAGCCGTGCGAGCCGTCCGGGAAGGCGATGCGCCCGTCGCTGCGCAGCACCCGGTGCCAGGGCAGCGTCGGATCGGTGTTGCCGCCGAGCACGCGCGCGACCAGGCGCGCACGGCCAGGCAGTCCGGCCAGCATCGCCACCTCGCCGTAGCCGCGCACCTGGCCGGACGGAATCGCGCGGATCGCCGCCAGGATGCGGGCCTGGGCCGCCGCCGATGCCTCGGCGGCGGGCACGGCGCGGCGCCCGCTCATGCCCGGCCGACCTGCAGGCCGTGGCCGAAGGCGAGCAGCACGCCGCCCAGGTCGGCAGGCGCGGTCGCCAGCGCAACGGGAGTCGAGCGCCCCGGCGCGTTCATCGCGGACCGGCGCCGCGGCGGGAACGGACATCGTGCATGCCGCTCATTCTACGGCCGCACTGCCCTGCCCAGTGCTGCGGGCGCTGCGCGGGGACCGCGTCGGCGGTCGCACGCATCGCAATCGCACAGGGATTGGCACAACTGCGACAACCGCACGAACCCGGATCGGCCGCGGATCCAGTACGGCGCCATCGGCTCGCGTAACACGTGCGGCCGCGCATACCGGCAGCTGCGTCCCTGCCCACTTCCTGTAACGCACCATGATTTCGCTCCGACGGGCCTTGACACCGGAATCGTCTTTTAGATTTGCCCAATGGCGTGCCGTCCATCGCCCAGCAGACACACGCCATCGTTGCTCATGCACGGTGCAGGCAAGGGACGGCGGACATCGCGTCATGCCGAGCGCCGGCATCGCCGCGGACACAGCGCCGCTTCACGCGAGATGAAGGACTCGCCTGTGGCTTCACAGCCCCGCCCCGCCAGGTTCACTGCAGAGGACCCGATTCACATGCAAGCAAAATCCGCTACCGCATCGAAAAGCGTCGCGCTACACGCGGCTTCCGCCGAAGCAGCACCCGCATCGACGCATGAAACGACTGCGCCGCCGTCAGCCGATTCGTCCCCGCCCAGCCCCTTGCTGGAGCGGGCGCCACGCCGTAGCAGCGATGCCGACACACCGGCAATCGTGCCGGCGCAGCATGCGCAAACGCCTGCGCACGCAGAACCTGCAGCGACCGGCGACAGCGCCACCGCCTCGCCCCTGCCGCATGTGCGCAGGGCGCTGTCGCATACGCTCAACCAGGTCGCCTCGGCATTGCACAGCGGCTCCTCCAACATCGCATGGGCGGCCAAAGAGTTATGGACGCTGAGCGACCTGCGCACCATGCTGCAGCTGCAGGCGCATGATCCGGCATTCCTGGCGATTCTGCGCGGAACCGATCCAGAGCAGCCATCCACCCACACCTTGGCCTCGTGCCGCGAGCAATTGCTTCAGCTGCGCAATCTATGCGCAACGGCGCAGGATCTGCAGCCGCATTTCCGTCACGCGATTCTGAGCGACATCGAAGCGGTGGAACAGGCGATCGCCCCGCTCGCGCATGGCACCCCGGCAACGGGACGGGCGCTGAAGGCATTGGCCAACCTGGTCAACGCCTGGCCGCTGTTGGTCCCCAGTCCGCTGCTCGCCAATCAGGCCAAGACCTTTGCCTATTCGATCGCCGGCGCCACCAAGGGCGTGCTCAGTCTCTCGATGTCGGCATTGCGTTCGACCGCGGACGGCCTGCCCTTCCCGCTGACCGGAGGCGAACTGGGCAGGGAGGCCAATGAAATGCATTTTTATGCGGCGCTGCTCAACGGGATCTTTCTTGCCACCGAGTTGCCGAAGAAATACGGCTCCGAATCGGTGAAACACCAGGCCGAGAAGATCGAAAACAGCACGTACTTCCGTTCGACAGCCGCCGTCGCGGCCGCTGCCGTGCTGCTGACCCCATTCGTGTGGAGCAATGTCAAACAGATCGCAGGCCGCATCCGCGACCATGCGCTGCGCGCAGGTGCCGCCGGCGCGGAGCTGGTCGGTCTGAACAGCAGAGCAGAGCAGTTGCGCTACCGACTCAGCCCCGCCGAGGTCAGTGACGAACTGCGTACGCGATTGAACGATATCTGGCTCCAACTGGAGAACGGACGAGTGGCGTTCGAACAGAGCCGCCGGGAGTTCACCGAACCCGGCGGCGGGCGCGAACTCACCCGGACACTCAACTCCCAGTGCACCCACTTGCTGGAAACCTTGCACGCGTGCACCACGCGCTTCAGCAGCGCGCTGGGGCTGGATCACGCAGAGGCCGGCATAACCCAACGCGTCAACAAAAATTCCGATTTCTCTTCCAAACTGGCGTTGACCATCCTGGGGGCGGCCGTCACCGGATCCACCGTCTTTTTAATCCAGCCCGACAAGATCGGCACCGCCGACCTGGTTGCCGATTCGTTGGTGGTGACGTCGGTGATGGCGCAATCGGCCTGGAACAAACAGGCAACCCGGCAAGATGCGATGGAACGCTTCAAGGCCATGAGCGCCGTCAGCATGGTGATGGCGCTGGCGCTGGGCGCGGACAAGCTCTCCAAGGCGTTCACGCCCAAGGGCCTGATCGAATCGTCCCCGACAGCGCCCTACTACGCAGGTCTCATCATGACCATCATGTCGATGACGATGCCCGGCCCGATGGCGCGCGGCGCCGAGTTGGCGATGAACTGGGGCGGCGCAAAGATCATAGGCCTGTTCAAAGGACCAGACGGTGCCACGCTGGCCACACGCGTACCGGCCTCTCCAGAAGAGCTGCATGAAAACGCCGCCGGACTGCAGGACTACATTGCGCGCCTGAGTCCCGAGCAGCAACGCGAGTACGAGCTCATGGCAGGGAGCAGCATTCAGCAGGCCATAGAGAATGCCGGCGCGCTGCAGCTGGCCCCGATGGCCACGGCTCAAGCGTCAGGCGTGACGATCACCGAGATCACCGAAGAAGAAGCGACTCCGCCCGCGCAGGACGCAAGTGCCGAACAGCTGACCACGCACAGCCCGACGCATGACGCATCCCTGCACAGCTGAAGCCGACGCAACGACCGGCATGCGCTCGTTCGGTCCCGCGGCAGGCGGCGCTCAGCGCATCAGTACCACTTCCTCGGCCGAGGTCGGGTGGATCGCCACCGTGTCCTCCAGCTGGCGCTTGGTCGCGCCCAGCTTCAGCGCTACCGCGAAGCCCTGCAGGATCTCGTCGGCGCCATCGCCGAGCAGGTGGAAGCCGACCACCCGTTCGTCTTCGCCGACGCAGACCAGCTTGAACAGGCTGCGCTGCGGCGAGGCGGCCAGCGCATGCAGCATCGGCCGGAAATTGCTGCGGTACACCGTCACCGCCTCGCCGTAGCGCGCCCGCGCCTGCTCCTCGCCCAGGCCGACCTGGCCCAGCGGCGGATGCGAGAACACCACGCTGGGCACGTTGTCGTAGTCCAGCCGCGCCTGCGGCTGGTCGCCGAACAGGCGATCCATCAGCTTGCGCCCGGCGGCGATCGCCACCGGGGTCAGGCCGATCTTGCCGGCCACGTCGCCGATCGCGTACAGCCCGGGCACGTCGGTGTTCTGGTAGTCGTCGACCAGCACTTCGCGCTTCTCGCCCAGCCGCACACCCAGGGCTTCCAGGCCGATGTCGCGGCTGTTGGGGCGGCGCCCGATCGCGAAGAACGCCTGCTCGAACGCTTCGCTCGGCGCCGCGTCCGCGTCGTACAGCCGCAGGCCGTCGTCGCCGCGGCGCAAGGCGCTGGTGCGATAGCCGAAATGCAGGCGCACGCCCTGGTGGCGCAGGTTCTCGCCGAGCTGCCGGGCCAGTTCCGCATCGAAGCGCTGCAGCAGGCGCGCGCCCTGCACGAACACGTCGACGCGGCTGCCCAGCGCCTGCAGCAGGCCGGCCAGCTCCACCGCGATATAACCGCCGCCGACGATCGCCACCCGCGCCGGCGCCTCGCGCAGGGTGAAGAAATCGTCCGACACCAGGCCCAGCTCGGCGCCCTCGATCGGCGGCCGCAGCGCATGCGCGCCGGTGGCGATCACCACGTGCGCGGCGCTGACGCGGACGCCGTCGCCGCATTCGACCGTATGCGCATCCAGCAGGCGGCCGCGCTGCGGAATCAGCACCACGCCGTTGGCGTCCAGGCGCCGCCGATAGCTGCCATGGATGTTGCCGATATAGCCCTGGCGATGGACCACCAGTTCCGGCCACGACAGCGTGGCGCTGGGAATCGAGAAGCCGATGGCCCGCGCCAGGTCGATGCGCCCGACCAGATCGGCGGCCAGCCACATCGCCTTCTTCGGCACGCAGCCGACGTTGACGCAGGTACCGCCGAGCTCGTTCGGCTCCAGGATCGCCACGCGCGCGCCGAGGCCGGCGGCGCGGAACGCGGTGGCCAGGCCGCCGGAACCGCCGCCGAGCACCAGCAGGTCGTAGTCGTAGACGGCATCGCTCACTGGAAACGCTCCACGCGGTAGGGCGTGGGGTCGATCGCGGGCGACTGCCCGCATATCAGGTCAGCCATCAATTGTCCTGTCGCGCTGCTCATGCTGATGCCGAGCATGCCATGGCCGGCCGCCAGCCAGACGTGAGGATGCCGCGGCGAACGCCCGAGCACCGGCAGGTCGTCCCAGGTCATCGGCCGCCAGCCGTACCAGCGCTCGCGCAGCTGCGGGCCTTCCGGCTCGTGCAGGTACCGCCGCGCCGCGCGCTGCAAGGCGGCCAGGCGCACTTCGTTCAAGCGTGTGTCGTGGCCGGAGAATTCCATCGTGCTGCCGAGGCGGAAGCCGCTGCCCCAGGTGGTGACGCAGACCTGCGGATCCTTCAGCACCACCGGTCGCGTCGGCGCCAGCGTCGGCCGCGTGTAGGTGATCGAATAGCCCTTGCCGGCCTGGATCGGCAGGCGCAGTCCCAGCGTCGCGGCCAGTGCCGGCGACCATGGCCCGGCCGCCAGCACCAGTTCGCGTGCGCGCCGCGGGCCGTGCGCGGTGTCCACGCGCACGCCATCGGCGTCCGGTTGCAGCGCCTGCACCCGGCAGTGTTCCTCGATCGTGCCTCCGCGCTCGCGCAGCGCGCGCGCCAGTTCGGCGGTGTAGCGGTCCGGGCGCAGGTGCGCATCGCCGGGAAAATGCACCGCGCCGACCACCACGTCGCGGAATGCCGGCTGCTGGCGCAGGTAGTCGGCGCCGTCGATCACCCGGGTGCGGATGCCGAGCCGTTCCAGCGCCACGCATTCCTCTGCGTAGTGCTCGAAGTTGCGCCGGTCGCCGAACACGTAGTCCAGCCCGTCCGCGCCGAATTCGCAGTCCAGCCCATAGCGTTCGATCCAGCCGACCAGGCGCGTGCGCGCATCGTCGAGCAGCGCCGCGCGCGCCTGTGCGCTGGCCAGCCAGTCGTGCGCATTGCAGCGCGCGCGAAAGTTCAACAGCCACTGCCATAGCGCCGGATCCAGGCGCGGGCGGATGTACAGCGGCGCATCCGGGCGCAGCATCCAGCGCAATGCGCGCCACGGCACGCCGGGCGCGGCCAGCGGCGGTGCGTGGCTGGGGGTGATGGTGCCGCAGTTGCCGTGCGAGGTGGCGCCGCCGACCGCGCCTGCGTCCAGTATCCGCACCTGGCGGCCGGCCTCCAGCAGCGCCAGGCCGGTGGCCAGCCCGATCGCGCCGGCGCCGACGATCAGCACATCGTCTTGCGGGGGAGTGTGCACCGCGCCGGTTCAGCAGGATGCGTCGCGACGGCGCAGCGGCTGCCAGCGCAGGTAGCTCGCGCAGCGCCACAGCCATTCCGCCGGACCGAAGCGGAAATGCCGCAGCCACAGCTGCGACAGCGCCACCTGCAGCGCGAACAGCGCGAACGCGAACGGGATCTGCCAGGCCCGCGGCAGGCGTTCGAAATAGCCCAGGCCATAGCCGTAGAACAGCGTGGTACACAGCAGCGACTGCAGCAGGTAGTTGCTCAGCGCCATGCGCCCGGCCGGCGCCAGCCAGCGCAGCGCGTGCACCCAGCGCAACAGCCAGGCCGCGTAGCCCAGCGCCATCATGCCGTTGGCCAGTGTGGACAAGGCGAACGCGCTGGCCAGGCGCAGGTCCAGGCGCGCCGGATCCATCCACGGCTCCAGCCGGAAGCTCAGCAGCATCAGCGCCAGGCCCAGCGGCAGCACGCCCCAGCGCAGCGCCGCCAGCAGCCGCGGTCGCCGCTGCGGCTGCAGCGCCAGGCCGCTGCGCACGCACCACGCGCCGAGCAGGAACATGCCGAAGATGGTCGGCGCATTGAACACCAGCAGGCCCAGCGTATCGACCAGCTCGCGCAGGCGCTGCGCGGTGGCCTCGAGGTAGCTGCCATGGCCGAACACCCGGCGCTGCTGCGCCAGCGCCGCCGCCGCGCGTTGCGCCTGCTCCGCCATGTCCTGCCGCCACTGCACGGCCGCGTGCGGATCGGCCTGCGCCGCCGAGCCGATCGCGCCGGTCAGCAGCGACAGCAGCGGCGAGCACAGGTAGACCGCCAGCGCCATCCACGGCAGCCAGCGCGTCGGCGCCTCGCGGAAGGCCGGCAGCAGGAACGCCAGCAGCGCATAGCTGACCAGGATGTCGCCGGACCACAGCAACAGCGCATGCAGCGCGCCGATCAGCAGCAGCACCGCGCTGCGGCGCACGAAGAAACCGCCGAACGCGCGCCGCGCCGCCTCGGCGCGCTGCGCCATCACCGCAAAGCCCATGCCGAACAGCAACGCGAACAAGGTATAGAACTTGCCCTGCACCAGCAGGTAGACCGCCGCATCGGCAATGCGGTCGGCACCGCGCAACAGCGGATCCAGCCCGGTCGTCGCCGTATCCAGCGGACCGACGAAAGCCTCGATATTCATCAGCAGGATGCCGAGCAGCGCGAAACCGCGCAGCACGTCCAGGGCGACGATGCGTTCTGCGGGCGCGACGGGCTGCAGCACGGGAGCGGAGGAAGCCAAGGCGTGGCACCGGGCGAAAGACCGGCGATTATCCATCGCCGCGGCGCGCATGCGCCAAGGCGCATCGCGAAGGACACATAGGGACGAACGGCGAGCGCCGCAGCGCCGCTCGGCGAAGCCGATCAGGCAGCGGCGGCGGCGCAGCGCGCACCCGCACGGCGGAGACGGATCCCGCGAGCCGGACCCGCGCCGCGCTCGATCAATGCTGGTGACCACCTTCGCCGTGCACGTGGCCGTGCTCGATTTCTTCCGGCCTGGCTTCGCGCACCTCGAGGATCTCCACGTCGAAATGCAGGTCCTTGCCCGCCATCGGGTGGTTCAGATCGACATCGACCACGCTCATGCCGACCTTCTGCACGGTCACCGCGCGTGGGCCGAAATTGGTCTGCAGCACCACCTGGCTGCCCGGCTGCAGCTTGGTCGCGCCGAAATGCTTCTTCGGCACGCGCTGGGTCAGGCCTTCGCGGTAGTCGCCGTAGGCGTCCTTGGCAACCACGTCCACGCCGAAGCTGGCGCCGGCTTGCTGGTCCAGCATCGCGGTCTCCAGGCCCGGGATGATGTTGCCGTGGCCGATCAGGATCACCAGCGGATCGCGGTCCTTGGACGTCTCGATCGGCGCCTGGCCGGCTTCGGAAACGGTGTAGTGGAAACGGACGACGCGGTCTTTTTCGATCTTCATGTGCAACTCTGCGCTATGGCTGCCGATGGCAGACGGTGTGGACGGCTTGTCGGCCGCCGGGTGCGCCGCCATGATGGCGGCCATCTGAGGTCGCGCATTATCCAGGCTCCATGCACAACACGCCAGTTTCAGCGTCCACGCGGCGCCGTCTTGCATGCGCGGCGGCGCTGCTCTGCATGACCGTGCTGGCCGCCTGCGGGCGCCAGGAAGTGCGCCCGTCGCGTCCACCGGTGGCGGTGCGCAGCTGGCCGCAGGTGGCGCCGGCCGATCCGGCCGCGGCCAACGCCGTGCTGATGCGCGCGCTGGGCCTGGTCGGCACGCCCTACCGCTATGGCGGCAACACCCCCGAATCCGGCTTCGACTGCAGCGGCCTGGTCGCCTACGTCTACCGCGACATGCTCGATCTGCAGCTGCCGCGCACCTCGCGCGAACTGGCCGCGGTGCAGGGCCCGCGGATCGATCCGCAGCGTCTGAGCACCGGCGATCTGGTGTTCTTCGGCAGCGGCGGCGCGGTCAGCCATGTCGGCATCTATGTCGGCGAAGGCCGCTTCGTGCACGCCCCCAGCACCGGCGGAACGGTCCGCCTGGACTATCTGGACGGGACTTATTGGCGCGACCACTACACCGGCGCCAAGCGGGTTTTGCACTGAAGTGTGGTTTTGCTCACATTCATAATTACGAAATATTAACGTTATTTGAACTTCCTTTTGCTGTCTACAGGGCATGATCCCCCATCGTTTGATTTTGTGATCGAAGCGTGACGACCGAAGCCAAGACCTCTCCAGGCAAGACCACCGTCCCCCGCCGGGCCGCCTTCCGCCTCATTTGCACCGCCTCGCTCTGCCTCTCGGCCGTTCCGGCCCTGGCCCAGTCGGCTCCGGCCGACAGCGTGATTCCCGAGGCGATCGCCACCGTCGCACCGGCCCAGGTGACCGCCGCCGGCACCACTCCCAGCACTACGCAGCCCGCGACCGCCAAGCCGGCCGCCGCACAGACGCCGGCCACGGCCCGCAGCAAGGCCGACGCCGCCGCCACCGCCACCCTGGCCGCGCTGCTGCCGCATCTGGCGGCCAACGACACCATCCCGCTGATGGACCGCTCGGCGATGTTCGCCGGCGACATCAGCCGCCTGCTGGCCAACTACGACGTGTCTCAGGCTCCGCTGCGCGAAGGCGTGGTCCCGGGCGGCGACAAGGTGCAATCGGTGCTCAAGCGCGCCATGGCGCTGCTCGGCACGCCCTACCGCTGGGGCGGCGAGGACACCGAAGGCTTCGATTGCAGCGGCCTGGTCGGCTACGTGTTCCGTACCGCGCTGGGCATCGAGCTGCCGCGCGTGTCGCGCGAGATGGCGCACGAGGCCAATGCCGAGCTGATCAAGGACCGCGACGCGCTGGCGCCGGGCGACCTGGTGTTCTTCGGCCGCAAGGGCCGCGTCGACCATGTCGGCCTGTACGTCGGCGAAGGCCGCTTCCTGCACGCGCCGAGCCGCGGCAAGGACGTGCGCGTGGATACGCTGACCAGCGGCTACTGGGGCGAGAAGTTCGTGCAGGCGCGGCGCGTGGCGATGTAAGCCACGCGCAATGCCGGCAAACGCAAGGCCGCTGGGGACAGCGGCCTTGCGTTGCCGCAGGCCGCCGGCGCGCTGCGGACGGTCGCAGGCCGGCCCGGGACCCGCGGCCGCGCCAGGCTCAGGCCTGGTAGTGGGAGATGGTGTGCTCGATGCCCTTGCTCAGCTCCATCACCTTCAGTGCGTACTCGGACAGGCGCTGGTCCTCCGGGGTGTCCGGCTGCCACGACGGCACCGGCGTCGGCTTGCCTTCCTCCTTGTCCAGGGCCACGAATACGATGATGCAATGGGTGCACAGCCGCGAGTCGCCGCCCATCGGGTCGCGCGCGCGCACGTCGATCGCGAAATGCATGCTGGTGCTGCCGGTATAGACCAGTTTGGCAGTGACCGTGACCATGTCGCTGATCCGGATCGGCGAGACGAAGCGGATCCCGCCGACCGCCACGGTCACGCTGTAGCGCCCGCTCCAGCCCACCGCCGCGGCATAGCCGACCTGATCGATCCACTTCATCACCACCCCGCCGTGGACCTTGCCGCCGTAGTTGACGTCGATCGGCTCGGCCAGGAAGCGGAAGGTCAGTTCACGTTGCGTGCCGCTCATCGGGACTCCAGGGAAGGGGGGAAGACGCTCAAGTCTGCCACGTACCGATGCCACGGATGCCCGAGGCGATGCAACGCTGCAACGCGCGAATGTGCGGTTCAGGGCCGGCGACGCCGCCGCGCGGGAACGGCGAACACCAGGCGCCCTCGCCTCGCCGGGCGGCGCCCGCATTCCGATCCCGCTTGCGGATGCACAGTCACGGCACAGCCACGGGAAGAACGGCTGCGGCCGGCGCAGCGCGCGCAGCTGCGCGTCGCTAGCAGACGCGGCCTGCCTGCTGCCTGACCGCAAGGTACTGGCGCTCGAACGGAACGGCGGCGGGCGCCCGCTGCACCAGCACGCCGTCGATCGGTGCCAGCCCGGGAAGCAGTTGCAGCTGTTCGCGCAAGCGCGTCGCGGGCGTGCTCACCGGGGAATCAACGCGCCTGGCCGGCACCATCGGCCGGCAGATCTTCCAGACCGAGGTTGCTCGACGCCGCCGCGTACACGCTGCGGTCGAGCAGGCCGGTCTCCTGGGCCACGAGCACCGGCACCAGCATCTGCCCGGTGACGTTGGTCATCGTGCGCATCATGTCCAGGATGCGGTCGATCGCGTACAGGTAACCGATCACTTCCAGCGGCAGGTTGGCCGCGCTCAGCACCACCGTGGCCATCACCACCGCGGTGCCGGGCACGCCGGCGGTGCCGAAGCTGCCCAGCACCGAGGCGATCAGCACCACGAAATACTGGTTGCCGGTCAGCGGCACGCCGGTGTACTGGGCGATGAACACCGCGCACAGCGCCGGGAAGATCGCACCGCACCCGTCCATCTTGATGCTGGCGCCCAGCGGCACCGCGAACGCGGCGTAGTCCTTGTTGACGCCGAGGTTGTGGGTGATCGAGCGCATCGCCGCCGGCATCGCAGCGAAGCTGGAGGAACTGACGAACGCCACCTGCATGCCCGGCGCGGCGCCGCGGAAGAACTTCCACGGGTTCAGCCCGTGCGCCAGCAGCAGGCCGCTGTACACCACCAGGATGTGGATCGCGCAGGCCAGGTACAGCGCCAGCACGAAGTTGCCGAACGGCAGCAGCTTCTCGAAGCCGTAGCTGCCGACCAGCGAGGCGATCAGGCCGAAGGTGCCGAGCGGGGTCATCTCCAGCACGAAGCGGGTGACCTGGATCATGATGTCGCTCATCTGCGCGGTGAGCTGGCGCGCCTGCGCCACGCGCTCGCCGAGCCTGACCATCGCAAAGCCGAGCAGGCCTGCGAAGAAGATCACCGGCAGGATCGAACCACGCCCGGCCGCCAGCACCGTCTCGCCGGCCGTGTTGGTGCGGGTGCCGATGCCGGTCAGCGCGTAGAACGGATTGGATGGCACCACGTCCAGCAGCACCTGGATCGGGCTGGGCACGTCGCGCGGCTTCCAGGCGCTGTCCACGCTCAGCCCGAAGTGGCCGGCGCCCGGCTGCAGCAGCGTGCCCACGCCCAGGCCGACGCCGACCGCCAGCGCGGCGGTGAGCACGAACCACAGGAAGGTGCGCCCGCCCAGCCTGGCCACCGATTGCTGGCCGTGCAGCGAGGAGATCGCGTTGATCACCGCGAAGAACACCAGCGGCACCGCGATCATCTTGATCAGGGTCACGTACAGGTCGCCCAGCGGCCCGAACCAGGTGTCCGCCGCCGGCCCGAGCGCCCAGCCGGCCAGCGCACCGAGCACGAAGCCGGCCACCACCCGCTGCCAGAACGGAATGCGCAACCAGGCGCTCACCAATGTCATCGCTGCTATCCAGAAAATCTCGGGGTCCTGCACCATAGCGCAAGCCGGCGCGGGCGACGACGCCATGGCTGGAAAGGCGCGATGTCATCGGCGTGCCTTGTCGCAGCCGGCATAATGCGCGGGACATCGTGCCCAGGGGCCGTTCCTCGCATGCGCTACCTCGTTCCCGCCTTCGCTGCCGCCTCCACCCTGCTGCTGGCGGCCTGCGCCAGCGCCCCGCGCGCGCCTTCCAGCGCCGCCATTGCGCCCATCGCCGTGCCCGCCGTGGCCCATCCCGGCGGCGAGACGCCCGACTGGTGGTACCGCAGCGGCGCGGCCAAGGCGGCCAACAACGGCGCGATGCGCGGCAAGGCCAAGAACGTGATCCTGTTCCTCGGCGACGGCATGAGCCTGACCACGGTCGCCGCCGCGCGCATCCTCGACGGCCAGCGCAAGGGCGCCTCCGGCGAGGAGAACCAGCTGTCGTGGGAAGCGTTCCCGGCCACCGCGCTGAGCAAGACCTACAACACCGACTCGCAGACGCCGGACTCGGCCGGCACCATGACCGCGATCACCACCGGCGTGAAGACCCACATGGGCGCGATCGGCGTGGCCGCCGGCAAGCGCGAGGCCTGCGCCGACAGCCTCGGCAAGCAGTTGCTGACCTGGCTGGAACTGGCCGACAGCGCCGGCCTCAACACCGGCATCGTCACCACCACCCGGCTGACCCACGCCACTCCCGCCGCGACCTACGCGCACACCCCCGAACGCAACTGGGAAAGCGACACCGACCTGCCCGCGAAGGCGCTGGCCGAAGGCTGCCGCGACATCGCCCAGCAGATGGTCAGCGCGCGCTTCGGCCGCGGCCCGCAGGTGATGCTGGCCGGCGGCCGCAGCCAGTTCACCACGGTCGAGCAGCGCGACCCGGAATACGACGACAAGGTCGGCCTGCGCCTGGACGGCCGCGACCTGGTCGGCGAATGGCGCCAGCGCCATCCGCAGGGCGCCTATGTCTGGAACCGCGGGCAGCTGGAAGCGGCGCAGAACGCCCCGGCGCTGCTCGGCCTGTTCGAGCCGGACCACATGCAGTTCGACCACGACCGCGACCAGGGCGCGGCCGGCGACCCGAGCCTGGCCGAGATGACCCGCGCCGCGATCCGCACCCTGTCGCGTGGCAAGGACGGCTACGTGCTGATGGTCGAGGGCGGCCGCATCGACCACGCCCACCACGCCGGCAACGCCTACCGCGCGCTGGACGAGACCATCGCCCTGTCGCAGGCGGTGCAGGCCGCGGCGGAGGCGACCTCGGCCGAGGACACGCTGATCATCGTCACCGCTGACCATTCGCACACGCTGAACTTCGTCGGCTACCCGCAGCGCGGCAACCCGATCCTGGGCAAGGTGCGCGGCACCAGCGGCGAAGACGCCAACACCGGCGAGCTGGCGCTGGACGGCAACGGCCAGCCGTACGCCACGCTCAGCTATGCCAACGGCCCCGGCTACACCGGCGCCAGCAACCAGCAGCCGGCCGGGATCAAGCAGTTCCCGCACGCGCCGAGCAGCGTCGAGCCGGTCAAGGGCCGCCCCGACCTGACCCATGTCGACACCGAGCAGCCGGACTTCATGCAGGAAGCGCTGGTGCCGACCAAGGCCGAGACCCATGGCGGCGACGACGTCGGCATCTGGGCACGCGGCCCCGGCAGCGATGCGTTGCGCGGCAGCCTGGAAGAGAACGTGATCTACCACGTGATCGTGCAGGCCACGCCGAAGCTGCGCGGGCGCCTGTGCCAGGCCGGCACCTGCAATGGCGACGGCGTGCCGGTGCAGTTGCCGAAGCCGGACGCGTTCGTGGCCAACGCCGCCAGCGCCAAGTGACTGCGGCGCGGCGCAGCTCTTTGGCGCCATGGCCGCGTCGGTTTCCACGATCTGCAGCTACGCGAAGTGATCGCGCCGGTGCACGACTTCGCCTGGCCGTTCGAGCGCGGCGTGGCCCGGGTCTGCGACGGCGGCCGGCGCGGCACGCCCGATGGCGACGGGCACACGCCGATGCAAGGCGGACGCTGGTAGGCCATCGAGCGCAACAACCGCGAAGTTCCAGAACCGCAGCGCTGAGCGCGGGCACCGCGGAGTGCGGCAGCGTCGGCCTGCCAACAAAACAGTAGGCAGACCGAGCCCCTCTCCCCCGGGGCGACAAGGCACGGCTTGCGCGCCGCGGGCGCGTGTGCCCTGGAGCGCCCTCTCCCGCAATCCGCTGCGCCGCGCGCCGCACGGGCCGCAACCACTTCGCTGCCGCGTCGCCAGCCTCTAAAGTGACGCGATGAGCAGCCGTTCCGATACCGCCCCGCCCTGCCCCGTGCGCGCCGCGCTGCCCGACCCGGCGCCGGCCGCGGTGCTGGTCGGCCTCAGCGGCGGGCTGGATTCCAGCGTGCTGCTGCATGCACTCGCGCAACAGCCGCAGTACCGTCGCGCCGGGCTGCGCGCGCTGCACGTGCACCACGGCCTGCATGCCGACGCCGATGCCTGGGCCGACCATTGCGCCGCATTCTGCGCGGCGCTGGCGATCCCGCTGCAGGTGCGGCGCGTGCAGGTGCCGCGCGACGGCGGCCACGGCCTGGAGGCGGCGGCGCGGCAGGCACGGCGCACGGCCTTCGCCCAGGCGCTGGCCGCCGGCGAGTGGCTGGCGCTGGCACAGCACCGCGACGACCAGGCCGAGACCTTCCTGCTGCGTGCGCTGCGCGCCTCCGGCGCAGACGGACTGGCGGCGATGCAGCCGTTGCGCGACTTCGCCCACGGCATGCTGTGGCGGCCGCTGCTGGCGCTGCCGCGCAGCGACCTGCATGCCTATGCGCAGCGGCACGCGCTGCGCTGGATCGAAGACCCGAGCAATGCCGACCCCGGCTTCGACCGCAATTTCCTGCGCCTGCAGCTGCTGCCGCTGCTGCGCCAGCGCTGGCCGCATGCCGATGCCGCGCTGGCGCGCAGCGCGCAGCTGTGCGGCGAGGCCGGCGCGCTGCTGGACGACGGCGACCAGGCCGCGCTCGATGCGCTGCGCGGCGGCGACGCTGCCACGGCGACGCTGTCGCTGCCGCGCCTGCGCGCGCTGCCGGCGCCGCGCCGCGCGCGCGTGCTGCGGCGCTGGGTCGCGCAAGCGGGGCTGCCGCCGCTGCCGGCGGCCGGCCTGGTGGCGATCGAGCGCTCCCTGCTGCACGCACGTGGCGACGCGTCCGCGCAGTTCGCCTGGCATGGCGCGACGCTGCGCTGCTGGCGCGACGCGCTGTACGCCGAGCGCGACCCGCCGCCGCTGCCCGCCGACTGGCAGGCGCCCTGGGACGGCCGCGCGCCGCTGGCGCTGCCCGACGGCCGCCGCCTGCGGCTGCGCGCCGACGCGCCACTGGGTTTCGACGCGCCGCTGCTGGTGCGGCTGCGCCAGGGCGGCGAACGCATCCTGCTGCCCGGACGCCAGCATTCGCAGGCACTCAAGCAGGTGCTGCAGGAGCGCGCCGTGCCACCCTGGCAGCGCGCGCGCCTGCCGCTGCTGTTCGACGCCGAGCGCTTGCTCGCCGCCGGCGACCAGATCGTCGCCGCGCCGCTGCACGCCTGGCTGCAGGCACGGCGCGCGCGGCTGGCGCTGGACACCGCCGCCACGCCATCGTCACCTGCCTCGCATTGACCCTGCCGCCGACGCCGCGCACACTGCCACGATGCCCAAGAAGTCGCTAGAAGAAGCCTCCCCGGTCGCCCGCTTCGAGCAATCGCTCGAGGAGCTGGAAGTGCTGGTGGAGAAGATGGAAACCGGCGACCTGAGCCTGGAGCAGTCGTTGAGCGCCTACGAACGCGGCGTCGGCCTGTACCGGCAGTGCCAGCAGGCGCTGGAACAGGCCGAACTGCGCGTGCGCCTGCTCAGCGATCCGGAGCAGCCCGACGCCGCCGAGCCGTTCGATCCCGCCCCGCTCCATGGCGGCTGACGCCGCGTTCGCGCGCTGGCGCCAGCGCGTGGAAGCCGGCCTGGACGCGCACCTGCCCAGCGCCGCGACCGCGCCGCGCCGCCTGCACGCGGCGATGCGCCATGCCACCCTCGGCGGCGGCAAGCGCATGCGTCCGCTGCTGGTCTACGCCAGCGGCGCGCTGTTCGAGTCCGACGAAGCGCAGCTGGATGCGCCGGCGCTGGCGGTGGAGCTGATCCACGCCTATTCGCTGGTCCACGACGACCTGCCGGCAATGGACGACGACGCCCTGCGCCGCGGCCGCCCCACCGTGCACATCGCCTTCGACGAGGCCACCGCGATCCTGGCCGGCGATGCGCTGCAAAGCCTGGCCTTCGCCCTGCTGGCCGGCGCCGACACTGCCGATGCGGCCTTGCGCGTGCGCTGGCTGCAGACCCTGGCCGACGCCGCGGGCGCGGCCGGCATGTGCGGCGGCCAGGCGCTGGACATCGACGCCACCGGCGCGGTGCAGCCGCTGGCCGACCTGCAGCGCATGCATGCATTGAAGACCGGCGCGCTGATCCGCGCCAGCGTGCGCCTGGGCGCGCTGGCCGGCGGCGCCGACACTGCCGCACTCGCGCAGCTGGACGCCTTCGCCACCGCACTGGGCCTGGCGTTCCAGGTCCGCGACGACATCCTCGACATCGAGGCCAGTTCCGAACAGCTCGGCAAGACCGCCGGCAAGGACGCGGCGCAGGCCAAGTCCACTTATCCGGCGCTGCTCGGCATGGACGGCGCCAAGGCCAAACTGGCCGAACTGGCGGCGGCGATGCGCGACAGCCTGCACGGCCACGGCGTCCGCGCCGACGCGCTGGCGGCGCTGGCGCGGCTGGCGGTGGATCGCGCGCACTGACGCGATTTTGGTGTCGCTCTCGCCCTTCTCGTCCAGGAGGAAGCCGCCGTCCACGCCATAGGTGTGGGCGGCGATGAATCCAGCGGCGTGCCGGCGGCATGCGCATGCGCGATGACGGCACCCAGGCCGCGCCCGCGGTCGACGGGCCCGCCGACCTTGAGCTGCTGGGGCTGTATTCGCGCGAACGCCGAATGCCGGTCATGCCGACGCGCGATCCGACCGGATGCCGAACCGGCATAGCGCGCTTGCGCACAGCAGCAGCGCCACGGAAATCCCAATCGCCGCATGCATGCCGCGCATGAAGGCCGCCGCTGCGGTATCGCGGATCAGGTAGCCGAAGATGGCCACGCCCAGCATGCCGCCGACCTGACGTGCGGAATTGAGCACGCCCGAGGCGATCCCCGCGCGCGACGCGTCCACCGACGACAACGTCGCATTGGTCATGGTCGGCACCATCAGCGCGATGCCGCTGGCCGCCAGCAGCATCGGCAACACCAGCAGCCAGTAGGCGCCATCGATGCTGACCGGCAGCAGCAGCGCATAGCCCAGTGCCGCCAGCAGTAAGCCCATGACCATCAGCCGCCGGCTGCCCATGCGCGTGATCAGCCGCCCCGCCAGCACGTTGACCGCCATCAGCACCAGCGTCATCGGCAGGAAGGCCAGGCCCGCCCGTTGCGGCGAGAGTTGCTGCTGGATCTGAAAGAACAGGCTGAAGACGAAGATCAAGCCGTAGTAGGCGAAGTTCACCGCCACGCCGGCGAGCGAGGCCGCGGCGAAGGTCGGAATCCGGAACAGCGCCAACGGCAGCATCGGCGAACGGCTGCGCGCTTCGATGCAGAGGAAACCCAGTCCCGCAACGATGGCCAGCAGCAGGCTGCCGCGGACCAGGCCATGCGCCCAGCCCAGCGGACCGGCTTCGGTCAAGGCCACGGTCATCGCGGCCAGCGCCACGATGGCCGTGGCCTGCCCGGCCCAGTCGAGACTGCGCCGATGGCTGCCGCCATCCCCGGCCACGTACCGCAGCGTCAGCCAAATCCCGATCAGGCCGATCGGCAGGTTGAGCAGGAAAATGCTGCGCCAGCCCAGCTGCGTCACCAGCACGCCGCCCAGCACCGGCCCGGCGGCCAGCGCGATGCCGCCGCAGGCGCCCCACCAGCCCAGCGCACGGCTACGCTGCTCGCGATCCGGGAACGCCTGCTGCAGCATGGACAGCGAGTTGGGCACCAGCAGCGCTGCGCCCAGGCCCTGCACCAGGCGCGCGGCGATCAGCAGCGGCAGGCTGCCGGCCAGGCCGCAGGCGGCCGATGCCAGGGTGAACACCACGAAGCCGAACAGGAAGATCCGCCGTGCGCCGTAGCGGTCGCCGAGCGCGCCGCTGCTCAGCAGCAAGGCGGCGAACACCAGCGTGTAGGCGTTGACCACCCATTGCAGGCCGGCCACATCGGTGGCGAAGCGCTGGCGCAAGGTGTCCAAAGCCACATTGACCACGCTGACGTCGAGCAACACGACCACGAAGCCGAGCGCGGCGGCCAGCAGCGTGCCGCGCGCGGAGGGAGAAGGCGAAGGCATGCAAGGCGTCCGAAAAAACCGATGAGGCCCATGCTAGGCAGCGCCCCTATCGGCGTAAATTCTCTGGAATCGCCATCCAGACTGGAGAAAATGCACAGATGTTCGATTGGGAGAACTTCCGTCATTTCCTCGCGGTCGCGCGCGCCGGCACCTTGTCCGGCGCCGCCCGCAGCCTGCACGTGGACCATGCCACGGTCAGCCGGCGCCTGAGCGCGCTCGAAGCCGAACTGCAGGCGGCGCTGGTCGAGCGCCTGCCACGCTGCTGCCGCCTGACCCCGATGGGGGTGCACGTCTACGAACAGGCCAAGACAATGGAAGCCGCCGCGTTCGCGGTGGAGCGCCTGACCCGTGCCGGGCAGACGCCGTTGAATGGGACGGTGACGCTCAGCGCGCCGCCGGTGCTGGCGACCCACCTGCTGGCACAACGGCTGCCCGAGTTCCGCAACGACTACCCTGGCATCCGCCTTTCCGTTGTGGCGCAGGCGCAGCAGGTCTCGCTCAGCCGGCGCGAGGCCGACGTCGCATTGCGCTTGGTGCGCCCCACCGAAGCCAGCAGCGTCGTGCGCAAGCTCGCGCAGATGCCGTTTGCGCTGTACGCAAGCCGCAACTACGCGGCGGCGCACCGCCCCGAAGATTGGACCTTCATCGCCTACGACGCGCGATTCGCCGACATGCCGCAGCAACAGTGGCTACTGGACATCGCCGGCAGCCGGGCGGTGGGCTGCGAGCTCAGCGATATCGGCGGTCACCTGGCCGCGGCGCGGGCCGGGGCCGGGGTCGCCGGCCTGCCGTGCTTTCTGGGCGATGCAGAACCGGCAATACTGCGGCTGGAGCACGCGGGTGCCATGTTCTCGCGCGATATCTGGCTGGTCGTGCACCGCGATCTGCGGCGCTCGGCAGCGGTGCGTGCGGTGATGGACTTCGTGGCCGCGGCCGTCGCCGCGACGCCGGGACTTGGCCTTGAACCGCCGGTTGCCAAGCAGCCGCAATCGCAATAAGGAAGGCCCGGCAAATGCCGGGCCTTCTTTGCGAACCAGACCGCGCGCTTTTTACTTGATCAGGCGCAGCGCGAACGGGTAGCGGTAGGCCACGCCTTCGTTGGCCTTGAGCCCGGCCAGGATGCAGAACACCAGGTTCACCACCCACACCACCGGCATCAGCAGCCCGCCGATCACGATGATGCTGAGCACCATGCAGATCACATAAGCGATGGCGACCGTGATCTGGAAGTTCAGCGCTTCCTTGGCCTGGTCGTTGAGGAACGACTTGGCCGGGTTGTCCTTGTTGATCAGCCAGATGATCAGCGGCACGATGAAGCCGGCGATGATGCCCGACAGATGGGTGATCAAGGCGACCGTGCGGTCTTCCTGCGGGCCGGCGCCAGCCGGCGGCGGCGGCGGGGCGGTCACGTTGTCGAATTCGCTCATCGGTATTCCCTTCCTTATGGTGGTGAGTGGGCAAAGGCGCTTGGCGCGCCACTCTCGGCGGCCGGCGCAAGCCTGTCAAGCCGTCGCAGTGCCGATCCGGGTCCGCGCTGCCGTGCCGCTCGCCGCCGGGGACCGCATACGCCGCCGAAATCGACCGTTCTGGACATGCCGGGGCCTGCGCCCCGGCATGCTGCCTGCGGCCGCCAATCTCCACGCCGCAGTGGCCATCGATGGCGATAACACCGCCCGCGCGGCGTCAGGAGTTGCCGGCCACCGTCATCTTGCCGACCAGCACCGCGCCGATGTGCACGTGCGAGCGCACGTCGATGTCGCGGCCGACCGCCTCGATGCGCTGGAACATTTCGCGCAGATTGCCGGCGATGGTGACCTCGTCCACCGGGTAGGCGATGGCGCCGTTCTCGATCCAGAAACCGCCGGCGCCGCGCGAATAGTCGCCGGTGACCGGGTTGACGCCGCTGCCCATCAGTTCGGTGACCAGCAGGCCGCGCGGGATGCCGGCGGCGATCGACGCCAGGTCGTCCGCGTTGGCCGCCACCTGCAGGTTGTGCACGCCGCCGGCGTTGGCGGTGGTCTGCAGGCCGAGCTTGCGTGCCGAGTAGCTGCCCAGCACGTAGCGCTGCAGCACCCCGCCGGCGACCAACGGCGCGGCGCGGGTGGCCACGCCCTCGCCGTCGAAGGCGGCCGAACGCAGCCCGCGGCGCAGGTGCGGCAATTCGTCGATCGCGAACCAGTCCGGGAACAGGCGGCTGCCGACGCTGTCGAGCAGGAAGCTGGCGCGGCGGTACAGCGCGCCGCCGGAGACCGCGCCGAGCAGGTGCCCGACCAGCGAGCGCGCCATCTCCGGGGCGAACAGCACCGGCAGCTCGCCGGTCGGCAGCGAGCGCGGCTGCAACCGGGCCACGGTGCGCTCGGCGGCGCGGCGGCCGATCGCCGCCGGCTGTTCGAGGTCTTCGCGCGCCAGCGCGCTGCTGTACCAGCCGTCGCGCTGCATGCCGTCGCCGTGGCCGGCGATCAGCGCGCAGCCGATCGAATGGTGGGTGCTGCGCTCGCGGCCGACGAAGCCGTGCGAGTTGGCGTACACCGACAGGCTTTCGCTGCTGCCGGCCGAGGCGCCGTCGGAATTGGCCACGCGCGGGTCGGCCCCGCGCCCGGCGGCCTCGCAGGCCAGGGCCAGTTCAATCGCCTCCTCCGCCTCCAGCGCCCACGGATGCCAGCGGTCCAGCTCGGGCAGCTCGCGCGCCATCAGCGCCGCGTCGGCCAGCCCGGCGGCGACGTCGTCCTCGGTATAGCGGGCGATCGCGCAGGCCTGGGCGACGGTCGCCTCGAGGCTGGATTCGTGCAGGTCGGCGGTGCTGGCGCTGCCCTTGCGCTGGCCGAAGTAGACGGTGACGCCGATCCCGCGGTCGCGGGTGGCCTCGACCGTTTCCACCGCGCCCAGGCGCACGTTGACGTCCAGCCCGCGGTCTTCGCTGCAGCTGACCTCGGCCTGGCTGGCGCCGAGTTCGCGCGCGCGCGCCAGCAGCCGCTCGGCGATGGCGGACAGGCGCTCCAGCCGTTCCAGGCTGTCGTCGCGGCGCAGTTCGGAGGTGATCGCGTTCAATGCTTTATCCTGTAGAGGTCACGGCTCCGCGCAACGCGGAGCGGAAAATTCGAATTGGAAAGACCAAAAGACCATGCGCGGACGCGACGAAGACACCGGTGAATTCCGCGGCGACAGCCGCAGCCAGCAGCGCCGCGCGGCGCTGGAAGTGCTGACCCTGGGCGAGAAGCTGGTGGCGCTGACCCCGGCGCAGCTGGCCAGGCTGCCGGTGCCCGACGCGCTGATCCCGCATATCGCCGAAACCAAGCGCATCACCTCGCATATCGCGCACAAGCGGCAGCTGGCGTTCCTGGCCAAGCAGATGCGCCGCGAGGACGATGCGACCCTGGACGCGATCCGCGAAGCCATGGACGTCAACAGCGACGGCGCGCGCCGCGAAGTGGCGGCGATCCACCGGGTCGAGGACTGGCGCGCGCGCCTGCTCGCCGACGGCGACAGCGCGCTGTCCGAGCTGCTGGGCGAATACCCCGAGGCCGACCGCCAACGCTTGCGCCAGCTGATCCGCAACGCCAAGGAAGAGCGGCTGAAGAACAAGCCGCCGCACGCCTATCGGGAGTTGTTCCGGGAGTTGCGCGAGCTGGTGCTCGGGGACTCGGGACTCGGGACTGGGGACTCGGGACTCGAAGCAGCGGACCTGGACGCGCTCGAAACCGATCCCGACGAACGCGACTGAGCCGCGACGCCAGCCGCGGCAGCCGCGCGCGGCGCCGCATTCGATGCCATCGGACCCGATACCGCCTCGAATCAACCGGCGACGCCGCCGGAGAGCGCAGCCAACCGCACCGGCATCGCCATGGCCGCCAAGCGCGGCTCTACCGATTCCCGTTTCCCGATTCCCCATTCCCGGCACTCAAGCCGTCCCGCCCACGGTCAGCCCGTCGATCAGCAGCGACGGCTGGCCGACGCCGACCGGCACGCTCTGCCCGTCCTTGCCGCACACGCCCACGCCTGCGTCCAGCGCCAGGTCGTGGCCGATCATGCGCACCTTCTGCATCGTCTCCGGGCCGTTGCCGATCAGGGTGGCGCCCTTGACCGGCGCGGTGACCTTGCCATCCTCGATCAGATAGGCCTCGGTCGCCGAGAATACGTACTTGCCGCTGGTGATGTCGACCTGGCCGCCGCCGAAATTGACCGCGTACAGGCCCTTCTTCACCGAGCGGATCATCTCCTGCGGATCGTGCTGGCCGGCCAGCATGTAGGTGTTGGTCATGCGCGGCATCGGCAGGTGCGCGAACGATTCGCGGCGGCCGTTGCCGGTCGGCGCCACGCCCATCAGCCGCGCGTTCAGCGAATCCTGCATGTAGCCCACCAGCACGCCGTCCTCGATCAGCGTGGTGCAGTTGGTCGGGGTGCCTTCGTCGTCCACGTTCAGCGAACCGCGGCGGCCGTCAAGGGTGCCGTCGTCGACGATGGTCACGCCCGGCGAGGCCACGCGCTGGCCGATGCGCCCGGCATAGACGCTGGTGCCCTTGCGCGCGAAGTCGCCTTCCAGGCCATGCCCGACCGCCTCGTGCAGCAGCACCCCGGGCCAGCCGGGGCCCAGCACCACCGGCATCACCCCGGCCGGCGCCGGCACCGCCTCCAGGTTGACCAGCGCCTGGCGCAGCGCTTCCTTGGCGAAGGCCTCGGGGCGGCCATCGGCGAACAGCACCGCGTAGCCGTAGCGGCCGCCGCCGCCGGCATGGCCGGACTCGCGGCGTCCGTTCTGCTCGACGATCACCTGCACGTTCAGCCGCACCAGCGGGCGCACGTCGGCGGCGAGCACGCCGTCGCTGCGCGCCACCAGCACCGTGTCCACGCCGCCGGACAGGCCGACCATCACCTGCTGCACGCGCGGGTCGGCGGCGCGCAGGAACTGGTCCAGGCGCCGCAGCATCTCGACCTTGAGGTCGTTGCCCATGCCGTCCACCGGGTCCAGCGCCGGGTACAGCGCGCGCGCGCCGCCGCGCAGCAGCGCCTGCGCCGGCTGCGCGCTGCCGTCGCGGGAAATGGCCCGCGCCGACTGCGCCGCGGCCAGCAGCGCGTCGCGGTGGATGTCGTCGGAATAGGCGAAACCGGTCTTCTCGCCGGAGATTGCGCGCACGCCCACGCCCTGTTCGATGGAGTGGGCGCCGTCCTTGACGATGCCGTCCTCCACACTCCAGCTCTCGCGCCGCGAATGCTGGAAATACAGGTCGCCGAAGTCGATGCCGGGGCCAAGCAGCGTGCCGAAGGCGCGCTCCAGGCTGCTGGCATCGAGGCCGGTGGGACGCAACAGGCGGGTTTCGGCGAGGCTGAGGGCGGTTTCGGTCATGGGACTCAACATGGGGGACGGGGGCGCCCAGCGCAAGCGCCGGCGGCACGGCGCAGGCGCCGATTCAGGGAGGGCTGGAAGGCGTCGGCGGCGCGGGCGTGCGCGAGGACTCGCGCTCGATCACCTCCACCTTGGGATCCTTCCACGGGCCGGTGACGCGGTAGGTGCGCGCGCCGATCGCGCCCAGCGGCTTGCCCAGCACCGCGTTGGCGGCCGCGCCGACCGCCGCGCCGACCGGGCCGCCGGCGACCGCGCCGACCACGGTCAGCAGGTTGCCGGATTTGGGATTGACGTCGATGGTCTGGTCGAACTGCTGTGCGCGCAGGTCGGCCTGCCCGCGCACCTTGATCTCCGCGGCCGGGCCGTCGATCAGCATCGCTTCGCTGCGCGCGACGCCGTCGCCGAACCGCACCTGGCCGTCGATGCGGTTGAAGGCGAAGCCCTTGGAGAAGAAGTCGCGGAAATCGAACATCAGCCGGCGCGGCAGCTGCGCCACGCTGAACAGGCCGAGCACGCGCCCGGCGCCGGGGTTCAGTTCCAGCAGCTGGCCGTTGCGCGCGGCCACGTCGAGCTGGCCCTGCAAGGTGGCCAGCTGGAACCCGGCCGGGTCGCCGGGCCAGGCGGCGCGCAGGGTGAGCGTGCCTTCGCCACCGCGCAACTGGCCGCCGAAGTCCAGGTTCTGCATCAGTTCGCCCAGGTCCTGGCTGTCCACGCTGGCGCTGAGCTGGGTGCGCGCGGCGGCGCCCTTGCCGCGCCAGTCGCCGCTGATGTCGATCTTCTGCTTGTCCGAGCGCAGGTGCAGCTGGTCCACCTGCATGCCGTCGGCCAGCTTGCGGGTGCGCAGCGAGGCCGCGCCGAGGTTCATCGTGCCGAAACGCAGGTCGTCCACGTCCAGCGCCAGCGCCGGGATCGAGGCCGGGTCGAGCGCCTCGGCCAGCGGCCGCACCGCCGCGGCCGCCGCCGCGAGCGTGGGATCGGCTGCCGCGTTGGCGGCGCTGGCGGCCCCGGCCGCGGCCGGGGCCGGGGCGGCGCGCCAGTGCACTCGCGCCAGGCGCCCGCCGAGCACCCCGCCGTCCTTGCTCGGCACGCTGAGTTCGCCGGCCAGCGCCGGCCCGTCCAGGTGCACCGCCACCGTGTCGGCCTGCGGCTGCAAACGCAGGCGGGTGTTGTCGAACACGCCGCCGAGCAGCAGCAGGTGGTCGGCAAGCACGTCGATCTGGCGCAGCGGCATCGGGTCTTCGGCGCCCGGGGTGGCCGACGTGTTCGGATCCGGGCGGCTGACCAGGCCGATCCAGTCGATCGCGTTCAGCGCGGCGGTGCGTCCGCTCACGACCAGGCCGCTGCCGGGCGGGTCCTCGGCCACGTGATCGCTGCCCATCACCACCTTGACCCCGGTCTTGCCGTTCTGGCTGCGCGCGACCAGCGCCATCAGCTTGCCGAAGGCGACTTCGATGCGGCCGGTGCCCACCGGCAGCGGCACTGTGACCGAGGTCGCCAGCGGCGCGGCCACGCCCTTGTCCATCGGCGCCGGCAGCAGCAGTTCGGTGCCGACCAGGTCCGAATGCAGTTGCAGCCGGGTCGGCGGCTGCGCGCCGCCGTCGGCGGTCTTGGGCAGGGCCACGCCGATGTTCCAGCGCGAGCGGCCCTGCACGTAGGGCTTGAGCCAGGCCATTTCCGGCGCCCGCTCGAGCAGTTCGTCGGCGTCCACCGATGCGCTCAACGCCGCCTCGAACGCCTGCTGCGGATCGCTCACGCCGTCGCCGGCACGCAGCGCCAGCTCACCGGGATGGCCGTCCCGCAGCACCGCCAGCTGCGGCGCCTCGAAGCCGGTGTCGCGGTAGTCGGCGCTGCCGCGCATGTCGTCGAAGGCCACCTCCCAGCGGCGGTCGGCGATGCGCGCGCCGCGCAGTTCGACCTTGCCGCGCAGGTGGTGGCCGCCCACGTCGCGGCGCAACGGCTGCAGCAGGTCGAAGCTGACGTCGGCCGGGCCGGAGGCGCTGAGCGCGTCCAGGGTGTCGCCGTAGCGCTTGTGCAGCGGGCTCTGCCGCAGCATCGCCAGCAGCTGACCGGTCTCGGCGCGGCTGCTGGCCAGCACGCTGAGCTGGCCCTGCTTGTAGTCCGGCAGCGTCGCCGACAGCCGCTCCACCGGCACCCCGCCCATCTCGCCGCGGCCATGCACCTCGAAGCCGTTGCCGATGAAGGCGACATCGGCATCCACCTTCTCCACCGCCGGCCATTCGCGCTGGAAGCGCACCTTGACGTCGTCCAGCCGCGCGCTGGCCTCGAAGCGGCCGTTGCGGTCGACGAACGGCCACTGGTCCAGGTCGCCGGAGACCAGCGCATGGCCGTCGCGCAGGCGCCCGCCCTGCAGCGCGGCGTCCAGCCAGTCGGTGGCGGCCTTGCTCATCTTCGAATGCACCCAGAACTTCTTCGCCACCACCACCGGCGCGTCCTGCAGCTGCGCGGCCAGGTCGATCCACGGCCGCGAGCCGTCGGCCTGGAAGCGCAGCCCGCCGCGCACGTCGGCGCCGTAGTCGCTGCCCTGCACGCGCAGCGCCGGGGTCGCCACGCGCAGGTCGTCGCCATCGCGGAACACCACGATGCGCCCGGCCAGCTGCACGTCGTGAGGCACGCCGAACCCGCTGGGCCAGTCGAAACGCACCGGGCTGGCGGCGTCCAGCACCAGTTCCCCGCCCTGCGCGTCGCCATCGAAGCGGCCACGCAGGCCGCTGACCCCCGGCGACTGCCCGACCGGCGCGAACGCCAGTTCGGTCAGCCGGCCCTGGCCGTACAGCGGCCCGCCGGCGCGGCCGGTCAGCGCCAACTGGGTCAGCTGCAGCCGCGGCCTGGCCGCGTGCAGCCAGGCGCGCAGGCCGGGCGGCAGGCCGTCGCTGAGCGCGGCCAGCGCCAGCAGCGGGGCCGCGTCCAGGCGCTCGCCGAGCAGCGCGACGCGGCGCCCGCCGGCCACGGTCAGCCCGTCCAGGCGCTGCGTCGGCTGGCCGGCCTGGCCGATCTGCAGGCGCGGCGCATCCAGCCGCCAGCCGCCGTCGATCTGCCGCCAGCGCGCGGTGGCGCGCAGCGTGGTGAACGCGGTCTGCGGTCGCGCGCCGCCGGCGGCCAGCGCCGCGCCGCTCAGGCGCAGCTCGCGCAGGGTGGCCTCGACGCTAACCGCGACGATCCGATGCCGCTGCAGCTGCGCCCAGCCCTGCACCTGGCCGGCGCCGCCGTCGACGCGGATCCCGCCGGCCTGCAACAGCCCCGCCCAGCCGGCCAGCTCGGCCGGGCGCGCGGCCACATACGCCTGGCCGCTGCCGCGCCGGCGGTCCATGTCCAGCACCGCGGTCAGCGGTGCCTGTTGCGGGTCGATCCAGCCCTGCGCGCCGACGCGCAGGCGGTCGCCGTCCACGCGCAGGCGCAGATCGATCTTCGGCAAGCGTGCATCCACGCCCAGCTCGGGCGCATGCACCGCCAGCCGGCCGTCGATGACCTGCAGCTCGCCCAGGCCCTGCAGCGCGTCCAGCGGATCGCCGCCCTGCGCCGCCGTCGGCAGGCCCTGCACCGACCAGCTGCCGTCGGCGCCGCGCAGCAGGGTCAGCGCCAGCCCGCGCAGACGCAATTGGGTAAACGAACGGCCCGGCAGCACGCCGGCATACATCGACAGCAGCACCTCGGCCTGGCCGATGCGCACCCCGTCGCCGGCGCCGACGCGCAGGCCGTCCAGGCGCAGCAGCGGACCGCGCCGGGTCCAGGCGGTCTCGACCCGGTCGAACCGGATCGGGCGCCCGGCACGCTCGCTGAGCCAGGCCTGGATCCGCTGCGGATGCCGCTCCACGAACGGCAGCGCCTGGCTCAACGCCCCGACCGCCAACGCCACGCACACCAGACCGATCGCCGCCGCATAGAACGCGAAACGGCGGGCCAGGCGCAGGCGACGGCGCAGGGGGGTAGGCATTTAGAGGCGGGGAATGGGGAATCGGGAGTGGGGAATGGGAAAGGCAGGACGCGGGCAGCTCACTGCCGTGCGCAATCCCGCAAACGACTTCGTGGATGGAAACCAGGATGCATCGGGGCCGACATCACGCTCTTGCCCCATTCCCCATTCCCGATTCCCCACTCCCAGCCTCACAACAACACCACGTCGAACTGCTCCTGCAGGTATTGCTCGTCGGCCTGGAAGCGGATGCTCTTGCCGAGGAATTCCTCCAGCTCGGCCACCGCCGAGGATTCCTCGTCGGTGATCCGCGCCACCACCTTGCTCGAGGCGATCACCAGCAGCCGCGCCGCGTCGAACTGGCGCACGGCGCGGGTGATCTCGCGGAAGATCTCGTAGGTGACGGTTTCGGCGGTCTTGATCGAGCCGCGCCCGCTGCATTCCGGGCACGGCTCGGACAGCTGCCGCTCCAGGCTCTCCACGGTGCGCTTGCGGGTCATTTCCACCAGGCCCAGCGGCGAGAACTCGTACACCGTGGTCTTGGCGTGGTCGCGCGACAAGGCCTTTTCCAGCGTGCGCAGCACCTGGCGGCGGTGCTCGGCGTCGTCCATGTCGATGAAGTCGATGATGATGATGCCGCCCAGGTTGCGCAGCCGCAGCTGCCGCGCCACCGCCTGCGCCGCCTCCAGGTTGGTGCGGAACACCGTTTCCTCGAGGTTGCGCTGGCCCAGGAACGAGCCGGTGTTGACGTCGATGGTGGTCATCGCCTCGGTCTGGTCGATGACCAGGTAGCCGCCGGACTTCAGCGGCACCTGCTTGTCCAGCGCGCGCGCGATCTCGTCCTCCACGCCGTACAGGTCGAAGATCGGGCGGTCGCCGGTGTACAGCTCCAGGCGCTCGGCCAGGATCGGCATGTACTTGGCGACGAAGGCCTGCAGCCGTTCGAAGGTCTCGTGCGAATCGACCTTGACCTTCTCCACGTCCTTGCGGATCAGGTCGCGCACCGCGCGCAGCGGCAGGCTCAGGTCCTCGTAGATGATGCTGGCCGGGGCGCCGTCGCGGCCGCGCCGCTCGACCACGTTCCAGACCCGCGACAGGTAGGCGATGTCTTCGGCCAGCGCTTCGGCCGGCTGGCCCTCGGCATTGGTGCGGATGATGTAGCCGAAGCCGCCATGGCTGGCGGCCAGGTCGGCGACCAGGGTCTTCAGGCGCAGCCGCTCGGCCTCGTCCTCGATCCGCGCCGACACCCCGATCACCCGCGACTGCGGCAGCAGCACCAGGTAGCGCGAGGGAATGCTGATCTGCGTGGTCAGCCGCGCGCCCTTGCTGCCGATCGGGTCCTTGACCACCTGCACCACGATGTCCTGGCCGTCGCGCAGCAGCTCCACGATCGGCACCCCCGACGCCACCGGCAGCGGCGGCGCCTCGTCGGTGTCGCCGTTGGCCACCGGCGCCGGCCGCACCACGTCGTTGGCATGCAGGAACGCCGCGCGCTCCAGCCCGACCTCGACGAACGCCGCCTGCATGCCCGGCATGACCCGCTGCACCCGGCCCTTGTAGATGTTGCCCACCACCCCGCGGCGCCAGCCGCGCTCGATGTGCAGTTCCTGCAGCATGCCGTTCTCGATGACGGCCACCCGGGTCTCGCGCGGTGTGACGTTGACCAGGATCTCTTGCGACATCAAAGCACTCCGAAGGCGCGCAGCAGGTGGAAAGTTTGATGCAGAGGCAGGCCCATCACCCCGGAATAGCTGCCGTCCAGACGGCTGACGAAACGTTCGGCGCCGCCCTGGATCGCGTACGCGCCGGCGCGCCCCATCGGTTCGCCGCTGGCCACGTAGTCGGCGATGTCCTGCGCCGACAGCGCCGCGAAGCTGACCTGGGTCGGCACCAGCAGCACCTCCTCGCGCGCCGCGGCGACCAGCGCCAGCGCGGTGATCGCCTGGTGCGTGCGCGCGGACAGCGCGGACAGCATCGCCGCCGCCACATCCGCGTCGGCCGGCTTGCCGAACACGCGATCGTCCAGCACCACCTCGGTGTCGGCACCGAGTACGACAGCATCTGCCGCATCCGCCGTGCCGGCCAGCTGCGCCATGCCGGCGCGGGCCTTGTCCAGCGCCACCCGGCGCACATAGGCGTGCGCCGATTCGTCGGCCGCGCGCACCTCCGGCACCTCCAGATCGAGGATCCGGAACGGCACGCCCAGGCGCGTCAGCAGTTCGTTTCTGCGGGGGGAACGGGAAGCGAGATACAGCATGGCTGAAGGATAACCCGGCGGGCCTGACTGAACGATCGCTAATTCCGGCGGCGCGCGCTCGACCCCGGTCCGAATCACGACGCGTTCATCGTCGCGGCAACACCCTCGCCACATCTTTCCAAGGAGAACATCCGATGCGTGCACCCTCCATCCGTCCGCTGCTGCTGGCCCTGACCCTCGCCCTAGGAGGCGCGATGACCGCCCATGCCCAACCCGCCGCGCCGGCCTACGCCGTGCCGGTCGACGGCACCTTGCTCAACATCGCCGCGCAGGCCGAGGCCAAGCACGCGCCGGACGTGGCCACGCTGTCGGCCGGCGTGGTCACCCAGGCCGGCGACAGCGCCGCGGCGATGCGCCAGAACGCCGCGCAGATGACCAAGGTGCTGGCCGCGATCCGCGCCGCCGGCATCGCCGACAAGGACGTGCAGACCAGCGGCGTCAACCTCAGCCCGCAGTACAAGTACGCCGAGAACCAGGCGCCGCGGATCCTCGGCTACCAGGCCAGCAACTCGGTCAACCTGAAAGTGCGCGACATCGCCAAGCTCGGCAAGGTGCTGGACGCGCTGGCCGCGCAGGGCGCCAACCAGATCAACGGCCCCAGCTTCGAGATCGACGATCCGGAACCGCTGTACGACCAGGCCCGGGTCGATGCGCTGAAGAAGGCGCAGGCCCGTGCGCAGACCTACGCCAAGTCGCTGGGCCTGCGCGTGCGCCGCATCGTCAGCATCTCCGAAGGCAGCGGCGGCGGCATGCACCGGATGCCGATGATACGCACGATGGCGATGAAGGCGGAGATGGACAGCACCCCGGTGGCGGCCGGCGAGAGCAGCGTGTCGGTCAACCTGGACGTGGTGTTCGAACTGGGCAAGTAAACCCCGTCCTGGCGAGGAGTCCGACGACGGCGCCTGCGGGCGCCGTCGTCGTTCCTGCGCACTGCGCCCTGCGATCGCGCGCCGCGGCGCTGGCGCGCGGGTCCGCCGCGTTGCGCGACGGCCTGCAGGGCAGCGTGTTGCTGCGCGTGCTGGTCGGTGTCGACGGCCAGCCGCTGGAAGTCGGCATCGCCAAGCGCGGCGGCCACCGGATCCTCGACCAGGCCGCGCGCGAGCAGGTGCTGAAGCGCTGGAAGTTCCATGCCGCGCTGCAACAAGGAACCCCGGTTCAGGCCTACGGGCTGGTGCCGGTGGATTTTTCGCTGGGCCGTTGAGCGGTGGGAACGGACTCGGCGCAGTGGGGCGCCCGCCGGGGCCGTTTAATTCAAAATTCACTATTTGTTCACGATAAATACACCTAGATGGCACGCGCCCGGCCACCACAAGCCGGCGCCAATTGCTGTTCTTAGAAATCGAAACTTGCGCTTCCAGTTAGGAGAGAGACTGTGAACACCCAGAACCAACGGCGTGCAACCCGCCGCCATATCCTTTGCGCGTCCGTCGCCGGCATCCTTGCCACCGCGGCCACAGCACCGGCCGCATTCGCACAGGAAGCGGCAACCAACCTCGACCGCATCACCGTCACCGGCTCCAACATCCCCCGCACCAACACCGAGACCCCGTCCCCGGTCCAGGTGATCTCTCGCCAGGAAATCGACCGCACCGGCAAGAGCACGGTGGCCGAATACCTGCAGACCCTGACCTCCGACGGCGCCGGCTCGATTCCCAAGACCTTCGGCAACGGCTTCGCCGGCGGCGGCGCCGGCATCTCGCTGCGCGGCCTGGGCGCCGGCTCCACCCTGGTGCTGTTGAACGGCCGGCGCATGGCCACCTACGGCCTGGCCGACGACGGCCAGAAGGTGTTCACCGACCTGAGCACCATTCCGCTGGACGCGGTCGAGCGGATCGACATCCTGAAGGACGGCGCCTCGGCGATCTACGGCTCCGACGCCATCGCCGGCGTGGTCAACATCATCCTGCGCAGCGACTTCGAAGGCGCGATCCTGCGCGGCTCCTACGGCATGTCCGGCGACAGCGACGGCAACGCACGCAAGGCGACCCTGACCGCCGGCACCGGCAATCTCGCCAACGACGGCTGGAATGCGTTCTTCAGCCTGGACGTGGGCAAGACCGACGCGATCAAGATCGGCGACCGCAAGGACCGCAAGTGGATCGGTACCGGCGACATCCGCCGCTACGGCTACGCCGCCGCCGATGCGCAGTTCCTGGGCGGCGCCTATCTCAGCGGCGGCACCGCCGGCGGCACCGGTCCGAACGGCTCGGTGTTCGACACCACCGGGCAACTCGTCGCGCTGCCCGGTTGCGCCGGCCTGACCACCATTCCCGGCCAGACCGATGCCACCGCCCAGGCCCAGGGCTGCCTGTGGGATCCGGCCCAACAGTACCGCGACCTGAGCCCGGAAGAGAAGTACGTCAACGTGTTCGGCCGCGCCAGCTTCGCCTTCGGCGAGGGCGGCGAGATCTACACCGAGATCGGCTACTCGAAGAAGGAAACCGTGTTCTCCAACACCCCGTCGGGCGTGTCCGGCGGCTGGGGCTATCCCGGCGGCCCGGTCAACGCCAACAGCGGCGCCGGCGCCACCGTGCTCTACGCCGGCCATCCCGACAATCCCCTGCCCTATGCCGCGCGCCTGCGCTACAGCGCCTGGGACGTGGGTCCGCGGGTGACCGACAACACCAACGAGTTCAACCGCTTCCTGGCCGGGGTCAAGGGCAACTGGGGCGAGTGGAGCTACGACACCGCCTACCTGCATTCGGGCACCGACCTGGTCAACAAGCGCACCGGCTATCTGCGCTACAGCGCGGTGCAATGCGTGCTCGGCAACCCGGCCTGCGCGGCCGGCACCTGGCGCATCGGCGACGACGCCGGGCTGAACTCGCAGGCGCTGTACGACTACATCTCGCCGACCATCAGCGCGCGCGCCAAGTCCAGTCTGGACATGTTCAACTTCACCGTCTCGCGCAGCCTGGCCGACCTGCAGGGCGGCCCGCTGGGCCTGGCGCTGGGCACCGAATGGCGCCGCACCAGCAACAGCCTGACCCCGCAGACCTACACCGACGTCGGCGACATCATCGGCCTGGGCTACTCGTCCTACGACGGCACCCAGAACGTCTACGCCGCCTATGCCGAGTTGTCGGCGCCGGTGCTGGAGCAGTTGGAACTGTCCGCGGCGGTGCGCTACGACAAGTACGAGAGCGGCGACAGCAAGGCCACGCCGAAGCTGGGCGTGAAGTGGACCCCGGCCGACTGGATCGCCCTGCGCGCCAGCTACGCCGAGGGCTTCCGCGCGCCGAACCCGGCCGAGAACGGCGACGGCGGCCTGGCCGCGTTCTCCAACGCGCGCGATCCGGTGCGCTGCGCGATCGATCCGGCCAACGAGTGCACCGCGCGCTCGGTGGCGATCATCACCCGCCCGAACCCGGCGCTGAAGCCGGAAGAGTCGAAGAGCTACTCGGTGGGCTTCGTGCTGCAGCCGACCGCCAGCACCTCGCTGACCGTGGATGCGTGGCAGATCAAGCGCACCAACGAGATCGCCCAGGGCAGCACCGCCGACGCGATCGCCGCCGGCAACGTCCTGCGCGACAGCAACGACATCGGCGGCGTGGCCAACAGCGGCACCATCCTGGCGGTCAACACCGCCTACGTGAATGCCAACTCCTCGCGCGTGCGCGGCGTCGATACCGACATCCGCCAGACCTTCGACATCGGTCCGGGCCAGCTGGAAATGGACCTGCAGTGGAGCCATCTGCTCAAGTTCGAGCGGACCGAAGGCGACACCACGGTCGACTACGTCGGCACCCACGGCAACTGCGACGTGACCAACTGCATCGGCACCCCGCAGGACCGGGTCAACGTCGGCAGCACCTGGAAGCAGGGCAGCTGGAGCGTCAGCGGCGTGGTCAACTACATCGCCAGCATCGAGAACAAGGACAGCCGTGGCGGCGACTACCTGGCGTTCTATGCCGACGGCAGCCCGGTCGAGAAGATCGCCTCGTTCACCACCTTCGACCTGTCCGGCCGCTGGAACGTCACCGCCGCGTTCGAACTCAATGCCTCGGTGCAGAACGTGTTCGATCGCATCGCACCGCTGGATCCGTCCACCTACGGTGCGGTCAACTACAACCCGCTGCACTACAGCGGCGCGATCGGCCGCTACTTCACCGTGGGCGCGAAGTACACGTTCAACTGATCGAACGCGTTGCGATACACAAAAAAGCCCGGGCGCACGCCCGGGCTTTTTTGTGCGCGCCGATGCTGCCGGCGATGCGCAGCCGGCGCGTCGTGCACGGCGCCGGGCGAATCAGCCGAATCGAACGATCACGCGCGATGGTAGGGATGGTTGGCCAGCATCGCCGCGGCGCGGTACAGCTGTTCGGCCACGACCAGGCGCACCAGCATGTGCGGCAGGGTCAGCGGACCCAGCGACCAGGATTCACCGGCCACCGCCAGCACCTCGGGCGAATGGCCTTCGGGACCGCCGATCAGCAGCGCCAGGTCGCGGCCCTGGCCGCGCCAATGCTCCATGCGCTGCGCCAGCTGTTCGGAACTGTACGCCTTGCCCGGCACGTCCAGCGCCACCGCCAGCGCGTTCTTCGGCAGCGCGGCGAGCACGCGGCGGCCTTCGTCCTCGATCGCGCGCTGCGCATCGCGGCCCTTGCCGCGCAGCCCGGGTTCGATCTCGACCAGTTCCAGCGGCAGCCAGTGCGACAGGCGCTTGCGGTATTCGGCGAAGCCCTGCGCCACCCACGCGGGGGCGCGTTCGCCGGTGGCGATGAGCCGCGCCCTCATCGCTGCGGTGCGCCCGGCCCGCGCTGCCCGCCATGTGCCATGCGCATCACCAGCGCTACCAGCGCTCGGCGGAAAAGGCGAACTCCATCAGCGCCGCATGGCGCTCTTGCTCGGCGCTGCGCGCGCGCTGCAGCTTGAGCCATTGCTTGAGCGTGGACGCCTGCTGCAGATAGCGCAGTTCTTCGGCGAATCCTTCGATCTCGTCCTGCAGTTGGCGTTTGATCTGCGCCATCAGCGGGTCGAGGCGCTGCGGCTTCGGCCGGCGCGCGGCATACACGTCGTACCTGTCCATGAAGACCGCGGCGACCTGCGCCAGTTCCTGCTCCACCTCTTTCAGCTGCGTGGCCAGCATCCGGTTGTAGTGCTGGATGCGCTCCTCGCTCAGCGCCGCGATCCCGGCCCGATCCAGCTGGCCGATCTCCAGTTGCAGTTCCAGCAGCGCCAGCAGATCGTCGCCGCGATAAGCGCTGTTGAGGCGCTGCATCAGTTCGGTCTTGCGCTCGCGCTGCTGCGGATCGCTCTCGCGGTCCGGATGCAGCGCGGCGACCAGCTTGCGGTACAGCTCGCGCCGCGACTGCTGCGGATCAAACGCGGTCTCCTGCGCCTTGCGCACGCCGGCACGGCGGCTTTTTGCGGCCTTCTGCACGCGCTCGGCCGCATGCGCCTGCTGCTCGTGCAGGCGCCGTTGCACCTGCGCGTACAGCTCCTCCGGCGATTGGATATGTTCCAGTTCTTCGGGCGCAAGACCGAATTCGGCACCGATCGCCGACTTCAGCAATGTGTTGGACTCGGCGATTTCCTGGTCGAACCCGACCTCGCTGTGACGGTCGTAGATCGCTTTGAGCTGCTCGAAGCCGCCGTCTTCGAGCAGCGGACCGGCCAACTCGCAGATCGTGTCCGACAAGACGGCGCGATCGGTCTTGCTCAGTTTGTGCGCGGCATACGCCGCATCCAGCGCGCACACCATCTGCGCCTGCGCCGCATCGCGCGCCAGCAGCAGCGGTTCGACCTGTTCGTGAAAGCGCTGCTCCCAGCGCGGCAGCGCCTCGCGCCACGCCACCAGCTCCAGGCGGCAGCGTTCCAGGCGCTGGACCAGCGCGTCGAAGCGCTTGCGCCCCGGCGTGGTGCGATTCTGCGCGGCATCCTGCGCACGCAACTGCACGGACTGCGCAGCGTCGGCGCCGGCGCGCGGCACAGCGTGTCGCTTAGGCATCGCGCACGCCGTCGTCCGCCTCGCTCGGCGGCTGGTCGCCGACCGTCCACAGCCGCTCCAGCGCATAGAACTCGCGCACCCGCGGCAGCATCACGTGCACCACCACGTCGCCGAGATCGACCAGCACCCACTCGGCCTCGCGCTCGCCTTCCACGCCCAGCGGCATCACGTCCAGCTTCTTGGCGTGCTTGATCACCTCCTCGGCGATCGACTTGACGTGGCGGGTGGAGGTGCCGGAGACGACGATCATGTAGTCAGTGACGCTGGACTTGCCGCGCACGTCGATTTCCACCGCGTCCTTGGCCTTGAGTTCCTCCAGCGCGTTGCGGACGTGGGCGAGCAGCACCGGCAACGGCGGCGGCGGATTGGGCAGTTGGGTCTTGATGACGTGGGCTTGGCTGGACAAAGGTGCGGACTCGATGGAATGGGCGAATTATAGGGAACTACGCGAAGGCGCGTATTCAGCTGGCGGACGCGGCGGCCGGCGCATACAGTCCGGCGGCGCGGATGTAGTCCGCCACCGGGGCCGGCAGCAGCGCCGCCCAGTCCTCGCCGGCGGCGATGCGCTCACGCACCTGGCTGGCCGATTCGGTGCGCAGCGGCTGCCGCAGGCACCACAGCAGGCCGCCCGGCGCGCCGGCCAGCGCCTGCGGCGACGCCGCCCAGCGCCCGGCCAGCGCCTGCGCCAGTTCGGCCGGCAAGGCGCGCTCCCAGCCGCTGCCGGCGCGGTCGGCGACGACCAGATGCGCCGCGTCGAGCAGGCTGCGCCAGTCGCGCCAGCCGGTGAAGCCGACGAAGCTGTCGGCGCCGATCAGCAGCGCCAGTGGCGCGGCGGCGCCGAGCTCGGCACGCAGTTCGCGCACCGTGTCGATGCTGTACGAGGCCACGCCCGGCTGCGCCAGCGCGCGCTGCAGCTCGTGCCGGTCCAGCAGCAGCCCCGGTTCGCCAGCGATGGCCAGCGCCAGCATCTCGCAGCGCTGCCGCGCATTGGCACCGGGCGCCTCGCGATGCGGCGGATCGGCGGCCGGCATCAGCCGCACCGGCACCCCGAACGCATCGCGCCCCGCCCGCGCGATCGCCAGGTGGCCGTTGTGGATGGGGTCGAAGGTGCCGCCGTAGATCAGCTGCAGTGGCCGGGAATCGGGAATCGGGAATCGGGAATCGGCAACAGCCACAGCCGCCACCTGGCGCGCGGCCGGCACGGTCGCAGCACCGCTGTTCCCATTCCCGATTCCCGATTCCCCACTCCCGGCCTTCATACCACCAACAACCGCACCGCCCGCGCCTCGGCGATGGCCAGCAGCAGGCGCTCCAGTGCGATCCAGGCGTCGCCGTCGGCGCGGCCCTTGGCGATGCGGTCGATGCGTCCGGCCTCGGCGGCGAAGCGCTCCCAGCGGCGCGGTTCGGCATGCCGCTGCAGGGCGCGCTTGAACGGCGCCTGGCGCGATTCCCAGATGCCCTGCCCCTTCATTTCCGCGGCCAGGTTGCCGCCGGCCGCCTGCACCTTGGCCAGCGCCGCGGTGCGCAGCAGTTCCTTGATCAGGATCGGCAGCAGCGCGGCCACCGCCTCGCCTTCGGCGCGCAGCCCGGCGAGCATGCGCCCGACCGCCGGCGCCTGCCCGGCCAGGGTGGCTTCGGCCAGACGGAACACGTCGTAGCGCGCGGCATCGGCGACCAGCGTTTCCATCATAGCCACGTCCAGGCTCTGCCCGTCGGCCAGCAGCGCCAGCTTGTCGATCTCCTGCGCGGCGGCCAGCAGATTGCCTTCGACCCGCTCGGCCAGGCGCTGCACCGCGCCGGCATCGGCACGCAGGCCCTTGCTGCGCAGGCGGCGCTCGATCCAGTCGCCCAGTTCGTGCGGCTTGATCGCCCAGGCCACCGCGATCACCCCGAGCCGGCCGACCGCATCGGCCCACTTGCCCTGGTGCGCCTTGCTCCATTCGTTGCAGGTGATCAGTAGCACCACGTCCGGCGGCGGATCGGCGCAGAACGCACTGATCACCTCGCCGCCTTCCTTGCCGGGCTTGCCGCTGGGCAGGCGCAGTTCGATCAGCCGGCGCGGGCTGAACAGGCTGGGCGCATTGAAGCTGGAATACAGCTGGCTCCAGTCGAACTCGCGGCCGTCGGCGTCGAACACCTCGCGCTCGCCGATGCCTTCGGCGCGCGCGCGGGCGCGCACCGCGTCGGCGGCCTCGAGCACGCGCAGGGTTTCCGGGCCGGCGATCAGATAGACCGGATGCAGCGGCTGCGCGGCCGGCTGGGTGACGAGTTGTTCGGGACGCAATTCCATGGCGACAGCCTAGGGCCTGTTGCGCGCCGCCAGCGGATCACCCCATACGGGCGAGCGGCGGGCGGCGGGCGGTGGCCGACGGATCAAGGCTGCGGCGAGGTCGCCGGCGGCGTGCCGGGATCCGGCTTGCCTTCGACCGGCGTGCCGGTGGCGGCAGGCGGCGCCTCGTTGACGTTCTTGCCGCTGCGCACTTCGGCGCGCACCACGCTGTCAATCCGGCGCAGCATCGAGGCCGACATCTCGCGGCGCAGTTCGTCGGCGAGGATCTCGCGCTCGGTGGTGGTGCCGGTGGCGTCGGTCGGCGGCGACACGTAGTCGCGCGACAGCTCGATCACCTGCTGCGGCACCAGCACGCTGCCGTCGGCGCGGCGGAACACGAAGATCGCCGCGTAGCGCAGGCTGTATTCCTGCGCGCGGCCCTCGGCGTCGAGCGCGATCGGCAGGTCGCCCCAGCGTTCGGACAGCACTTCCAGGCGCGCCACGCCGGTGTTGACCTCTTTCGGCGCGATCTCCGCGCCGGCGGCGCGCAGGCCGCGCTCGAGCAGCTTCACCAGCTCGCTGTACGGCGCCGAGGAGACCACCTTCACCGAGGGCGTGCCGGCCGGCAGGGTCAGCTTGTCGCGCAGGTGGAAGCCGCAGGCGGTCAGGGTCGTCGCGAGGACGAGGGCGAGCAGGAGTCGGGTCATGGACACAGTCTGGGGGAGCCGGCTGGGCGCGGCAACAGGCAGCTAGCCTGCCGGATGCCGCGTGAACGAGGGTTGAGACGTGCCGAAGCGCGCGCCGGCGGATGTAGCGCCGCCGCGTCGCTTGCGCCTGCAGCGCCGCGGTTCACGCCGCCACCAGGTTCACGATCTTGCCCGGCACGATGATGATCTTGCGGACGCTCAGGCCTTCCAGGAACTTGGCGGTGTTCGGCTCGGCCTGGGCCAGCGCCTCGATCTGCTCGCGCGGGGCGTCGGCCGCGACCTCGATGGTGCCGCGCAGCTTGCCGTTGACCTGCACCGCCAGGGTCAGCGCGTCGCGCACCAGCGCGGCCGGGTCCGGCTGCGGGAACGGCAGGTCTTCCAGCAGCGTCGGCGCATGCCCCAGCGCCTGCCACAGCGCGTGGCTGGCATGCGGGGTGATCGGGTTGAGCAGCAGCACCGCCGCTTCCAGCGCTTCCTGGCGCACTGCGCGGCCCTGCGCACCGACGTCGTCGAACCTGGCCAGTGCATTGGTCAGCTCCATCACCGCGGCGATGGCGGTGTTGAAGCTGTGGCGGCGGCCGTAGTCGTCGGCGACCTTGCCGATGGTCTCGTGGGTCTTGCGCCGCAGCGCCTTGTGCTCGGCGCCCAGCGCGGCCGGGTCCAGCGCCGGGGCGGCGCCGTCGGCGGCGTGCCGGTGCACCTGCGCCCACAGCCGGCGCAGGAACCGCGCCATGCCGTCCACGCCGGCCTCGTTCCACTCCAGCGACTGCTCCGGCGGCGCGGCGAACATCGAGAACAGGCGCACCGTGTCGGCGCCGTACTTGCCGACCATCGCCTGCGGGTCCACGCCGTTGTTCTTGGACTTGGCCATCTTCTCGGTGCCGCCGATCTGCACCGGCGCACCGTCGGCGATCAGGCTGGCGCCGACGATGCGGCCGCGCTCGTCGCGCTGCACGTCGACCTCGGCCGGGTTGATCCACTCCCTGGAGCCGTCGCCGTTGTCGCGGTAGTAGGTCTCGGCGATCACCATGCCCTGGGTCAGCAGGTTGGTCGCCGGCTCGTCGCTGTCGACCAGGCGCGCGTCGCGCAGCAGCTTGTGGAAGAAGCGGAAGTACATCAGGTGCAGGATCGCGTGCTCGATGCCGCCGATGTACTGGTCCACCGGCAGCCAGTAGTTGCCGCGCTTGTCGACCATGTCCTTGGCGCCGGGCGAGGTGTAGCGCGCGTAGTACCAGCTCGACTCCATGAAGGTGTCGAAGGTATCGGTCTCGCGCTCGGCCGCCGCGCCGCACTGCGGGCAGGTGGTCTTGCGCCATTCCGGATCGGTCTTCAGCGGCGAACCGGTGCCGCTCAGCGCCACGTTCTCCGGCAGCAGCACCGGCAGCTGGTCTTCCGGCACCGGCACCGCGCCGCAGCTGGTGCAGTAGATCACTGGGATCGGGCAGCCCCAGTAGCGCTGGCGGCTGACGCCCCAGTCGCGCAGGCGGTAGTTGATGCGGCGCTGGCCCTGGCCCTTGCGCTCGAAGCGCTCGGCCAGCGCCTCGAACGCGCCGTGGTGGTCCAGGCCGTCGAACTCGGCCGAGTTGACCAGCTCCAGCTCGCGGCTCTTGTCGCCGTACCAGTCCTGCCAGCGGGTGGCATCGTAATGGCGCTCGTCGTCGTGCTTCGGCGCCTTCAGCGCGATCACCTGGCGGATCGGCAGCGCGTACTTGTTGGCGAACTCGAAATCGCGCTGGTCGTGGCCGGGCACCGCCATCACCGCGCCGGTGCCGTAGCCCATCAGCACGAAGTTGGCGACCCACACCGGGACCCGCTCGCCGCTGACCGGATGCACCGCCACCAGGCCGGTGTCCATGCCGCGCTTTTCCTGGGTCTCCAGTTCCGCCTCGGACACCCCGCCCTGCTTCAGATCGGCCAGCAGCGCGGCCAGCTGCGGGTTGGACCTGGCCGCATGCAGCGCCAGCGGATGCTCGCTGGCGATGGAGACGAAGGTCACCCCCATCAGCGTGTCCGGGCGCGTGGTGAACACGCGCAGCGGATCCAGCGCGGCGCCATCGGCGTCGCGCACCTCGAACTGGATCTCCAGCCCTTCGGAACGGCCGATCCAGTTGCGCTGCATGGTCTTGACCGACTCCGGCCAGCCCGGCAGCTGGTCCAGGCCGTCGAGCAGCTCCTGCGCGTAGTCGGTGATGCGCAGGAACCACTGCGGGATCTCGCGCTTCTCCACCAGCGCGCCGGAACGCCAGCCGCGGCCGTCGATGACCTGCTCGTTGGCCAGCACGGTCTGGTCGACCGGGTCCCAGTTCACCACCGCATTGCGGCGGTAGGCCAGGCCCTTGCGCAGCAGCCGGGTGAACATGCGCTGCTCGTGCACGTAGTACTCGGGGCGGCAGGTGGCGAATTCGCGCGACCAGTCGATCGCATAGCCCAGCGACTTGAGCTGGCTGCGCATGTGCTCGATGTTGGCGTAGGTCCACTTCGCCGGCGCGGTCTTGTTCTTGATCGCGGCGTTCTCGGCGGGCAGGCCGAACGCGTCCCAGCCCATCGGCTGCAGCACGTTCTTGCCGGTCATGCGCTGGTAGCGGCTGATCACGTCGCCGATCGTGTAGTTGCGCACGTGGCCCATGTGCAGCGCCCCGGACGGGTACGGCAGCATCGACAGGCAGTAGAACTTGGGCTTGTCGGAGGTCTCGTTGACCTCGAAGGCGCGGGTGGCGTCCCAGAACTGCTGGGCGGACGATTCGACCTGCTGCGGGTCGTAGGCGGTGGGCTCGACGGCGGACATGGAAACGGGCAAGGGCCAGGCGGCAACAAAGCAGGCAAGGGTACCGCAGCGCAGCAGGCGGCTCCAATCGTGGCGACGAGCGGTGCCGGCGGCGCTTGCCTGCGCTCGGCCCGGGGAGCCGCGCGCGCATGGCGGCCAACGCGGCGGATACCGGGAAAACCACGTCCGCCAGGCCGTTCGGCGCGGCGGGACGGCGACGCGGCGGCCTTGCGCCGGGCAGGTTCGACGCGCTGCGCGACCGGTGCCGATTGCGCAGCGGCGGCGGCCTCAGCCGGCAGGCAGCAGCGCGTGCGGGCCGGGCCGGCAGGCCAGCAACGCCAGCCAGGCCCACCACAGCGCGAACACCAGGCGCTGCGCCACCGCCGCGGACAGCAGCGCGTCCAGCGCGAACGCGCCGAGCGCGGCCAGCAGCGCCACCGCCAGCGCGGCCCGCGCCCAGCCGCGCGCGCCGGGCGGGTGCCAGGCACCGACGCCCAGCAGGCTGGCCGCCGCCACCAGCGCCACCACCCATAGCAGCCAGGCGCTGGCATGCAACTGGGTGGCGCGCGATTCCAGGTTGGCCGGGTCCAGCGGCAGCAGGCCCATGCCGGCGAAGGCCAGCCCGGCCAGCAGCAGCAACTGGCCGCCGACGCGCAGCGACCAGGGCGCGCCACGGCCGCTGCGCTGCAACAGGCGCAACGCCAGCGCCACCGCCAGCGCCCCGGGCAGCACGAAGGCCAGCAGGTCGAACGCCCAGGCATGGGCGATGCCGCTGGCGCCGAGCAGCGCCACCGGATGCGACCACGGCAGATAGCCCGGCAGCGCCAGTCCGAAGCCCACCACCGCGGCCACCGCGACCACCGCCAGCAACGGCCCTGCATAGCGCAGCGCCTGATCGTATCGGTTCGCCATCGTGTCTCCCGGCACCCGCACCACCACGCCACCGCGGCGCGCCAAGCGCCCATTATCGCCGCCGCCGCCGCGGCTGGCACACCCCACGGGCACGGCAGCGTTCGCCACAGCATCTCCGCGCGGTGCCGGCGCTCGCACCCTTGCGTCGCCGCCGGTCTGCCACCATAGAACTGAATCTTCTTCGCCAGCCACGATGCCCCCCATGTCCGACATGCCCCACGTTTTCGACGCCAAGACCGAGACCTTCGAAGCCGAGGTGCTGCAGAAATCGTTGCAGATCCCCGTGCTGGTGGACTTCTGGGCGCCCTGGTGCGGCCCGTGCAAGACCCTGAGCCCGATCCTGGAGAAGCTGGCCGCCGAGTACCACGGCGCGTTCGAGCTGGCCAAGGTCGATGTGGACCAGGAGCAGCAGATCGCCGCCGCGTTCCAGATCCGCTCGGTGCCGACCGTGTTCCTGGTCAAGGACGGGCAACTGGTGGACGGCTTCCCCGGCGCCATGCCCGAGGGCCAGCTGCGCGAGTTCCTGACCCAGCACGGCATCGCGCCGCTGCCGGCGCCGGCCGAGGTGCAGGAAGACGCGCCCGCCGCGCCGCTGGACCCGCATGCCGAGGTGCTGCGGCTGCGCGAGGCGGTGGCCGCCGAGCCGGACAAGGACGAACTGAAGCTGGACCTGGCGCTGGCGCTGGTGAAGACCGGTGCGGCCGCCGAAGCGGAGACGCTGATCGACGCGCTGCCGGCCAACCTGGCCACCGACGAGCGTGCGGTGCGCGCGCGGGCGCGGCTGGGCTTCGTCGGCGCGCTGCAGGCGGCGCCGCCGCTGGAGACGCTGCAGGCGGCGCTCGCGCAGGATCCGGCCGACCTGAAGGCGCGCTACCTGCTGGGCGTGCAGCGGCTGATCGCCGGCGACGACGAGGCGGCGCTGGAGCAATTCCTGGAGATGCTGCGGCAGGACCGCAGCTTCGAGGAGGGCCTGCCCAGGAAGTCGCTGATCGACGCGTTCCGGGTGATCGAGGACGAAGACCTGGTCGGCCGCTACCGGCGCAAGATGTCGGCGCTGCTGTTCTGAGGGGCGCGAGCGGAACGCGGCAACCGGTCCATCCTATCGCGGCCGCGCGCCTGCTACGTCCGGGACAAGGCCGGCAGCGAGGTGGTGGCGCGCACGCGCAAGCAGCGGTCAGGCGCAAGCCGGCGCGCTGGCCATCCGCGGCGGATGGCGACAGTGCCTTGCTTGCGCGAACGCCAGCGATGCTGCCTGAGCGGCTGCATGTTCCTTGTGGGAGGGGCTTCAGCCCCGACCCTGTTCGCAGCCGACGGCCCGCCGCTTCGTTCGTCGCGGTTGAAACCGCTTCTGCACAGGGGCAGTGGGCGACATGACCGGCATGCCGGTGCGCGAGCGAACTCCGGTCTCGCCCCGGCATGCACCGCGCCATCGCTGCAGCCTGCTGCCTGGCAACTCCTCGCCACCCTGATGCCAAATCGCACCTGCATGGAATGCGCCATTTTAGCCGTCGGCGCAGCGGCAGGCGCGGCGCGCCGCTACACTAGGCGGATGTCGCCCGATACCCCCGCCCCGCACCCCCGCCCGTCCCTGCAACGGCTGTTCTTCACCGGCCTGCTGACCCTGCTGCCGATCTGGCTGACCTGGGTCGTGGTCAAGTTCGTGTTCGTGCTGCTGTCGGGCATCAGCAGCCCGTGGGTGCTGCCGCTGTCGGCGCGCATCGCCGCCTCGTTCCCGCACGAGATGGGCTGGGCCACCGCGCTGTGGGTGCAGAACACCATCGCGCTGATCGCCACTCTGGCGGTGATCCTGCTGGTCGGCATTCTCAGCCGGCGGGTGATCGGGCAGCGCCTGCTGCGCTGGTTCGAGGCGGTCATGCGCCGCATCCCGCTGGCCAGCGTGGTCTACGACAGCGCGCGCAAGCTGCTGGACATCCTGCAGACCCAGCCCGGCAGCACCCAGCGCGTGGTGCTGATCGACTTCCCGCACCGCGACATGAAGTCGGTGGGCCTGGTGACGCGGGTGATCAAGGAACAGGGCACCGGCCGCGAGCTGGCCGCGGTGTACGTGCCGACCACGCCGAACCCGACCTCCGGCTATCTGGAGATCGTGCCGGTGGAGCTGCTGACCCCCACCGACTGGAGCGTGGACCAGGCGATGAGCTTCATCATCTCCGGCGGCGCGGTGGCGCCGGACAGCGTGCCGTTCACCCGCACCGTGGATCGCTGACGCGCATGCGCAACGGCACGCTCGACGATCGCGCCGTACGCCTGTTCATCGGCCTGGCCGCGTTCTTCTGCGTCAATGCCGCGCTGGCCGAATTCATCGGGGTCAAGATCTTCGCGCTGGAAGACACCCTCGGCATCGCGCCGCTGAACTGGAACCTGTTCGGCCAGACCGGCTCGATGAACTTCACCGCCGGCACCTTGCTGTGGCCGCTGGTGTTCATCCTCACCGACACCATCAACGAGTTCTTCGGCCGCCGCGGGGTGCGCTTCATCTCCTGGCTGGCGGTGGCGCTGATCGGCTACGGCTTCCTGTTCGCGTTCGCCGCGATCGCGCTGGCGCCGGCCGGGTTCTGGGTCGGCGCGGCGCAGACGCAGGGCGTGCCGGACTACCAGGCCGCGTTCGCAGCGGTGTTCGGCCAGGGCCTGTGGACCATCGCCGGCTCGCTGGTCGCGTTCCTGGCCGGGCAGCTGATCGACGTGGCGGTGTTCCACCGCATCCGCAACGTCACCGGCGAAAAGCACGTGTGGCTGCGCGCCACCGGCTCCACCGCGGTGTCGCAGCTGATCGACAGCTTCGTGGTCATCTACATCGCCTTCGTGCTCGGCCCGCAGCACTGGTCGATCCCGCTGTTCCTGGCGGTGAGCACGCTCAACTACATCTGCAAGATGCTGCTGGCGGTGCTGCTGATCCCGCTGCTGTACCTGATGCGGCGGCTGATCACCGACTACCTCAGCCCCGAGCGCGCCGCGCAACTGCGCGAGGAAGCCGCGGCCGACTGAGTGCGCGGAGCGGCCGCGCCGGCGCAGCAGCGGCCGGATCTGCGCATTTCGGCATAGGCGCTGTCCGCACGCCAGCGACGTTGTCGATGCGGCCGTGCGGTCGCCCAGGGAGCGCCCGCGCACCTGCCGCAGACCACCGCCCGGCCTGGCCCGCGCCCCCGGCGCGCCGCTGCCGCGGCGGCGGCGGCCATCCGCCGTACCGTCCTTTTGCTGACCGCGCGCGCAGCGGTGGGTGGCCTCCGCGGTACGGATCGGGCAAGCTCCCGTGCTCGCTTGTCGTTGGAGCCCGCAATGCCGCCCAGCTTTCCCCGCCTGCTGTCGCTCGCCGTCGCCGCCGTCCTGAGCCTGTCGCTGGCCGCACCGGCGGACGCGGCCAAGAAGAAGACCGCCAAGCAGCAGACCGCGCAGACCCGCACCAAGGCCAGCAAGGCCAGGAAACCGCGACCGCCACCGGCGCCGGTGGTGCTCAGCAGGGCCGAGCAGCTCAATCGCCTGTACGACGACTACTGGGAAGCCTCGCTGAAGCTCAATCCGCTGCAGGCCACGTTCCAGGGCGACAGCCGCTACAACGACCAGTTGCCCAACTTTCTGTCCCCCGCGTTCCGCCAGCAGTCGCACGCTTTCACCGTGCTGTGGCTGGGCAAGGCCGAGGCCATCGGCAAGGACGGGCTGAGCGGACAGGACCTGCTCAGCTACGAGATCTTCGTCAGCGATGCGCGCAACGCGCTGGAAGCGGAGACGTATCCGAGCTGGATGCAGCCGGTGAACCAGTTCTACAACGTCGGCAGCATCATGGTGATGCTCGGTTCGGGCACCGGCGCGCAGCCGTTCCGCACGGTCAAGGACTACGACAACTGGGCGCGGCGCGCGCTGGGCATTCCCGCGCTGTTCGACCAGGCCATCGCCAACATGCGCGAGGGCATGAAGGCCGGCGTGGTGCAGCCGCGCGCGCTGATGGAAAAAGTGCTGCCGCAGCTGGACGCGATCATCAAGCCCACCGCCGAGGAGAGCCTGTTCTGGGGTCCGGTGCGCAACCTGCCCGCGGACATGCCCGAGGCCGACAAGCAGCGCATCAGCGCCGACTACAAGCGCTTGATCGAATACCGGATCATGCCGGCCTACCGCGCGCTGCGTGGCTTCATCGCCACCGAATACCTGCCGGCCACGCGCAGCACCGCCGGGGTCGGCGCGCTGCCCGGCGGCGCAGACTGGTACGCGTACAACGTGCGCCAGAGCACCACCACCACCGACCTCGGCCCGGCGCAGATCCACCAGATCGGCCTGGACGAGGTGGCGCGCATCCAGGCGCAGATCCAGGTGGTGATGAAGCAGGTGAAGTTCCGCGGCTCGATGCCGAAGTTCTTCAAGTTCATGCAGACCGACAAGCGCTTCACCTTCAGGAGCGAAGACGAACTGCTGAACTACTACCGCGGCCTGGAGACGCGGGTGGACGCGGCGGTGCCGCGCCTGTTCGCGCTGAAGCCGAAGGCCGCGTTCGAGATCCGCCCGGTGGAAGCGTACCGCGCGCAATCGGCCGCCGCCGGCGCGTACATGCGGCCCAGCGAGGACGGCGCGCGCCCGGGCCTCTTCTACGTCAACACCTACGACCTGCCCAGCCGCAAGACCTGGGACGCGGAAGACCTGTACCTGCACGAGGCCATTCCCGGCCATCACTTCCAGCTCGGCCTGCAGCAGGAACTGCGCAACCTGCCCAAGTTCCGCCGCTTCGGCGGCGAGACCGCCTACATCGAAGGCTGGGGCCTGTACTCCGAATCGCTGGGCAAGGAACTGGGCCTGTACCAGGATCCGTACAACTACTTCGGCTACCTGCAGAACGAGTTGTGGCGCGCGATCCGCCTGGTGGCGGACACCGGCCTGCACAGCAAGGGCTGGACCCGCGAGCAGGCGATCGACTACATGCTCGAGAACTCGGCCACCAGCCGCACCGATGCCGAGGCCGAAGCCGAGCGCTACATGGCCATCCCCGGGCAGGCGCTGTCCTACAAGATCGGCGAGATGAAGATCCTGCAACTGCGCGACTACGCCCGCACCCAGCTCGGCGCCAAGTTCGACATCCGCGAGTTCCATGCCGAGATCCTGAAGGACGGCTCGGTGCCGCTGGACGTGCTGCAGGAGAAGATCGAGCGCTGGGTGGCGAGCAAGAAGGGCTGAGCGCGGCGATCGCCCACGCTGTCTCCGTGGGAGGGGCTTCAGCCCCGACCGGGCGTTGCCGGTAACGCCCGGTCGGGGTTGAAACCCTCCTGACAACGGCATTGTCGATCAGGCCAGCAGGTCCACGCCCGCCGCGACCAACGCGGCGATGCGCGCGCCGACCACAACGCATCGCCGAGGTCGCAGCCGCGCGCCTCCAGCTCGGTGGCCAGCGCGCCGTCGAGCACGATGCAGCGGCCAGCGGCCAGCAGCGCGGTCAAGGGGTTGCTGCGCGGCATGGTCGCGGCCTCGCCGGCGAAACCCGATGCCGCCATTGTGTCAGGCAGTGGCCGCCGCGCGGAATGTGGGCGGTCGCACGCACCGCCATACGACGATGCAGTAGTGCACACGGAGCGCATGGCGTCGCCGCAGCGAACGCCGATCCGCCAGGCATCGCTCAGACTCACGCCGGACGCTGCGCTATGCTCCGCGCATGGCTCGCCCCCTTTCTTAGCCCCGGAGCAGCGCATGAGCTTCACCGCGTTGACGCCGATGCTGCGCAGCGCCGACCTTGCCGCAGCGCTGGCGTTCTACACCGACACGCTGGATTTTCGCATCGATGGCGGCGGCGTGGACGCCGGCTGGGCGTCGCTGCGGCACGGCCCACTGGCGCTGATGCTGGCCGCGCAGCAAGCACCTGCCGGGGCCGCGGTTTCCGGTTTCCCCGGCTCGCTGTACTTCCGCACCGACGACGTCGACGCCTGGTGGCAGCGGCTGCAGCCGCATGCGCGCATCGCCTATCCGATCGAGGACTTCGCCTACGGCATGCGCGAGTTCGCGATCCACGATGCGGACGGTCACCTGCTGCAGTTCGGCCAGGCGCTGTGCCGATGAGCCTGACCCTGCGCGGCCTGCACCACGTGGCGATCATCGCCTCCGACTACGCGCGCGCGAAGGACTTCTACTGCCGCATCCTCGGCCTGCGCGTGGTCGCCGAGGCCTACCGCGAGACGCGCGACTCCTGGAAGCTGGACCTGGCCCTGCCCGACGGCAGCCAGATCGAACTGTTCTCCTTCCCCACACCGCCGCCGCGGCCCAGCCGCCCGGAAGCCTGCGGCCTGCGCCACCTGGCCTTGCGCGTGGACGACCTGGACGCCGCCGTCGCCCACCTGCAGGCGCACGGCGTGGTCACCGAGCCGATCCGCATCGACGACTACACCGGGCGCCGCTTCACCTTCTTCGCCGACCCGGACGCGCTGCCGCTGGAACTGTACGAAACCGGCTGAGCGGCGCGGGCACGCCCCGGTCGCTGCCGCTCGCCAGGGCCGTGCTGAACCGCGCAAGGGCTGCCGATTCCCAGCACCATACGCCTGGGTATACAGTCGGCCCCAGGTCGGCATCGCGCCGACCGCTTCGCACCCACCCTGGGAGGGGACACATGCGCACCACCTTCAAGACCCTGCTGCTGGCCCTGCCGCTGAGCGTGGCTGCGCTCGTCGCGCAGGCCGCCGACACCTCGCCGGTCGGCCGCTGGCAGACCATCGACGACGACACCGGCAAGCCCAAGTCCATCGTGCAGATCGAGCAGGCCGGCAACGGCACGCTGAGCGGCAAGGTGATCGAGATCCTGCAATCGAACAAGGGGGCCAATCCGCTGTGCGCCAAGTGCGACGGCGCGCAGAAGGGCAAGCCGATCAAGGGCATGACCATCCTGTGGGGACTGAAGCCGGACGGCAGCGCGGTGTGGAGCGGCGGTTCGGTGCTGGACCCGGCCAAAGGCAAGACCTACAAGGCCAAGGTCACCCTCAGCGATGGCGGCAAGAAGCTGCAGCTGCGCGGCTACATCGGCATCGAGGCGCTGGGGCGGACGCAGACCTGGATCAGGGAGTAGGAGCCGGGAATCGAGAACCGGGAATCGGGAATCGACAAAGCAGGGCGCCCGCGAGGGCGCCTTTTTCGTGCGCGGCGGCCAGCGGCCTGCTCTTGCCTGGACCGATTCCCCATTCCCGATTCCCCATTCCCGAGTAATGCGATAATCGCGATCCCCCCGGATCGCCGTTCGCCATGACCCGCACCGCTCTCGTCACCACCGCCCTGCCCTACGCCAACGGCCCGCTGCACCTGGGCCATCTGGTCGGCTACATCCAGGCCGACATCTGGGTGCGCGCGCGGCGGCTGCGCGGCGACCGCACCTGGTTCGTCTGCGCCGACGACACCCACGGCACGCCGATCATGCTCGCCGCGGAGAAGGCCGGGGTCACCCCGGAGAACTTCATCGCCAACATCCAGGCCAGCCACGAGCGCGATTTCGCCGCGTTCGGCGTGGCCTTCGACCATTACGACTCGACCAACTCGGCCGCCAACCGCGCGCTGACCGAGGCGTTCTACGCCAGGCTCGACGCTGGCGGCCACATCGCGCGGCGCTCGGTGGCGCAGTTCTACGATACGGCCAAGCGCATGTTCCTGCCCGACCGCTACATCAAGGGCATCTGCCCCAACTGCGGCAGCGCCGACCAGTACGGCGACAACTGCGAGGTCTGCGGCGCCACCTATGCGCCGACCGAGCTGAAGGAGCCGAAGTCGGTGATCTCCGGCGCCACCCCGGAACTGCGCGACTCCGAGCACTTCTTCTTCGAAGTCGGCCGCTTCGACGGCTTCCTGCGGCAGTGGCTGGCCGGCGACGTGGCCCTGCCCGGGGTCAAGGCCAAGCTGATGGAGTGGTTGGACAGCGAAGGCGGGCTGCGCGCCTGGGACATCTCGCGCGATGCGCCGTACTTCGGCTTCGAGATCCCCGGCCAGCCGGGCAAGTATTTCTACGTGTGGCTGGACGCGCCGATCGGCTACCTGAGCAGCTTCCAGAACCTGTGCGCGAGCCTGGGCGAAGCGTTCGAGCCGCACCTGGCGGCCGGCAGCGCCACCGAACTGCACCATTTCATCGGCAAGGACATCGTCAACTTCCACGGCCTGTTCTGGCCGGCAGTGCTGCACGGCACCGGCCACCGCGCGCCGACCCGGCTGCACGTCAACGGCTACCTGATGGTGGACGGCGCCAAGATGTCCAAGTCGCGCGGCACCTTCGTGATGGCGCGCACTTACCTGGACGTGGGCCTGGAGCCGGAAGCGCTGCGCTACTACTTCGCCGCCAAGTCCTCCGGCGGCGTCGACGATCTGGACTTGAACCTGGGCGACTTCGTGGCGCGGGTCAATGCCGACCTGGTCGGCAAGTTCGTCAACCTGGCCAGCCGCTGCGCCGGTTTCATCGACAAGCGCTTCGGCGGCCGGCTCGCCGAAGCGCTGCCGGACCCGGCGCAGTACGCGCGCTTCGTCGCCGCGCTGGCGCCGATCCGCGAGGCCTACGAACGCAACGACGCGGCCAGCGCGATCCGCCAGACCATGGCCCTGGCCGACGAAGCCAACAAGTACATCGACGAACACAAGCCTTGGGTGATCGCCAAGCAGGACGGCGCCGACGCGCAGTTGCAGGCGGTCTGCACCCAGGGCCTGAACCTGTTCCGCGTGCTGGCCGGTGCGCTGAAGCCGGTGCTGCCGCGCACCAGCGCCGAAGCCGAAGCCTTCCTGTCCGCGCCGCTGGCGGCCTGGGACGACCTCGATGCGCCGCTGCTGGCGCACGTCATCCAGTCCTACACCCCGCTGTTCACCCGAATCGACCCCAAACTCATCGACGCCATGACCGACGCCTCCAAGGACACCCTCGCACCCGCACCCGCCGCCGCCAAGCCGGCGCCGGCCAAGCCCGAAGCCAAGGCCGCTGCGACTCCCGAATCCCCACTCCCCACTCCCGGCCTCATCGGCATCGACGATTTCGCCAAGCTCGACCTGCGCATCGGCAAGGTGCTGGTGTGCGAATGCGTCGAGGGCTCGGACAAGCTGCTGCGCTTCGAGCTGGACGCTGGCGAACTGGGCAAGCGGCAGATCTTCTCCGGCATCCGCGGCAGCTACGCCGAGCCGGAAAAACTGGTCGGCCGCAGCGTGGTGTTCATCGCCAACCTGGCCCCGCGCAAGATGCGCTTCGGCCTCAGCGAAGGCATGATCCTGTCGGCCGGCTTCGACGGCGGTGCGCTGGCGCTGCTCGACGCCGACGGCGGCGCGCAGCCGGGTATGCCAGTGCGTTAAAAGCTGGGAATGGAGAATCGGGAATCGAGAATGGGAAAAGGCAAAGCCTCGTCCGCACCGATAGAGCGGCTTCCACCATTCCCGTTTCTCCATTCCCCATTCCCATGCACTTAGCCCTCTTCGACTTCGACCACACGGTCACCACCACCGATACCTATTCGCGGTTCCTGCGCCGCGTGGCCACACCGCAGCAGCTGGCGCAGGCGAAGTGGTCGGTGGGGCCGTGGTTGGCCGGCTATCGGCTGGGCCTGGTGTCGGCGCAGGCGATCCGCAGGCGGGTCACGCGGATCGTGTTCGCCGGCCGGGCCGCAGGGGAGATCGCCGCGCACGCCCGGGCATATGCGCACGAGGTGCTGCCGACGCTGCTGCGGCCGGAGATGATGCAGCGCATCGCCTGGCACCGGGCGCAGGGCGACAGCGTGGTGCTGGTGTCCGCGTCGCTGGACCTGTATCTGCAACCGTGGTGCGCACAGCACGGGCTGGGGCTGATCTGCAACCGCCTGGAAGCGCGCGACGGCCGGCTGACCGGGCGCTATGCCGATGGCGATTGCGGGCCGCACAAAGCGCGGCTGATCCGCGCGCGCTACGATGTGGCCGCCTATCCGCGCGTCTACGCCTACGGCGACAGCCGCGAAGACCGGCCGATGCTGGCGCTGGCCCACGAGCGCTGGTACGGCGGCCGCCGCGTCGCCTGACCCTGGTATTGCCACGCGCCGCAGCTGGCGCGCCGAATCCGCCATGAAGCCCACCCACGACAACCTGCTGGAACGCCTCGATCGCCTGCTGCCGCAGACCCAGTGCGGCCAGTGCGGCTTCGACGGCTGCCGTCCGTACGCCGCGGCGATGGCGCGCGGCGCGGCGCAGGTGGACCGCTGCCCGCCCGGTGGCGACGCCGGTGCGCGGGCACTGGCGCGCGTGCTCGGCAGCGTGCCGCGACCCTACGACCGCGGCCGCGGCACGCACAAACCGGCGCAGGTGGCGTTCGTGATCGAGGCCGACTGCATCGGCTGCACCAAGTGCATCCAGGCCTGCCCGGTGGACGCCATCGTCGGCGGCGCCAAGTACATGCACACGGTGCTGGCGCCGCTATGCACCGGCTGCGAGCTGTGCGTGCCGGCCTGCCCGGTGGACTGCATCGAACTGCGCCCGGCCTAGGGCCACAGACCAGGCACGGCCGCAGGCGCATCCGGATCGGCGCCCGCCGCGTATCGCTAGCTGTCACCGTCCTGCGGAAGCGCTGCGCATGCCCACGCCGATCACCCCTGCCCCGCTCGCCCGCGCGCGCCTGCCGCTGGTGGCGACCCTGTGCATCGCCGTGCTCGGCACGGCCGCCCCAACGCAGGCAATGCTGCACTACGACGGCCTGGCCTATGCGCCGGACGGCCAGAGGTACCGCGGGTGATCGATGCCGGGTTCGATGCCTATCTGCGCCTGCACGGGGACGCGCTGCGCCAGGGCACGCCGCAGCGCATCGCCTTCGTGTTGCCGAGTGCGTTGCGCACGCTGGAGTTCCAGATCAAGCCCGCGGCCGCCGACGCCGGCGTGCAGCGCTACACCCTGTCGATGGACGCCTGCTACGGCAGCGTGCTGCCGAATATCGCGGTCGCCTACACGCGCGACGATCGCCGCCTGCTCGAGTTCCGCGGCATCGGCAACGTCCGCGACGCGCGCGGCCGCTACGCGCAGGTGCGTATCGATTTTCCTGAGCGGCTGCGCGGCCAGGCCGACGACACCGCATGGAACCAGGCGCTGCAGCAACCCCTGGTCGCGCAATGCGGCGCGCGCTGAAGCGCGCCGGCGCCGTCTTCACGCCCGCGTCCCTCGCGGCCGCTACACCCATGCAACCGCATCGCCCATCTCCCGACAAGGAACATCCATGGCCAAGGCCTACCTGTGGTTCAACGCCGCGCTGTACGCGATCCTGGCGCTGTGGTGCACGCTGCTGCCGGCGCAGACCGCCGCCGCGGTCGGCTATATCGGCCTGGACCGCTCCGGGCAGTCCGAATACCTGGTCATCTACGGCGGCCTGCAATTGGGCATGGCGTTCCTGTTCGGCTATTTCGCGCGCAGCGGGCAGATTCGTAGCGGCTTGCTGCTGGCACTCGCCTTCTATGTACCGATCGTGCTCTACCGCAGCGCCAGCCTGCTGCGGCTATGGCCGGTGGGGCCGACCACGACCGGCCTGGCCGCGGTCGAAATCCTGCTGCTGCTCGCCGCGCTCGCGCTCTGCCGCGGCCAGCGCCGTTGAGCGACGCGCGCGGCGAAAGCCTGTAGCATCGCCGCCACCTTCGCCACCGCTCCCCGGCATGACCGAGACGCCCGATCACGACGAAGCAGGCCAATTGCTGGTCGCCACCGCGGCCGGCGACAGCGCCGCGTTCGAACGCCTGTACCGGACCACGTCGCCGCGCCTGTTCGGCGTGTGCCTGCGCATCGTGCCGCAGCGCGGCGAAGCCGAAGACGTGCTGCAGGAGGTGTTCACCTCGGTCTGGCGCAAGGCCGCGCAGTTCGATCCGCAGCGCGCGCGCGGCCTGACCTGGCTGACCATGATCGCGCGCAACAAGGCCATCGATCACCTGCGCGCGCGTGCGCCGGCGCGGCAATCGGTGGCGCTGGACGACGTCGGCGAACTGCACGACGACGGCCGCGATCCCCTGGCCGAGACCGAATGGCGCGTCGCCGGGCGGCGCCTGGACGTGTGCATGGGCGAACTGGAACCGCCGCGCGGCGAGCTGATCCGCACGGCGTTCTTCGAAGGCATCACCTACGAGGAACTGGCCAAGCGCAGCGGAACCCCACTGGGCACGGTCAAGAGCTGGATCCGGCGCGGTCTGGCCAAGCTGAAGGCGTGCCTGGAACGATGAACGCCTCCGTGCCCGATCCGCAGGAAACCCCGCCGCCGCGCGACGTGCTGGCCGGCGAATACGTGCTCGGCGTGCTCGATGCGCCCGAGCGCCGCGCCGCCGAACAACGCATCGCCGCCGACGCCGAGTTCGCCGCGGCGGTGACGCAATGGCAGCAGCAGCTGATGCCGCTGGCCGACGAGATCGCGCCGGTCGCAGTCCCCGAGCGTGTGTGGGTGCGCATCCGCGCATCGCTCGGCCTGGACGCGCCGGCGCCACGTGCGCCGACCGCGTCGCCTGGCTTCTGGGAAAGCGTGCGCACCTGGCGTTGGTTGAGCGCCGGCGGCTTCGCCACCGCAGCGGCCTGCATGCTCACGCTGATGGTGGCGCGTCAGCCGCTGCCGCCGCAGCCCCCCACGCCGCCGGTCGCGACAGCGCCCGCCGACAGCGGCATCGCGATGACCTCGACGCTGATGCGGAACGACGGCAAGCCTGGCTATGTGGTGCTGATGGACGCCGACAAGCAGCGCATCACCCTGACCCCGCTGGCCGGCAGCCGCGATGCCGCGCGTGTGCCGGAGCTGTGGCTGATTCCGGCCGACGGCAAGGCGCGCTCGATGGGCGTGTTCGACGCCGCGCAGGCGCGCGCGGCGCGCATACCCGATGCGCTGATGCCATTGCTCAGCGATGCCGCGGTGCTGGCGGTGACGATGGAACCGCCGGGCGGCGCGCCCGGCGGCGTCGCCACCGGCCCGGTAGTCGCCAAGGGCGACATCACGACGCTGCGCCTGGCGCCGTAGCCGCGATGGCGCCGCAGCGACGGCACCACGCCCGCCGGGCATTCCTTGCCTCCGCGGAAGAAGCTGCCCGCAGCGGCGGATGAGGATGAGAGCCGGCAGGGATTCATGCGAAAAACAGACATTTCTCCGCCAACCCATTGGAATGCAAACGCGATAGCAAGTTCTGCAAGGGGATTCCTATCCTTGCCTCGGCCCGCAGTCGGGTTTCGCGTAGCGGGTGTCTGACGCCGGGCACGCGCACACGACGCTGGACACCGGTGGAGGGCGTGCGGCGACCGAAGTGCCTGGCGCGCGCTGGGTCAACGTCGTGCCGGGCAACCCCAAACGCCATCAGCGGCGTGCATCACGCCATCGCACAAGGCAACTACGCAAGGCGCTACCTGGCCGAAGCCGCCTACCGCTTCAATCGCCGATTCCGCTTGCGCGAGATGCTGCCGCGACTGGCCCACTGCCATGATGCGCTGCAAGCCTTGTGCGGAACCGGTTCTGCGCACGGTGAGCAATTTTCATAGCTGAAGCTAAGGGCTAATCAGGTGCTCGCTTGGAACTGGATCAGATTCTTCCTGGCCATGGCTGCTCCACACTTTTACGAATCAGTGGCTTGCAGCTTCGTCGATCCATGTGTCAGAGGATGCGGCTACTGGGAAATCAGGAAAGAAATTCATCAACCGTGCTATTTCCTCCTCGCTGAACATCTGGAAATCTTCCCCTGCGCCAGGGGAGGGGAAGAAATCCGCGTCTTGTTCTAGGAAAGCAGCGCTGGAAACTGCCAGCTCGGCGTCCGTAGGCATTCCAGGATCCGGGAGGCCGTGGGCGATGGAACGCGGGCGTTTTGCACCCCAGCTGCTGAGGAGGGGGAGATGTGGAGCATCGCGGTGTTCGGGAATGGGGGCATCGGCAATCTGCTGTGCGAGGAAGCTGTGCACTGGATCATCGGATCGGGACCGTTTGCGGCTGCTTGACCCAGCCGGGAATGCATCCTGCATCGGGCTGGGCGCGTTCAATTCGCGCTCCAGGGAGTCGGCGAATACATGCAAGGACTCCTGGATCGGAGTTTGAACATAAGCAGAGCGCGGTTTCATCCCCAATGCATGGACAATGCGTTGCCAACGCTGGGATGTTGTGGGGATAGTTCCACTGATGGCTTCGAGTTCCGTGACGCCAATACAGCGAAATAGCTGTAACAACCCTTGCCTGCTCATCTCGAACTCGGCCATCGCTTCATGAAATGCATGCGTTGGATTGGAGTGGCACTGGAAGAAACTCAGCACTCGAAGTGTTTTCCCGAGTTCAGCTACGTCGCGGGCCGTGCGTTCGGGAACACGGTTGTTCATTTTCCTGATCAATGCCACCGCCTGTGGCAAGCCGTTCTTAACCGCCTCCAATGCAGGACGTCCGCCGAGGCAGGCCAAGGCGACGAGGCCGTCGCTGGTAAACGCGGCCAACGCCGGGTGAGGGGTGGATAACTGGACAACAACACCTTCCAGCGCCTGCTTGCCGCCGATGTTGCTGGCGATGGCCACGACCTGCTGCGGGGTCAGGGCATGGGGCGCCTGGCATAGCACGGGCAGCAGCCTCCGCACCGTCTCCAGCGCCTGCCTGCCGCCATCGTTGCTGGCGATGGCCACGACCTGCTGCGGGGTCAGGGCATGGGGCGCCTGGCATAGCACGGGCAGCAGCCTCTGCACCGTCTCCAGCGCCTGCCTGCCGCCGATGTTGCTGGCGATGGCCACGACCTGCTGCGGGGTCAGGGCATGGGGCGCCTGGCATAGCACGGGCAGCAGCCTCTGCACCGTCTCCAGCGCCTGCCTGCCGCCATCGTTGCTGGCGATGGCCACGACCTGCTGCGGGGTCAGGGCATGGGGCGCCTGGCATAGCACGGGCAGCAGCCTCTGCACCGTCTCCAGCGCCTGCTTGCCGCCGATGTTGCCGGCGATGGCCACGACCTGCTGCGGGGTCAGGGCATGGGGCTCCTGGCATAGCACGGGCAGCAGCCTCTGCACCGTCTCCAGCGCCTGCCTGCCGCCATCGTTGCTGGCGATGGCCACGACCTGCTGCGGGGTCAGGGCATAGGGCGCCTGGCATAGCACGGGCAGCAGCCTCTGCACCGTCTCCAGCGCCTGCTTGCCGCCGATGTTGCCGGCGATGGCCACGACCTGCTGCGGGGTCAGGGCATGGGGCGCCTGGCATAGCACGGGCAGCAGCCTCTGCACCGTCTCCAGCGCCTGCTTGCCGCCACCGTTGCCGGCGATGGCCACGACCTGCTGCGGGGTCAGGGCATAGGGCGCCTGGCATAGCACGGGCAGCAGCCTCTGCACCGTCTCCAGCGCCTGCCTGCCGCCATCGTTGCCGGCGATGGCCACGACCTGCTGCGGGGTCAGGGCATAGGGCGCCTGGCATAGCACGGGCAGCAGCCTCTGCAGCGTCTCCAGCGCCTGCCTGCCGCCACCGTTGCTGGCGATGGCCACGACCTGCTGCGGGGTCAGGGCATGGGGCGCCTGGCATAGCACGGGCAGCAACCTCTGCACCGTCTCCAGCGCCTGCCTGCCGCCATCGTTGCTGGCGATGGCCACGACCTGCTGCGGGGTCAGGGCATGGGGCGCCTGGCATAGCACGGGCAGCAGCCTCTGCACCGTCTCCAGCGCCTGCTTGCCGCCACCGTTGCCGGCGATGGCCACGACCTGCTGCGGGGTCAGGGCATAGGGCGCCTGGCATAGCACGGGCAGCAGCCTCTGCAGCGTCTCCAGCGCCTGCTTGCCGCCGATGTTGCCGGCGATGGCCACGACCTGTTGCGGGGTCAGGGCATAGGGGGCCTGGCATAGCACGGGCAGCAACCTCTGCACCGTCTCCAGCGCCTGCTTGCCGCCATGGTTGCTGGCGATGGCCACGACCTGCTGCGGGGTCAGGGCATGGGGCGCCTGGCATAGCACGGGCAGCAGCCTCTGCAGCGTCTCCAGCGCCTGCCTGCCGCCATCGTTGCTGGCGATGGCCACGACCTGCTGCGGGGTCAGGGCATGGGGCGCCTGGCATAGCACGGGCAGCAGCCTCTGCACCGTCTCCAGCGCCTGCTTGCCGCCACCGTTGCTGGCGATGGCCACGACCTGCTGCGGGGTCAGGGCATAGGGCGCCTGGCATAGCACGGGCAGCAGCCTCTGCACCGTCTCCAGCGCCTGCTTGCCGCCGATGTTGCCGGCGATGGCCACGACCTGCCGCGGGGTCAGGGCATAGGGCGCCTGGCATAGCACGGGCAACAGCCTCTGCAGCGTCTCCAGCGCCTGCCTGCCGCCATCGTTGCCGGCGATGGCCACGACCTGTGTAGGCGTCAGGTGCAGTGGTTCGCCAGTAAGCGCATTGCGCGATGCGTGGACTGTCTCAACCGCTAGAGCGCCGCCACGTTTTGCAATCTTGATCAGTTGGCATGTTTCCAACTGTAACGGCGGACCTCTCAAATCTTCCGCCACCTTGAGCAATGTCTGCAGGGCACGCGCACCTGACTGCCGTTTACCTACTTCTACGATTTGTTTGTGTGTCGCCTTTGGCAGCACCGCGATAATCGCCTGATAACGGTCAGCCACGGTCCCTAACGATGCCGCATGTCTGCTGAGCTCAACGATCTGCACGTGCGTAAACCCATGGCCTGCCAATACTGCGTGATGCTGCGCCACTTTTGACCAGGCATCCGGCTTGATCTGCTCCCGTTGCTTCTGGGTGTAACCCAAGGTGCTCAGATCCACACTCTCAGCAGGCGAAGCGTCGGAGGTCTGGGCAGAACTCCGCCGCCGCGCTGCCGCCTGGGCGCGCGGCGGAGTTGGTGATGGGGCAGCGACAGCCGCACTAAAGTGAGATGGCGGTTCATACGATGCGCGCAGAACCGACTGCACCTCAGTACTCTCTCCAGGTACAGCGTCTGCACCGTAAGCGCTCAAGGAAGGAAATATACAAAGCGATGGATCGAACTGACGTAGCAGCTCGCTGACGCTGCCCACTGAAAAAGCAGGCGAGGGTTCGGGCGTGCGCGCTGCCGCCAGGGCGCGCGGCGGAGTTGGCGATGGGGCAGCGACAGCCGCGCTAAAGTGGGACGGCGGTTCATACGATGCGCGCAGAACCGACTGCACCTCAGTACTCTCTCCAGGTACAACGTCTGCACCGTAAGCGCTCAAGGAAGGAAATATACAAAGCGATGGATCGAACTGACGTAGCAGCTCGCTGACGCTGCCCACTGAAAAAGCAGGCGAGGGTTCGGGCGTGGCTGGCTGGCGGGTCCGGGACGCCGCCGGCCGAGCGGGCAAGCCATCAAGGGGGCTGCTGGCGGCCGTGGACGCGAGCCGACCAGCAATGGGCTGAGCCTCATCCGATCCGGGCTGCGACTCCCGGGAAGGATTTGGCGCGCGAGAACGAATGGGTTCCATTAGTCGTTCCTCTTTCAGGAGTGCTTGTGCCCGGAAGACTAAACTCTTCGGTTCCCGACGCCCTTTCCCGACTTCGCATAGCAGAACAGGTTTTCACGAATCCCTGCCGACCCGCGGGATAGGCCAGGCAATGGACGATGGTGATGCGCCAGACTGTCGACGCCGTCGCACCTCCCCCCTCTCCCCGCGAACGCGGCCGCCGCCTCGCACGACGCGGCAGCGCGCGCTGCACATTCACTCCGCCACCACCGCCGCGCAGGCAGCATCGCCGCCAGCCTCGCGCAAGCGCAGGCAAGCCCGATCCCCTCGACGAATCGGCCGTTGCGGACCGCCCCGCGATGGCGTGCCGCGCTGCCATGGCTGCGCTCGGCCTGCATCGCCGCACAGCAGCCGGACGCAACGGGCGCATCCGTTTTCCGGTTTCGGCCGTATCTGTCTCCGAGTCCCCCATGAGAAGCGCTTGTGCCGAGTCCCGCTCCGGATCTCCCCCGTGCCATGCCCACCGCGGCGCCCGCCGCCACGCCGCACCGCAGCGGGGTGGCGCGCACGCTGCGCCGCTGGTTCGACACCGGCGCGGAGATCGAACTGGACGAGGCCCGCGCCGATCGCATCGACTGGCTGCGCGCCGCACCCTATTTCGGCCTGCATCTGGCCTGCCTGGGCGTGGTCTGGGTCGGCGTGTCCTGGTTCGCGGTGGGCATGGCGCTGGCGATGTACGCGCTGCGCATGTTCGCGCTCACCGGTTTCTATCACCGCTACTTCGCGCATCGCGCATTCAAGACCTCGCGCGTGGTGCAGTTCCTGTTCGCCGCGCTCGGCGCCACCTGCGTGCAGCGCGGGCCGCTGTGGTGGGCCGCGCACCATCGCAACCACCATCGCCACACCGATACCCCGGCCGATCCGCATTCGCCGCGGCAACATGGTTTCTGGTGGAGCCATAGCGGCTGGTTCCTGACCCCGCGCGGCTTCCGCACCGACTGGGAGGCGATCCCGGATCTGCGCCGCGTTCCGGAACTGCGCTTCCTCGACCGTTTCGACCTGCTGCTGCCGGTGCTGCTGGCGCTGGCGCTGTTCCTGCTCGGCGGCTGGCTGCAGCGTCACCATCCGCAGCTGAGCACCGATGGGCCGCAGTTGCTGGTGTGGGGCTTCTTCGTCTCCACGGTGGCCCTGTTCCATGCCACCTTCACCATCAACTCGCTGGCGCACCGCTTCGGCAGCCGCCGTTTCGACACCCGCGACGACAGCCGCAACAACGCCTGGCTGGCGCTGCTCACCTTCGGCGAGGGCTGGCACAACAACCACCATTTCTTTCCCGGCGCGGCGCGGCAAGGCTTCCGCTGGTGGGAAATCGACCTGACCTGGTATGGCCTGAAGGCGCTGTCGTGGACCGGCCTGATCCGCCAGCTCAGGCCGGTGCCGGCCGGGCTGGTGCGCGCACAGGCGCGGGCACGATGAGCCGCATCGCAGTGATCGGCTCGGGCATCGCCGGGCTGGGCTCGGCATGGCTGCTGTCGCAACGGCACGAAGTCACCCTGTACGAGGCCGCCAATTACCTAGGCGGCCACACCCATACCCATGCGCTCGAGCTGGGCGGCGTGGAGTACGCGGTGGACAGCGGCTTCATCGTGTTCAACCCGCAGCACTATCCGCTGCTGAGCAAACTGTTCGCGCAACTCGGCGTGGCCGCGCAGCCGACCACGATGAGTTTTTCGGTGCATGAGGCGCGCAGCGGGCTGGAATACAACGCCGGCAGCCTCGGCGGGCTGTTCTGCCAGCCCGGCAACCTGGCCAGCCCGCGCTTCTGGCGCATGCTGGGCGATCTGCGCCGTTTCTACCGGCAGGCGCCGCAGGTACTGGCCGATGATGCGCAGGCGCAGCTGACGCTGGGCGAGTTCCTGCAGCGGCACCGCTATTCGAAGGTGTTCCGCGACGCGCACCTGGTGCCGATGGCCTCGGCGCTGTGGTCCTCGCCGTCGCAGCGGATCCTGCAGTTCCCGATGCGCCAGCTGATCGGCTTCATGGCCAACCACCATATGCTGCAACTCAGCGGCCGGCCGCAATGGCAGGTGGTCGCGGGCGGCTCCAACAGTTACGTGCGCGCGCTGCGCAGCCGCTGGCGGGTGCACGAACGCATCGGCACGCCGGTGCGCTCGGTGCAGCGGCTGTCGCAGGGCGTGTCGGTGCTGACCGATGCCGACGGCGATGCCGACGCCGAGCGCTACGACCATGTGGTGCTGGCCTGCCACGCCGACGACGCCTTGCGCCTGCTCAACGACGCCAGCGCCGCCGAACGCGAGATCCTCGGCGCGATCGCCTACCAGGACAACGACACCGTGCTGCACACCGATGCGCGCGTGCTGCCGCGCAATCGCCGCGCCTGGGCCGCATGGAACGCGCACGTGCCGGCCGATCCGCACGCGCCGTGCACGGTCAGCTACTGGATGAACGCGCTGCAATCGATCGCCTCGCCGCAGCCGTTCATCGTCAGCCTCAACCGCGGCGACGCCATCGACCCGGCCAAGGTGCTGCGGCGCATGCGCTACCGGCATCCGCTGCAGACGCATGCGTCGGTGGCCGCGCAGGCGCGCAAGGGCGAGATCCAGGGCCAGCGCGGCACCTGGTTCGCCGGCGCCGGCTGGGGTTTCGGCTTCCACGAGGACGGCCTGCGCAGCGCGGTCGACGTCGCCGCCGGGCTAGGGGTACCCTGGCCATGAATCTGCTGCGCAGCGCGACCGTGTCCGCCCCGCCGGCTGGCGCCGTCTCGACAACGCCGGCGGCGGCGGCGGGCACGACCATGCACGGGTTGCACAGCGCGCTCTACAGCGGCTGGGTCCGGCACCGGCGCCATGCGCCCAAGGCGCTGGCGTTCCGCTATCCGCTGTTTTTGATGTATCTGGATCTGGCCGAACTCGAGCAGGTGTTCGCGCGGCGCTGGCTGTGGTCGGTCGGCCGCCGCAACCTGGTGGAATTTCGCCGCAGCGACTACCTGGGCGATCCGGCGCAAGCGTTGGACGAAGCGGTGCGCGACCGCGTGCAGCAGGACTGCGGCGAGCGCCCGCTCGGCGCGGTGCGCATGCTGACCCACCTGCGCTACTTCGGCCATTGCTTCAACCCGGTCACGTTCTACTACTGCCACGACGCGCAGCAGCGCCTGCACAGCATCGTCGCCGAGATCACCAACACGCCGTGGAAGCAGCGCCATGCCTACGTGCTGCCGGTGGCCGCCGCGCACAGCCACGGCAGCGTGCACGCCTGGCGCTTCGACAAGCGCTTCCACGTCTCCCCGTTCATGGCGATGGCGCACGCATACGCATGGCGCTGCAGCGAACCGGGCGCGCAGCTGCGCGTGCACATGGACGTGCTCGATGCGCAGCCGGCGGCCAGGCGCTTCGACGCCACGCTGGTGCTGCAGCGGCGCGAAATCTGCGGCGCCAGCCTGGCACGTGCGCTGCTGCGCTATCCGGCGATGACCCTGCAGGTCGTGGCCAAGATCCACTGGCAGGCATTGCGCCTGTGGCTGCGCGGCAATCCGGTGCACGACCACCCCGACCATTCCCTTCCGCGAGAACGCCGATGAACGCTCCGCACGCGCCCTCCTCCGCTTCCGTCACGCTGGCCCCGGCCGCGCCGCCGCTGCGCGGCCTCGACCGCCTGCTGCGGCGGCGCCTGTTCGCCACGCTCGACGGCTTGCGCGATGGCCAGCTGCGCATCGAGGAAGCAGGCGCGATCACCACGTTGGGAAGCGCCACGTTGGGGAGCGCCACCTTGGGCAGCGCCACGCACGCGGAGAGCGCGCTGCACGCGCACCTGCGTATCCACGATCCGCGCTTCTATCGGCAGGCCGCATTGAACGGCAGCGTCGGCGTCGGCGAGGCGTACATGGACGGACTGTGGGAGTGCGACGACCTGGTCGCGCTGGTGCGCCTGCTGCTGCGCAACCGCGAGCGCCTGGACGCGATGGAGACCGGCCTGGCCCGCCTCGGCGGCGTGGTCATGCGCAGCCTGCACGCGCTGGCGCGCAATACCCGCGCCGGCAGCCGCCGCAACGTCGCAGCGCACTACGACCTGGGCAATCCGCTGTTCGAGCTGTTCCTGGACCGCAACCTGATGTACTCCTCGGCGCTCTTCCGCGACGCAGACGCCGCGCTGGGCGACGCCGCGCTGGAACGCGCCGCCGAGCGCAAGCTGCAGCGCATCTGCGCCAAGCTCGACCTGCAGCCGCATCACCATCTGGTCGAGATCGGCAGCGGGTGGGGCGGTTTTGCGCTGCACGCGGCCAGGCATCACGGTTGCCGCGTCACCACCACCACGATCTCGCGCGAGCAGTACGACCTGGCGCGCCAGCGCGTGGACGCGGCCGGCCTGTCCGATCGCGTCGAGGTGCTGTTGCGCGACTACCGCGACCTGGACGGCCGCTACGACCGGCTGGTCTCGATCGAGATGATCGAGGCGATCGGCCACCAGTATCTGGACACCTATTTCGGCAAGGTCGGTGCGCTGCTCAAGGACGACGGCCAGGCGCTGATCCAGGCCATCACCATCGAGGACCACCGCTACGCGCAGGCGCTGAAATCGGTGGACTTCATCAAGCGCCACATCTTCCCCGGCAGCTTCATTCCGTCGGTGGCGGCGATGACCGGCGCGATCGCGCGCGCCAGCGACCTGCGCCTGTTCAACCTGGAAGACATCGGTCCCAGTTATGCGCTGACCCTGCGCGCCTGGCGCCAGCGCTTCATGGCTAAATTGCCGCAGGTGCGTGCGCTGGGCTACGACGAACGCTTCATCCGCATGTGGGAGTTCTACCTGGCCTATTGCGAGGGCGGCTTCCTGGAGCGCTCGATCGGCGACGTGCACCTGTGGCTGAGCAAGCCCGGTGCGCGCCCGGCGCAGTTCGCGCCGCCATTGGCGCACGGCGCATGAGCAACCTGGCCAACTACGTCGCGCTGCAGGTGCTGTGGCTGGCCGCGGTGGCCGGCGCCGGCAACGGGCTGGCCTGGGCCGGCCCGGCAGCGCTGGCGCTGTTCGCGCTGTACCAGTTGCAGCCGCGCCGGCGCGCGCGCGGCGATGCGGTGCTGATGGCGCTGGCGTTGCTGCTTGGCACCGCCGTCGATACCGCGCTGGCCGCCGGCGGCTGGGTGCGCTACGCCGCGGCGCTGCCGCCGGCGCCGTGGGCGCCGCTGTGGATCCTGGCGCTGTGGGCCGGCTTCGCGCTGACCTTCAACCATTCGCTGGCCTGGGTCATGCAGCGCCCGTGGCGCGCGGCGCTGTTCGGCGCGCTGTTCGGTCCGCTCGGCTACGTGCTGGCCGCGCGCGGCTGGCAAGCGGTGACGCTGAGCGCGCCGTTGCTGCACGCCGTGCTGGCGCTGGCGCTGGCCTGGGCCGCGGCGCTGGCCGTGCTGAGCCTGGCGACACGGCGCCTGGCGGCGACGGCGCAGCCCGCGCCGCGCATCGCAGGCGCCACCCCATGAACGCCTGGCCGCTGTTGCACGTGGGTGCGTTCACCGCGCTGGTCATGCTCGCCGGCTGGGCCTGGCAGCGGCGCAGCCGCAACGCCGGCGTGGTCGATGTGCTGTGGGCGGCGTGCATGGCGCTGGCCGCGCTGTACTGCGCCTGGCGTGCCGACGGCGCCGCGCTGCCACGCGTGCTGACCGCGGCACTGGGCGGGCTGTGGGGCGCGCGCCTGGCCTGGCACCTGGGCGTGCGCGTGTTCGGCGATGCGCACGAGGACGGCCGCTACCGCGCGCTGCGCGAACACTGGCACGACGACCAGCGCCGCTTCCTGCTGTTCTTCCTCGGCCAGGCGCTGGTGGTGGTGCTGTTCGCGCTGCCGCTGTCGGTCGCCGCGCACAATCCGCTGCCGCAGTGGAGCGTGTGGACCACGCTGGCGCTGGCGACCTGGCTGCTGGCGGTGGGCGGGGAAAGCCTGGCCGACCGCCAGCTGGCCGCGTTCCGCGCCGATCCCGGCAATCGCGGCAGCACCTGCCGCCGCGGCCTGTGGCGCTACTCGCGGCATCCGAACTATTTCTTCGAGTTCGTGCATTGGTTCGTCTACGTGTTCCTGGCCGTCGGCAGCGGCGCGCTGTGGGTCGGCGTGGCCGCGCTGGGGCCGCTGCTGATGTTCGCGTTCCTGTACCGCGTCACCGGCATTCCCTACACCGAACAACAGGCGCTGCGCTCGCGCGGCCAGGACTACGCCGACTACCAGCGCAGCACCAGCGCCTTCTTTCCGTTGCCGCCGCGGCAATGACCCCGCTTCCAGGAGATTGCCCGATGTCCAGCACCCTCGCCCCTTCGCCTGCGCCCGCGCTGCCGGCCGAACCGCTGGCCATCCGCGTGGCCGAATCCGGCCTGCTGCCCGATGCGCTGCTGCGCGCAGCGATGCGCAAGCTGTGCGCGCAACGCCTGCGCGAGGAGCGCCGCGGCGGTGCCGACGCGGCGTGGGAACGCCAGCGCGCCTTCGTCGAGGCCTTGCGCGGCAGCGCCATCGCGATCGAGACCGAGGCCGCCAACCGCCAGCACTACGAGTTGCCGCCGCGCTTCTTCGCGCTGTGCCTGGGCAAGCGCCTGAAGTACAGCAGTTGCTACTGGGACGCCGACACCACCGACCTGGACGCGGCCGAGGAACGCATGCTGCACCTGTACGCCGAGCGCGCACAGTTGCGCGACCGCCAGCGCATCCTCGAACTGGGCTGCGGCTGGGGTTCGCTGACCCTGTGGATGGCCGAACGCTATCCCGGCGCGCGCATCACCGCGGTGTCCAACGCGCGGCCGCAGCGCGAGCACATCGAGGCGCAATGCCGCGCGCGCGGATTGCGCAACGTCGAGGTCATCACCCACGACGCCAACACCCTGACCCTGCCGCATGCGAGCTTCGACCGCGTGGTGTCGATCGAGATGTTCGAGCACATGCGCAACTACCGCGAACTGCTGGCGCGGATCGGCCACTGGCTGGTGCCGGGCGGCAGGCTGTTCGTGCACATCTTCTGCCACCGCGACCTGGCCTACCCGTTCGAGGTGCAGGGCGAGGACAACTGGATGGGCCGGCATTTCTTCACCGGCGGGCTGATGCCGGCGGCCGACACCTTGCTGCAGTTCCAGGACGACCTGGCATTGGAACGGCGCTGGCTGCTGTCCGGCGCGCACTACGAGAAGACCGCCAACGCCTGGCTGCGCAACCAGGACCGGCATCGCGCCGAACTGATGCCGGTGCTGCAGGCCACCTACGGCCGCGACGCGAAGATCTGGTGGCGGCGCTGGCGCATGTTCTGGATGGCCTGCGCGGCGCTGTTCGGCTACGAGCAGGGCCAGCAGTGGGGCGTGGCGCATTATCGGTTCGTGAGGCGCTGAAGTGCCGGGATTGGGGATTCGGGATTGGGGATTGGCAAAAGCGGGGCTGCGTGCTCTGAAGCGCGACGTGATGCGGATCGGCCCTTGCAGCGATCGCATGGTGCAGGCAGCCGGAAGTGGGGATCGCAGGATCGAATCCCGAATCCCGACTCCCCAATCCCGGCTTTCAACTCACACGGCAGCGGTAATCACGATCTCGATCTTCCACTGCGGATTGGCCAGCTTGGCCTGCACGGTGGCGCGCGCCGGGGTGCTGCCCGGGCACACCCATTCTTCCCAGACCTTGTTCATCTCGGCGAACTCGGCCAGGTCGGTCATGTAGATCTCCGCACGCAGCACCTTGCTCTTGTCGCTGGCGGCGCGCGCCAGCAGTTCGTCGATCGCCGCCAGGACCTGGTGGGTCTGGCCGGCGATGTCGGCGCTGGCGTCGTCGGCGATCTGCCCGGCCAGGTAGGCCACGCCGTTGTGCACGGTCATTTCCGACATACGCGGGCCGGTATCGAAACGCTGGATCATGATGTGCTGTCCTGAAAAGGGGAAACCCGGCCATTGTCGCGCGATTGCGCCACGCCTGCAGGGCGCCACAGCCGGTACGCGATCCGCCGCCGCCAGACCAGGATCAGCACGATCGCCAGCAGCGGGGCGTGCTGCGGCAGGTAGCGCTCGCCGATCGCCACCGCGAACGGCAACTGCGGCGCGGCGCGGCGTGGCCGTGGCGCGTCCGCGCCGGCACCTTCCGCGCGCACCGACGCGGTGCCGACGTGCGATTCCACTATGATGCGCGTCGCCGGTGCCGCCGGTGCAGCCCCCAGGCCACCCGATATCGCGATGGACCAGCCCCTTTCCGCTTGCCGGCGCGCCAACGCGACGGCCCGCACCGCCACTGCCGCAGGCCTGCGCGGCGCCGCCGGCGTAGGCGCGCTGGCTCCGCTCTTCTTCGCTTACGCTCCCCTGCAATGACCGACGCCGCACCTCCCGTTGTCCCCTCCTCCGCTGGCTGGCGCCGTGCGCTGCCGGTGCTGTTCAGCCTGGCGATCCTGGCGCTGGCGCTGCGCGCGCTGGCCACCGAGTTCAGCACCCATGGCTATGCCGCGATCCGTCATGCCTTCAACCAGCTCGGCATCGGCCAGATCGCGCTGGCCCTGCTGCTGGGGCTGAGCAGCTACGCCTGCCTGATCGGCTTCGACGCGGTCGGCCTGCACCGCAGCGGGCGCAAGCTGCATCCGCTGCGGATCGGCGTCACCGCGTTCCTGGCGCACGCGGTCGGCCAGACCCTGGGCTTTGCCGCACTCACCGGCGGGGCGGTGCGCCTGCGCGGCTACGGCCGGGTCGGGCTGAGCCTGGCCGAGATCGGCCAGGTGGTGCTGATGAGCACGCTCGGCTTCGTGTTCGGCGCCTGGCTGCTGCTGGCGCTGGCGCTGGCGCTGGAACCGGCGGCGGCAGCGCTGGCGCTGCCGCTCGGCGCGCCGGCGGTGCGCGTGTTCGGCATCGCGCTGCTGGCCGGCTTCGGCCTGATGCTGCTGCTGGCCGGGCGCGAAGGCCGCACCCTGCGCTGGCGCGATCACGAACTGTGGCTGCCGGACCGGCGCACCGCGCTCGGCGTGACCTTGCTCAGCGTGGTCGAACTGGGCCTGGCCAGCGCCGCGTTCTACGTGCTGCTGCCGAACGAATCGGGGATCGAGTTCGTCGGCTTCGTCGGCCTGTACCTGGTCGCGGTGGTGGCCGGGTTGATGTCGACCGTGCCGGCCGGGCTGGGCGTGTTCGAGTGGAGCCTGCTCACGCTGCTGCCCGGCGTGGCCCCGGCCGCGGTGCTGGCCGCGGCGCTGATCTACCGCATCACCTACTACGTGGTGCCGCTGCTGCTGTCGGTGCTGATGGCCGCGGTCTCGGGCCTGCGCCGGCCGCTGGCGGCCAGCGCGGGCGGGGTGCGCGTGGCCTGGGGCACGCTGCGCCCGTGGCTGCCGCAGATCATCGCCATGGCGGTGTTCGCGGTCGGCGCGGCGCTGGTCATCGACGGCACCCTGCCGACGCCGAAACGGCGCCTGGGCATGGCGCCGCTGTCGATCGTGGAAACCTCGCACCTGCTGGCCAGCCTCGGCGGCGTGGTGCTGCTGCTGATCGGCCAGGGCCTGCAACGGCGCAGCCATGCGGCGTGGGTGCTGGCGATCGGCATCTGCGTGCTGCTGCCGCTGCCGGCCTGGCTGCGCGGCGGCCACGCTTCGGTGGCGCTGTCCTCGCTGGTGGTGGCGGCCGGGTTGTGGGGCGCGCGCCGCGAGTTCTACCGGCAGGGCGCACTGCTCGACGAGGCCTGGTCGCTGCCGTGGATCCGCAACCTGGGCCTGGTGTTGATCGCCACGGTGTGGCTGCTGTTCTTCGTCTACAGCCACGTCGAATACCAGAACGAGCTGTGGTGGCAGTTCGCCACCTCGGCCAATGCGCCGCGGGCGCTGCGCGCGGTGTTGCTGGTCAGCGTGGCGGTGGTGGTGTTCGGGCTGGCGCGGCTGCTGCACAGCACGCGCTCGCCGCTGCCGGCGGCCGCCGCGGCGCAGCTGGACGCGCTGGCGCCGGTGCTGGCCGCGGCTACCGATACCCAGGCCTGCCTGGTGCTGACCGGCGACAAGGCGCTGCTGCCCGACGAGAGCGGCCAGGGCTTCTTGATGATGCAGCGCTACGGCGGCTCGCTGGTGGCGATGGGCGATCCGGTAGGGCCGCCGGAGGTCGCGCGGGCGCTGATCTGGCGGTTCCGCGAGGAAGCCGACCGCATGGGCCTGCGCCCGGTGTTCTACCAGGTCGGCGAGCAGCACTGGCAGACCTACCTGGACCTGGGCCTGACCCTGGTCAAGCTCGGCGAGGAAGCGATAGTGTCGCTGGAAGACTTCCACCTGGAGGGCCGCGACCGCGCCGACCTGCGCCAGGCCTGGAACCGCGGCAAGCGCAGCGGGCTGAGCTTCCGCATCGTGCCGCTGGAGCAGATCGACGCGCTGATGCCGGTGCTGGCCGACGTCTCCCAGCAGTGGCTGGAGGAAAAGGCCGGCGAGGAGAAAGGCTTCTCGCTGGGCAGCTTCGACCCGGCCTATTTGCGCCGCTTCCCGGTCGCGGTGGTCGAGGCCGAGGGCAAGGTCGTGGCCTTCGCCAATCTATGGCAGGCGCCGGCCGGGCACGAGCTGTCGGTGGACCTGATGCGGCACATCGCCGATGCGCCGAAGGGCACCATGGATTTCCTGTTCATCGAACTGTTCCTGTGGGGCCGCGCGCAGGGCTACAAGCGCTTCTCGCTGGGCATGGCGCCGCTGTCGGGCCTGGCCCAGCACCGCCTGGCCGGACGCTGGAACCGCTTCGGCAACCTGATCGTGCGCCACGGCGAGCGCTTCTACGGCTTCACCGGCCTGCGCCGCTTCAAGTCCAAGTTCGCGCCGGCCTGGCGCACCCGCTACCTGGCCGCCCCCGGCGGCATGCATCTGCCCGCGGCACTGCTGGACGTGACGCGGCTGATTTCGCTGGATCCCAGGAAGCCCGAGTAGCCGGGATTGGGGATTGGGGATTGGATGATGTCCCGGAACACTGTCCGGCACGATGCCTGTTGATAGGAGGGGTCTCAGCCCCTCCTACAAGAGCGCACTTGCGAATCCCGAATCCCGAATCCCGGCCCTCAATCGATCCGCTGCAGGATCTGCTTGGCCAGTTCCGCGTAGTCGCCCTTGAAGTGGTGGTCGCCGGGCAGCTTCACCAGTTGCGCAGCGCCATGCGGCAGGTCCGGGCAGACGCTGTCGTCGTCGTCCTCGCCATAGATGCACAGGGTCTGCGCGCCCGGCATCTTCGCCACTTCCGGGGCGATCGGCAGGCCGTCGTCGCCGGAACTGATCCAGTTGGAGACGTGGAATTCGTAGTCGGCGGTCTTGCCCAGCGACAGCAGCGCGGTGGCCTGCACCTGCGCGCGCATCGGCGGCGGCAACTGGTTGTAGGCCGCCGGCAATACGTCGGCGCCCTGCGAAAAGCCGATCAGCAGCACCCGCCCGCGCTGCCACAGGCGGCTGTAGTGGCGGTAGATCCGGTCCAGGTCGGTGGCGAAGCCTTGCGGGGTGCGCTCGCTCCAGAAGTAGCGCAGCGAGTCCACGCCGACCACCGGGATGCCGGCCTCGGCCAGCGCGCCGGCGACCTGCTGGTCGAGTCCGGCCCAGCCGCCGTCGCCGGAGACGAAGATCGCGAACACCTGGCCGTGGTCGTTGCCTGCCGCCGCGGCGCCGGCCGCGACCGGCACCGCGGCGGCAGGCACCTCAACCACCGGCAGCCCGGCCAGGTCGACCGGCGTCGGCGGCAGGCTGACCCCGCGCTGCGCGCTGAGCGAGCGCACCGCCGCGCGCAGCCCGGGCAGCGGATCGCCGCTGGCGCTGCGGCGGAACTGCCGCGCCTGCGTCACCTTCTGCACGAACCCATCGCGCTGCTGGCTGCAGCGCGGCGCCGGCTGGGCGGCGGCCGCCACCAGCCACGGCAGCGGCAGCGATGCCGGCTGCAGCGCGCGTGCCGGCGCGGTGATGCCGGCGCCGCAGATCTGGTCGTCGAGCACCTGCACCGGGCAGAAATCCTCGGTGACCAGGCCGGCCAACAGATGCCTGGGCGCCTGCGCCGCGACCGCATAGGCCAGCGCGGCGCCGTCGCCGTCGCCGACCAGCAGCGGCAGGTGGTAGGTGGGCATGTGGTAGTAGGCCTGCACGTAGCGCGAGAAGTTCTCCACGTCGCCGGCGGAAAAACCGCAGGTGCCGGGGATCCTGGCCAACACCGCCTGCAAGTGCGCGCTGTCGATCACCGCGACCATCGCGCCGTCGTGGCGCAGCGCCTCGATCTGGCGCGCGCGCGCGGCCTCGCCATGCCTGCCGCCGGCGAACCACAGCACCACGCGCTGCGCATCGCCCTGCGGCAACAGCACCGGGATCTGCTCGAAGCGGCCATGGCTGAGCCTTTCCGGGACCGCGACCGGTGCAACCGCCGGCACCGCAGGCGCCGCCGAGGCGGCAGCCGCTGCGGCCAGCCCGGCCAACGCACATCCCCACATCCATCCGCCACGCATTCGCATCATCCGGCAATCCTGAAAAGGCGTGTAAAGATAATCCCGAACGGCGGCGGCGCGAAGCGCGGCGCGGGCGCCGGTTCACGCGAGGTACGCCGCAGCGGTGGCAGCGCGGGCTTGCGCCAGGTGCGCCAGGCGCTCACGCGCCCGGACCGACCCCCGCATGACGCAACCGCCAGGCCGCCAGCGCCTGCCGATAGCGCTCCAGTTCCTCGTTGTACAGGTCGTGCACGCACAGTGGACAGCCGCTGTCGCAGCAGTCGCTGGGCAAGGGCGGCTGCGGCGGCTGCGGGCACGGATCGGCGGGAGCGGGATCGGACATCACGGTGCAAGGCGGGCGGCACGCCAGGCGCGTGCGCAGCTGCGCATTGTAGAGCGCGCGGGCGCCGGCTCAGCCGATCACCTGGCGCAGGTTGGCGCGCGCCGCCGCGTCGTAGCGCGCATGGAACCAGTCGCTGAGAAAGATGCGCGGCTGCGCCAGCACCGTCTTCAGGAACGCGCGGCGCTTGCGCCGGTACAGCCAGCCCGGCACCACGCCGCGATACTCCTCGGCGATGGCGCGATCGTAGGCGGCGAACGCGGCCGGATCGGCGCCGAGGATGGCCATGTCGCAGTCCAGGAACAGCGCCGCCTCGGCATCCACCGCGGCGGCGGACAGTTGCCCGTGGCGCGCGGTCAGTTCGATCAGCGCGGCCACGCGCGCCGCGTCCAGCCCGGCGTCGGGCAGCCACTGCGCGATCGCCGCCTGCGCCAGGCGCGCCGATTGCGCCTCGTTGTCGTCGCGCCCGGCCTGGTACACCGCGTCGTGATAGAGCACCGCCAGATAGACCTCGCGCGGCTGCCGCCAGCCCAGCGCGGCGGCGACCTCGGCGTAGTGGCCCAGCACCGCCTGCACGTGGCCGAAGTGGTGATAGGCGCGCGGCGGCGTGGCGTAGGCCGCCTGCAGCTGCGCCCATTGCGCGTCGGGCAGGGTCAGCGGCGGCATCGATTCGCTCATCGGCGCACCGCATCGCCGGCGCGCGCACGCTCGGCCGTCTCCGCAGACAGCAGCCAGGTCGCCTCGTGCAGATAACGCCCCTGCCCCTGCACGCTGCGGATCAGGCTCAGCGTGGCGACCGTCCAGCGCAGTTCCGGCACCGCCTGCAGCGGCACGGCTCGATCGTCGTAGGCCAGGGTGAGGTGCGGCACATAGGCCGCATCGGCGCGCGTGGCCACGCCCTGGCGGCCAAGTTGCTGCTGCAGCGCCGCGCGCAGTCGGCGCAGCGCGGCCGGCTCGCCGTCGCCAAGCAACACCAACGGCCGCGTGCAGGCGCGGCCGCCGAAGCTGGCAACCCGATCGAAACACAGGTCGAATGGCGCCGCCGCCAGCGCCTGTCCGGCGGCATGCGCCTGCTGCAGCAGGCGCGGCGGGATGCCGGCATACTCGCCGAGATAATGCAGGGTCAGGTGCAGACGCTCGACCGGCAACGCACGCCCGCGCAGGCCATGCGCGGCGCGCAGGCGCTCGCCCACGGCGAACACGCGCTGCGCGGTCGCCGCATCCGGCAGCACGGCGAAGAACAGGCGCTCGCGCGGCGCCGGCGCGGCGAAATCGAGCGAGAACTGCGCGTCTGCAGAGGAAACATCGTGGGCCATCGGCAGGCTGCGGCGGAAACCGCGGGCGATTCGGCAGCGGGTGGGCCGCCATGGTAGCAAGCGCAGCGCAGTCGGCGCGCAGCGCCTGCCGCGGTGCAACGCAAACGGCCGAGCGGACGGAATCCGCTCGGCCTTTGCGTCTGTGCAGCATCGGCACGCTGGCGTCCGCGAGGACCGCAGCGTGCGGTGTGGGCGATGCGGGCCGGACCCAGGTCCGGCCTGCGACTCAGGCCGCGTTCTTCATCGCCAGCTTGCGGTTGCGCATCACGTCGTGGCAGGCGCGCACTTCCGGCAGCAACTTGGTGGCCACATCGCGCGCGGCGACCGGGGTGTCGCTGTCGGCGATGGTCTCGTTGAACGCCTTCAACAGGCGATCCTCGGATTCCTCCAGCTCGGCCACATAGCCGTACTTGGTGTCGCCCAGCGCGGCGCGCACCTTGCCGTACATCTGCTGCATGCTGCCAACCAGGGTGCCGTGCTCGTCGGGCTTGCCGCCGACCGCCTGCACCACCGCGCTCAGGCTGCCGACGATGTCCGACTTGACCCCGGCGATGCGCAGGAACAACGCCGACAGCTCGGCGTCGCCGACCTTCTGCGCCGCTTCTTGGTAGAACTGCTTGCCGTCGCGGGAGATGGCGATGAGGTCGTTGAGGCTGTGGGTGGTCTTGCTCTGAATGCTCATGGATGGAACTCCTTCTGCAATGGGCCGGCGAACAACGCGCAACGGGCATGTCCGGTGGTGTTCCCCGGATGTCGCTCGGCCGCGGGATGAAGAGTCTTGCCGCGTTGCGTCGTGGCAGGGATGCTGGACGCCGAGGCATAAAATGCACGTGAGCCGAAACGCGTGCGTCCTCACGCCGCGCTGGCAGGGATGAACGGGCATTCATGGCGCGCGTGCCGACGGCCTGGCGCTATTTTCGCCAGTCGTTTGCGCATGCCGGCAGCGCACGCCGCAGCGGAGCGACCCGCATGCCGGCCCGGCGCTCATCCATCGCCGCCATGCTAGCCGGCGGTCGCCAGGCGCTGCGCACGGCGCGCATCGTGGCGCGCCCACAGGTACACCAGCAGCCCGCCCAGCGCCGCCGCCGCGCCGACGTAGCCGGTCGAGGTCCAGCCCAGCCCGGCGCTGATCGCGATCCCGCCCATCCACGGCCCCAGCGCATTGGCCAGGTTGAACGCGGCGTGGTTGGAGGCCGCGGCCAGGGTCTGCGCCTCGCTGGCCACGTCCATCAGCCGGGTCTGCAGCACCGGCGCCAGCGCGCCCATGCGGCCGACTGCGACCACCGCCGGCAGCACCGCCCACGGCGAGTGCGCGGCCAGCGGCCACGCCAGCAGCACCGCCATCGACCACAGCAGCACCAGCGGCACCGCACGGAACTGCAGCCGGTCGAACAGCCAGCCGCCGGCGAGATTGCCGAGCAGGCCGCCAAAGCCGAACGCGCACATCGCGAACGGGATCCAGCGTTCGGAGACGCCGGTGACCTGGATCAGGGTCGGCGCCAGATAACTGAACACGCAGAACATGCCGGCGAAGCCGACCGAGCCGATGCCCAGCGCCAGCCACACCTGCGTGCGGTTGAACGCGCGCAGCTCGCGCAGCGGCTGCTGCCGCGGCTCGTGCGGATCGGCCGGCAACAGGCGCATGACCAGCACCACGGTCAGTACCGCGATCGCCGCCACCAGCGCATAGACGTAGCGCCATTGCGCCACCTGGCCCAGCCAGGTCGCCAGTGGATTGCCGATCAGCACCGCCAGGTTCAGCCCGAGCAGCACCCGGCTCACCGCCGCACCGCGCTGGTCGGGGCGGCTGATCGAGGCGGCGACCAGGGTGGCCACGCCGAAATAGGCGCCGTGCGGCAGCCCGGCGATGAAGCGCACCAGCAGCATGCTGTGGTAATCCGGGGCCAGCGCGCTGGCCAGGTTGCCGACCGCGTAGAAGCCCATCAGCGCCAGCAGCAGGGTCCGCCGCGGCCAGCGCGCGCCGATGATCGCCAGCAGCGGCGCGCCGACCACCACGCCCAGCGCATAGGCGCTGATCAGGTGCCCGACCCGCGGCTCGTCGATCGCCAGCCCGCGTGCGATGTACGGCATCAGGCCCATCGTGGAGAACTCGCTGGTGCCGATCGCGAAGCCGCCCATCGCCAGCGCGAACAGGATCAGCACGTAGCCGCGGCGCGACAACGGCGTCGAAGGAGTGGCGAGGGTGGACATGCCCGGGACCCGATCGAGGAGGGTCGGTCATTGTTGTGCATCGCGACATGCAAATGCACCCATGCGCGTGCAACGCCGCGTTGCGGCACGGTGCCTGCCTGCGTCGCGCTGGCGGCGGCTGTACGCCTTCAGCGTGGCGCGCGATCCACCGCCCGCCGCGCGCCTGGCCTCCAGCACGGCGCCGCCGTCGCTGGCGAGCCTGCCGCCAGCAACGCACCCTCCCATCGCGACCGCGCGAAACCACGCACGCCGTCCCCATGTCTTCAACGTAGACGTCCTGGCCTGCGCTGCTGTGGCGTCCATGCCCTCATTCCTCGACTACCCGACCCTGGACTGAGCCGCGCGCACACCGGCACGCTGCGCATGCATGCCGCCGCGCTGGGTCATGCCGTCCACTGCGCAGGGTCAGCGCACTCCACCTGCGGCGCGGACTAGAGCACCAGCCGCTCGCCGAGGAAATCGACGAACACGCGCAGCTTCGGCAGCATGTGCCGGCCCGACGGCCACAGCAGGTGGAAGGTGCCGGTGGAATCGACATAGTCGTCGAGCAGCGTGCGCAGCGCGCCGGCCGCCAGTTCCGCGCGCACCGAGTGCTCCGGCAGGAAGGCGATGCCGCAGCCGCGCAGGGCGAAGCTCAGCCGCGTCTCGATGTTGTTGCAGACCATCGACACCGGCACCTGCAGGCCGGCCGCGGCCGCGCCCATCGGCCAGGCTTCCAGGCGCCCGCTGCTGCGGAAGCGGTAGTGCAGGCATTGGTGGGCGAGCAGGTCCGCCGGCAGCCGCGGCGTGCCGCAGCGCTGCAGGTACTCCGGCGCGGCGACCAGGCAGCGCCGGAAGCTTCCCAGGCGCCGCGAGGCCAGCCGCGAATCGTCCGGCTCGGCGACGCGCAGCACCGCATCGAAGCCGTCCTCGATCACGTCCACCAGGCGGTCGTCGAAATCCAGGTCCAGCTGGATCTGCGGATAGGCGCGCATGAATTCGGCCAGCACCGGCAGCAGCACGTTGTTGTTCATCGGCAGGCTGATCCGCAGCCGCCCTTTCGGCGTCGCGGCCAGGCTGCTCAGCTCGCTGCGCGCCGCTTCGGCCTCGGCCAGGATGCGCCGGCAGCGCAGCAGGAACAGCTGGCCTTCGGCGGTCAGGGTCAGGCTGCGGGTGCTGCGATGGAACAGGCGCACGCCCAGCGACTGCTCCAGCCGCGACACGCTCTTGGCCATCGCCGAGGCGGACAGGCCGAGTACCCGCCCGGCCTCGGCGAAGCCGCCGCCCTCCACCACCTGCACGAAGCCGCGCAGGCTGCCCAGACTATCCATCGCATCGCTCCGATTCAGGACATATCTGTCCTCGTAGCCAGGAACTCTACCCGTCTTTTTCCGCAATCGGCATGCGCCCATGCTGCACCTCCCTCCTCCACGAGCTGCGCCAATGTCCACGTCCGCCGCCCCTGCGCCGCCGCTTTCGCCGCAACACGCCGCCCCGCTCGATGCCGCACTCGACGCCGCCCTGCGCCAGCAGCGGCTGGTCGGTGCGGTCGTGCTGGTCGCCTACCGGGGCGCCTGCCTCTACCGCCGCGCCGCCGGCTGGGCCGACCGCGAGGCGCAGCGGCCGATGCGCGAGGATGCGACGTTCCGCCTGGCCTCGGTCAGCAAGCCGATCGTCGCGGCGGCAGCGCTGGCGCTGGTCGCGCAGGGCCGCCTGGCGCTGGATGCGCCGATCGCGCGCTGGCTGCCGTGGTTCCGGCCCGCCCTGCCCGACGGCCGCGTGCCGGATATCAGCCTGCGCCAGTTGCTCAGCCACAGCGCCGGGCTCGGCTATCGCTTTCTCGAGCCTGCGGACGGCGCGCATGCGCGCGCCGGCGTGTCCGACGGCATGGACAACAGCGGCCTGAGCCTGGAAGACAACCTGCGCCGCCTGGCCCAGGTACCGCTGCAGTACGCGCCGGGTACCGGTTGGGGCTATTCGCTGGCGATCGATGTCGCCGGCGCGGTGCTGCAGGCGGCCAGCGGCCAGCCGCTGCCGGCGCTGGTACGCGAGCTGGTGACCGCGCCGCTGGGCATGCACGCCACCGGCTTCCACGCCGAGGACGCGGCACGGCTGGCGGTGCCCTACGTCAACGGCGGGCCGGTGCCGCATCGGCTGGGCGAAGGCGAAGTCGTCGCACCGTTCGCGGACGGCGCCGGCATCGTGTTCCATCCCTCGCGTGCGCTGGATCCGGGCGCGTTCGCCTCCGCCGGCGCCGGCATGGTCGGCAGCGCCGGCGACCTGCTGCGCCTGCTGGAAACGCTGCGCCGCGGCGGCGCGCCGCTGCTGCCGTCCGCGCTGGTCGCGGAAATGGGCCGCGCGCAGGTCGGCGCGTTCGGTCCGCCGGATGCGCCGGGCTGGGGCTACGGCCTGGGGTTCTCGGTGCTGCACGACCCGGCACCGACCGCGACCCCGGAAGCGCCCGGCACCTGGCGCTGGGGCGGCGCCTACGGGCACAGCTGGTTCGTCGATCCGGCGCGGCAGCTGAGCGTGGTGGCGCTGAGCAACACCTTGTACGAAGGCATGTCCGGTACGTTCGTGGCCGCGCTGCGCGATGCGGCCTACGCCGCCGTGCGCGGGGCCGCGGCGTGAACCGCGAGACAGCGGCGCATGGCGCGGCCGCGCAGGCCACGACGGACGCGGCAGGCGCCTGCGCAGCGAACCCGCCGGTGCCGGCGCGCCTGCCGTGGGTCGGCCTGCTCGCGCTGGCCTGCGCCGGCTTCGTCACCATCCTCACCGAGGCCCTGCCTGCCGGCCTGTTGCCGGCGATGGCGGCGGGACTGAACGTCGGCGAGGCGTGGATCGGCCAGTTGGTCAGCGTCTATGCGCTGGGGTCGCTGCTGGCCGCGGTCCCGCTCACCGCCGCCACCCGGCGCTACCGCCGGCGTCCGTTGCTGCTGCTCGCCATCGCCGGCTTCGCAGTGGCCAATACGGTCACCGCCGTGTCCGCCAGCTATGCACCGATCCTGATCGCGCGCCTGCTCGCCGGGGTCAGCGCCGGGCTGCTGTGGGCGCTGCTGGCCGGCCATGCGAGCCGGATGGTGGCGCCGGCGCAGCAGGGCCGCGCGATCGCGGTGGCGATGGTCGGCACGCCGCTGGCACTGGCGCTGGGCGTGCCGGCCGGCACCTTGCTCGGGCAGCAGTGGGGATGGCGCTGGACCTTCGGCGCGATGTCGCTGCTGAGCCTTGGCCTGCTCGGCTGGGTCCGCGCCGCACTGCCCGACTTCGCCGGCCAGGCCGCGCACGCGGCGCTGCCGCTGCGGCGTGTGCTGGGCCTGCCCGGCATCGCCCAGGTGCTGGCGGTGATGCTGCTGTTCGTGCTCGCGCACAACCTGCTCTATACCTACGTGGCGCCGCTGCTGGCGCTGTCCGCGGCCGTGGCCGCGGTGGACCGCTACCTGCTGCTGTTCGGCGTCGCCGCGGTGCTCGGCATCGTCGCGGTGGGCGTGTGGATCGACCGCTGGATGCGGCCGCTGCTGCTGGCCAGCATCGGCCTGTTCGCGCTCGCCGCGCTGGCGATGGCGCTGTGGCCGCGTTCGCCGGCGCTGCTGGCCGCGGCGCTGGCGATCTGGGGATTGGCGTTCGGCGGCTGCGCCACGCTGTTCCAGACCGCGATCGCGCGCCGTGCCGGCGACGCCGCCGATCTGGCGCAGTCGCTGGTGGTCAGCGGCTGGCACCTGGCGATCGCCGCTGGCGGCATGCTCGGCGGCGCGCTGCTGCAGCGCCACGGCGCCGCCGCGCTGCCCTGGGCGGCGCTGGCGCTGCTGGCGCTGGCGTGGGCGTTCGCGCAGCGGCGGCAAGGCTGGGCGCACGGCGGCGGCCGCTGAGCCGCGCCGCCACCGCATTCGCCAGGCCTGGTGGCGAATGCCTGCTTGTCGCGCGCCACAGTGCAGTTGCAGGCGCGCGAGCCGCACCGGCGCGCGGCTCAGGCCTTGCGCAGGAAGCAGGTCTTCAGCACCAGACCCTTGATCCTGTCCGAGTTGCCTTCGATGTGCTCGGCATCGTCCTCGACCAGGCGGATGCCGCGGATCGCCGTGCCCTGCTTCAGCGGGATCGACGACCCTTTGACCTTCAGGTCCTTGATCACCACCACCGTATCGCCGGCCTGCAGCACGTTGCCGTTGCTGTCGCGCACCACCGTTTCCGCAGCGGAGGCGGTGTCCGCCGCCGCCGGCCACTCGTAGCCGCAATCGGCGCAGATCCGCATCGCGCCATCCACGTAGGTGTTCTGCAGGGTGCATTGCGGACAGGCGGGTGCGGCGGACATGGGGTTCCTTGATACGGCGGCGACAAGCGGATGGCTATTGTAACCGCCCGCTCCGCCGCCGCCGCGCTGTCCGGCAGCGCGGCGATGCTCGGCGAAGACGTGCAGGTCAACGAATTGTTGCTGCTGTATGGCCTGCAGCGCGCCGCGCGGCGCGCCGACTTGCGATCGGCCGGCGCTTTTCGTTAGGGTATTCGGGTAGCACCTTCCATCGCGCCGTGACTGTGCCGGCGCATCCCACTTGCTAACTAATGAATGAGGTTTCCCATGGAGATCGCCAATGGGCTTGTCGCCACCATCCACTACACCCTGACCGACGATGCGGGCGAGGTGATCGATCAATCCTCGCCGGACAATCCGCTGAGCTACCTGCACGGCGCCGGCAACATCGTGCCGGGGCTGGAAAAGGCGCTGCGCGGCAAGCGCCCTGGCGAAAGCGTGCAGGTCGAGGTGATTCCGGCCGAAGGCTACGGCCCGCGCCACCAGCAACTGCAGCAGCAGGTGCCGCGCAGCTCGTTCCCGGACGCCGACGGGCTCGCCCCCGGCATGCAGTTCCAGGCGCAGACCGACCAGGGTCCGCTGCTGGTCACGGTGGTCGAGGTCGGCCCCGAGCTGGTGACCATCGACGGCAACCATCCGCTGGCCGGACAGGTGTTGCATTTCGCGGTGGACGTGGCCGGCGTGCGCGAGGCTACCGAGCAGGAAAAGAACCAGGGGCACGCCGGCGCGGCGCTGTAGCGTTGCGCGCACCCGCTGGATCCGCCCGAGGCCCGCGATCGCGGGCCTCGGGCATTGGGGGATGATGCCGGCGCCACGCGGGGCAGCGATGTCGGGCCGCTGCCGGCGCGGCCTGCCGCACAGTGCGCGGCCCCTGCCCGGCCCCGCAGCGAGATGAGACCCGGCATCGATTTCGGCGCGATCCCGAGCCGATCCTGCGCGACAGCGGCTACGACGGCCGCATCGCATCCCGGCGGCGTCGCGCGAATAGCCGGCAGCGCTTGCACCCGGTCATGAACATGCTGACGAATGTGAAACCGGGGTGCATTGCAATCGCCGGCCGCAACCGCATCATCGGCATGCAGCGAATCCTTGGAGACGATCATGGCCACAGGGTGGGCAAACGACGGCGCGGTACAGGATCAGATCGACGCCACCGTCGAAGATGCGATCAAGCGTGCACGCAGCCAGCTGCCGCAAGGGCCGAGCCTGGAGCGGTGCGAGGCCTGCGATGCGCCGATCCCCGAGGCGCGGCGCAAGGTGGTGCCGGGCGTGCGCCTGTGCGTGGCCTGCCAGGACGCGCAGGACCGCGCGCAGCACGAGCACAGCGGCTACAACCGCCGCGGCAGCAAGCACAGCCAGCTGCGCTAGGGCATGTCATCGATTCCCGAGTAGGTCGCGTTGGGTCTGTCAGGTCGGCAACTGGTGCGGCGTGGCGCAGCGCCTGACCGGCGGTCAGGTCAAACCGCGCGGTGCCGGCTGGCGGCCTGACAGGCCCAACCCGCAGGGCCGCTCTTGCGCGCCCCCGGTGCTACGTCATGACGTCGTGCCCGGGCGTGGGCATCCTCCAGTTCTCCCTCTTCCTTGCCGCGTGCACGCGCAAGCGCGGCGCGATCTGCTTGGGGATGGATGACACGCCCTAGCGCCGCCGCGGTGCCTGGCGCGTGAACGCCGGGCGCAGCGCGCAACCGGCGTTCACGCGCCGGGCGAGGCCAGCGGCAGCGTGGCCACGTCGATTTCCGACAGCGGGCTCTCCGCCGGGCAGGCCTGGTCGGGGAAGCCGAAGCGCTGCTTCAGCGCCTGGCCGCAGGCGGTCAGCGTCTCCAGGTCCACGCCCTTGGCCTTGCACTCGTGGTCGAAGGCGATCAGGAACGCGTCCTTGCGCCGCACGAAGTCGTCACCGCACTTGCGCAGCTGCTTGATCCGCTCCAGGTCGTCCTGCACCGCGTTGGTCCCGTCCAGCCCGTACTGCTTGAGTTCGTCGTTGCTGAGCAGGCGCAGGCTGCGATTGGGCACGGTCATCATCAGGTCGGCCACCGCCACCGCCACGCCGTTGCGCTCCAGGTAGTCCTTGACGTTGCCGTAGACATCCTGCAGTTCGCGGTTGAGTTCGGCGCGCGAGGTCGCGGTGGAACTGATCCGCATCATGCGGTGGATGCCGACCTTGCCGGAGATCAGCCGGTTGTCGCCGGCAGCGAGCACGAACACGCAGGCGCTGTGGCAGATCGAGCCCTCGCGCACCCAGATGGTCCAGCCGGACTCGCCGATCGCATCGCCGGCGCGGATCGCCGCCTCGACCTGGCCGCCGCTGGAATCCAGGTCCAGCACGCGCTTGCCGATGCCGTCGTGCGCGGCGACCTCGGCCAGGCGCCGCACCAGCTCGGCGAAACCGGCGTTGATCTTGCCTTCGTAGCGCACCCGCAGCAGGCCGCGCTCGCGGCATGGCGCCAGCGCCGCCTCGACCGTGGGCCGGTCCAGCCCGGCCAGCGCCTCGCCGTCGCCGGCCTCGGCCGCGTAGTCGGTGGCGCAGCTGACGAAGGCCTCGCCGTTCTCCAGCGCCGCGGCGTCCCAGACGTCGGGGTCGGGTTTGGGCGTGGCGGCAGGCCGCGGCGCGGGCGGCGGCGGCGGTGTCCCGACCGACACCATGTGCTCGCCGTCGCCGGGCGGGCTGTCGGCCACGATCCTGCCGGCGGACGGCGCGCCCTGCTGGCACGACAACAAGCCCGCACAGCACAGCGCCAGCCACCAGATTTTGCACGGGAGAGACAAGACAGGGAAATCCGCAGCGGAGAGGCGGCGCATTCGAGCGTGCGCGCCGCTAGTCTAGTGCCGATACGCATTCGCTTCCCAACTGCGCCTAAACCGCAGGCGCGCCGCGGCCGCGGCACGTGCACGGGCCGCGCCGGGGCTGCCGCATCCATGTCCGAAAACGGCGAGTCCGCCGCACCGGCGCGGACTAGACTGGCGCCATGCCCCAGCCCACCCGCGACGACCACGCCCTTTACGACCGCGCCCGCCTGGCCCGCGACGCGCGCTTCGACGGGGTGTTCTTCACCGCCGTGCGCAGCACCGGCATCTATTGCCGGCCGGTATGCCCGGCGCCGCCGCCCAAGCGCAGCAACGTGCACTACTACCCCAGCGCGGCGGCGGCGGCGGCGGCCGGCTACCGCCCGTGCCTGCGCTGCCGGCCGGAGCTGTCGCCGGAAGCGCAACAGCACCTGGGCGAGGAATCGGTGCGCCGCGCGCTGGCGCTGATCGCCGAGGGCGCGCTGCAGGAGGCCAGCGTCGAACGGCTTGCCGCCGACGTCGGACTCAGCGCGCGCCAGCTGCAGCGCGTGTTCGTCGGCCAGCTCGGCGCCACCCCGGCGGCGGTGCATGCGACGCGGCGCCTGCTGCTGGCCAAGCAGTTGCTGACCGACACCGCGCTGCCGATCACCCAGGTGGCGCTGGCGGCCGGCTTCAACAGCCTGCGCCGCTTCAACACCGCGTTCCTGGAGGGCTGCGGCATGCCGCCGTCGGCGATCCGCAAACAGCGCGCCGAGGTGCCGGGCGGCGACCTGCTGCTGCGCCTGGGCTACCGCCCGCCGCTGGATTTCCCGGCCATGCTGGGGTTCCTGCGCAAGCGCGCGATCCCCGGCATCGAGCGCATCGGCGACGCCGGCTACGCGCGCGTGCTCGGCCCGCTCGCGGCCTCGACCCAAATCCAGGTCGAGGCCGATCCGCAGCGTCACGAACTGCGCCTGCGCATCGCCGCGGCCGATCCGCGCGCGATCCCGGACATCGTGCGCCGGGTGCGCCGCATCTTCGACCTGGACGCCGACCTGCGCGCGGTGCACGCCACGCTGGCCGCCGAGCCGCTGCTGGCGCGCGCGATCGCGCGGCGCCCGGGGCTGCGCGTGCCCGGCGGCTGGGACGGCTTCGAAGTGGCGGTGCGCGCGGTGCTCGGCCAGCAGGTCAGCGTGGCCGGCGCGGCGACCCTGGCCGCGCGCCTGGTCGAACGCCATGGCGGGCAGCGGCCCGGCCAGCCGCCCGGCCTGGACCGCGCATTCCCGACGCCGCAGGATCTGCTGGACGCGCCGCTGGAAGCGATCGGCCTGCCGCGTTCGCGCGCCGCCACGATCCGCGCGCTGGCCGCGGCGGTGGTCGGCGGACGCCTGCATTTCCGCGCCGGCCAGCGCTTGTCCGAATTCGTCGAATGCGCCACCGCCCTGCCCGGCATCGGCGCCTGGACCGCGCACTACATCGCCCTGCGCGCGCTCGGCCAGCCCGACGCGTTCCCGGCCGGCGACCTGGTCCTGCAACGCATGCTCGGCGTCGACGGCGCGCGCCTGAGCGAACGCGCCACCGACGCCCGCGCGCAGGCCTGGCGACCATGGCGCGCCTATGCGGTGCTGCACCTGTGGCACCTGGCCGGCGATCCACCCGAGGAGATTCCCCATGACTGAGCAACGCCTGTACTACGACGCCTTCGCCACCCCGATCGGCGAACTGACCGTGGCCGTCGGCGCCGACGGCGTGCGCCACATCCTGTTCCCGGAGAACCGCTACGACGCGCGCGGCCGTGCCGACTGGATCCGCGACGTGGCGCCGGTGCGCGCGGCGCGCGAGCAGTTGCTGGCCTATTTCGCCGGCGAGCGCGACCGCTTCGACCTGCCGCTGGCGCCGCGCGGCACCGCGTTCCAGTGCCGCGTGTGGCAGGCACTGGCGCAGATTCCGTTCGGCGCGACCTGGAGCTACGCGCAGCTGGCACGGCATATCGGGCAGCCGCGTGCGGTGCGCGCGGTCGGTGCCGCCAACGGCCGCAATCCGCTGCCGATCGTGCTGCCTTGCCACCGGGTGATCGGCGCCAACGGCGCGCTGACCGGCTTCGGCGGCGGCCTGCCGACCAAGGCCGCGCTGCTGGCGCTGGAGCGGCGCGGGGCCGTCGGCAAGACTGCGTTGTAGCGCCCGAATGTTTCCTGTTCTCGGCATCCTCGGAACATTGGCGGCGCTTGCGGTTTTGGAACACATCTGGCAGCGCACGTCGCTGTCTCGCCGGCAGTTCGACACGCTGTACCGCACACCCTTGCAGCGCTACGCCGTGCTTGTGCAGCAATTCCCCGCCTCCGAGAGCCGCCACCATGCCGACCACGGCGGCATGCTCGAGCATGGGGTCGCCGATGCCGTTTCCCTGGTCGGTCCCGGCGTCTTGCAGCGCTACGCCCAGGAGCGCCCGCAGAAAACTGGCCCCAAAGGCTAAGCATGGCCAAGGCGATCGTCCAATACTGACGAAGTCTATTTTTATATGGCCGGCATATACTGTAACTACCTATTGACAGTCAAAGTAAATCGCCTCTATGTTCGGAAGTTAGTTGACTACCCTACGGTAGAAGAGGCATTTATGGCGGAACTTGCATTGGTGACCGGTGGCAGTCGCGGTATCGGCGCTGCAATTGCCTTGAAGTTTGGGGGGCTCGGTTACCACGTGGTCCTGACGTACACCCGGGAGGCCGCCGCCGCCGAGCGGATCGTCCAAACCATTGTTGCGGCAGGGGGTAAGGCGCAGGCAATGCAACTGGACATCGCCTGCGAACAACAGGTACTTACCCTGTTCAATACGCTGGATCAGCAGGACGAGCCGTTGACGCTGCTGGTCAACAACGCTGGCATCACTGAAGGCTTTTGCCGGCTCGAGGCGCTGACCCTCGAACAGTTGCAGCGGGTTTTCCAGGTGAATGTGTTTGGCGCATTCTTGTGTGCACGTGAAGCCGTCCGGCGTATGGGCTATTCCCGAGGTGGGCATGGCGGATCAATCATCAACGTTTCTTCGCGGGCTGCACAGTTGGGTGGCGGCGGCGAATGGATCCATTACGCTGCCACCAAGGGCGCAATCGACAGCCTCACCCATGGCCTGGCTAAAGAGGTGGCCGGCGATGGTATTCGAGTCAATGCCGTGGCGCCGGGTCTCATTGAGACAGACTTGCATGCTGCCGCCGGCAAGCCCGACCGGGCGGCCACCCTGGCGACGGCGGTGCCCATGGAAAGGGCTGGTCAACCGGAAGAGGTCGCGGACTGCGTTGCCTGGCTTGCCTCAGCTGCAGCAACTTACGTAACCGGCGCTATTGTTCCCGTCGCTGGGGGGCGTTGAGCCTGTAGCCATGTGCCGGCCAGGTCGAGCATCGGCAGTAAATTGTGTACCGCAGCCGTGCAGTTTTCGGTTAGCCATGCGGCGCTCATTGGCGAGCGCAGTAAATCACCCTCAATGGGCAAAAACACAATGCCTTGGCGCTGCTCGGCGCCCACACTCTGAGGCACGAATGTCAGCCCCACGCCGGCTCGCGTAAGACCCAGGGCCGCTTGCAGGTTCTCGATCTGCTGCACGATGTGCACCCTGACCGACGCCGCGTCGAGCGTGTTCAGGATCAGATCGGTCAGACTGGGAAGAGGATAACGTGGGTAGAGCACGACTTTTTCGCCGTGCAGGTCCGTCACGCTGATGCGCCCGCGCCCAGCCAGTCGATGCCATGCCGGGACGGCCGCAACCAAAGGTTCGTTCAACAGTAGCTTTTGATGGATCGCCGGGTTCTCGTTAATAGGGGGGCGGGCGAAACCGATGTCGATGCTACGCGTCAAGAGCGCAGGGGTGATCTCGGCGGCAAGCATTTCTTTGAACGCCAACTCCACCCCCGGACAGCATTGCTGAAACAGGCCTAGCACTTCGGGTAAACCGTTATACATGGCCGAGCCCGCGAACCCTATCGCCAGACGCCCATTGCGCCCTTCAGCAATGCCCTTGACGTCGCGAATTCTGTTATGGATATCCGCCAGAATAGAATTGACCCTGAGCAGAAACTGCTCTCCCGCTTCGGTCAGGCGGATGGGCCGAGTGTCGCGCTCAAGCAGTTTCACATTCAGCTCATCTTCGAGTTGTTTGATTTGCTGGCTCAACGGTGGCTGGGCCATATGCAGCTTTTCGGCGGCGCGGGTAAAACTCAATTCTTCTGCGACCGCCTTGAAATATCGTAAATGGCGAAGTTCCAACCGATGTTCAGAGGCAGGCAGGGTGAACACGGCTTTCAGGGAATGAAGGGTAGGCTCTGACATGCAAATAACATCCTTTTTTATTGGCTCTTAATTCACATATTTTTGCAATTACAAATGTCGCCTTATTATTACCATCACGACGACAACCCATTTATCAATCACGTCCACGCGCAACATTCCACATCGGAGTGCTTGCGTAAAGGTAGGCAACTTGCGTCCCTGCGACCACGTCATTCGGACACTCGGCAAGCGTTACGTCTGCGCGATAGTTCAGCTTGGCCTCGAAGGCCCGGTTTCCTCCTGACCGTCGCTCATGCAAACACACCTCTTGAACTCTATGTCCTGGAGCCACGCAGCAGTGAATCGCCCCCGGGGCGATTCACCTTGCCGAACATCGTGACGCGCGCGGCAGGCGACGTGGGAATGGCCGTTGGGGGACCCGCAGCATTCCCTGCCATGGACGTAGCGCGCCAGGCCCTGCCCATGGTGCTCGCACTGCTCAAGATGGCGTTGGTGATTTGCATCCCGCTGGTATTGGTCGTGGGTACCTACGACCTCAAGACAGTCGTCACCGTCAGCGTCGTGCAGTTCGCGTTGTTCTTCGTGGACTTCTGGTTCCAGTTGGCCCGATGGATCGACAGCACGATCCTGGACGCGCTCTACGGGTGGGGCTGGGGCTGGGACCGGCCGCATAACAACTTCGATCCGCTGGTCGGATTGAACAACGCGTTCGGCGACATGCTGCTGAACTTCGTCACATGCACGATGTTCATCGTGTTGTCAACATTCTGGATCATGGGCTTGGCATGGGCAGGCATCCGTGCTGGCAACGTCCTGCAAGGCCTCGCCGGCGCAACGGGGGATGCCAAGGCTGCCGGAGGCAAGGGCGGTGGCATTGCAATCAATGCCATGTCAAAGAAGTGAGAACTACTACTCGTCGTCCTCGACGTGCGGATCGATGCGAAATCCATCGTAGGTGTACAGACCGAATCCAGCAGGCCCGTTGCGCCATTCCGGCTCGGGCGGGTCGTCGGCAAGCCCGGAATTGCGCGCCACCCATGCGGCCATCACCGCAAGCACCAGCAGCGGCGCTAGCCAAGACATCGTGTATAGCAGCACACCGAGCACGACCAGCTTGACCACCCACAGCAGCGCGGTGACACCCACCATAGGCACTCCCCTGGAGACGAGCCAGCTCGACAACCTTCGCTCGCCGCGCGCATAGGCGCGCCATCCACGACCAACGCTGTGGCCGAGGCGTTCTGCGGTGCTGATGCGGGTTGTCGTGTTCATGGTCGTCTCCTGCTCACGAGGAATGCCTATTCCACTCCGGTCCAATTCATTCTGGTTAGGGCTTCAATGTGTTCTCTTGCTGCTTCAGGACGCTTCGTCATCCGGTTCCACCGGGCCGGAATAGGGCTCCACGCCGATGCGATAGATGGTCACGAAACTCGGCCAGTCCACATGGTCAACCAGGTCGATGTCCTCGATAACGCGGACCTTCGCCTCCGCACGCTCGAACAGGGCGACCTCAATGCACCTGAAGGCCCAACACGTTGAACACGGCCTCGCTCACCTGGTCGATCGAGTCTGGCGTCACTGCATCCACCGGCGAACGCCCGCCCAAGCCTTCGAGCGGTTCGGACAGCACACCGTAGATCGTCCAGTTGTCGATGCCCTCGACCTCCTGGAGGACGGCTTGGGTCAACTGCTGTTTCACCGGGTCGAGTTGCCAGTCGGGCAGCTTCTGGCCGCGCGGCCCCACGTTCAGTGCCAGCAACCGACGGGCGAGGATGTCCTTGTAGATCTGCTGACGCGACTTGTCCGCCAACTTGGCGAATTCGGGGATCGGCAGGTTATGCGGCTGGTTAAAGGTTTCCAGCAACACCGTGCGGCCACGTTGGACTTCGGTTTCATTCGGTGCCCAGCGCGTGTCGGCGCGCAGCGCGGACGCCTTACGCTCCAAGGTCCGCGCCATCGTCTCCATTTCCTGGCGGCGGGCGGGAAGCTCCACCGCCTCCACACGCTCGTGGACGAACGCCTGCAACTCGGCCGCGAAAGCCCAGGCATCTCGGATATCGACGGTGGCGGCGAAGCGGCGCACATCCTCCACCGTGACGCGCGGCAGATGGTCGGCAATGAATTCAATGGAATTGGACATGATTATCTCCCAGGCAGGTTTGAGACAGGAATCACTCTAGTCGCACATGTCGCCTTTGCCAACTTTGTCGCCTGGACTGGCGCACACTTGGCGGAAACGGCTTCCGCACAGCATAGGCCGAGCGAGCACAGAGGGTCCCCGCCCAATCCACATGAGCGGATTCCACATTGACGCTGGAACCACAAGCTACGTCCCGCTATACCGAAACGGTTAAAGGCCAAAGGGCAGAAATGGCAAGGGAATGGGGTGCAAGGGGAAAGGCCCTACCTCGAAAAGGCCAAAAGGCCTCCCGGCCGGCCCGCCACCAGGACACCCACATGCTCTCCCTGTTCCGGCGAAAACACACCTTGGTCGCTGCCGCTCCGTCGCCAGCACCCGCCACCGACCTCTCGAAAAGGCTGACGCGGCCGGAGACGGCCGCGTCCCTGCTCGCCACCCCGCGCCGACAGAAGTTGTTGGAACACATCTGGCAGCGCACGTCGCTGTCTCGCCGGCAGTTCGACACGCTGTACCGCACACCCTTGCAGCGCTACGCCGTGCTTGTGCAGCAATTACCCGCCTCCGAGAGCCACCACCATGCCTACCACGGCGGCATGCTCGACCATGGGCTTGAGATCGTTGCCTACGCGCTCAAGCTGCGGCAGTCCTATCTGCTGCCCGCTGGCACAACACCCGAAGACCAGGCCGCTCAAGCAGAAGCCTGGACCGCCGCCACCGCCTACGCCGCGCTGCTTCACGACATCGGCAAGATCGCTGTCGACCTGCATGTCGAGCATGTAGACGGTAGTGTCTGGCACCCCTGGCATGGTCCGCTGAAGCAACCCTACCGATTCCGCTATGTGGCTCGTCAGCAAGACCGTCTCCGACAAGCTGCGCGCACACTTGCTGACACAGGACATCGATGGCATTCCTTCAAACAACGCCGCCGTATTCAATGTGCTGCAAGATCACGGCATCCTCCAGGCAACGCCAGAAGGCAAAGCCATCTGGAAAGCCACGGTCACCAGCGAGACTGGCTGGTCGCACAGCTTCACGCTGCTGCGTTTGGCCCCGGCACTGATCTGGGAAGCCGCGGAACGCCCACAGCCCTTCAGAGGCACCATGGTCGTAGAAGCATCGGGCAGCGAGCCAGTCGAGGACAACGGCGGCTCCCCCGCCGCGTCGCCCGATTCTGTCGCCCCGCCTTCGTTTGTGGACGCAGCTGCAGTGACAGTCGCCGCCCCCACGCCGGTTCAAGTCGATGCGATGGAAGACTTGCTGTCGTTGATCAGCGATCCGTCTCCTCCGGCAACGCCTCCTGTCGAAGATACATCTGCCAGCCTGCCGCCAGGCGAGACGGACCCCACCACCACCACCACGCCGAGGCAAACACCCGATCCAGCGGAAGGCCAGCCGTCGAAGACACTGGGCGGTCTCAAGAATCAAGTGCAACACGTGATTTGAAGGCGAGGATTTCCTTCTCCATGGCCGCTGCCGGCGTGGCCCAGCCTAATGTCTGGCGAGGACGCCCATTCATCAGCTTGGCGACGTGATTGAGGTACTCCTGGCTCGCTTGCGACAAGTCCACGCCCTTGGGCAGGAACTGGCGCAGCAGGCCATTGGTGTTCTCGTTGCTGCCCCGCTGCCACGGCGCATACGGATCGGCGAACCACACGTCGATGTTCAACCCTCGCATCAGCTCCTCGTAACAGGTCAGTTCCGTTCCGCGGTCGTAGGTCAGGCTCTCGCGCAGGAAGGCCGGCAGCTTCTTCATCTGGCGAGTGAAGCCTTCCAGCGCGGCGTCCGCGGTGCAGCCATCCATCCTGCACAGCACCACGAAGCGTGTCTTGCGCTCGACCAGCGTGCCCACGCAGGACCGGTTGAACGCGCCCTTGATCAGGTCGCCCTCCCAATGCCCCGGCAGCAGGCGCTGTTCCACCGCTTCGGGCCGATGCACGATGCGCAGCTCCTCCGGTACCCAGGTGCGCGCCGCTGCTGTGGTGCGCCTGCGGCCTCGCGTGGGCTTGCTCTGGCGCAATGCATCGACCAGGGCCTGCTTCAGGCCGCCGCGCGGATGCGCGTAGATGGCCGCGTAGATCGTCTCGTGACTGACCCGCTGGCTGGCGTCGTCTGGATGCATGTCCCGCAGTGTGGCCGCGATCTGCTGCGGCGACCAGCGATCGAACACAAGACGGTCGTGGACGAACTCGAACAGCACCGCGCCCGCGATCAGCCTGCGTGCTCGTACGCTGCGCGATCGCCGCGATCGATACACCAGGGCTGCCGCATGCGCCGAGTACACGCCGCTGTCCAGACGCCGGATCTCGCGGCTCAGCGTCGATGCGCTACGCCCCAGGCGGCGACCGATCCCACGAAGACTCGTTCCCCGATCGCGTTCGACCTGAAGCACCGCGCGTTCCTCACTACTCAGATGACTGTACTGTCTTCCCATCGCAACACCCTACGCTCTGTGAGGTGTTGCACTTGGAAGTTGAGTCTGCCCTGCCCTCCGCCAAACACTTCATAGCCTGGCTGAAACAGGGCATCGAATCACGCAAGCTGATCATCAACGACGCCAAGGCGCTGGTGCATACGGTCGCCGATACCGTTTACCTGGTCAGTCCCGGCGTCTTCCAGCGCTACGCCCAGGAGTACCCGCAGATCACGGCTCTGGCTAAACAGGAGAAAGTGCAGGAATGGCAATGGGTACAGAAGCACTTCGAGAAGCTGCTGCTACACCGCAAACAAGACAGTGGATTGAACATCTGGACCTGCGAGGTCATCGGGCCACGCAAATCACGGCAGCTGCACGGCCATCTGTTGCAGGACCCCAAACAACTGTTTGATGAGGGGCCCCCGAACAACCCATATCTGCGCATACCCCAAGGTAAACAAGCAGCGAAGTCACATCCTGATTAGCCCTGACTCTCAGCTGTGGAAATTGCTCGCCGCACGCAGAACCGGCTCTGGACAGGGTTTGCGTCGCATCATCGCCGTGGCGAGTCGTGGCAACATCTCGCGCAGGCAGAATCGGCGATTGAAACGGTAGGCCGCCTCGGCCAGATAACGTCTTGCATATTTGCCTTGCGCGATGGCGTGATACACGCCGCTGATGGCGCGTTTGAGGTTGCCAAGCACCACATTGACCCAGCGGGCGCCGGCCGCTTCGGTGGCGGCACGCCCGCCACCGGTGTCCCGCGTGGTGTGGGCGTGGCCGGCGTCCTCCAGGCGACGGAAGCAGGCCAGTCCGTCGGTATGGACCTCGCATTCGGGCGCCAGGCGACGCACCGTCCAGTCCTTGAGCGAGGCATTGTCAAAGCTGCGCACCGGTTCGATCACCACAAACCTCGGCGAGGTGAAGGTGGCATCGGTTTGCACCGCAATCAGGAACGGCTGCTTGTTTTCCGACCCGCGTCCGGCCTTGCCGCCGTTGCGCTCGCCGCTAGGCATCGTCGATCTGCACACAACCAGACAGTTGCCGCGTCGCTTCGCGCTCGGCCATGACCTGCATGATCTTGTGCTTCATCCGCCAAGCCGTCTTGTAGTTGACCCCCAGATGACGCATCAGCTCCAGCGCGGCCATCTTGGTTTTGGTCGAGGTCAACAGGTGCAAGGCCAGCATCCAGCTGCGCAGCGGCAGTTTTGTGCCGGCAAACATCGTGCCTGCAATCAGACTGGTCTGATGCCGGCATGCGCTGCATTGGTCATAGATCGCGGCACTGCGCTTGAAACGCGACCGCGCCCGCCCGGCACAGGAGTGACAGCGAAATCCCTGCGGCCACCGCCACTTGTACAACGCGCGGTAGCACTTGGCCTCAGTGCCGTAGGACACCAAAAAATCCGGCATCGACAATCCAGCTTGGAACTGCACGGCATTGATGCTCATCACGCCACCTCGTAGGCTTCAGGTGACGACAGCATCAACTCACGCCAGCGCAGATCCTGCGACTGCTGGCTGAAGGTCAGGGCTAATCAGGTTGATCTTTAGACGTGAGCGGGTAAGGAAGGCGTCTGAACGGGCCCGCGCAATGAGCGCCTTGCGGCGGGCCAGAAATTGCCACGGCGGGGTGTCAGATTTTTCCTACCCGCCCCGCCATATTCCTTGGACTGTCAAGCGGCAGGCGATGAGCGTACTGTCCGACGGTGGGTTGACAATGGAAATCTGGTTTCGTCTATGCCAGTGTTGCCCAATCCGCCTCAACTGCACATAAGGACGATGGCAGCAGCAGGCTCCAACCTGATCGATGGCTTGCGGTTCAATCGCCCGCTCGGGCATCCGTGTCTGAACGAGACCGCCGCGCGCTGTCCCGATTCACGCCGTCCTCGTATCGCGCACATGCCTTCTCCATCTGGCAGGCTCATCGTCCACGTCCACCAGCCAGCGCCGCCTGGTTCCGCATTGTTGTTCCCACCGTCCATCTGTACCGAACAAGACCGACGAGGCCCGTCATGACTGAACATTCACGCCGCCCACGCCTTCCGTTTTCACGTCTCGTTGTCGGCCTGCTGCTTGCCGGCGGTCTCTGCGCAGGCCAGGCGAATGCGCAGTGGATCGTCAATGACCCCATGTCGATGGCAAAAGCGCTGCAGGAATACGCCGAGCAGGCCAAGCGCTGGACCGATACGCTCAAGCAGTATCAGCAGCAGTTGGAGCACTACAAGCAGCAGCTCATCCAGTTGCAGCGCTTGAATTTTGGTGAATCCGCCATGGCCGATAACTTTGCCGAGCGCCCGCAGGACTATGGCTTGGAGGATACCTGCCCGGGTGCCGGAAGCAGCGGCGTCACCGCCCTGCTGAAGACGTTCGAGGCACTGGCCCCGAACATGAGCGGCGACATGGTGCAGGAACAACTCAAGGTGTGTGCACGCATGGTGCTGGCCCAGAACGCGCAGTACAACGGATCGGTGCGCATGCTCAAGCGCCTGATCCAGCGCAACGAGCAGTTCAAGCAGGTGCAGGCGCAGCGCGACAGCGGCGGTACCAGCCAGGGCGCACTGGCGGCCAACGACAACGAGGTCCAGCGCTTCGTTGCACAAAACGCCATGGACCTGGACTACTGGCAGGCCCAGATGAAAGCGTACGACAGCTACATCGTCGCGCTCAAGGACGATCAATCGCGTTTGTCCCGAAAGGCGCTGGATGGCGACAAGACGGGCTGGCTGGCGCCCTTGGGACAGATCGTGCAAGCCGCAACGCTGAGAGCTGCGCTGTCGAACTAATCGATTCGCTGGCAGTAAAGCCCCGCCACCACAAACAGGCAAACAGCAATGGATGGGATTTTTCACGGCGCGATGGGCTGGCTGCAGCCCATGGTGGATATCAACATCGGCGATTTCGTTTTTTTCAAGCTGGTCAATGACTATTTCAGCAACGAAATCAACCAATTCGGCTTGGAATTGATGAGCCGGGCCATGAAGTGGGTCAGCGTGATTTCCCTGACGGCGACTACCCTGTGGGTGCTGCTGCTGGGCTATCGCATTGCGACCGGACAGTCGCGAGAAAACGCGATGGCTACGATGATCAAGGCAACCAAGGTGGTGTTAATCCTCAGCATCGCCTCGGTCATGGGCGCCAACGGCGCGATGCTGCACCAGACCATGACCGAGAACCTGGACAAGGAGATACACGAGTTGTTCACTGGCGAGAAAGACAGCACCTCTGCCGATGCGATCGACCAGAACCTGGCCTATACGCAGGTGGCCTTGACCGCACTCGATGCGGTGCGCGTGGTTCCCACCGATCCGGAGACGTTGGAGAAAAAAGGGCGGGCTATCTTCATGGCGGGCTTCGGCACTGCCAGCCCGCCGATGGCGGCCGGCGCAATGCTGCTACTGTTCAAGTTCACCATGGCTTTCCTGATCGGCATCGGGCCGATTTTCATCCTGTTCCTGATGTTCGATCAAACCAAGGACCTGTTCAAAAAGTGGCTGTTCTATGTGCTCGGCACGCTGTTTTCGATGTCGATGCTGTCGGTAGTCACGGGCATGGCATTAAAATTTACCGCGAAGGCGGCGGCGGCCTACTGGGCCGCGCAGATCATTACCCTGGGCAATGCAGAAGGCTTGTCTTCGCAGGCATTGCAGCAAGGTGGGATCGGATTGCTCATGACCGCCGTGATTATCACGGTGCCCGGCTTGGCGGCTGCGGTCTGGCAGGGCAATATGGGCAACTTCATGCACTTCTCTGCTTTCGGCGGCAGCGCTGCATCGAGCCCGGGACCGCAGGGGCAGCCAGCGGGGTCGTATGTGCCGCAGCAGATAGCTCGAGATACGCCCGTTACGCCGCACGCGGCTGTACGCCCGACAGAGCAAAGAGCCTCTTCTTTGCCGCAGGCTGCAGCTTCTGCCGAGGGCACCGGCTCCAGAGGTAATGCAAATCAAGGTGATAGTCGCATCACCTAAAATGAATGAGAAAGGTGAATATATGAAGCTTGACCGGGCGCTAATTGTCCTGATTGCATGCATTGCTGGTAGCGCGCAGGCAGAGCAGGGCTGCCCCCCTGGACAAATCCCTGCTCAATCCACCGGCAGCATGGCTTCGTGCGGACCTATTCCTCCTGGCTACTACACGCAGCAAGAACCGGTCGCACCTCGCCCGAGTGGAGAATGGAAAAAGACTTGGGGTGCAATCGCTATTGGATCCATTGACTCCATCACAAGCTACGGCGTTATCACGGGAAAACACTCGAAAACAGAGGCAGAGGAAGACGCATTAAAGCGTTGCGCATCCCATGGGGAAACAAATTGCAAAATCGGGCTCGCTTATAGGAATCAGTGCGCAGTTATAGCTGAGCCGCAAATAGATGGAAAACCATTTGCAAATGGATTTTCTGATTTTGTAGGTGCCGGGACAACTTCTGAGGCGAGCACCGTTGCTTTGGAACGATGTAAGGCTGACAACAAATCTACTGCCGGCGCGGCATGCAAAATAATTTATCAGACTTGCTCGGAGCCGATCTTCCAGAAGTACTGATTACTGGTCTTGCTGGGTACTAGACATGAAGCCGCATTTCAGCAAAGAGCGAGGAAGTCCAGAAGAGCTGTTAAACAGACCAAGGCACTAACCCCCACTCCAACAGAGGGAGAGTCATGAACAAACGTGGACTTTTCGCGGCGTTCTTGTTGTATGCCATAGCCATGCAGTCATCGGCTCAGTCCGGTGGCTACTACGAGCCCATTCCCTACTACAACAACAATCCCTTTCTCTTCTGTACGCTCGGCGTTCCCAGTGACTGTTGGGCGCCCATCAATCCGGCAACGGGTACATTCACCGTCACCAACCCGTACTGCTACAACGCCTATTCCGCCTTGATGTATGCCCGGATCTGCCCGAAGGCATTCCCCAATGGCGTTCAGCAAGGAGCAACCGGCACCCAGCCCAGTTCGTTCCGCTCGCCCACAGCCTTGCCCGCTAATTGAATCCGGTCCATTTGCAAGGAGCAGTGAGATGGATCAGATGTCCATACCTCGGCATATCGGTTGGCAGCGGTCGGTCGAGCGTGTGTCCACCCTGCTGACCATCGTTATCTTGACGCTCTCGCTCACTGCCTGCATGGCGGTCGTGGCCTATCGTCTGTCAGGCGGTATCGCGCTCGTGTTGGCGCAATGGATGGCAAGCATCGGTGCGCTATTGCACTTCAGTGTGGTCGTCGTACTGGCAAAACTGGTTGCACGAGCATCACGTATCTGGAAGCACCTGCAATCAGGCGGCAAGCGCACTGCGCAATTGAAGCAATTGCGCGCAGCGATTCTCCGTGCGACAGGCATGACGGTACTGATGGGACTATTGACCATCGCAGCGGCAGCGGTTCCGATTTCACTTAATGTCGTGATGCGGGTACCCGAGTCAGGCTCGTTTTTTCTATTACTGGTGGGCGCATTGGTCTTGCATAGCGTCAATGTAAAGCGCATATGCCGTCGGCTGGCCGAGCTCATCACGGCTGCCCAGCAAGTAGCGCAACATATGCTTGTCGTGTGACGCGGCCTATGAAAATCCATGTTCCCGGTGTTCTTCTCTTTCTTTTGTTGGCGGGGTGTAACCCGATGAATGCTGTTTCTGGCAAGACAGACGCCGATGGCGATCCGGTCTACCGAAAAAATCCGCATCCCACGCAAGCGTATCGGATCACCGTGACCATCGAGGATGCTCCGGGGCCGTTTGGGTATGTGTCGGGCGCAGCGTTCTATGACATGACCAATCGTGATGACAGCGCGACGATTGACCCAATATTTTGCATGTCAACCAAACCAAAGGAAGACAGCATTCCCATCCATTTCCAGAAGACCAACGGAACAACCTATGTAGCCACCATCCATGCCGATGGCGTGATGGATACGAACTACTATGACAAGGGTATTCACCGGTTTGAACTGAGCGGGGTGTGGATTACGCTGAGTGCGACAGGAAAGCATGAAGAGACGCGGTTCCAGCCCGCACTGCTTAAGGGCGAAATTTATGGTCTCACGCCAAAGATCACCTATTTTTGGAAGGGCCGTTACCCCATGGAGGATATGGATAACTTTCCTGATAGCGGTAGAATAAAAATTGAATAGTTCAATGAGAGTGCGCGCCATAATATTTTAAAAGTTACGCTAACCACGGGAAAGGTGGCTCCATGAACATGGCCAGTCAGCAGTACGCTGCACTTGCGCGCGATGTCTATGACAAGCCGCAAGAGACAGAAAGGAATAGCAAAGCGGCAGACATCGGTGGCACTTTCTACAAACGCCCAGAATACGTGGATCGGCCTTCCGGCTATCAAGTCATGCTTTACCAGCGGATGGATACCGGCGAACTCATCGTCGTGCACCGTGGTACCGAGTTCGATCGCCAGGCACTACGCGACGGTTTGGCCGCCGGCCATCACTACGGCCAGGTGCGGGTGTATGCCACACCGCAGGAGATCGCCTCGCTGGAACGTGCTGGCTACGCCAACGACCGTAGCGCGCTGGATGCACGCAACCAGGTGCGTCCCATCGGCAGCTTGGTGGTGGAGTCGCACCGAATGCACAATTTTCTGCCCGTGGATGGCAATGGCAAATCGGACCGCTCGGTGTTGGAAGACCCCGCCGCGCAGCAGCTTGCGCGGCACTACACGCCGATGATCGACAAGTATCGCGACGACGTGGCGTCGCTGCGGGTCATGGCGACGCTCGGGGCGCGGGGCTGGCAGGGGCTGGCCGTCGATGCCATCGACGAACTGCGCGGGCTGCTTGCGCCGGGTGCCGGGCGCAACGCCGTTGGCGTACCGACGTGGCCGGAGCACATGCAGCAGCTGCGCGAAGAGCGCAGCCACGCGCCACAGGACTGGCAGCCCCCACTGCGGGTGCTTGGGCACGAGGATGTGATAAAGGTGGCGAATGGCGAGGCCACCCCCACGTTGCACGACGATCCTGCCGCGTTCCTCAACCGCATGCTGGCCGCCTCGCAGAGCGGCGACCGGGGCCCCGTTTCGGCAGATGACGCAGGAACTGGCCAATGCCGAGCCTGGCCGCGCACTGCGGGCCGAAGCGATCGAAACGGTGAACCGGCAGGAGCAGCAAGCGGTGCAGCAAGCGATGGAGTCGCAGCGGCAGCAGGTGCAGGAACAGCAGCATACTGCGCGCGGTGGGCGCAGTCTCTAGCGCCGACCCGCCCGGGATTAGGCAGACTGTTGAAACAACAGCAACTTGCCTCGGCAACGAGATCAAGCCCTTCTGGTTGTTGATGATCACCTGGTGTGTGCTGAGCGACCTAAATGCCGCGACAATCCGCTAAGGCTCAGAGCTAATCAGGCATGGAGAGAACAATGCGAGTTTCAAAAATAATTTATTTCTTGCTATTTAATATTTCGCTGGCGAGCTATTTACCGATAGCTGAAGCAGCCTCTTGCGAAGCTAATTTTAATATGAATTCTTCGCCGGGTGTCTTGATGTTCAGTACATGGAGAGCGTCACAGAACCTAAATGAAAACGATGCCATAGCGCAAGTTCATAAGATCGCCGAAAAAGAAGGATTCGCCATCGGCGAACAAAAAAAAGAAACTGGTAGAATAGAACTCGTTTTTTTTCAAAAAGCGACGAGCAAATCCCGTAGCTTTCAGATAATTGCCACTGCAGACGAGAATCTAAATACGTTGACGCTTATCGCAGCATTGCCTCCAGGAATGGAAGCGAAGCCGGAAGACATGCGCAACGCCATGTGCGGAATGTTGGCGAAAGTAAGGCTTGGCGAAGTGGGCGCCAGGAACGATTCTTCCGGAGAGCCCACGGCATCAACGTCTAGCAAAATCAATGTACTGCAGCCAAAATCAATATTCGACCTTGGCGCTGCTCAAGCTGCGTTGGAACCGGGCACCTCCACGATTCAGGGTACAGCTTGCGTGGTGCACCATGTGGAAAATGGCGGAGGAACTTATCTAGCACGCAACCAATCTGTTTCCCTATTTCCGGCCACGCCTTACCTCAAAGAAGTAATTCAGCTTTCATCAAAGAAGGGGCACGACACTCTTGAAGTGTCTCCTGTCGCCATGCAGGTTCGTGTTGATGGCATGACCAATGACAAAGGTCAATTTCAATTCTCCAATCTCAAACCTGGAAAGTACTATCTCCTCGCAACAATGGGGCTGGAAATTCAAGGAAGTACCACTAAGGACCTAGGCACCAGTTTCGAGGGAGTCAATGGAAGGCCTACACTCACGACCTACTATAGAAAAGAGAAATTCACATCCAGGTTTGATGATGCGCTTGAGAAATTTGTTGAAATCGAAGCTCCTGGGCAGACCGTAAAAGTCACGCTGTCGCCCAAAAGCTTCTTCAAAGGAAGGGCAGGAATTTTTGGATGCCTCCAGTAGTGCGATTGAACCGGTACCACCCGCATTCTTTGGCCTCAATTCTGGCCTCAAAAACGCCGGCTGTCAGTGGATTTCGGTGGCGTTTGCTGGAATGAAAAAAGGAGCCGAAGCTCCTCTTTTCAACGACTTACAGACGTCAGTGGAAGTCTGTCGATCATAATGTGGAGCGGGAAACGAGACTCGAACTCGCGACCTCAACCTTGGCAAGGTTGCGCTCTACCAACTGAGCTATTCCCGCTTGAGGCCGCGAATTTTACCGGGAACCGGCAGGCTGTCAACCGTTGCCTTCGATTTTTTTCGCATTCTTGTCCGCCACCGCGGCGCGCTCGTCGGCGCGCAGGCTCGGCCAGGCCGCATGCAGATACTGGATGCCGGACAGCAGGGTCAGGATCGCGGCGATCGCCAGTGTCCAGTCGCCGATGTGGAAGATGAACAGGCCCATCCACACGCTCTGCGGCGGCGAGCCGTCGGGCATCACCGAATACAGCAGGCACAGCAACGCGACCATCTGCGCGGTGGTCTTGACCTTGCCGATCATCGCCACCCGCACCTTGGCGCGCTGGCCGATCTCGGCCATCCACTCGCGCAGCGCCGACACCGCGATCTCGCGGCCGACGATCACCGCCGCCCAGAACGCCATCCACGGCGTCGGGTGGCCCTGCACGATCAGGAACAGCGCCACCGCGACCATCAGCTTGTCGGCCACCGGATCCAGGAACGCGCCGAACGCGGAATACTGGTGGTAGCGCCGCGCCACCCAGCCGTCCAGCCAGTCGGTGAACGCGGCCAGGCCGAAGATCGCCGCCGAGGCGAAGTTCGTCCACGTGTAGGGGAGATAGAACACCAGCACCAGCACCGGAATCATCACGATGCGCAGCAGCGTCAGCCAGGTGGGGATGGTCAACTTCATCGCGCTGCTCTACTCGCCTGCCGGATCGGGCACCGGCAACCCGTGCAGGTTAGCGTAGATTCGTGCAGCGAGTGCGTCGTTGATGCCTTCCACGCGCGCTATCTCGGCCTCGCCGGCGGCCTTGAGTCCGGCCAGTCCGCCGAAATGCTTGAGCAGGCTGGCGCGGCGGCGCGGGCCGATGCCGGGGATGTCCTCCAGCTTGCTGGTCATGCGCGCTTTCTGGCGCCGCCCGCGATGACCGGTGATCGCGAAACGGTGCGCCTCGTCACGCACCTGCTGAATGAACTGCAGCGCCGGCGACGCCGCGCCAGGGCGCAATTCGCGTCCGTCCGGCATCACCAGGGTCTCGTGGCCGGCGCGGCGCTCGGCGCCCTTGGCCACGCCGATCACCAGAATGCCGTCCACGCCCAGGTCGGCGAGCGCGGCGTTGGCCTGCGCCAGCTGGCCGGCGCCGCCGTCGATCAGCAGCACGTCGGGCAGCACCGCGTCGGCCTTGCCCTCGCCCTCCGCGGCGCGGCGGAAGCGGCGCTCGATCGCCTGGCGCATCGCCGCGTAGTCGTCGCCCGGCTCGATGCCGCTGATGTTGTAGCGCCGGTACTGGCTGCGCACCGGGCCGCTGGCGTCGAACACCACGCACGAGGCCACGGTGGCCTCGCCCATGGTGTGGCTGATGTCGAAACACTCCGCACGCCGGACCGGCTCGGCCAGTTCCAGCATCTCGCGCAAGGCCTCGCTGCGCGCGTGCTGCGCGTTGCGGCTGGTCAGTTCGGTGGCCAGCGTGGCCTGCGCGTTGCGGCTGGCCAGCTCCAGGTAGCCGGCGCGCTCGCCGCGCACGTTCCAGCGCAGCTGCACCTTGCGCTCGGCGGCCGAGCCCAGCGCCGCTTCGATCAGTTCCGCGTCGGGGATCTCGCGGTCCAGCAGCACCTCGCGCGGCGGCGGCTGTTCGGCGTAGTACTGCGACACGAACGCGCCGAGCACCTCGGCGGCGCTGTCCTCGCCGTTGGTCTTGGGGAAGAACGCGCGGGTGCCTAGATTGCGGCCGTCGCGGAATGCCAGCAGCAGCACGCAGGCGTTGGCGCCCTGGGTGGCGCAGGCGAGCACGTCCAGGTCGGCGGCGCGGCCGTCCACGTATTGCCGGCTCTGCATGCTGCGCAGCGAGCCGAGCAGGTCGCGCAGGCGTGCGGCGCGTTCGAACTCCAGTTGCTCGCTGGCGGCCTGCATCGCCTGCACCAGCTCATCGCCGAGCTGGTCGCTGCGTCCTTCCAGGAACAGCGTGGCGCGGCGCACCGACTCGGCGTATTCGTCGGCCGCCACCAACGCCACGCACGGCGCGCTGCAGCGGCCGATCTGGTATTGCAGACATGGCCGCGAGCGGTTGCGGAACACGCTGTCCTCGCAGCTGCGCAGCTTGAACAGCTTGTGCATCAGGTTCAGCGTCTCGCGTACCGCGGTGACGCCCGGATACGGGCCGAAGTAGCGCCCGAGTACCGCGCGCGGGCCGCGGTGCAGCGCGATCCGCGGCCACTCCTCGCGGGTCAGCAGCACGTAGGGATAGCTCTTGTCGTCGCGCAGCGACACGTTGTAGCGCGGCGCCAGCGACTTGATCAGCTGGTTCTCCAGCAGCAGCGCTTCGCCTTCGCTGCGGGTCACGGTCACGTCCATGCGCGCGACCTGGGCCAGCATGGCCATGGTCCGCGCGTTCTTCGGCGAGGCGCTGAAATAGCTGGACACGCGCTTGCGCAACGCACCGGCCTTGCCGACGTAGAGCAAGGTGTCGTCGGCCGCGTACATGCGGTAGACGCCGGGCGCGGTACTGAGGTTGGCGGCGAAGGCCTTGCCGTCGAACGCGGGCAGCGCAGATGCGGTCATTCGCTGATCGGCACGTCGCTCAGTTCGCCGCTGGCGATGTCGTAGCGCAGCACGGCATGCGCATCGGTCTCGGCGATCCACACCGTGCCGGCGCTCACCGCCAGCCCGGCCGGGCCGTGCAGGCGCCGCGGCAAGGCCGTGGTCGACAGGTCGCCGCCGCCCAGGCGCAGGCTGCGCAGGCTGCCGTTGCCGCTGTCGGCGATCCACAGCAGCGGCGATTCCGGACTCAGCGCGATCGCCTGCGGGAACTGCAGGCGCGCGCGGCTGCGCGGGCCGTCCTCGTTGCCGAAATCCCACGGGCCCTGGCCGCCGAGCAGGGTCTGCACCAGGTCGCCGCGCAGCTGCAGCGAGCGCACCGCCGAACCCAGCGCATCGCATACGTACAGCGCCTGCTGCACCGCGGCCAGGCTGCACGGCTGCGCGAACGCGGCCAGGTGGCCGCTGCCGTCGCGCAGTTCCAGCACGCCGGCGCCGGCACGCCAGCGCAGGCTGCGGTTGCCGAGCTCGTAGCTCCAGATACGGTTGTCGCCGGCCATCGCGATGTGCACCTGGTTGTCGGCCACCACCACGTCCTGCGGATGATTCAGCGGCGCCTGCTGCGCGTGCTGCACCGGGCCTTCGACCGGTTCGCCGGCGCGGCCGTTGCCGCACAGGGTGTCGACCTGGCCGCTGAGCAGGTTGATCCGGCGCAGCGCATGGTTGCCGGTGTCGGCGACGTACAGCACGCCGCGCTCCAGCGCCAGCCCGCGCGGCCGGTGGAACGCTGCCTCGCCGATCCCGCCGTCGATGAAATCGGCGGTGCCCAGCCCGAACTGGCGCAGCACGCGGCCGCCGGTGGTGCATTCGAGAATGCGGTGGTGGCCGCTGTCGGCGATGTACAGGCGATCGTCGGCGACCGCCAGGCCGACCGGAAAACGCAGCGGCAGGCGCGGCTCGGGCTGGGTCTCACGCGCATCGCGCAATTCCTCGTCCAGCGGCAGCGACTGCCCGGCGCACAGCGCGTTGAGCGCCTTTTCCAGATCGGCGCCGCCGATCCCGACCAAGCGCTCGCGCTCGTAGCCGCCAGCATCGAGCAGCACCAGCGTCGGCCAGGCCTGCACGTCGAAGCGCTGCCAGGCGGCCCAGTCGGCGTCGAGCAGGATCGGCGCCGACACGCCCTGGCTGCGCAGCAGCTTCAGCGCCCGCTGCGGTTCGCGCTCGCTGTCGAAGCGTGGCACCTGCACCACGATCAGCTGCAGGCGCCCCGGATTGCGCGCCTGCCATTGCGCCAGTTCGCCCAGGCGCTGCGCGCACCACACCGAGGCGGCGTTGACGAAGGCCAGCACCAGCGCGCGGCCCTGCTGCTCGCGCAGCGTGGTCGGCGCGGCGTTGAGCCAGATGCCGGGCTGCGGCAGTTCCAGGGCGGCGATCGCGTTCATCGGCCGATTATGCCGGAGCCGCCGTCGGCGGACAGTCGCGCCACGCTGCCGGCGGCGGCGGCGTCCACCAGCCGCCAGACCTCCTCGAACTGGGCGCTGCCGCCGGTGTACGGGTCGGGGATCTCGCGACGCCCGTCCAGGCCGGCCCAGGGCAGCCATAGCGCCACCCGCTGCAGCGCGGTGGCCGGTGCGCGTTGGCGCACGTCGCGCAGGTTGGCCGCGTCGGCGCACAGGATCCAGTCGAACGCGGCGAAGTCGGTTGCCTGCAACTGCCGCGCACGCAGCCCGGCGATGTCCACGCCATGGCCGCGGGCGCAGGCGATCGCGCGCTGGTCCGGCGGCTCGCCGCTGTGCCAGTCGCCGGTCCCAGCCGAATCCACCTGCACCTGGCCGGCCAGCGGCGAGCGCTCCAAGCGATGGCGCAATGCGCCTTCGGCCATCGGCGAACGGCAGATGTTGCCCAGACATACCAGCAGCAGCTTCATGCTAGGGCCTGGCAATGCGATTGGGGCAGGCCCTAGGCCGTGTCATCAATTCCCAAGCAGATCGCGCCACGCTTGCGCGTGCATGGGGCAAAAGGAAGGAAGGGAACACCGTGTCCACGCCAGAGCGATAATACGGCAGCGTACACGCGCAAGAGCGGCCCTGCGGGAATCGATGACACGCCCTAGGCGCTCAGTCGTCGTTGGCGGCGCTGCTGACCGGCGGCACCGGCCGCGAGTGCAGGGCGATGTTGAGTTGATCGACCACCATCGCCCAGTCGGCATCGTCGCGGCGCTCCTCGCGCAGTAGCTGCGCCTGCGCCGGGGTCCAGAACGGCGCCTCTTCCAGCCGCATCGTGTCCGGCAGCGGCGAATGGCGGGCGATGAACTGGCGGATCTCGGTTTCGCTATTGGGCAGGCCCAATTGCGCGAACAGCTCGGCGAACGGGTGGACGGATTGTTCCATGGGTCACCTTGTCGATGGGAGGCACGTGCCGTGCGGCGGCGGCGTGCAGACCAGGCACGATACCGTTCGCGCGATCAGTGTCTTGTTAGGACGTGCGCTTGCGTCCTAGCCGAGTCCCAGCGGCACCGGATGGCCGCGCCAGCACCGCCGCCGCATCGCTGCCGTCCTCGCCGCGGACCAGCGCCTCGCAGGCGTAGACCGCGCGCGCGTCCGCGTCGACGATCGGCTGGAACGCCATGCGCATGCCGAACTCGAGCGGTTCGCCATCGCGGCAGTTGCCCCAGGCCGGCTGGCCCAGTTCGGCGGACAGGGATCGCAGGAGCATGCCGTGCGGCTAGCGCAGAAAGAGGCCTGGATTATCGGCCGGCGCCGTGAAGACGGCGCCGACATCGCGGGCGGCGCTGCCGCGACGCGCGGACTCAGCCGGCTTCGGCTTCGTCGACCTTCTTCAGCACGCGGGTGGTGCCGAGCACTTCGACGCGGCCGCCGGCCTTGCGGAACGCGGCCATGTCGGCCTCGATGCGCTCGCGGCTGAGGCCTTTCTGCGCCTTGTCGCCGCCGCCGCTGCGTGCGGTCTTGGCGGTCGGGGGCGGGGTCTTGCTGGTGGGACGTGCCATGGTGGATCTCCTGGAGTCAGTACATCGTCAGGGGAATGCCGCGCGCCAACTGATCGTTGTGGATGCGGCGGATGTCGCGGCAATACGGGCCGGCCATCGTGAACTTGCGGCAGATCGCCGGGCGCTGTTCGTAGATCGAGCAGCACATGCGCTTGCTGTCCACCGCCACGCACCAGCCGTCCTCGTCGCGCGCCATCACGTGCAGGCCTTGCGCGGTGTGCTCGGTGAGGTGGTCGGGCACCTTGTCGTCGGGCATCAGCAGCACGGTCAGGCGACAGCAGATCGCGTCGCAGCGATCGCAGGCGACGGATTTTTCGGCCGCGGCGCGGGTCGTCGGTTGCGCGCTCAAGCGGCGGCACCGATGGGCGCGGCGGCGCGCCGAAAGCGCAGCACGCGGCCGCGGTAGGGCGGCAGGTCGCCGGGGCTGAGCTGCAGCTCGCGCTGTTCGCTGAGCGCATAGCCCTGCGTGGCCAGCGCGCGGGTCAGCGCGGCGCTGTTGCCGCGGCCCGGATCGGCGATCAGCACTTCTGCGCTGGCCGTCGCGTGCCGCGCCAGCAGCGCGGCGAGCATGCCCGGATGCTGGTGTTCGTACAGCACGTCGCTGCCGATGATCACCTCGAAACGGCCCAGCTCGAGGTTGGGCTGGTCCCAGTCGAGGCGGCGGTACGGCACGGCGGGCAGTTCGTTGAGCGCGGCGTTGTAGGCCAGGAACACTTCGGTCAGCGGGTGGCGGTCGCTGGCGAGGATGTCGGCGCCGCGGCGGCGCAGCACCAGGCTGGCCAGGCCGAGGCCGCAGCCGATTTCGAGGATGCGCTTGCCGGCGATGTCGAACAGCGCCATCGCTTCGGCGAGCAGCCGCCCGGCCGGCCACACGTTGCCGAACAGGCTCCATTGCGCCGAAGAGATGCCGGCCGCTTCGGCCTGCGCGTCGGGATCGGAAAACTGTTGGGTATCGAGCAGCGAACGGATGCGATAGTCCTGGCCGCCCAGGTTGAGCGTGTTGATCTGGGTGGCGTAGCCGGACACAGGCGCTCCCGGTGGGTCCGGCCCAAAGCGGGACGGAGGCTGGCGCGAAAAGAGGGGCGAGTCGGGCGACAGAAACGGCCGGACGAGACGCGTGTAGGAACGTGACGCTGAAGCGTGACCGCGCATATTACGCCAGTCGCACCTCTTGCGTATGAACGGAACCTGCGCTAGCGCCTGCGCGCGCTCGGCTGCAGCTCGTCGGCGCCAGCACCGGCGGCGGCCACAGGCCGGCGTAGGCCAGCTAGATCGGCGGCCGGCAACGACTGCGCTCGCCGCGGCGAGCGGCGCGCAGGCCGCTACCAGATCAGGTCGTCCGGCACCTGGAAGCGGCTGTAGTACGCATCGTCTTCGCCGCTGGCGGCCGGCGCGGCCTGGGTGGTGTCGAGCACGATCGCGGCGGGATCGCGGCTGGCCACTTTCTCCACCACTGCGCGCGGGATCGGCGCATAGCCGGCGTCCAGGCGCGCGATCGCCACGGCGCCGCTGATCAGTTGCGCGCGCAGCGCCGCATCCACCCGCAGCCGCTGGATCTTGCCGGCGTCGGTGAAGTGGTAGTCGATCTCGCCATCGGCCTTGAGCTTGTGGCTGTCGATGAGTTGCCGCGCCTGCGCGCGCTGCTCCTGCGCACGCGCCTGCGCGTTGCGCTCGGCGGCCAGCGCGCGGTCGCGCTCCACCCGCTCCAGCCGCAAGCGCTCGCTCTCCAGCTGCTCGGCGCTGGGCGGCGGCGGCGCCTTGCCGTGGCGCGCCCTGGCCTGCTCGCGCGCGACCTGCGCCACCTGGTTCTTCTTCACCAGGCCGGCCTTGAGCAGCTGTTCCTGCAGGGGATTGCGCATCGGGAAAATCCAGTCGATCCAAGACGTTGGCCGGCATCATACCCGCTGCGGCCAGCCCATGGCCGCAGCCGTGCGGCGGCGGCCACGGCGCGTGTCGACGGCCACGGCGCGCTATCGTGGCGCCATGCAAGCGCTGAAATACCTCGTCGGCTACCCGCCGCATGTGCAGGACCAGGTGCGCGAGCTGATCGCGCGCGATCGCCTGGGCGAATGGCTACGCAAGCGCTACGGCGCACCCAATCCGGTGCGCAACGACCGCCAGCTGTACGACTACACGCTGGCGCTGAAGGACCGCCACATGCGCAGTTGCGAGCCGCTGCACAAGGTGATCTACGACAACCGGCTGCAGGCGGTGAAGCACGCGCTCGGCACCCACACCAGCGTCTCGCGCGTGCAGGGCAGCCGGCTCAAGGCCAGCCGCGAGATCCGCATCGCCGGCGTGTTCCGCGATGCGCCGGCAGCGTTCCTGCAGATGATCGTGGCGCACGAACTGGCGCACATGAAGGAAAGCGCGCACGACAAGCCGTTCTACCAGCTGTGCATGCATATGGCGCCGGACTACCACCAGCTGGAATTCGACCTGCGCCTGTATCTGACCCAGCTCGACCTCGCCGGCGCCGCCGATGCCTGAGCGGCGCGGCGCGTGCCGCGCATGGCCGTGCGGCGACGGCTGCACGTACACTGCCCTGCCCTGATCGCCGAGCGTGTCGATGTCCGCCCCTACCCGCCTCGACAAATACGTGGCCGCCATGCTGCCGTGCTCGCGCAGCGAAGCGCAGCAGTACATCGAGGGCGGCTGGGTCAACGTGGACGGCGTGGTGGTCGAGGAACCGCAGGCCGCGGTGACCACGCAGCAGGTGACCCTGGCCGCCGACGCGCAACTGGGCGCGGTGGAACCGGCCACCTTGCTGCTGCACAAGCCGGCCGGACTGGATCTGGACGCCGCCCTGGCCCTGGCTGTTCCAGGCACGCGCAGCGCGCTGGACAGCGCCGAGGTGCGCGTGCTGAAGCGCCACTTCCTGCGCCTGAACGCGCCGCTGCCGCTGGAAGATGCGGCCAGCGGCCTGCTGGTGCTGAGCCAGGATGGCCGCGTGCTGCGCCGCCTGACCGAGGACGCGACCTCGATCGAACAGGAATTCGTGGCCGAGGTGCGCGGCGAACTGCGCCCCTACGGCATGCTGCGGCTCGCGCACGGCCTGGTCTACCGGCAGCGCAGCCTGCCGCCGTGCAAGGTCAGCTGGCAGAACGAAGACCGCCTGCGCTTCGCGATCAAGCACGTGCAGCCCGGGCAGCTGCAGCACATGTGCGCCGAGGTCGGGTTGCAAGCGATCAGCCTGCGCCGCCTGCGCGTGGGGCGGATCCCGCTGGGCAAGCTGGCACCGGGCGAATGGCGCTATCTGCCGGGCGGCGAGCGTTTCTGAGTGGCCGCGGTGTCGCCCGGTCACGACACGCCCTAGGGCTGCGCCAACGCGCGCTCCAGCGCCCGCTGCGCCAACGGCGCCATCAGCGCGTAGCCGGCGACGGTGGGATGCACGCCGTCGTAGGACAGGGCCTTGTCCATGCCACCCTGCCGGTTGCGCAGCTTGCTGTAGTAGTCCAGGTACACCGCGCCGTGGCTTTGCGCGTACTGCTCGATCCAGGCATTGAGCGCGCGGATCTTTTCCGCCGGCTGCAGGCCGGGCCGCCAGGGGTAGTCGCTGACCGGCAGCACCGAGGCCAGCACCAGCTTGATGTGGTTGGCCTGCGCCAGTTCCGCCATCGAGCGCAGGTTGTCCTCGATCATGCGCTGCGTGGCCAGGCCGGTGTTGCCGGCCAGATCGTTGGTACCGGCCAGGATCACCACCGCCGCCGGCTTCAGGTCGATGACGTCCTGGCGGAAGCGCACCAGCATCTGCGCGGTGGTCTGCCCGGAGATGCCGCGATTGACGTAGGGCTTGCCGGGGAAGAACGTCGTGCCCCGCATGCGTCCCCACGCGTCGGTGATCGAATCGCCGTAGAACACCACGCGCTGTTCGCCTGCGGCCGGCGGCGCCAACGCGGCGTTGTCGGCGCGGTAGCGTCCCAGCTTCGCCCAGTCCAGCAGGCGCTGCCGCAGTTCGGCCAGCTCCTTGGCCTGCACGTCCGGCGCTTGCGTGTACAGCGCATCCCCCTTGCCCTGCAGCGCATCGGCGGCAGGCGCGGCGGTTTGCGCGAACGCGGGATGGGCAACACTCAGGCACAGCGACAACATCGCGACGAGCGGCGACTGTTTCACGATCCATCTCCAGGTCAGGGAAAACGCGTCACCCTAATCCAAATCGTGCGAACGTGCGCGGGCCGGCCGATGCGTGTGGCGACTAGGGCGTGTTACCGCCATCGGGATAGGACCTGGGCAGCGCCGGGCACGCGTGCGCAGCATCGCCGTGGCCCGCGGTTGGCGCCGCCGACGGAAGGCCACCATGCGCAAACTGTCACGCGTGCGCCACACAGCCACGTCCAATCGGGCGGTTGCGCCAAGCGTCGCTACGACGCCACCCCGCGATTCAGCCACCACTCATGCGCCGGCGACTGCCGGCGCTGGCGCGATCTCCGGCCAGCGCACACGCCGGCATGACGCCTGCCGAACGCGCCGCGCCTTGCCAGGCAAGGCGCGCCGCCGAACGGACCGCAGCGTACGCCGCTGTACGCCGGAAAGCGGGAGTCCAGACGGCAGTCCCAGCGCCGCGCACAAATGATTGTTTTTCGCTATTTATGCAACCTTTTCGCATGCCCTAACTTTTTTGTACGTACATGACACACGCTGTTTTTCCTTCCTACCATTGCGCCGGTAGTAAAGGGGGGTCCCCACTCCAAGCCCCGAAGGACACCGCATGAACAGGCATTACCCGCACCGGAAACTCTCTCTGCTTTGGCTCGCCTTGGCGCCGGGATTGATGTTCGGCACAGCGGCGGCGGCACAGCCCGCAAGCACTGCTCCGGCGCAAGATCCGAACGACAGCGCGGCGTCCGCCAGCCAGCAGGGCAATGGCAGCAGCGACGGCGACAATTCAGGCACCGGTTCTGCTGCCGGCGGCGCCAGCGACGGTGGGTATGGCACGACGTTCGGCGGCGGCGCGCCATATGCCACGCGCAGCAGCTGGGAAAACGCCGGTGGCGGCTATCTCAACACCCGCTTCGCGCCGGCCGAGTGGCAGATCGATCCACTCAATGCGGCGCGACTGAAGACCGCCTGGACCTTCACCACCCAGGGCGACGTGTCCGCCACGCCGACCGTGCAGGACAGCGCGCTGTACGTGCCCGACTGGGGCGGCCAGCTGTATCGCATCGATACCGCGCTGGGCAAGGCGGTGTGGCAAGTGAAACTGTCCGACTACACCGGCAACGCCGCCTCGCTGTCGCGCAACAGCCCGGCGATCGCGCGCGACAGCGTTTTGGTCGGCGACCAGGCCAGCGGCACCGTCATCGCGATCGACAAGAACAGCGGCAAGCTGCTGTGGAAGACCCTGGTCGAAGCCAATGCGCAGGCGCGCATCACCGCCTCGCCGGTGGTGTACGGCGATCGCGTCTACGTCGGCGTGTCGTCCGGCGACTGGGGCGTGCTGAGCCCGGGCCACAAATTTTCCTTCCGCGGCAGCGTGGCCGCGCTCGACCTGAAGACCGGCAAGCTGCTGTGGCGCTTCAGCACCGTGCCGGAAGGCTATACCGGCGCCGCGGTGTGGGGCACGCCGGCGCTCGACCCGCAACGGCAGCGCGTCTACGCCACCACCGGCAACAACTACTCGGTGCCGCTGGATGTGGCCACCTGCGTCAAGAACGCCAACGGCGACAAGAGCGCGCAGCTGGCCTGCCTGGCGCCGGACAACTACGTCGACTCGGTGCTGGCGCTGGACATGCGCAGCGGCAAGCCGGTGTGGACGCGCCGCCTGCAGGGCGCCGATGCCTGGTCGCTGTCGTGCCTGGTCGCGCCGACCGCCGGCGTGTGCCAGCAACCGCAGGGGCCGGACTACGACTTCAGCGGCGGCGGCGCCAACCTGTTCACGGTGATCCGCGACGGCAAGCCGCAGGCCTTGGTCGGCGCCGGGCAGAAGAGCGGCGTGTACTGGGCGTTCGATGCCGACAGCGGGCGCACCGTGTGGTCCACCCAGGTCGGTCCGGGCGGCACCGCCGGCGGCATCGAATGGGGTTCGTCGGTGGATCCGTTCAAGTCGCGCGTGTACGTGGCCATCAACAACAACAACCACACCCGCTACACCCTCGCTCCCACCAACACCGAGACCTGGAACGCCGGCTCGTGGGCGGCGCTGGACGCGACCAGCGGCAAGATCCTGTGGCAGGTGAAGGTGCCGGGCATCGATCCGATCCAGACCACGTTCGGCGCCGGCGGCCGCGGCCCGCTCGCGTCCTCGCCCGGGCTGGTCTATGCGGGTTCAATGTCCGGTGCGATGACGGTGCTCGATGCCGAAACCGGCGCCACGCTGTGGAGCTTCGATGCCGGCGGTTCGGTGTCCAGCGCAGCGGCCGTGGTGGACGGCGCGGTGTACTGGGGCGCGGGCTATAGCCGCTTCAATTTCGGCACCGGCGTACACAAGCTCTACAAGTTCGTCCCGGCCACCTCGCACGGCCGCTGATCGCGCGGCATCGCGCAACAGGCAAGCTGTACGCCATAGCCTCTCCTGCGCATGCAGGAGAGGCTTTTTTGTGCGTGGACGGAGCACGATCGCCGCGGCGATCGGCTGCATCGCGCCACCAACGGATGCCGACGGCCATGGCGCCTGTGCAGCGCCGGTGCGCACGTGAACACGACAAGCAAGCGCCAGGCGTCTACAAAATCGGCCACGTCCGCGTGATAGTCCGCACGCTACCGCCGTGTCGGCGCCCGTAGCCTCGGCATGCACCGTGGAAATGGGTGCAACGGCATCCGGCCCCTGCCGGATGGTCCAGTCGTCTTCTAGCAAAAGGAAGCTCCATGAATCGCAAGAACGCGTTGTATCTGGCCTTGCTTGCCAGCATCTCCGGCTTTTCCCCCGTCGCCCTGGCCGCCAATCCCCCCGCGGCCGAGATGGACTCCGCTCCGGTCGAAGCCCGCCCCAACGCCGCCGCGCTCGGCGGCGCCGAACTGCGCAGCCTCGCCACCAGTAGCGCGCATGCGCCGCAGCTGATCGAACTAGGTGCTCCCGACAGCGCCCAGGCCGCGACGATGAAGCAGCTGCGCGGCCAGCAGGTCAAGCATGGCCAGCCGCTGCAGATCGGCTTCTCCCGCAACGTCGCCAAGCCGGCGATCGACCTGCGCCGGCTCAGTTGGCAGAGCCTGCCCAGCGGCGCGCAGGTCACCAGCTTCGAAATCCTCTCCACCGACGCGGCCGCGCTGCGTGCGGCATTGCAGCTCAGCGGCAGCGGCGCGCAGCCGGGCGATCCGAGCAAGGCCACGCTGCGCTTCGCCGGCGACGACGGCCGCGTGTTCGAACAGAGCGGCGCCGACTTCGCCGGCAGCGAACCGGGCTGGTCGGCGGCGGTGTCCGGCTCGCGTCTGGTGGTGGAGATCGAATTGCCGGCCGGCCAGTATCCGCAGGGTTTCGCGCTGAAGATCCCGCAGGTCTCGCATATGGACATCCATCCCGTCGCCAACGAGGAAATGATGCGGCCGATGATCGGCGAGAGCGATTCGTGCGAGCGCGACATCGTCTGCCGCGCCAGCCCCAGCAGCGGCTTCACCTCGGTCGCCAAGTCGGTGGCGCGGATGTTGTTCAGCACCGGCGGCGACTCCTACCTGTGCACCGGCACCCTGCTCAACAACAGCAACTCGCCGAAGAAGTACCTGGTCTGGACCGCGGCGCACTGCATCAGCACCCAGACCGTGGCCAACACCCTGCAGACCTACTGGTTCTACGACGCCACCACCTGCAACGGCTCCACGGTCAGCTCGTCCTATACCACACTCAGCGGCGGCGCCTATTTGCGCCATACCAACACCACCCGCGACACCTCGCTGCTGGAACTGAAGACCGCCCCGCCCAGCGGCGCGTTCTACGCCGGCTGGAGCAGTTCGGCGATCGGCTCCACCGGCACCGCGATCGAGGGCATCCACCATCCCGCCGGCGACGTGAAGAAGTACTCGCTGGGCAGCGTCACCGCGCTGTCGTCCTCGATCGACGGCAAGTCGCCGCTGTACAAGGTGGTGTGGAACACCGGCGTCACCGAAGGCGGCTCCTCCGGCTCGGGCCTGTTCACCGTCAACAGCAGCGGCGCCTATCAGCTGCGCGGCGGCCTGTACGGCGGCAGCTCGTACTGCAGCGCGCCCAGCGACCCGGACTACTACTCGCGCTTCTCCGACGTGTATTCGAGCATCCAGTCCTACCTGAGCCCGTAAGCCGAGGCCCGGGAGGGCCGTACTCGCGGATCTGGACAGGCCACGCCGCGCGCGTGGCCTGTCCGTATGGCCCGCCACTGCCCCGGCGCGCAGGGGTTACACTGGGGGCCCCATCTCACACACGGCAGGCATCCACTTGGCAAAGCCCAACTACTCCTTCGAGAAACGTCAGCGCGAAATCGCCAAGAAGAAACAGCAGGACGAGAAGGACGCGCGCAAGCGCGAAGCGCGCGAGGCGGCCAAGGCCGCAGCGGACGCCGAAGCGAAGACGCCCGACAGCGGCAACTGAGCAGCGCCGGCGGAACCGGCTCCGCACCGGCTCCCGCCAACGCGTGCCGCTTCGCATGCCGACGGCCGCCCGACATGCCGGTCTGTCGATGGCCGACAGCGCATGGACCGAGCGGCCGCGCGACGAAGTGCCGAGGCACCGAATGCCACCCGCTCGCTGCAGCGCCGCAGCGCTCGACCCGCGCGGGTCGTCGATGCTGCGCGAGCGCGAAACGCTACCGATCTGTCGGCCATGCCGAGCGCAAGGACTGCGCGCAGGCCAGGCGCTGCGTGGCGCCGGCGGACGGCGCGGACGCCGCCGGGAGCGGCAGCCGCGCTGTGTCCCGGGCAACAACATCAAGGCAAGGACGATCCCACGCTGGCGCTGCTGCGCCTGGATCCGGACCATGCGCAAATCTGGCTCAACGGCTCCAGCCTGGTGGCCGGCATCAAGGTGCTGCTGGGCATCGACCCCAGGCGCGATTATCAGGACAAGGTCGCGGACGTGCCGCTGCGCTGAGCGGCACCCTGCAGCGCTGCGCAAAGCGGTTGGCGCTGCCGCGCTTCGCGTGGTGGCGCCGGACCCGGCTGGCGCACCAGTCATCATCGTCATCAAAAGAAACCGTTATCCGCGCGCCTGCTGTCTGTTGCGTTGCCGTACGTCGCCCTGCGCTTCAATCGCCTGCCACCGTGCTTCAGCGCGCGCCGGGATCGCGCTGTCGCTCGTACAGGGGCCAACATGTCGGCAGCCGCCAGCGCGCGCTTGCTGCGCAGTGAGCGCGCTACAGGCGCTGCTCCAGCACCGCGACCGTGTCGAACAGCGGCCCTGCAGTGCCCTCCTCGCTCGGCGCCACGGCGCCGGCCGTGGCCGCGCAAGCCATCCGCAGCAGTAGCGATCCCCATGCCTTCCTCCGCCGCCCCGTTCGTCGATGCGCAGCTATGAGCCACCTCAGGCAGCGCCGGCGCCACAGCGGTGCGCGGGACCGCGGCAAGCGGCGCACGGCATAGGCCGCAGGCACCGTCAGCGCCCGCGCCGCAGCCGCCATTGGCCACTGCCGACGGCTACATGTTGCGCCGGTATTCGCCGCCCACCTCGTACAAGGCGTGGCTGATCTGGCCCAGGCTGTGGGTCTTCACCGCCTGCATCAGCGCGGCGAAGACGTTGCGGCGCTCGCGCGCGGCACGCTGCAGATAACCGAGGCCCGCCGCATCGCCAGGCGCCGGCGTGCCGGCCGCTTCGGCCGGTTCCGCTTGCAGCGGCTGCGCCGGCGCAATGCCGTTGCGGCGCTGCTGCCAGTCGCGCACGTTGGCGATCTGCTGGCCCTTCTCTTCCTCGGTGGAGCGGATCAGCTCGATCTGGGTCGCGGTCTCGCCGGCGTGCTGCTTGGGCAGGAAGGTATTGACCCCGACCAGCGGCAGGCTGCCGTCGTGCTTCTTGTGCTCGTAGTACAGGCTCTCTTCCTGGATCTTGCCGCGCTGGTACATGGTGTCCATCGCGCCAAGCACGCCGCCGCGTTCGCTGATCGCCTCGAATTCCTTGTACACCGCCTCCTCCACCAGGTCAGTGAGCTGCTCGACGATGAAGCTGCCCTGCCACGGGTTCTCGCAGAAGTTCAGCCCCAGCTCCTTGTTGATGATCATCTGGATCGCCACCGCGCGGCGCACGCTCTCCTCGGTCGGGGTGGTGATCGCCTCGTCGTAGGCATTGGTGTGCAGGCTGTTGCAGTTGTCGAACAGCGCGTACAGCGCCTGCAGCGTGGTGCGGATGTCGTTGAACTGGATCTCCTGCGCATGCAGCGAGCGGCCGGAGGTCTGGATGTGGTACTTCATCATCTGGCTGCGCTCGTTGCCGCCGTAGCGCTCGCGCATCGCCCGCGCCCAGATGCGCCGCGCCACGCGGCCGATCGCGGTGTACTCCGGATCCATGCCATTGCTGAAGAAGAAGCTCAGGTTGGGCGCGAAATCGTCGATGCGCATGCCGCGCGCCAGGTAGTACTCGACGATGGTGAAACCGTTGCTCAGGGTGAAGGCGAGCTGGCTGATCGGGTTCGCGCCGGCCTCGGCGATGTGGTAACCGGAGATCGACACCGAATAGAAGTTGCGCACCTTCTGCTCGACGAAATACTGCTGGATGTCGCCCATCATGCGCAGCGCGAACTCGGTGCTGAAGATGCAGGTGTTCTGCGCCTGGTCTTCCTTGAGGATGTCGGCCTGCACCGTGCCGCGCACGCTGGACAGGGTCTGCGCCTTGATCTGCGCATAGGTCTGTGCGTCGACCAACTGATCGCCGCTGACGCCGAGCAAGGCCAGGCCCAGGCCCAGGCCGTCGTTGCTCGGCGGCAGTTCGCCGTGATAGCGCGGCCGCTGCCGGCCCTCGAACAAGGTCTCCAGGGTCTGCTCGGCCTGCGCCCAGCGCTGCGCATCGGCCTTGAGGTATTTCTCCACCTGCTGGTCGATGGCGGTGTTCATGAACATCGCCAGGATCATCGGTGCCGGGCCGTTGATGGTCATCGACACGCTGGTGGTCGGCGCGCACAGGTCGAAGCCGGAGTACAGCTTCTTCATGTCGTCCAGGGTGGGAATATTGACCCCGGAATTGCCGATCTTGCCGTAGATGTCCGGGCGCGGCGCCGGGTCCTCGCCATACAGGGTGACGCTGTCGAAGGCGGTGGACAGGCGCGCGGCCGGCTGGCCCACGCTCAGATAGTGGAAGCGGCGATTGGTGCGCTCCGGCGTGCCTTCGCCGGCGAACATGCGGATCGGATCCTCGCCGGCGCGGCGGTACGGATACACGCCGCCGGTGTACGGATAGCTGCCCGGCAGGTTCTCCTTGCCGAGGAAGGTCAGCAGTTCGCCCCAACTCTTGTAGCGCGGCGCGGCGATCTTCGGGATCGGCTGGTGGCTCAGCGACTGGCGGTAGTTCTCCACGCGAATCGCCTTGCCGCGCACCTCGTACTCGGTGACCGGGTCGGTGATCGACTTCAGCCGCTGCGGCCACTCGCGCAGCAGCTTCAGCGACTCGCTGGACAGCGACTGCAGCGCATCGTTGTAGCGTTGGCGCAACAGCAGCAGAGTCGCATCGACGGCGATGCCGGCCATGGCAGGCGCGTCAGCGGCGCGAGCGGGTGGCTGCAGCTCTTCGGCTGGGTAAAGTTCCAACTGCTTCGGCAACTGCGGATCCTGCAGTTCGTGCAGCGCTTGCCAGAACGACTGCGCGCGATCGGCGGCCTCGGCCTGGCGCTCGACGCCGGCGTTGAGCGCGCGGCCCTGTTCGGCGATCTCGGCCAGGTAGCGCACGCGCGCGCCGGGGATCAGCACGGTGGCGCGCGGTTCCTTCAGCGTGGTGTCCAGCTGCGGCTGGAAATCGCAATGCGGCGACGGCGCGGCGCGACGGGCGGCGTCGGCCGTTTCGGTTCCAGCGCCGGACGCATCGAGACCTAGCTTCGCGCGCAACAGCCGGCACAGGTTGACGAACATCCAGCTGATGCCGGGATCGTTGAACTGGCTGGCGATGGTCGGATACACCGGCACCGCCTCGTCCTCGAGCTGGAACGCGACGCGATTGCGCCGCCATTGCTTGCGCACGTCGCGCAGCGCGTCCTCGGCGCCGCGCCGGTCGTACTTGTTCAGCACCACCAGTTCGGCGAAGTCGAGCATGTCGATCTTTTCCAGCTGGCTCGGCGCGCCGTAGTCGCTGGTCATCACGTACACCGGAAAATCGACCAGATCGACGATCTCCGAATCGCTCTGGCCGATGCCGGCGGTCTCCACGATCACCAGGTCGTAGCCGATGCCTTTCAGGAATGCGATGCAGTCCTTCAGCACCCGGTTGGTGGCCGCATGCTGGCGCCGCGTAGCCATCGAGCGCATGTACACGCGCGGGCTGCGCAAGGCGTTCATGCGGATGCGGTCGCCGAGCAGCGCGCCGCCGGTGCGGCGCCGGCTCGGGTCCACCGACACCACCGCGATGCGCATCTGCGGGAAGCCGGCCAGGAAGCGGTTGAGCAGTTCGTCGGTGACCGACGACTTGCCGGCGCCACCGGTGCCGGTCAGGCCGACGACCGGCGCTGCGCGCCGCTCGCGGGACGCGGGACCGGGGACTCGGGACTCGGAATTGCCCGACAGGCCGGATTGCCACTGCTTGCGCAGCAGCGCCAGCTCGGACTCGGAAAACACACCATCCTCGAGCGCCGACAACACCTTGCCGATGCCGATCTCATCGTCGATGCCCGGAAGCGAGGCGCCGGCCTGTTCCGGGTCCCGAGTTCCCGGTCCCGCGTCCCGCGCGCGCGCAGCGCGCGCCACCACATCCTCGATCATCTCCACCAGGCCCATCTTCATGCCGTCGTTGGGGTGGTAGATGCGCTCCACGCCGTAGGCCTGCAGTTCGGCGATCTCCTCCGGGGTGATGGTGCCGCCACCGCCGCCGAACACCCGCACATGGCCGGCGCCGCGTTCGCGCAGCATGTCCACCATGTACTTGAAATACTCGACGTGGCCGCCCTGGTAGGACGACAGCGCGATCGCGTCGGCGTCCTCCTGCAGCGCCGCGCGCACCACGTCCTCGACGCTGCGGTTGTGGCCGAGATGGATCACCTCCGCGCCCTGCGCCTGGATCAGCCGGCGCATGATGTTGATCGCCGCATCGTGGCCGTCGAACAGGCTGGCAGCGGTGACGAAGCGCAGCGGGCTGGTGTCGGCCTGCGGCAGCGGCACGCGGGACGCGGGAATGCTCATCGAGAAGACATCGGCAAGAGAATGCCGCGATTCTAGGCGCGCCGCGCAGCGCGGGCAGGTTGCGCTGCAACATGCGGCGGCGCAGCGCGTCAACAGCGGCGGCGCCTGTCGCATTTGCGTGGGCGGCGGCGCACCGCCGATGTCCTGGAGAATCGCCTGTCCCTTCGTCCTTTGTTGCGGGCCTCCCTGCTCGGCAGCGCGCGCGCCGGCGGCATGCTGGCCGCACCCGCGCAAGCACGCCCGGTGGTGGAACTGTCGGTGCAGACCGCAGCGCGCTGGCCATGCGGCGGCGGCACGACAGCCGCAGCGCCCCTTCCCGCGTCGCAAAAGGTACCGAGATGCCCGCGACGCATGGCTCGGCGCCAAGGCCGCGGAGGCTGCGCGGCACACCGACAATTGCTTTAAAATGCGCCCATCGCGACGATCAGGACCCGTTCCGGAACCCGTCGCGTTTTTCGTTTTACGCCTCTCACTAGGAAGTTCCTGGAACCTAAGGTGTCCTACACCTGCAACGCCAGCGGAGCCCCCATGCTTTTCGAAACGCTAGCCACCACCGGCCACGAACAAGTCGTCTTCTGCCACAACCGCGACGTGGGCCTGCAGGCGATCATCGCCATCCACAACACCGTGCTCGGCCCCGCGCTGGGCGGCGTGCGCATGCGCCCCTATCCCGACACCGAGGCCGCGCTGCACGACGCGCTGCGGCTCAGCCGCACGATGACCTACAAGAACGCGCTGGCCGGGCTGAACATCGGCGGCGGCAAGGCGGTGATCATCGGCGACCCCAAGGCCGACAAGTCCGAGGCGCTGTTCCGCGCCTTCGGCCGCTACGTGGATTCGCTGGGCGGGCGCTACATCACCGCCGAGGACGTGGGCACCGACGTCAACGACATGGAGCAGATCTACCTGGAGACCGAATACGTCACCGGCGTGCACCAGGTGCACGGCGGCTCCGGCGATCCGGCCCCGTTTACCGCCTACGGCGCGCTGCAGGCGCTGATGGCCGCGCTGCAGCGCAAGCTCGGCCACGAGGAAATCGGCAAGGCCAGCATCGCCGTGCAGGGCCTCGGCCACATCGGCATGGAGCTGGTGAAACTGCTGAAGGAACGCGGCGCCAAGCTGTACGTCACCGATCTGGACCAGGCGCTGGTCGAACGTGCGGTCGCCGAATACGGCGCCGAGGCGGTCAAGCCGGAGGAGATCTACGACGTGGCCGCCGACGTGCTGGCGCCGTGCGCGCTGGAAAGCGCGATCGACGAGGCCACCCTGCCGCGGCTGAAGGCGAAGATCATCTGCGGTACCGCCAACAACCAGCTGGCCAATGCCGCAGTGGGCGAAGAATTGCATCGCCGCGGCATCCTCTACGCCCCGGACTACGCGGTCAACGCCGGCGGGGTGATGAACGTGTCGCTGGAGATCGACGGCTACAACCGCGAACGCGCGATGCGCCTGATCCGCAGCCTGTACCACAACCTCGGCAAGATCTTTGACCTGTCCGAGCGCGACAACATCCCGCCGCAGCAGGCTGCCGACCGCATCGCCGAAGCGCGCATGCACGCCATCGGCAAGCTCAAGCTGCCGCTGGGCCGCACCGCCCCGCGCTCGATGGGGCATCTGCGCGGCGAGTAGGCGAGCGCAGAGCAGAAGCTCCCGACGCCCAGCGCGTCGGGACTGAAGTCCCTCCCACAAAAGCCGGCACGGCATCGCCAGGCCAAATGCTTCTGTGGGAGCGGCTTCAGCCGCGACGAACGAAGACCGGATCCTGCCGCAGTCCAAAAGCATCGGGGCCGAAGCCTCCCCTGCAAAAAACCACGGCCTGGCTCAGAACCCCAGCCGATACCGCAGCGACAGCGCATGATCGTCGCCGCGCGGGCCGAAGCGCCGGTCGTAGCCGATGCCCAGCGCACTGCTGTTCCAGCGCCGGTCCAGGCTCGCTCCGACCAGCCCGCCCGAACGCGCAGGCTGCAGATCCACCAGCGGCGCCCACGCGTCCACGCCGACGAAGCTGGCCTGGCGCTGCAAGCCCTGCGCGGCCAGGGTCTGCTGCCATTCGGCATAGCCTTGCAGCGACCAACCTTGGCGGCCGTAGCCGGCACGCACACCGGCCAAGGCCTGGCTGCGCGAGGAAGAAGCCGCAGCGGCCATCAGTCCGAAGCCGTCGCCGCCCTGCTCGCGGAAGCCGTCGCTGTCGATGCGGCTGTAATCGGCGCCGGCATACGGAGTCAGCGATGCCTTGCCGCACCCGACGCGGTAGCCGACCTCCATGCTGGCGGACAGGAAGCGCCCGGCGTAGCGGCTGGACGCGTCGGCGACGGTATCGCCGAGCAGCAGGCTGCGGTCGAGCTGCCGCCGGTACTGCCCGGCGCCCAGCTGCGCCAGCGCATAGGCATTGCCGGCGACCGCACCGAGATAGGCCTGGCCCTGCACCTGGCGATCGCGGCTGTGGTCCAGGCCGCCGTCGCCGCCACCGTCGGCGCGGGTCTCGCCGAAGGCGAAGCCGGCCACCGCGTGCTCGCCCAGGCGCAGATCCTGGCCCATCATCCAGCCGTCGAGCTGGAACTGGCTGCCGGCGAAGCTGCCCTGCCCGGTGTCGCCCAGGCGCTGGCTCCATGCGCCGATCGCACGCGGTTGCGCGATCAGGCTGTCGAAGCGGCCGGACAGCGCGCGCCGCTGCAGGTTGATCGTGTCGAAGGTCATCGCCGTGGCCGCCGCGTGCGCCTCGCCGGACAGGCTGCGCAGCGTCGCCGCCGCCGCGGCCGCGCTCGGCGACTGCTGCACCGCGCCGGCCGCCTTCAACAGCGACCCATCGACCGCCGCCGGATCCCGGCTCAGTTGCGCGTCCAGTTGCGCGAACGCCGCGTCCACTCGCGTGGCGGAGGCAAGCGTGGCGGCAGTGATGCTGCCAAAGCTCGCCGCCGTGGCGGTGACGCTGAGCGCCTGCACGGTGATCGAGGCGCTGCTGCTGTCGTAGGACAGCGACGAGGTCAGGAACACGTTCGACGGCGTGGTCACCGAAGCGAAGGTGCCGCCTAGCCCGCCGCTGGTTTCGAGCACCTTGTAGGCGGTGTTGTCGACCACGTAGTCGCGCTTGCCGAGCACGTACAGCGCGCCGCCCTGCAGCGTCGCGGTGCCGGTCACCGCGAGCTTGTCGCCGACCAGCAAGGCCAGCCGGCCAGTGCTGTCCTGCACGTAGTTGCCGCTCAGGCTCAGCGTCGCGGTGCCGACCTGGAAGGTGCCGGAATTGCTGACGTTGCCGCGTAGCGGCCCGGTGCCGATGAAGGTGGCGCCGTTGCTGATGGCGACGTTGGAGTCCAGGCTGGCTGCGCTGAGCGTGCCGGCCTGCACCCGGGTAGCGCCGCTGTAGCTGTTCTGGGTACCGCTCAGGGTCAAGCTGCCGCTGCCCTGCTTGATCAGGCCGCCGCTGCCGGCGATGTCGTTGGCCCAGGTCGAGCTGCCGCTGAAGGACACGCTGACGTCGCCCCAGTCGAACCGGGCCGGCCCCAGCACCGCCTTGCCGACATCGAGCAGGCCGTAGCCAAAGGTGGCATCCACCCCGGGCGTGCCCAGGTCGGTGGCGGTACCGAGCAGCGTCTGCCGCAGCAGGTCGTTGCTGAAATAGGGAAACGCCTGCCACACCAGCGCCGCCGCGCCGGACACCAGCGGCGCGGCGTAGGAGGTGCCGCTGCCGTAGTAGTAGTCCGGGTTGGCGGTGGAGGTGGTCGCCTTGGGATCGACGAACACCGCCGTGCCCGGCGCCACGTTCATCAGCTTGACTCCGGCGCTGATCAGGTCCTGGTGGACAGAGGCCAGGCCCAGCGCGCCGCTGGCCTGGTTGCCCTCGCCGCTGCCGTCGTCGTCGGGCGAGGGTCGCCGATGATGCGCGCCGACACGATCTGCGCGCCGGGCGCGATGCCGCCGGGCCATGCACCCACCGCCTTGCCCGCGGCCAGCTGCGCGACCGTGGTGCCGTGACCGTCGACATCGTCCACGTTGACGTTGTTTGGTTAGCGGCCGCAACGCGGCGGCCTGAATCGACACGGATCTACACCGGAATTCGGCCCCCGCCACGATCCCCGCCAGCGCACCGCGATTGGCAGAAGCGGCGCCGAGGCAGATAATCGGCAATCAGTCTTTCACAAGGGTTTGCCATGACCGAGATCGTGATCGCCGCCGCCAAGCGCACCGCCATCGGCGCCTTCCTGGGCCAGTTCACCGGCGTGCCCACGCCGGAACTCGGCGCCGCCGCCATCCGCGCCGCGCTGGAGCAGTCCGGCATCCCCGCCGCCGACGTGTCGGAGGTGATCATGGGCTGCGTGCTGCCGGCCAACCTCGGCCAGGCGCCGGCGCGCCAGGCCGCGCGCGCGGCCGGCGTGCCCGACGCCACCGGCGCCACCACGATCAACAAGGTCTGCGGCTCGGGCATGAAGGCGATCATGTTCGGCCACGACCTGATCAAGGCCGGCTCGGCCAGCATCGTCGTCGCCGGCGGCATGGAATCGATGAGCAACGCCCCGCACCTGCTGCCGAATTCGCGCACCGGCAACCGCTACGGCAACTTCCAGGCGGTCGATCACATGGCCTGGGACGGCCTGACCAACCCCGACGACGGCCAGGCCATGGGCGTGTTCGGCGAGGCCACCGCGGAGAAGTTCGGCTTCAGCCGCCAGGACCAGGACGCCTATGCGATCGCGTCGGTGACCCGCGCGCAGGCCGCGCAGCGCGACGGCGCCTTCGATGCGGAGATCGTTCCGGTGCGCGTGGCCACCCGCAAGGGCGAGGTGGTGTACGCCAGCGACGAGCAGCCCGGCAAGTCCGACATCGCCAAGATTCCCACGCTGAAACCGGCGTTCAAGAAGGACGGCACGGTCACCGCCGCCAGTTCCTCCAGCATCTCCGACGGCGCCGCCGCCACGGTGCTGCTCAGCGCCGACGATGCCGCCCGCCGCGGCATCGCGCCGCTGGCACGGATCGCTGGCCACGCGACCTTCTCGCAGGCGCCGGAATGGTTCACCACCGCCCCGGTCGGCGCGATCAAGAAACTGCTCGAGCAGGTCGGCTGGAGCCTGGACCAGGTCGATCTGTTCGAGATCAACGAAGCGTTCGCGGTGGTGCCGATGGTGCCGATCAAGGAGCTCGGGCTGGACCCGGCCAAGGTCAACGTCAACGGCGGCGCCTGCGCGCTCGGCCATCCGATCGGCGCATCCGGCGCGCGGCTGGTGGTGACATTGCTAAACGCGTTGCGCATGCGCGGCGGACGCCGCGGAATCGCGACCCTGTGCATCGGCGGCGGCGAAGCGACGGCAATCGCCATCGAATTGATTTGATTGGGATTAACCCTTGAAACACAAAAATGAATGCGCGTGCGCTTGACAGCCGACTTTGGCTTGTCATCATGTTGAGGGCGCGCAACAGCGCGTTGCCTAACTAAACGACGAGGATAGACACACATGAGCATCAACAAGCTGCTGATCGCAATGGCCCTGGGCCTGGCCCTGGCCGCGTGCTCGAAGCAGGAGCAGGCGCAGGACGCCGCTGCGTCGGCTAACGAAGCTGCCACCGACGCGCAGGCTGCTGCCGACCAGGCTTCGGCCGCCGGTGCCGCCACCGCCGATTCCGCCCAGGCTGCTGCCGACACGGCCGCTACCGCCGCCAACACCGCTGCCGACGCTTCGGCCGCTGCTGCCGCTGCTCCGACCGATGCCGCTGCCGACAAGGCTGCCGACACCGCCAAGGCGGCTGACGACACCGCCGACAAGGCCAAGGACACTGCCGAAGAAGCCAAGAAGTAATCCCTTCTCGCTTCAGGCACGTCTGAAGAAGCCGCTGGTTCGCCAGCGGCTTTTTCTTTGCCTGCGATCCGATGGGCCGGCTGCAGCATCGCGGCCGTCGGGCCGGCATTCCTGAACGCCGTCCCGCGCCGGTCGCCGGCATTGACGCGCAGTGCATGCGCGTCCGCCTAGGCTGCGCCGCATTACCCAGCAACGGAGAACGCGCATGAACAAGACCCCGATCGCGGCAGCGGCACTGCTGGGCGCGCTGGCGCTGGCCGCCTGCCAAGGCCCGGAAGCGCAGCAGGCGCAGCGCGACGCCAAGGTCGCCGCCGAGCAGGCCGGCGAAGCGGCCAAGGAAGCCGCCGAGCAGGCCGCGCAGACCGGCCGCGAAGTCGCCGCCGACGCCCGCGACGCCGCGCATCGCGCCGCCAACTCCGAAGCCGTGCAGGATGCCTCGGCGGCCGCCAAGGAAGCCGCGGCCGATGCCACCGAGGCCACCGCCAGCGCGGCGCGGAAGCTCGCCGACAAGGCGCGCGAGAACGCCCACCAGGATCCGCACAACGGCGACCGCGAAAAGCACTGAGGCCATGCCCGCCGCACCCGTGCTCGGCGCGGGATGCAGCGGATGGCGTGGCGCCGCCGCGTCCCGCGCGGCCATGCCAGCCACGCCAGCCATGCAAGTCCGGCACCCGCCGCACCCTGCGATGCCGCAAGCTCGCAGCGCCACGGCGTGAACCAGGACTCTTTTTTCATGCCAAGGCTCGGCCGATCCGCTCCCTGGTTACACTGTCCCCATGCCGACATTCCACCGCGTGCGGATCAGAACCCGCCTGGCGCTTCTGTTCTCCGCCCTGGTCTTCGTCTTGATCGGGTTCGGGGTGTTCTCCGGTGCGCAGCGTTCGATTTCCGACGCGGCACGCGTGGCCCGTACCCATCAGGTGCTGCGCAGCATCGACGAAGTGCAGTCGACCCTGCTGCAAGCCGAGACCGGGGCGCGCGGCTATGAGCTCACCGGCAACCAGGCCTACCTGAGCAACTACCGCGACAGCGCCGAACGCGTGCCGCTGCACCTGGCGCAACTGCGTGCACTGGTCGCCGACAACCCGGTGCAGACCGCGAACATGGACAACCTGCAGCGCCTGGTACAGGCACGGCTGGCGCAGATGCAGCAGATGCTCGACGTCTACCAGCGCGATGGCTTGGCCACGCTGCAGCGCGCGATGGCGCCGAGCGTGTTCAAGGACTCCAGCGCGATCCGCGATCACGTGCAGCAGATGACCGAGCTGGAGCAACAGCTGCTGCAGAGCCGCGACCGCTCCAACCAGCGCAGTTCCGATCTGCTGCTGGCCCTGGCCCTGGCCGGCATCCCGTTCGGCCTGGGCAGCGTGTGCGTGGTCTATGCGTTGCTGTTCCGCGAGCTGCGCAGCCGCAGCAGCGCCGAGCAGGCCGCCTCGGTCGCCAACGACAAACTGGCCGCCAGCGTCCAGGACCTGGAGCGCACCAGCGCCGACCTCAACGCGCTCAGCCGCTACACCGGCCTGCTGCAGAGCTGCGTGGACCCCAAGGAAGCGCTGGCGGTGACCGCGCGCCTGCTCGCCGCGCTCATGCCCGACGCCGGCGGCAGCGTGTACCTGCTGCGCGCGTCCAGGGATCGTGCCGAGTCCATCGTCGCCTGGGGCCAGGCGCCGGTGCGCAGCGAGCCGACGGTGGCACCGGAGGAGTGCTGGGCGCTGCGCCGTGACAAGGCGCATTTCGTGCACGCACTGCGCCACGACTCCGCCTGCGCGCATCTGCTCGACGATCCGCAGGCCGCCGGCGCCAGCAGCGCCTGCATTCCGTTGTCGGCGCAGGGCACGCAGCTGGGCTTCGTGTTCCTTGCCGGTCCCGGCACCGGGCCGCTGCCGCGCATCGCCATCGCCGAGGCTGCGGCCGAGCAGCTGTCGCTGGCGCTGAGCAACCTGCGCCTGCGCGAATCGCTGCGCCTGCAGTCGATCCGCGACCCGCTCACTGGCCTGTTCAACCGCCGCTACCTGGAGGAGTCGCTGAACCACGAACTGGCGCGCTGCGCGCGCCGTTCGATGCCGCTGTCGCTGCTGATGCTGGACGTGGACCACTTCAAGCACTTCAACGATCTGCATGGCCACGGCGGCGGCGACAGCCTGCTCGCCGCGGTCGGGCAGATGCTGGCGTCGCGGCTGCGCGGCGAGGACATCGCCTGCCGCTACGGCGGCGAGGAGTTCACCGTGATCCTGCCGGAAACCGATGCGGCCACCGGGCTGGCGATCGCCGAACAGCTGCGCAACGCCGCGCAACAGATCGGCACCACGCTGGATGGCAAGGCGCTGCCGGGGGTGACGGTCTCGATCGGGCTGGCCAGCTATTCGCGCGACGGCGTGGTCGCCACCACCCTGCTGCGCAAGGCCGATGCGGCGCTGTACCGGGCCAAGCGCAGCGGCCGCAACCAGGTGCAGCAGTTCGACCCGGTGCTGGACGGGATGGGTTGATCGCCCCGTCGCGACGCGCCGAGCGCACTTTAGAGATGACTGTCACAAAAAATACGCAGTAGAGCGGCGATAGTCGGGTTTCCCCCGACTGGAGACGTCTGCGCATGTCCATCTGGAAAGATCAGGGTACCCCGCGCAAGGATGGCCTGCCGCTGCCTGGCACGCCCGGCGCCACCGCTGCGCCCGAGCCGCGCCCGCCTGGCGAGCCGGCGCTCGGCGAGTCCGTCGTCGCGGTCGCCGCGGCCGCTCCCGCCCCCGTACGCGGCGCAGCGCCGGCGGCGAAGGAGTCGTTGATCGCCGCCGACATCACCATCGAAGGCAAGATCGAAGGCACCGGCCATATCCGCATCGCCGGCAAGTTCAAGGGCGACGTCAACGTACAGGGCGACCTGACCATCGAGACCGGAGCCAAGCTCAGCGGCGGCGTGCGCGCCAACAAGGTGATCATCGCCGGCGAGCTGGAAGGCAATATCGAATCGGCCTCGCAGGTGGAGCTGCTGGCCTCCGGCGCGCTGATCGGCGACGTCAAGGCCGGGTCGCTGACCGTGGCCGCCGGCGCGCGGATGCGCGGCCAGGCCGATTTCGGCTGGGAAGACGACAAGGGCCGCAAGGGCGGCAAGGCGACGGAGCCCGACGCCGGCGCATGAGCACGCCGCGTCCCGGCAGCCCGGGGGCGACCCGGACCTGCCCGCACTGCAAGGCCACGATCCTGGAGAGCGCCAGCGTGTGCCCGGCCTGCAAGCACCACCTGCGCTTCGACTCGGCGGTGCTGCAGCAGTCGGCAGCGACCGCGACGGTACCGCTGCGCGTGCAGGGCACCATCCAGCACCCCGCCGACGGCACCGCCTGGGAGTACACGGTGGTGGTGACGATCCGCAACGGCCGCGGCGAAGAGATCAAGCGCCAGCTGGTCGGCGTCGGCGCGATGCTGGACGGCGAGGAGCGCAGTTTCACCTTGTCGGTGGAAGCGACCCAGGCCAAGGGCGGCGGCAAACGCGGCACGCGGCATTGAGGCCTGTAGCCCCTCTCCCACCGGGAGAGGGGTTGGGGTGAGGGTGCGGCGCCTAGCCATGCCGCACGGTCACGGCAGCGCGCGCGCCAACAGCTCCTCCACCGGCACATCCCCCTCCAGCGTGCCGAACGCCAGCCCGTGCGCGCCAGCCAGGCGGCTACGCACGAACGCGGCCGCCGCCGGGCTGGCGCTGCGCAGCAGCAGCGCACCCTGCAGGGCCAGCGCGATGCGTTCGGCGATGCGCCGCGCGGCATATTCGTCCACCTCGCCGTTGCCAGCCAGCGGCACGCGCAGCGCATCCAGCGCCGCATCATAGTCCGGGTGGGTGCCAGCCGCGGCGTCCAGCTCGGCCAGCAGCGCCGCCGCGCTGGCCGGCTCGCGCGCCAGCGCACGCAGCACGTCCAGGCACTGGATGTTGCCGCTGCCTTCCCAGATCGAATTCAGCGGCGCCTGCCGGTACAGCCGCGGCAGGATCGATTCCTCCACATAGCCCGCACCGCCCAGGCATTCCTGCGCCTCGTTGACGAAGGCCGGCGCGCGCTTGCACAACCAGTACTTGCCCAGCGCGGTGGCGATGCGCGCGAACGCGGCTGCGGCCGGATCGCGCTCGGCCGCATCCACCGCGCGCGCCACGCGCAACGCGAACGCGGTGGCCGCCTCGGACTCGAGCGCCAGGTCGGCGAGCACGTTGCGCATCAGCGGCTGCTCGGCCAGGCGCTTGCCGAACACGAGGCGATGCCGCGCATGATGCAGCGCCTGCGCCAACGCCATGCGCATCTGCGCGGCGGCGGCGAGCATGCAGTCCAGCCGGGTCAGCATCACCATGCCGATGATGCGCGCCACGCCGCGCCCCTCCTCGCCGATGCGCTGCGCCCAGGCGCCGGCGAATTCGACTTCGCTGGAGGCGTTGGACCAGTCGCCGAGCTTGTCCTTCAAGCGCATCAGCCGCAGCGCGTTGAGCCGGCCGTCGGACAGGCGCCGCGGCAGCAGGAAGCAGCTCAGTCCGCCCGGCGCCTGCGCCAGCACCAGGAAGCCGTCGGACATCGGCGCGGAGAAGAACCACTTGTGCCCGACCAGTGCGTACTCGCCCTCGCGGCCCAGCGGCGTGGCGACGGTGGCGTTGCTGCGCACGTCCGAACCGCCCTGCTTCTCGGTCATGCCCATGCCCAGGGTGATGCCGGCCTTGTCGGCGATCGGCACGTCGCGCGGGTCGTAGTGCGGCGCGGCGGCCTTGTCCGCCCAGTCACGCAGCGCCGGGGCCTGGCGCAGCACCGCGACCGCGGCGTGGGTCATGGTCAGCGGACAGCTGGTGCCGGCCTCGGCCTGGTGGTGCAGGTAGCTCAGCGCCGCCCGCGCCACATGCGCACCCGGCTGCGGCGTGTGCCAGGACAGGCCGGCCACGCCGTGGCGTTTCGCCGCATCCAGCAACTGGTGGTAGGCCGGATGGAATTCGACCGTGTCGATGCGGTGGCCGTAGCGGTCGTGCGTGCGCAGCCGCGGCCGGTCGCGGTTGGCATCGAAGCCGAGCCGGTACAGCGTGTCGCCGGCGAGCGCGCCGTACTGCGCCAGTTGCGCGGCGAACGCGTCGCCGCCCTCGCGCGCGACCGCGGCGCGCAGCACCGCATCGTCGCGCCACAGGTCGCGCGGCTCGAACGGCGGCGGCTGGTTGTCGACCACGTGCGTGGCGAAGGCGGGCAGTTCGGATTGCATGCATCTCCCTCCCAGAAGCGCGTGCCGCATTGTGGCCGATCCTTCCGCGCGCAGCGAACCGCACGGCCTGGATTCTCATCTCCTGCACACCGCCTTGGACACAGTGACGGCCATGCCGAAACCCGCTTCCCAGGACCTGGTGGTGCTGCGCCCGGAAGGGCTGTACTGCCCCGCCGGCGACTTCCATATCGACCCCTGGCGCCCGGTGCCGCGCGCGGTCATCACCCATGGCCACGGCGACCACGCCCGCGCCGGCATGGGCGAATACCATTGCGCCGCCGCCGGCCTGCCGATCCTGCGCTGGCGCCTCGGCGACCAGGCCTACCGCGCCTACGACTATGGCGAACGCTTCGCGCTGGGCGCAGCGACGGTGTCGCTGCATCCGGCCGGGCACGTGCTCGGCTCGGCGCAGGTGCGCATCGCCGTGGACGGCGAAGTGTGGGTGGCCTCGGGCGACTACAAGCGCCAGCCCGACCCGACCTGCGCGGCGTTCGAAGTGGTGCGCTGCGACACCTTCATCACCGAAGCCACCTTCGGCCTGCCGGTGTACCGCTGGCCGGACACCGCCGCGGTGGCGCGCGAGATCGTGGCCTGGCGCCGCGAATGCGCCGTGCACGGCGAGGCCGCGGTGCTGTTCTGCTACGCGCTGGGCAAGGCGCAGCGGGTGCTGGCCGAACTGCAGCCGTGGGACGATCAACCGGCGCTGCTGCACGGCGCGGTCGCCGCCGGCGTGGCGGTGTACCGCGACGCCGGCGTGGCGATGCTGGACACGCGTCCGGTCGCCGAGCTGGACAAGCGCGCCGACTACGCCGGGCAACTGGTGCTGGCGCCGCCGTCGGCCGCGGGCAGTCCGTGGCTGCGCCGCTTCCGCCATGCGCAACTCGGCTTCGCCTCCGGCTGGATGCGGCTGCGCGGCAACCGGCGCCGACGCAACTACGACCGCGGCTTCGTGGTCTCCGACCATGCGGACTGGCCCGACCTGCTGCGCACCATCGAAGACACCGGCGCGCGACGGGTCATCGCCACCCACGGCAACACCGATGCGATCATCCGCGCCTTGAACGAACGCGGCGTGGCCGCCGAGGCATTCCGCACCGACTACGGTGCCGAGGAGTGAAGCGCTTCGCCGCGCTGTACCGGCAGCTGGACCAGAGCACCGCGACGCTGGACAAGCGCGCCGCGCTGGTCGCGTATTTCGAGCAGGCGCCGCCGGCCGATGCCGCATGGGCGATCTGGCTGCTGAGCGGCGGCAAGCTGCGACGCATCGCCAATACCCGCGAACTGCGCGAGTGGATCGCGCAGGAAAGCGGCCTGCCCGGCTGGCTGGTGGACGACAGCTACGACCACGTCGGCGACCTCGCCGAGACCCTGACCCTGTTGCTCGACGATCCGGCCGCAGCCTCCGACCCGGCGCCGCTGCGCGACTGGATCGAGGAACGCTTGTTGCCGGTCGCCGCGCAGGACGAGGCCGCGCGCCATGCCGCGGTGCTGGCCGGCTGGCGCAGCCTGGCGTTCGACGAACGCCTGCTGTTCAACAAACTGCTGACCGGCGCGCTGCGCGTGGGCGTGTCGCAGCGGCTGGTGCAGCAGGCGCTGGCGGCGATGTCCGGCATCGGCATCGCACGCATCGCCCAGCGCATGCTCGGCGCCTGGTCGCCAACCCCTGCCGCGTTGAAAGACCTGTTGTCGCACGAGGTGCTGGCCAGCGACCGCCAGCAGCCCTACCCGTTCTTCCTGGCTTCGCCGCTGGAAAACGACGTGGCCACGCTGGGCGCGATCGACGACTGGCAACTGGAATGGAAGTGGGACGGCATCCGCCTGCAGCTGATCCGCCGCGCCGGCGAAGTGGCGCTGTGGTCGCGCGGCGAGGAACGCCTGGACGGCCGCTTTCCCGAGATCGAGACCGCCGCGGCCACGCTGCCGCAGGATGCGGTGATCGACGGCGAACTGCTGGGCTGGCGCGACGGCGACGCCGCGCCGCTACCGTTCGCCGCGCTGCAGACCCGCATCCAGCGGCGCAAGCCCGGCGCCAAGACGCTGGCCGATACGCCGGCGCGGGTGCTCGCCTACGACTTGCTGGAACTGGACGGCATCGACCTGCGCGAACAGCCGCTGGCGCAGCGCCGCGCGCAGTTGCAGGCATTGCTCGACGCGCACGCCGATCCGCGCATCGTGCTGTCGCCGCTGGTGCAGGCCGCGTCGTGGGATGCGGCCGCGGCGTTGCGCGAGGATGCGCGCGCGCGCGGCGTGGAAGGGCTGATGCTCAAGCGCGCCGCGTCGCCCTACCAATCCGGGCGCCGCCGCGGCGACTGGTGGAAGTGGAAGATCGAACCGCTGACCATCGACGCGGTGCTGCTGTACGCGCAGGCCGGCCACGGCCGCCGCAGCACGCTGTACACCGACTACACCTTCGGGCTGTGGGACGGCGAACAGCTGGTGCCGGTGGCCAAGGCATATTCGGGTTTGGACGACAGCGAGATCCTGGCCCTGGACCGCTGGATCCGCGCGCACACCACCGAACGCTTCGGCCCGGTGCGCGCGGTGACGCCGTACCACGTGTTCGAACTCGGCTTCGAGGCGGTGAACAAGAGCAGCCGGCACAAGTCCGGCATCGCGGTGCGTTTCCCGCGCATCCTGCGCTGGCGCCACAACAAACCGTTCGCCGAGGCCGACCGGCTGTCCACGCTGCAGGCGCTGGCGCGATGACGCCGGCGCAGGCGCGCAAGCGCCCGGCCGATGCGCCGCTGTACGCATGGTTCGCCGCGCAGGGCTGGCAGCCGCTGCCGTTCCAGCGCGCGCTGTGGCAGCACTATCTGGACGGCGGCTCGGGCCTGCTGCACACGCCCACCGGCAGCGGCAAGACCCTGGCCGCGTTCGGCGGCCCGCTGCTGGAAGGCCTGCGCGAACAGGCCGCGCTGCAGGCATCCGCGCGCAAGGCGCCGCGCCGCAGCAAGGCCGCTGCCAACGCAAGCGCGTCGGCACCGGCCACACGCGCCCGCCGACAGGCACAGCGCGAGCTGAAAGTGCTGTGGATCACTCCGCTGCGCGCGCTCGCCGCCGACACCTTGCGCGCGTTGCGCGAACCGGCGCAGGCGCTGGGCCTGGACTGGCAGATCGGCCTGCGCACCGGCGACGCCAGCGCGCGCGACAAGCGCCTGGCGCGCAGCGGCAAGCTCGACGTGCTGGTGACCACGCCCGAATCGCTGGCGCTGCTGCTGTCCTATGCGGACACCGCGCCGCAGCTGGCGACGCTGCGCTGCGTGATCGTCGACGAATGGCACGAGCTGCTCGGCAACAAGCGCGGCGTGCTGCTGCAGCTGTGCCTGGCGCGGCTGCGCGCCTGGGCGCCGGCGCTGCGCACTTGGGGGCTGTCGGCCACGCTCGGCAACCTGGACGAGGCGCGCGACGTGCTGCTGCCGCATGTACCGAACGCGCCGATCGTGGCCGGGGTCGAGCCGCGCACGCTGACCCTGGAAACGCTGGCCCCGGCCAGCGGCGAGCGCTTCCCCTGGGCCGGCCACCTCGGCCTGGCACAACTGCCACGGGTGCTGGAAAAACTGTTCGCGGTGCGCACCAGCCTGCTGTTCACCAATACCCGCGCGCAGGCCGAACTGTGGCACCAGGCGCTGGAATCGGTGTGGCCCGAGGACGCGCAGAGCCTGGCCCTGCACCACGGCTCGCTGGATCCGGCGCTGCGCCGCGCCGCCGAACACGGCCTGCGCGACGGCAGCCTGCGCTGTGTGGTGGCGACCTCGAGCCTGGACCTGGGCGTGGATTTTCCCGCGGTCGACCAGGTGCTGCAGATCGGCAGTCCGAAGGGCGTGGCACGGCTGCTGCAGCGCGCCGGCCGCGCCAGGCACCATCCCGGCGAGGCCGGCCACGTGCTGTGCGTGCCCTCGCACGCATTGGAGCTGGTCGAGTACGCCGCCGCGCGCCGCGCCATCGCCCACGGCCGCGTCGAATCGCGGCCATCACCGCGCTTGTCGCTGGACGTGCTGGCGCAGCATTGCGTGAGCTGCGCGCTGGGCGGCGGCTTCCGCGCCGACGCGCTGTTCGCCGAAGTGCGCGGCAGCGCCGCGTTCGCCGCGCTCGACGCGCCGACCTGGGCCGCGGTGCTGGATTTCGTCGTGCAGGGCGGCCGCGCGCTGGCGCAATACCCGGACTACCGCAAGGTGGTGCGCGACGACGACGGCGTGTACCGCGTGCACGACCGCCGCATCGCGCTGCGCCACCGCCTGTCGATCGGCACCATCACCAGCGACGGCAGCGTCGCGGTGCGGTTCCTGCGCGGCGGCCGGCTCGGCGCGGTGGAGGAGCAGTTCGTCGGCCGCCTGCGCCGCGGCGACCGCTTCCAGTTCGCCGGGCGCCTGCTGGAGCTGGTGCGGCTGGAAGACATGACCGCCTACGTGCGCCTGGCCAAGGGCGGCGACGGCAGCGTGCCGAAATGGATGGGCGGGCGCATGCCGCTGTCCTCGGCGCTGGCCCACGAAGTGGAGGCGGTGTTCGCCGAGCCGCGCGGCGAGGAGGAACTGCGCGCATTGGCGCCGCTGCTCGGCCTGCAGCGCGCCCTGTCGGCGCTGCCGTCGCCGCAGCGGCTGCTGGTGGAAAGCGTGCGCGCCCGCGACGGCCGCCACGTGTTCGTCTATCCGTTCGCCGGGCGCCAGGTGCACGAAGGCCTGGCCGCGCTGCTGGCGCTGCGCTGGGGCCGGCGCCAGCGCAATACTTTCAGTTTCGCCGCCAACGATTACGGGCTGGTGCTGTCGCCGGCGCAGGAGGTGGTCCCCGACGCAACGCTGCTGCGCGAACTGCTCAGCCCCGACCACCTGTTCGAGGACCTGCGCGAAAGCCTCAACCTCGGCGAACTGGCGCGGCGCCAGTTCCGCGAGATCGCGCGCGTGTCCGGACTGCTGCCGCCGAGCCTGCCCGGCGGCACGCCGCGCAGCCTGCGCCAGCTGCAGGCCTCCAGCGGCCTGCTGTACGACGTGCTGCGCCGCTTCGATCCCGAGCATCTGTTGCTGGCGCAGGCCGAGCGCGAAGTGCTGCAGGGCGAGATGGAACTGACCCGGCTCGCCGCCACCCTGCACGACTGCGCCGGGCGCGCCTTGGCCCTGCACACGCCGCGCAGCCTGACCCCGCTGTCGTTCCCGCTGTGGGCCGAGAGCATCCGCGGCCAGCTCAGCACCGAGGACTGGAAGGCGCGGGTGATGCGCGCCGCCGCGCAACTGGAACAGCGCCATGCGCGCTGAGCTGGCCTGGACCCTGGCCGGCGAGCCGATGACCCTGCTCGGCGAGCGTGCGCTGTACTGGCCGGCGCGGCGGCGGCTGCTGATCGCCGACCTGCACCTGGGCAAGGCCGACGTGTTCCGCCGCGCCGGCATCGGCCTGCCCAGCGGCGGCACCGCGCTGGATCTGCAACGCCTCGCGGCGCTACTGCAGGCGCAGGCGGCGCAGGAACTGTGGATCCTCGGCGACGTGCTGCACGGCGCCGCGCCCGCGGCCGCCTGGCAGCGGCACTGGCACGCCTGGCGCGACGCGCATCCGCAACTGCGCGTGGCCGCGATCGCCGGCAACCACGACCGCGCGCTGGCGAACGCCGGGCTGGACATCGCGCTGCTCGGCGAGCAGGTCGAGGACGGCCCGTTCGCGCTACGCCACGATCCGGCGCCACACGCGTACCTGCATGTGCTGTGCGGGCACCTGCATCCGCTGGCCAAGCTGCCCGGGCTACGCCCGCGCTGGCCCGCATTCTGGTTGCGCGAACGGATGACGGTGCTGCCCGCGTTCTCGCACTTCACTGCCGGCGTGGCGCCGGTGCTGGATGCGGGAGAACGCCTGGTCGCCTGCGTCGAAGGCGCGGCGCTGGCGTTGTCGGTGGCGGCGCAATTGTCGACGCCGATTTGAAACTGACCCGCTTTTCCCTGGAGTGAACCCCTGCGGCTGTCCGGTACATTGCTGACGCTCGATACTGCAGCCTCTATGGCTGTATACGACCCACAGCGGGTTTGTCGCGGTTCGAATAAATGTAATAACTAGCGCAGCATCGAGTCCGAAGGACTCGGCAATTGTCTCGATGTTGACCAATCTGTCTTTCGTTTGGCTCGCGATCGTCGAGATTTCTCAAGGGCGGTCCTATGCTGCCCTTAAATGGGTTGCACTTGGCCTGGTAGTTTTCGGAATTTGCATCGTGCCGTTGCGCCGCAGGTCGTGAGAGTGTTGCCGTTTTTATCAAGGGAGTATTCGCACCATGACAATGATGGCTATAGGGATTCGTGGCGGTAGCGGCGATGCCGACGCGCTGCATATCGTCACGTTGCCAATACCCGATCCGGGACTCGGGCAGATTCTCGTTCGTGTCAAGGCTGCCGGGATCAACCGTCCGGACATCCTCCAGCGCTCCGGTGCGTATCCGCCGCCTCCAGGCGCGCCGGAGACACTTGGGCTGGAGGTCGCCGGCGAAGTGGTGAGGGGTGGTGGGCGCTGGCACGCCGGCGATCGGGTCTGCGCCCTCCTCGGCGGGGGCGGGTACGCCGAGTATGCGGTCGTCGATGCCCGTCATGCGCTGCCGATTCCGCCCGGACTGAGCTTTGCCGAAGCAGCGGCGCTGCCTGAAACGGTATTCACCGTTTACGCCAACCTGTTCGAACACGGACGCCTGGTGCCGGGCGAGTGGCTATTGCTGCATGGCGCCACCTCCGGGATCGGTGCGGCCGCGATTCAGATGGCCAAGGCAGCAGGGGCCAGGGTTCTGGCAGCGGCACGTTCGGCGACCAAGGCCCGGGCTGCCTTGGAGCTTGGGGCAGACGTGGCGGTCGATACCAGTGCCGAGTCTTTCGTGGGCCATGCCAAGGATCGCGGAGGCGTGGACGTATCTCTCGACATGGTGGGTGCAGAAGTCTTTGCCGATACCCTCCAAGTCCTCAACCCTGGAGGGCGGATCGTCTACATCGCCACTCAGGGAGGGGCGACGTTGAACGTGCCGATAGCGGACGTCATGCGCAAGCAGGCGGTGATCACGGGTTCCCTGTTGCGTCCGCGCAGCCCCGACGAAAAGGCACGGCTCGCTGCGGAGGTGGAAAGAGTCGTTTGGCCGTGGATTGCGCAGGGCATGTTCAAGGTGCTCATCGACAAGCGATTCGATTTGACCGATGCGCCGCGCGCTCACGGGTACTTCGAGCAAGGGCGGCACGTGGGAAAGGTGATTCTCGAGGTCCAGGAGCGTGAGCGGTAGAAATAAATGGTCCGGGCGGCGTGGTCTGCCACCCAGGTGGCCGGCTGGTGCCTGCACGTGGAGTTCGAGCGCTGGCGGGTGCAGTGTCCGGGGTGTGGCGGCGTGCATGTAGAGCGGCTGGACTGGCTGGGCAGGGTTCCTCATGGCATCGGCGCGTGGCCGGGTAGCGACACAACATCCGAACCGAGGTCGCTTCGCAGCGATCAAACCGCAAGGCCGGCAGCCCGTGTGTCGGGCCGGGCAGGCCGCTTCCCGCAGCCGAAGGCTTGCCAAATTTCGCCGGCCAGTACAAAATACTCGACCTCGTTCAACGAGGTGTGCCAAAGACCTTTGTTGAATCAATATGGATAGGGAGCGACGGGAAACCCACACCCCTATCCCGCTCCAGATTCAGACAGGGCCCCGTCAGCGGGGCTTTGTTTTGTCGGACACCGCTGCTGGCGGTTTCGGCTAGAATCCAGTCCACCGGCCTGGTGGCAGAGTGGTTATGCAGCGGACTGCAAATCCGCGTACGCCGGTTCAATTCCGACCCAGGCCTCCATGTCTGACGGGCTTCTTCATGAAGCCCGCTGTGCTGCCACACGTCTGCCTGGACTCTGCAACGGCTTGAAGCCCAAGCGACTCTCGATGGACGCTCGTTCACGCCGACTGAACCGTTTTAATAACAAATGCCAGACGCGCTGAAGCAAACGTCAAGGCTTTGGGACGGCAAGCATGCCCAGCATCGCGGCAGCGGGACAGCGCCAGACAGCCCTGCATCCCCAAGTACGGAATGCCCTGCCCTGGAGAGCATCTTGCAACGCGCCACGGCTCTGTCCCCGGGTACTCTTGCCTATCTACTCATCCTACCCGGGAATGGATGACACGCCCTAGCGCGAATGCGCGAGCTGCCCCAGACTTTCTCGGCGTCTGCCGGGAAAGTTCAGATCGATCAGTCAACCGTCTCGGACAGCGCCCCTTCTCCGCTACCGCCACTCAATGACATCACCAGGTCACCGTGCGCGTCTTATCATGCGCCAATGACCTCCATCGCCCTACGACTGACAAGCGCCTGCGCGGCGCTGCTGCTCGGCGCCTGCGCCGGCGCTCCCTCTGCTCCCGGCACCGCGGCCATCGCAGCGCAGGCCGCGTCCAGCCAGGCGCAACGACCGTTGCTGCTGCTGATCTCCATCGACGGCCTGCGCGCGGACATGCTCGATCGCGGCATCGCGCCGAACCTGAGCCGCCTGGCGCGCGAAGGCGTGCGTGCGCAATGGATGTCGCCGTCGTATCCGTCGCTGACCTTCCCCAACCACTACACCCTCGTCACCGGGCTGCGTCCGGACCACCACGGCATCGTCCACAACAGCATGACCGACCCAGTGCTGGGCACGTTCCGGCTCAGCGACCGCGACGCGGCCGGCGACGGCCGCTGGTGGGGCGGCGAACCGATCTGGGTCGGCGCCGAGAAGGCCGGCCTGCACGCGGCGACCTGGGCCTGGCCGGGCAGCGAGGCGGCGATCCAGGGCGTGCGTCCGAGCCGCCGCCAGGCCTTCGACGAACACATCGCGCCGAACGCGCGGGTCGAGCAGGCGCTGGGCTGGCTCGACGACAGCAGCGCGCCGCATCCGCAGCTACTGACCCTGTACTTCGAGCAGGTCGACGAAGCCGGCCACGAGTTCGGCCCGCAATCGGCGCAGTACGCGCGCGCGGTCGAGCAGGTCGATGCGGCAATCGGCCATCTGCTCGACGGCCTGGCCCGGCGCGGGCAGCTGGATCGCACCAACCTGATCGTCGTCTCCGACCACGGCATGGCGACGGTGCCGGCGCAGCAGGTCGTCGTCGTCGAGGACATGGTGTCGATGCAGGAGGCCGAGGTGGTCAGCTATGGCCAGTCGATCGGGATCGCGCCGCGGCCGGGCCAGGAGGCCAGGGTCGAAGCCAAGCTGCTCGGCGCGCATCCGCAGTACGACTGCTGGCGCAAGGCCGAACTGCCGCCGCGCTGGCACTACGGCAGCCATCCGCGCATCCCGCCGATCGTGTGCCAGATGCACGAGGGCTGGGACGCGCTGCCGGCCGAGCGCGCCGCTGAGAAATCGCACACCGACCTGCGCGGCTCGCACGGCTACGATCCGGCGCTACCGTCGATGCGTGCGGTGTTCGTCGCGCGCGGCCCGGCGTTCCGCCAGGGCGCCACGCTGGCGCCGTTCGACAATGTCGATGTGTATCCGCTGCTGGCCCGGCTGCTCGGCATTCCGGCCGCGCCCAACGACGGCGATCCGCAGACGCTGCTGCCGGCGCTGCGCTGAGCGCCGCGTAGTCGCGATAAAGCGTGTCGCGGCGGATGGCACGAGGCCGCCCGGAGTCGCCCACACCATGTTGCAGACTGCAATCATGGTCACCCGCGTTCTGCGGGGCGGCTTGCCGAACGGTACAGCGGCGCATGCACACCGCGTCGCTCATGAACGTGTGGACGCAGCGACAGGTCCGCGCCCTAGCGTGCATGCGACAATCGGCACATGCAGTCGCCCGATCCCGTGCCGCCGCCGCGCATGCGCCATCGCCTACGCCCGTTGCTCTCGCACGAGAGCTGGAAACAGCGCGCGGTGCTGTGGGGCGGCGCGGTCGCGGTGGCACTGGTCGCGATCGTGTTCGCCAAGGCCAGCGACGCGGCCTTCCACCTGTTCCAGCGCATCATCGCGCACTCGCCGTGGTGGGCGCTGCTACTCACCCCCAGCGTGTTCGCGCTGCTCGCCTGGCTGACCAACGGGGTGTTGCGCCCCACCCGCGGCAGCGGCATCCCGCAGGTCATCGCCGCGCTGGAACGGCCCGACGACGCCTTCCGGCAGACCAACCTGTCGCTGCGCGTGTCCGCCGGCAAGCTGCTGCTGACCACGCTGGCCTTACTCGGCGGCGCCTCGGTCGGGCGCGAAGGGCCGACCGTGCACGTCGGCGCCAGCCTGATGTACGTGCTCGGGCGCTGGTTCGGTTTCCGCGATCCGCGCCAGGCCTCGCATTTCCTGCTCGCCGGCGGCGCCGCCGGCATCGCCGCGGCGTTCAACACGCCGCTGGCCGGGGTGGTGTTCGCGATCGAGGAACTCAGCGGCCGTTTCGAACACCGTTTCTCCGGCACCTTGCTGACCGCGGTGATCGTCGGCGGCGTGATCTCGCTGGGCCTGCTCGGCAACTACACCTACTTCGGCAAGGTCTCCGCGGCGCTGCCGCTGGGCCGGGCGTGGCTGGCGATCGTGTTGTGCGGCGTGGTCGCCGGCCTGCTCGGCGGCGCATTCAGCCGCATGGTGCTGGCCACCGTGGCCGGCAAGCCGCGCTGGCTGGGCGCGTTACGCGGCCGCCATCCGGTGCTGCTGGCCGCGGCCTGCGGCCTGGCTCTGGTCGCGCTGGGCCTGGTCTTCGGCAACGGTGCGTTCGGCACCGGCTACGAGCAGGCGCGCAGCCTGGTGCAGGGCCACGCCAGCGTCGGCCACGAGTTCGGGCTGATGAAGCTGCTGGCGAACCTGGTGTCGTACGTGGCCGGCATACCCGGCGGCCTGTTCTCGCCGGCGCTGGCGGTCGGCGCCGGGGTCGGCCACAACCTGGCGGTGCTGATGCCGGACGTGGATCCGCGCACCTTCGTGCTGCTCGGCATGTGCGCCTATCTGACCGGAGTCACCCAGGCGCCGCTGACCTCGGCGGTGATCTCGCTGGAACTCACCGACAGCAGCGACATGCTGCTGCCGATCCTGGCCACGGTGCTGATCGCGCGCGGCGCCTCGGCACTGGTGTGCCGCACGCCGATCTATCGCGGCCTGGCCGAACACTTGCTGGCGGTACCAAGCGTCGCCGAACCCGAACCCGAGCCGACGCCGCTGACCGCCGACCTGGCCGGCGACAGCGGCGAGGACGATCCGCCGCGCTAAACGCGCCACTCGACACCGCGGACGCGGCCATCGCGCGGGCAAAAAAAACGCGGCGCAAGCGCCGCGTTCTTCCGTACCGCTGGAGCCGAGGCTCAGCCGGCCTTGGCGACCGTCTTCTTGGCCACGGCCTTCTTCGCCGCCGGGGCCTTGACCACCGACTTCTTGGTGACCGGCGACGCTGCGCCCACGGCTACCTTGCTCTCGCTGTGCGAACGCGAATTGCCATAGCTGGCGTTGTAGCGCTTGCCCTTGGCGGTCTTGCGGTCACCCTTACCCATGCTCATCGACTCCTGAATGTGTGTGCGAAAATCCCCGCGCGGTGCACGGGTTTGGCGAGGCCAACGCGGTCAGCGCCCTCGCGCAAGGGCGGCAAGCCTACCACGTGCGCTCAGTGGGCGCAGCTGGCGTCGTGCACGTGACCATGGTTGAGACGCAGATTGAGCAGATGGGCCAGCCCGACCAGGGTGCCGCCGAAGGTCATGATCGCCGCGTGCGGGGCCACCGCATGGTGCAGCGCCGGCACCAGCATGCCGGCCCACAACGACAACAGGCCCAGCAGCAGCAGGCCCAGCGCCTGCCAGGCGCGGTGCCGGCGGTAGCCGAGGACCAGGCTGAACAGGCCCAGGCAGGTTACGAACAGCACCAGCGCGCGTTCCACGCCATCGCCCAGCCACACCGACAGGCCCAGCGACGGCAGCAAGGCCAGCGCCAGCGGCAGCAGCGCGCAATGCACCGCGCACAGCAGCGAACCGGTGGCGCCGAGGCGGTCGAGCAATGCGCGCAGATCGGAGATGGGGGTCATGGCTTCCAGCACAGTGGTGATTGCGTTATAGAATAATATAACATTACCCGGCCGACGACCAGCGCCGTCGCGCGCCCTACTCCGTGCCTGTCGCCGCCCTGCGCGGCGAAGCGAGCGCCTGTGTTTGCCTGGCGAAGCTTCTCCCTCCTACCGGTATGCCCATGTCCTCCTCCCGCTCCCGCTTGCTCCGTCGCAGCACCCTGTCCCTGGCGCTGGGCGGCCTGCTCAGTCCGGTCCTGGCGCTGGCCGCCGATGCGCCCGCCGGCACCGACGCCACCCCGCCGGCCAGCGACAGCCGCCACGGCGACGGCCGCAAGCAGGACCGCCACGTGAAGGACATGGACGCGGTGGTGGTCACCGCCAGTCCGCTGCGCGACGCTGCCGGCAACCTGAGCCAACCGGTGGAGGTGCTGGCCGGTGAACGCCTGGACGAAAACCGTGGCGCCAGCATCGGCGAGACCGTGGCCAGCCTGCCCGGCGTGCAGAGTTCCAACTTCGGCCCCGGCGTCGGCCGGCCGATCATCCGCGGCCTGGACGGCCCGCGCGTGGCGGTGCTCAGCGACGGCCTGTCCACCCAGGACGTGTCCACCGTCAGCCAGGACCATTCGCCGGCGGTGGAATCGTTCCTGGCCGACCAGATCGAAGTGCTGAAGGGGCCGTCCACGCTGCTATACGGTTCCGGCGCGATCGGCGGCGTGGTCAACGTGGTCGACGGGCGCATCGCCGAGACCCCGGTGGACGGCGTGCACGGCCGCGCCGAAGTGCGCTTCGACGGCGGCGACAAGGACGGCAACACCGACATGTTCCGGGTCGATGCCGGCAACGGCAGCGGCCTGTCGATCCACGCCGACGGCGTATACCGCAACCAGAACGACTACGACACCCCGCAGGGGCGCCAGGCCAATTCCTTCCTCGACTCCAAGGTCGGCTCGATCGGCGCCTCGCTGGCCGGCGACTGGGGCTTCGTCGGCGTGTCGGCCTCGCGCTTCCGCGACAACTACGGCAATCCGGGCGAACCCGGCGACCCGGCTGCCGGCGAGCGCGGCGTGTCGCTGCGCATGCACCAGGACCGCTACGAGCTCAAGGGCGGGCTGACCGATCCGTGGGGCGACGGCAGCGCGCTGCGCTACAGCGTCGGCCACACCGCCTACAGCCACACCGAGTTCGAGGGCGAGGACGTGGGCACGGTGTTCGACAAGCGCGCCAACGAAGGCCGCGTCGAAGCCTCCTTCAGCGTCGGCGGCGGCTGGCAGACCGCGTTCGGCGTGCAGGGCAGCGACTCCACCTTCCAGGCGATCGGCGAAGAGGCGTTCGTGCCGAAGACCGACACCCGCGCCATCGGCGTGTTCGCCGTGGCCCGCAACAACTGGGAACGCGTCACCGCCGAGGTCGGCGCGCGCGTGGACAAGGTCAAGTACGAGACCGACACCGGCGTGGACCGCGACTTCACCCCGAAGAGCTTCTCGCTCAGCGGCGGCTTCCGCTTCAACGAGCAGTGGCGCCTGACCGCCAACCTGGACCACGCCGAGCGCGCGCCGGCCGAGGAGGAACTGTTCGCCGACGGCCCGCACATCGCCACCCTCGCCTACGAGATCGGCGATGCCGACCTCAAGCCGGAGAAGGCCAACCAGGCCGAGCTGGGGCTGAACTTCAAGAACGCCTGGGTGGATGCCAAGGTGGCGGCGTACTACAACCGCTACGACGATTTCATCTACCTCGTCGATACCGGCGCGCAGTGGTTCCACGAAGAGGACAACGACTTCCTGCCGATCCGCCAGTGGACCCAGGCCGACGCGATCTTCCATGGTTTCGAGGGCGAGGCCACCTTCCACCTGGCCGACAACGACAGCGGCGCCTGGGACCTGCGCGTGTTCGGCGACAGCGTGCGCGCGCGGCTCAAGGATGGCGGCAACCTGCCGCGCATCGCGCCGGCGCGTTACGGCGCGCAACTGCGCTGGGATGCGAGCCACTGGCGCGCCTCGCTCGGCGCCACCCGCTACCAGAAGCAGGACAAGGTCGCGGTCGACGAGACCCCGACCGACGGCTACACCATGGTCGATGCGCACCTGGCCTATCACGTCGACGCCGGCGCCACCGCCTGGGAAGTGTTCCTGGACGGCAACAACCTGACCGACCAGGACGCGCGCGTGCATACCTCGTTCCTGAAGGACGAGGTGATGCTTCCCGGCCGCAACGCGGCGTTCGGCGTGCGCCTGTTCTTCTGACGCGGTTCCCTCCCACGCGTCGTCAGTGGAGGCCGCCTTCGGGCGGCCTCTTTAATTTTTGGCGGCGCAGGAAGACGCAAGCACGCGGGTGCGCACATCTCGAAAGCATGCAACCCCTGCACGGTGGCGCGATCGGCTGCGCCATGCGGCAGCGGCAGGGCCCGTCGCGACCGATGGCCCGAGGCCACCTGGCGTCGCACACAACGCGGCGTCGCGCTGCGCACGGCACGCCGGACGACGCGCAGCGCTGGCGACCGGCCTGCGCAGCCCATCACGCAAGCAGTGCCTCTACCGCGCTGCACAACAGCCTGGCCGCACAACGGCGTTACAAAGAGCGCGGCGCGATGCCCCCTGCGTTGCGCTGTGCCGGCCGCTGCAGCGAGCACGTGCAGCGCATGTGCGCACTCGACGCCGGCGCACCGTTCCGGATGAAGAAAGGAGAGATTCTTCATGAAACCTGCCCTGCCCCTCGGCCTGCTGCCGCTGTCCGTTGCCGCCGTCCTGCTCGCGCCGCCGGCGCTGGCGCAGACTGCCGATGCACCCACCACGCCTGCCGCGCAATCCGACGCCACCACCCTGGATACCGTGGTGGTCAGCGGCACCGCGCGCTTCAAGGGCCTGCGCAAGCGCGACGCCAGTTTCTCGATCACCACCGCCACGCCCGAACAGATCCAGCAGGCGGTGCCGCAGAGCAGCGCCGACCTGCTGAAGATCGTGCCCGGCGTATGGGCCGAGCCCAGCGGCGGCGGCACCGGCGCCAACATTTTCGTGCGCGGCATGCCTTCGGAAGGCGATGCGCCGTTCGTCACCTTCCAGCTCGACGGCTCGCCGCTGTTCCCGCCGCCGACGCTGTCGTTCCTGGAAAACTCCACGCTGTTCCGCACCGACGACACGATCGAGCGCCTGGAAGTGCTGCGCGGCGGCTCCAGCCCGATCTTCTCCAACGGCCAGGCCGGCATCACCGCCAACTTCATCCAGAAGCAAGGCCAGGACGAGCCGGAAGGCAGCGTGCGCCTGACCGGCGGCAGCGACGCGCTGCGCCGCATCGACCTGTTCGACAGCGGGCCGATGGGCAACGGCTGGTACTACAGCATCGGCGGTTTCTTCCGCGAGACCGACGGCGTGCGCGACCCGCAATTCTCCGCCGACAAGGGCGGCCAGTTCAGCGCCACCCTGAGCAAGCGCTGGGACAGCGGCGACCTGTCCTTCTATGCGCGCCACACCGACGACAACAACGCCTTCTACACCGCGATCCCGCTGCGCTCGCGCAACAACGGCAGCGACCTGTCCAGCTTCCCCGGCCTCAACGCGCAGACCGGCACCCTGCTCAGCAACGACTTCCGCAACGTCACCCTGCCGGTCGGGCCGAACGGCGAGACCGTGCAGCGCGACCTGGCCGACGGCCGCGGGGTCAACATCGACGTGTTCGGCGGCGAACTGAACTGGCAGGCGCGCGACTGGACCATCGCCGACCGCTTCAGCGTGATGGGCGGCACCGCGCCGACCTATGCGTTGTTCACCGGCGATGCGCCGCAGCGCCTGGGCGATTTCATCGCCGGCTACGGCAGCACCGGCAGCGCCAGCTATACCAACGGCGGCGGCGCGGTCGATCCGGACCAGCAGGTGCTGGAAGCCGGTTGGTGGTCGGTGGACAAGCGCCTGAACGCCTTCACCAACGACCTGCGCCTGAGCCGCGAACTGTTCGCCGGCAACACGCTCACGGTGGGCAGCTACTACGCCAGGTATTCCTCCAACGACACCTGGTACCTGGGCAACAGCATGCTGCTGACCGCGCAGAACCATGCGCGGCGCATCGACGTCAGCCTGGACGACGGCCGCCAACCGACCCGCGACGGCTTCACCAGCACCGCGTTCCTCGCCCTGCGCGCGCACTACGACGGCGAGAACACCGCCGTGTTCGTCGCCGACGAATGGGAACTGGACGAACGCCTGCGCCTGGACCTGGGCGCGCGCTACGAGCGCCAGCGCGTCACCGGCACCGTGCACGACACCGACACCGTGGACCTGGACGGCGATCCGGCCACGCTGTACGACAACGCCACCTCGATCTCGCTGCCGAGCGCCAGGCGCATCGACCAGGACGACGACGCGCTGTCGTGGACCGCCGGCCTGAACTTCAAGCTCGATGCGCACAACAGCCTGTTCGCGCGGGTCAATTCCGGGGTCAAGTTCCCCGGCTTCGACAACCTGCGCGACGGGCAGACCAAGGTGCAGGACATCGACCAGTACGAACTGGGATTGAAGTCCGCTGCAGCCGCCTACGACCTGTACCTGACCGCGTTCTACAACACCTTCAAGAACTCGCCGTTCCAGGCCTTCCTGGCCGACGGCAGCAACTTCACCACGGTCGGCGATTCGCGCGCCTACGGGCTGGAAGTGGAAGGCGCGATCCGTCCGTTCGGCGGCTTCGAGCTGGCCGGCACCGGGGTGTGGCTGGACGCCAAGTACCGCAACTACCGCGAGTACACCGGCAACCAGGTGATGCGCCAGCCCAAGCGCCAGTTCCGGCTGACCCCGAGCTATTACTGGATGCTGCCGTTCGGCGACCTGCGCGTGTTCGCCACCTACTCCTACATCGGCGAGCGCTACGCCGACCTGGCCAACAGCCAGCGCCTGCCGTCCTACGACATGCTCGACGTCGGCGCCAGCCTGCATGCCGGCGAACACTGGGAGGTCACCGCCAGCGGCAGCAACGTGACCGACGAGCTGGGCCTGACCGAGGGCAACGTGCGCGTGCCCGGCGCTGCCACCGGCGGGGTGTTCATGGGCCGCCCGATCGCCGGCCGCCAATACCAGGTGTCGGTGGCGTACCGCTGGTAGCGCCTGCACGTTTCCAGCGCGGGTACTCGCAACAGTCACGCTGTTGTAGGAGCGGCTTCAGCCGCGACAGGCTCTATCCATAGAGCCTGTCGCGGCTGAAGTTGCTCCTACAGAAAAGCAAAATCCTGCACCCTTGCGAAAATCCCCAATCCCCAATCCCCAATCCCGGCTACATCACCGCACCGCCACCCTCCCTTCGCAATCTCTTCGCGACGCCGCTGCAATGCTCGGACCCGGGCGCCGATGCGCGCCCGTGCACCGGTGCCGCGATGGCGGTACCGCGACCCAGGTCGTACCGTCCCTGTTCGCTTGCGCCAGCGCAACGATGCGGCGGTCCCCAGGCAGGAGAGACCGATGCAGCACGATCCCCACCCTTCCCCCGCCGCGCCCCGCACCGCCGATGCGCCGCGCGATGCCGGGCTCAGCGACGACGAGGCCGCGCTCGCGCGCAGGCTCGGCATCAACGGCCTGTCGCGGCGCGAATTCCTCGCCCTGCTGTCGGCCGCCGGCCTGAGCAGCGCGGGCGGGCAGATCGTCTTCAGCGACGCCGCCTTCGCCGCGCCGGCCGCCAGCACGGCGACGCCGCAGAACGCGATGCCGGTGGTGCTGCAGGTCAACGGCCAGCGCCACGCCTTGCAACTGGATCCACGCACCACGCTGCTGGACGCGCTGCGCGAGCACCTGGCGCTGACCGGCACCAAGAAGGGCTGCGACCACGGCCAGTGCGGCGCCTGCACGGTGATCGTCGACGGCGAGCGGCGCCTGGCCTGCCTGACCCTGGCGGCGCAGGCCGAGGACGCGCAGATCACCACCATCGAAGGCCTGGCCGACGGCGAACGGCTGCATCCGATGCAGGCCGCGTTCGTGCAGCACGACGGCTTCCAGTGCGGCTATTGCACGCCCGGGCAGATCTGCTCGGCGGTGGCGCTGCTCAACGAGATCAAGCGCGGCGACGCCAGCCACGTCAGCGCCGACGTCAGTCAGCCAGTCACCGAACTCAACGACGCGGAAGTGCGCGAACGCATGAGCGGCAACCTCTGCCGCTGCGGTGCCTATCCGAAGATCGTCGCCGCGATCCAGGACGTGCACAGCGGCGGTGCGCCGCGGCCGCTGACCTGGCGCTACGTCGACCAGTCCGAGTTGACCGCGCTGACGCTGGCGAAGGAGGTGGCCGATGACGCCGTTTGACTACCAGCGCGCCAGCTCGCCGGAGGACGCGGTGCGCCGCGTCGCCGCCAACCCGAACGCGCGCTTCCTCGGCGGCGGCACCAACCTGCTCGACCTGATGAAGGAAGGGGTGACCGGCGCCGACGAGATCGTCGATCTGACCCGGCTCAAGGGCCTGGCCGAGATCGCCGAAACCGCCGACGGCGGCCTGCGCCTGGGCGCGCTGGCCAACAACACCCACACCGCCAACCACCCGCTGGTGCGCCAGCGCTATCCGCTGCTGAGCCAGGCGATCCTGGCCGGGGCGACGATGCAGTTGCGCAACATGGCGACCAACGGCGGCAACCTGCTGCAGCGCACCCGTTGCGGCTATTTCTACGACACCGCCCTGCCCTGCAACAAGCGCAATCCCGGCAGCGGCTGCGGCGCGCGCGAAGGACTCAACCGCACCCATGCGATCTTCGGCCACAGCGAACACTGCGTGGCGGTGCATCCGTCGGACATGTGCGTGGCCCTGGCCGCGCTGGATGCGACCGTGCAGGTGCGCACGCCGGCCGGTACGCGCCGCGAGATTCCCTTCGCCGCGTTCCACTTGCTGCCCGCTGCCCGCGCCGACCTGGACAACCAGTTGGCGCACGGCGAGCTGATCGAGTCGATCACCCTGCCGGCGCAGCGTTTCGCCGCGCACAGCCACTATCTGAAGGTACGCGACCGCGCCAGCTACGCGTTCGCGCTGATCTCGGTGGCCGCAGCGCTGGCGCTGGAACCGGACGGGCGCATCCGCGAGGCGCGCATCGCCATGGGCGGGGTGGCGCACAAGCCGTGGCGCGCGCATGCCGCCGAACGCGCGCTGCTCGGCCAGCGCGTCGGCGAAGCCGCCTTCGCCGCCGCCGCGCAAGCGGAGATGGCCGCCGCGCGCCCGTTGGCGCACAACGCCTACAAGCTGCCGATGGGCACGCACGCGATGATCCGCGCCCTGCACCGCGCCAGCGGCAGCGACGCCGCGTGAGCACCGAACCGGAGAACCCGCAATGAACTACATCGGCAAGGAAATGCGCCGCGTCGACGGCTACGCCAAGGTCACCGGCAAGGCGCGCTATGCGGCGGAATTCCAGATCCCGCACCTGGCCCACGGCTACATCCTCACCAGCACCATCGCCAAGGGCCGCATCGTGCGCATCGACACCCGCGCCGCCGAGGCCGCGCCCGGGGTGATCAAGGTGCTGACCCATCTGAATTCGGTCAAGCCGGTGTCCGACGCGGTCAAGAAGAAGGGCGAAGACCTGTCGTTCCGCGCGTTGCTCGACGAGCGCATCCATTTCAGCGCGCAGCCGATCGCGGTGGTGGTCGCCGCCACGTTCGAGCAGGCGCGGCATGCGTCGCGGCTGATCCAGGTGGACTACGCCGCCGAAACCGCGCACACCGATTTCGATGCGTTGCTCGGCCAGGCGCACGATCCGACCCCGGAGGAATCGCCGAAGCCGCGCGGCAACCCGGCCGCCGCGTTCGCCGCCGCACCGGTCAAGGTGGAAGCCGCGTACACGATGCCGATCGAGCACCACAACCCGATGGAACCGCACGGCGGCATCGGCTACTGGATCGGCGACACCCTGACCGTGGTCAACAAGAGCCAGAACGTGCACCAGGACCGCGAGCAGCTGGCCGGTTACTTCGGCCTCCCGCCCGAGCAGGTCAACGTGGTGTCGCTGTTCGTCGGCGGCGCATTCGGCTCGTGCCTGCGCCCGAACTACTACACCTTCCTGCTCGGCGCGGTGTCCAAGGCGGTCGGGCGCCCGGTCAAGATCGTCTACACCCGCCGGCAGATGTTCAGCGGCCATGGCTACCGCCCCTACTACCGGGTGGAACTGGGCCTGGGCGCCGACGCCGCCGGCACGCTGCAGGCGATCCGCTACCGGCACGTGCTCAACACCTCACGCATCGAGGCGTTCAACGAGGCCATCTTCCGCAACGCGCGCTCGCTATACGCCTGCGCCAACGTCGAGGACCGCTTCGAGGTGGTGGAAGCGGACCTGCCGACGCCGCAGGCGATGCGCGCGCCCGGCACCATCAGCCAGATGTTCGGCATCGAATGCGCGCTGGACGAACTGGCCTACGCGCTGAAGATGGACCCGCTGCAGCTGCGCCTGGCCAACTACGCCGAGACCGATCCGGAGACCGGCAAGCCGTTCTCGAGCAAGGCGCTGCGCGAATGCTACCGGCTCGCTGCCGACACCTTCGGTTGGAGCAAGCGCACGCCCGAGCCGCGCTCGATGCGCGACGGCCGCCTGCTGGTCGGCTGGGGCATGGCCACCGGCACCTGGGCGGCGATGCAGATGCCGGCGCTGGCGCGGGTGGTGCTCAAGGCCGACGGCAGCGCCACGGTCGGCAGCGCCACCGCCGACATCGGCCCCGGCACCTACACGGTGATGACCCTGATCGCCGCCGAGTACCTGGGCCTGGACGCCAGGCGCGTGCAGTTCGAACTCGGCGACACGCGCCTGCCGAAGGCGCCGTCGCAGGGCGGCTCGTGGACCACCGCCAGCGTCGGCAGCGCGATCCACGGCGCGGCGCGCGAGATCCGCGGCAAGCTGCTGGACCTGGCCAGGCAGGACGGGCAAGCCGCGTTCGCCGGGCTGGACGTGGATGCGGTGGAACTGGCCGACGGCCAACTGCGCCCGACCGGCAAGCCCGAGGCCGGCCTGGACGTGGCCGAGCTGATGCGCCAGCACGGTCTGCAGGAACTGGACGTGGTGCACGCCTCCAAGCCCTCGGCCGAGCGCAAGAACTACGCCACCGCCGCGCACGGCGCGCAGTTCATCGAGGTCAAGGTCGATCCGGACACCGGCATGGTGCAGGTGACCCGGGTCATCGAGGCCACCGCCTGCGGCAGGATCATCAATCCGCTGACCTCGCACAGCCAGGAGATCGGCGGCGTGGTGATGGGCATCGGCATGGCGCTCAGCGAAGGCACCGAGGTCGACCATCGCTACGGGCGCATGCTCAACGCCTCGCTGGCCGACTACCACGTGCCGGTCAACGCCGACGTGCACCTGATCGAGACCATGTTCGTCGAGGAGGACGACACCATCGTCAACCCGCTCGGGGTCAAGGGCATGGGCGAGCTGGGCATGGTCGGCATTCCAGCGGCGATCGCCAACGCCGTGTTCCATGCCACCGGCAGGCGCATCCGCGACCTGCCGATCACCCCGGACAAGCTGATCGGCTGAGCTTCGCAGTCCCTGCGCTGTGCATCGGTGCGCCGCGCGCAGGCATGCGCGGTGTTCGGTTGCGTGCGCTGGCTGCTACGGATCCAGCCAGCCGCGTTCCACCGCGGCCAGCACGTCCTGCGGCGTATCCAGATCCAATGCCAGCGCCGGGGCGACGATGCAGCCCAGGCTGTCCAGCACCATCGCATCGAACAACCCGCGCAGGCCCTGGTCGCCGCGCAGGGGCAGCTCGCGCCAGCACGCCTGCGCCACCACCGCCGGCATGCCGCGCACGCCGGCGTAGGCGCTGACCGCGCAGCCGGACGCGGCGCGGTAGGCCGCCGCCAGCAGATCCTGCAGGTGCGCCGCGTCCAGCGCCGGCTGGTCGCAGCCGAGCACCAGGCTGTGGGTGATCGACGCATCGTCATGCAGCGCCGTGCGCAGGCAGGCCAGGCTGCCGCCCATGCCGCTGGCCCAGTCCGGATTGATCGCGATTTCCACCGGCAGGCCGTCCAGCAGCGGGCGCAGCGCTTCGGCCTGCGCGCCCAACGCCACCACGCAGCGTACCGGCGACGCCGCCAGCGCCAGCCGCGCGGCGCGGCGCAGCAACGGCTCGCCGTCGCGGGTCAGCGCCTGCTTGGCCTGGCCGAGGCGGCGGCTGGCGCCGGCGGCGAGCACCAGCGCGGCATGCGCGTGGCTCATCGCGCCGCACCGCGTGCGCCGCTGTCGGCGCGCAACGGCGCCAGCGCAGCCGCTGCGGCATCGCCGCCATGCAAGCGGGTCACGCTGCACCGGTTCGGTTCCGGGATGGCGCTGGCTTGCTGCACGTCGCGGATGCCCTGCAATTGCGCGGCGATGCTCAGCGCGATCGCCTCCGCGCCGCTGCCGCCGAGCCGCAGCCCGATCGGCGAATGCAGCCGCGGCAGCAGTTGCGCGTGCTGCTGCGGGCGCAACAGGCGGAACAGGTCCTCGCGCCGGCGCGTCGGCCCCAGCAGGCCCAGGAACGGGATCGTGCTCGCCGCCAGCGCATCCAGCGCCTCGCGGTCCAGTTCGAAGTGATGGTGCATCACCAGCGCCGCCTCGCTGTCGGCGCACTCGGCCAGCGCACGGCTCGGCGTGCAGGCCAGGGCCTGGTCGGCCAGCACGGCCTGCGCCGCCCAGCGCGGACGCTGTTCCACCAGCGTGGTCATCCAGCCCAACTGCCGCAGCAGCGGCAGCAGCACGGCGGTTTCCGGGCCTGCGCCGAACACGCTGACCCGCGGCGGCGGCGGCACCTGCACGGCGCCGCTGCGCGCCGCGGCGCCGTGCCAGGCCTGGCACGGCAGGCGCCACTGCAGCGCCTCGCCGGCCACCGCCGCCGCGACGCGCCCGTCGGCCTGCAGCGCCAGGGCCAGGCCGCCGCGCCGCTGCAGCCAGGCCTGCGCCAGGCGCTCGAACCCGGGCAAGGCGCGCAAGGGCAGCAAGGCCAGGCGCAGGCGACCACGGCAGCCCACCGCCGACCCGGACAGCAGGTCCTCATCGTCGCGCGTGTCGATGTCCATCCACGCCAGCGCGTTGGCCGCGGCCGCCGCCGCCGCGCAACGCGCGATCTCCGGCTCCAGGCAACCGCCGCTGAGCCAGCCCTGCTGCGCGCCGTCGGCGCCGAACAGCGCGAGCGCACCGGCACGCGCATAGGTGGAGCCTTCCGTGTCCATCGGCACCGCCAGCACGGCAGGTGCGCGCTGCCGGCAGGCAACGATGGCCTCGTGGAGACAGTGTCTGGCAGCGGACATGCGGCGGCACAGGCTGGAGAGGGACTCACAGCCTAAGCAGCGGCCTGTGGTGAGCAGGTGACCTGGCCGCGACGAAAGCGCAACGGCGCGCCCGCGCATGCTCGCGGCGCGGCGCGGCAAACCAGCAGGATTATGCAATCGGCAGTGCGCCGCGCCGCGCATCATCTGCACCGCTGCTTTCGACGCAGGAACTGCAATGGACGCTCACACGACGCACACCGACAGCGCCGATCCGATGCGGCGGCGCCTGCTGCTCGGCGCCACCGCGTTGAGCGCCCTGCCCCTGGCGGGCATCGCCGCAGCGGCCCGAAGCGGCCCTTCCCCCACGCCTGCGGCCAGCCCGCACGCCTTTCAGGACACAGCCATGCCACACATCGCCACGCAAGACGGAACCGAAATTTTCTACAAGGACTGGGGCAACGGCCAACCCATCGTGTTCCATCACGGCTGGCCGCTCAGCGCCGACGACTGGGACGCGCAGATGCTGTTCTTCCTCGCCCAGGGCTACCGCGTCATCGCCCACGACCGCCGCGGCCACGGCCGTTCCACGCAGACCGCGACCGGCAACGACATGGACACCTACGCCGCCGACGTGGCCGCGCTGGCCAGGCACCTGGACCTGAAGCACGCCATCCACGTCGGCCATTCCACCGGCGGCGGCGAAGTGGCGCGCTATGTCGCCAGGCACGGCGCCGGCCGCGTGGCCAAGGCGGTGCTGATCGGCGCGGTGCCGCCGATCATGCGCAAGACCGAGCACAACCCGGGCGGCCTGCCGATGGAGGTGTTCGACGGCTTCCGCGCGCAGCTCGCGGCCAACCGCGCGCAGTTCTACCAGGAGGTGCCGGTGCCGTTCTACGGCTACAACCGCGACGGTGCCAAGGTGTCGCAAGGCATCAAGGACAACTGGTGGCGGCAGGGCATGATGGGCGGCGCCAAGGCCCACTACGACTGCATCGAGGCGTTCTCGGAAACCGACTTCAGCGAGGACCTGAAGCAGATCGAGGTGCCGGTGCTGATCCTGCACGGCGACGACGACCAGATCGTGCCGATCGCCGACTCGGCGCTGCTGTCGGCCAAGCTGGTCAGGCACGCCACGCTGAAGGTCTACAAGGGCTACCCGCACGGCATGTGCACCACCCACCCCGACGAGATCAACCAGGACCTGCTGGCCTTCTTCAAGGCCTGATCCGCTTGCCGGCGCAGGCGCGCGCCGCGTCTGCGCCGGCCATCGCGTGGCGACGGCGAACCGCGTCCGCCGCTGCGCGCTGGCCGCGCGCAGCGCCACTGCACCAGCGCTATTGCAGATGAAAGCGCTCGAAGCGCTGCAGCGCCGCATCGATCGCCAACTGCAGCGCAGGCCGCTGCGGCAGCAGCCAGGTCCATTTCTGGATCAGCAGCCTGCCGGCCTGGCGGTCCATCTTCAGGTCCAGCGCGGCGACGATGCGGTCGCCGACCAGCACCGGCAGCGCGAAGTAGCCGAGCACCCGCTGCGGCGCCGGCACGTAGGCCTCGAAGCGGTGTTCGTAGCCGAAGAACTGCTGCAGCCGCTTGCGCTGGATCAGCAGTGGGTCGAACGGCGACAGTAGCTGCGCGAGGGCATCGTCCGGCAGCGGCGGCGCGTGTTCCAGCAGCGCCGGCTCGGCCCACAGCGCGGCCTGCTCCTGTCCCTGCAACTGCACCGGAACCAGGCGCCTGGCGGCGACCGCGGCGGCGATCAGCGCGCGCACCGCGGGCTTGGCGCCAGCGTTGCCGTAGCAGATCGAGTCCACGCCGACGATGCCCTGCGCGCGCAGCGCGCGCTGCAGCAGGTACTGCGCGAACTGCGCGTCGCTGGCCGCACGCGGGCGCCGGGTCCAGCCGAAGTGGCGCGCGGCCAGCTCGTAGGTCTTGAGCATGCCGCTGCGCTGGGCGACCACCAGGTCGCCGCTGAAGAAGCCGTAGCGCAATGCCGCGCGCGACGGCTTGCGGCTACCCCACGGATGGGTCTTCTCGACCAGTACGTCGTCGTCGATGTCGCGGATCGACAATGGCCCGTCGTTGCGGATGCGCCGCAGCAGCCTGGCGTAATCGGCCGGATCGATCTTGCCCGCGGCGTCTGCCTGCGCGCGGTAGCGCGCCATCTGCGCCACGTACATGCGGTAGTCGGCGATCGGCACATAGGCCAGCGCATGCGTCCAGTATTCGAACACCGACTTGTCCTGCGCCTGCGCCTGTTCCAGGTCCTGCTTGCGATACCCGGGGATGCGGCTGTACAGCACGTGGTGGTGGCTGCGCTCGATCACGTGGATGGTGTCGATCTGCACGTAGCCCAGATGCGCGGTCGCGCGCCGCACCGCGTCGGCGCCCGCGCCGAACGGCGCCGGCGTGCTCAGCCGCTGCGCATCGAGCCACAGCGCGCGCGCCCGCGCGGCGGCGATCGGGACGGCGGCGGCAGGGGGTTTCGGCATCGCTGCGGCACTCCGGCAAGCGCAAGGCGACGCACAGCATAGCAACGCCCCCAAAAGACGCGACGCGACGCGCGACGCCGGCCTGGCGCCGAGCGCGGCGCCGGTCAGCCTGGCATTCCGTGCGTGGCGCCCGCCAGCGTTCGCGCGCCGCGCCGGCGCTTGGCCGGTGGCGTGGCGGTGTCGGCCGCGGACGCTGTACCCGGCCGATAGCCGCGCACGAACAACGCCACGGCGCTGTCCACGCTGGCCGCCGCCGGCGGCGGCGCGAACGGCTCGCCGATCAGCAGCGCGTGCAGCGCCGGCGCGCCGGCGATCAAGCCGAAGAACTGCGCCGACGCCTGCATCGCGTCGGACACCGCCAGCGTGCCCTGCCGGGTTTCGACGAGCAGACACTGGCGCATGGCGCGATCGTAGCGCGCGAAGCACAGGTCCCAGTACGTCTCGGTGTGGCGCACGGAGAACTGCGTGGACAGCGCCAACATGCGGTGGATGCCGGTCAGCAGCGGTCCGGTCGCCATCGCCACGATGTCGTGGGCCACCGCCGCCAGCCGCGCCTGCAGCGGCGCGTGCACGCCGAGCAGCGCCTCCCAGCGATCCGGCACCTCGCCGACCATCGCGTCCACGGTGGCCCGGAACAGCGCGTCCTTGCTGGCGAAATGGGCATACACCGTGGCCTTGGACACGCCCGCGCAGGTGGCGATGGCATCCATGTTGGTGCTGTCGAAGCCGTTGCGGGAAAACAGCTGCCGCGCCGCACCCAGGACCGCGGCGTGCTTTTCGCACGTCGCGCCCGGCTCGCCGCGCCGCCGCGCCCGTGCGGGCGCAGGCATCTGCCGCGGCACCGCTAGCGCCCCGTCGAGGCCGTCGCGTCCGCGGACGCGGCCATCTCCACCCAGCCGCCGCCCAGCGCCTTGTAGAAGGTCGCCAGGTTGGTGAAGCGCGACAGCCGCGTGTTGATCAACGTCTGCTCGGCGCTGTACAGCGTGCGCTGCGCATCCAACGCGCCGAGGTAGCTGTCCACGCCGCGCTCGAAGCGCGCCTGCGACAGCCGGTAGCTGTCGGCCGACGCATCCACCAGCGCCTGCTGCGCCTGCAGCTGGCGGCCCAGCGTGGCGCGCTCGGCGAGCGCATCGGAGACCTCGCGGAACGCGGTCTGGATCGCCTTCTCGTAGTTGGCCACGTCGATGTCGCGCTGCACCTTGGCGACATCGAGATTGGCGCGGTTGCGGCCGCCGTCGAAGATCGGCAGCGAAATGCTGGGCGCGAAGCTCCAGCTGCCGGAGCCGCCCTTGAACAGGCCGGACAGGCCGGCGCTGGCGCTGCCGGCCGAGGCGGTCAGGCTGATGCTCGGATAGAACGCGGCGCGCGCGGCGCCGATATTGGCGTTCGCCGCCTGCAGGGTGCGCTCGGCCTCCAGGATGTCCGGGCGGCGCTGCAGCAGTTCCGACGGCAATCCGGCCGGAATGCTGGCCAACACGTTGGCGTCGGCGCTGGCGCTGTCCGGCAGCGCGGTCGGCAGCAGCGCGGCCGGCACGTCGGTGCCGGCCAGCAGGCGCAGCGCATTGCGGTCCTGCGCCACCTGCGCCGTATAGCTCTCTACGTCCACCCGCGCGCTTTCCACCGTGGTCTGCGCCTGCCGCAGGGTCAGCGCCGAGGCCGCGCCGAGTTCGAAACTGCGCTGCTGCAGCCGGTAGCTCTCGCTCTGGCTGGTCAGCGTGTCCTGCGCCAGGCGCAGCAGATCCTGGTCGGCGGCCAGGGTCAGGTAGGCGGTGGCGACCTGCGCGATCAGGCTGATGTGGGTGCTGCGCTGCGCCTCGGTGGTGGACAGGAACTGCTGCAGCGCCTGTTCCTTGAGACTGCGTATGCGGCCGAACAGGTCCAGTTCGTAGGCGCTGATGCCGAGCGTGGCGCTGTAGCTATGCGCGACCAGCGGTTGCCCGGTGCCGGACAGGTCGCCCGGGGTGCGCGAGCCGCTGCCGCTGCCGCCCAGGTCCAGGCTCGGCGCCAGGTCGGCGCGCTGCACCCGGTACTGCGCCCAGGCCTGGTCGATGTTGAGCGCGGCCACGCGCAGGTCGCGGTTATTGTCCAGCGCCAGCGCGATCACCTGCTGCAGCTTGGGATCGGTGAACACCGCGCGCCAGCCGATGTCGGCGACGGCGACGGCGCCGGTCTGCGCGCCGGTGTCGGCAGCGGCGCCGTCGAACTGCGCCGGCACCGGCGCCGCCGGGCGCTCGTAAGCCGGCATCAGGCTGCAGCCGGCGAGCAGTGCGGACACGGTCAGCGCCAGCGGCGCGAGGGTCGGACGGGACATGTCAGGCTCCTTCCGCGACGCGCGCGGCGGACGGGTCGTCGGGGTTGCCGGCACGGCGCTTGAACAGGCCGCACACCAGCACGAAGAACAGCGGCACGAAGAAGATCGCCAGGATCGTGCCCGACAGCATGCCGCCGATCACCGCGGTGCCCAGCGCGTGCTGCGCGCCGGCACCGGCGCCGCTGCCCAGCACCATCGGCATCACGCCGAGGATGAACGCCATCGAGGTCATCAGGATCGGCCGCAGGCGCATGCGCGCCGCTTCCAGCGCCGCCTCCAGCAGGCTCTTGCCGCTCTCGTGCAGTTCGCGGGCGAACTCCACGATCAGGATCGCGTTCTTGCAGGCCAGACCGATCGTGGTCAGCAGACCGACCTGGAAGTACACATCGTTCATCTTCCAGGTCAGCACCGCACCGAGCAGCGCGCCGAACACGCCCAGCGGCACCACCAGGATCACCGCGAACGGAATCGCCCAGCTCTCGTACAGGGCGGCAAGACACAGGAACACGATCAGGATCGACAGCCCGTACAGCATGCCGGTCTGGCCGCTGGACGCCTTCTCCTGCCGCGACAGCCCGGTCCACTCGAAGCCGATGCCCGGCGGCAGCTTGGCTGCCGCGGCCTCGACGATGGCCAGCGCCTGCCCGCTGGAGGCCGCACCCGGCAGCGCCATGCCCAGGATCTCCACCGACGGCACGCTGTTGTAGCGCTCCAGCCGCGGCGAACCGTTGGTCCAGCTGGCCTTGGCGAAGGAACTGAACGCAACCATGGTGCCGGCGCTGTTGCGCACGTACCAGCGGTCGATGTCGTCCGGCAGCATGCGGTACGGCGCATCGGCCTGCAGCATCACCTTCTTGACCCGGCCCTTGTCGATGAAGTCGTTGACGTAGGTGCTGCCCCAGGCGCTGGAGAACGTGCCGTTGATGTCGGCGATCGACAGGCCGAGCGTTTCGGCCTTGTGCGCATCGATGTCCAGCTTGAACTCGGGCGTGTCCTCCTGCCCGTTCGGGCGCACCGCCACCAGCCGCTTGTCCTGCGACAGCTCGGCCAGCAACTGGTTGCGCGCCTGCATCAGCGCGGCGTGGCCGAGATTGGCGCGATCCTGCAGCATCAAGTCGAAGCCGGTGGCGTTGCCCAGTTCCGACACCGCCGGCGGCGCGAACGCGAACACCTTGGCGTCGCGGATGGCGGCGAAGAACGCGCCCGCCCTGGCCGCCACCGCGGTCACGCTCTGGCCCTTGCCGGTGCGCTCGTCCCACGGCCGCAGCTTGACGAAGGCCAGGCCCAGGTTCTGCCCGCTGCCGGCGAAACTGAAGCCGGACACAGCGAACACGCCGGCCACCGAGTCCTTCTGCTCGACCAGGAAATGCTGCTCGACCTGGCGGATCACCGCATCGGTGCGCGCCGCAGTGGCGCCCGGCGGCAACTGCATCAGCACGAACAGCGTGCCCTGGTCCTCGTCCGGCAGGAACCCGACCGGCAGCTTCATGAAGCCGACCACCACCAGCGCCAGCACCACCGCGTAGGCCAGCATGTAGCGCCAGCCCTTGCCCAGCATGTGCCGCACGATGCCCTGGTAGCGGCCGTTGCCGCGATCGAACATGCGGTTGAACCAGCCGAAGAAACCGGTCGTGGCCATGCCGTGCTGCTTGGCCGGCTTGAGCAAGGTGGCGCACAGCGCCGGGGTCAGCACCATCGCCACCAGCACCGACAGGGTCATCGCCGCCACGATGGTGATCGAGAACTGCCGGTAGATCACCCCGGTGGAGCCGCCGAAGAACGCCATCGGCACGAACACCGCCGCCAGCACCAGGGCCACGCCGACCAGCGCGCCGGTGATCTGGCCCATCGACTTGCGCGTGGCCTCCTTGGGCGGCAACCGCTCCTCGTTCATCACCCGCTCGACGTTCTCCACCACCACGATCGCGTCGTCCACCAGCAGGCCGATCGCCAGCACCATCGCGAACATGGTCAGCGTGTTGATGGTGAAGCCGAACACGGCCAGCACGCCGAAGGTGCCCAGCAGCACCACCGGCACGGCGATGGTCGGGATCAGCGTGGCGCGGAAGTTCTGCAGGAACAGGTACATCACCAGGAACACCAGCACCACCGCCTCGATCAAGGTGCGCACCACCTCTTCGATCGAGATGCGCACGAACGGCGTGGTGTCGTACGGCTTTTGCACCTTCATGCCGGGCGGGAAGAACTTCTCCTGCTCGGCGATGCTGGCGTCGATCGCCTTCACCGTGTCCAGCGCGTTGGCGCCGGTGGCGAGCTTGATCGCCAGGCCGGCGGCGGGCTTGCCGTTGTAGCGGCCGACGCTGTTGTAGCTCTCGCTGCCCAGCTCGATCCGGGCCACGTCGCGCAACCGCACCTGCGAGCCATCGGACTGCGTGCGCAGCAGAATGTCCTCGAACTCCGCGGCGGTCTTCAGCCGCGTCTGCGCGGTGATGGTGGCGTTGAGCTGCTGGTTGGCGGCGGCCGGCAGCGCGCCGAGCTGGCCGGCCGAGACCTGCGCGTTCTGCGCCTGGACCGCGGTCTTCACGTCCAGCGGGGTCAGGCTGAAGTTGCTCAGCTTGTTGGGGTCCAGCCAGATCCGCATCGAATACTGCGAACCGAACAGGGTGGTGTCGCCGACGCCCTCGACGCGGCTGATCGTTTCCTGCACGTTGGCCGCAACGTAGTCGGACAGGTCCGAATCGCTCATGCTGCCGTCTTCGGAAGTGAACGCCAGCACGTTGAGGAAGTTGGTCGCCGACTTGGTCACGGTCACGCCCTGCTGCTGCACTTCCTGCGGCAGCAATGGCGTGGCCAGCGACAGCTTGTTCTGCACCTGCACCTGCGCGGTGTCCGGGTCGGTGCCGTTGTCGAAGGTCAGGGTGATGGTGACCTGGCCGCTGGACTCGCTGGTGGAGGCCATGTAGCTCAGGTGGTCCAGGCCCTTCATCTTCTGCTCGATGACCTGGGTGACGGTGTCCTCGAGGGTCTTGGCCGAGGCGCCGGGATAGTTGGCGGTGATCGCCACGGCGGGCGGCGCGATGCTCGGGTATTGCGCGATGGGCAAGGTGACGACGGAGAGGATGCCGGCCAGCATCACGATGATGGCCAGCACCCAGGCGAAGATCGGACGATCGATGAAGAAACGTGCCATGACGGTCTAGCGCCTCAGTTCGCGCGCAGCGCGGACGCGGCGGCGGCCGCAGGAGCCGCGCTCGCGGCCGCCGGCTTCGGCGGCCACGGCACGGTCTTGACCGTCGCCCCGGGCTGCGCCCGCGACAGGCCCTCGACCACCAGCTGCTCGCCGGGCTTGAGCCCGCTGCGCACCAGCCACTGGTCGCCGACCGTGCGATCGGTTTCCAGCACGCGCAGCTGCAGCTTGTGGTCGCGGCCGACCACGTACGCGGTCGGCTTGCCCGCGCCGTTGCGCGACACCGCCCGCTGCGGCACCAGCAGGCCAGCGTCCTTCACCCCCTCCTGCAGCACCGCACGCACATACATGCCGGGCAGCAGGTCCGCGTTCGGATTGGGGAACACCGCGCGCACGGTGATCGAGCCGGTGTTCTGATCGACGGTGACGTCGGAGAACTCCAGCCGCCCCTGCAACGGATACGGGCTGCCGTCCTCCAGCAGCAGCGACACCTTGGCCGCATTCGCATCGGCCTTTTCCAGCTCGCCGCTGGCCAGCGCCCGCTTGAGCCGCAGCAGCGAGGCGCTGGGCTGGGTGACATCGACATAGATCGGATCCAGTTGCTGGATCGTGGCCAGCGCGGTGGACTGACTGGCGGTGACCAGCGCGCCGGCGGTCACGCTGGACTTGCCGATACGCCCGGAAATCGGCGCATCCACCCGCGCATAGGCCAGGTTGATGCGCGCGCTTTCCACGTTGGCCTTGGCCGCGGCGACGTCGGCCTCGGCCTGGCCCAGCGCGGCGTCGGCATCGTCGTTGTCCTGCTTGCTGATCGCCGACACCTTGACCAGTTCGCGGTAGCGCTCGGCCTTCAGCCGCGCCGTGCGCAGCGTGGCCTGGGCCTTGCCCAGCGCGGCGACGTAACTGTCGTAGGTGGCGCGATAGGTGGCCGGATCGATCTGGTACAGCGTCTGCCCGGCCTTGACCTCGCCGCCTTCGCGGAACTTGCGCACCTGGATGATGCCGTTCACCTGCGGCCGCACATCGGCGATCAGGTACGGCAGCGTGCGCCCCGGCAATTCGGTGGTCAGGGCGACCGGCCGCGTGGCGACGGTGACCACGCCCATCTCCGGCGTGCCCTCCTGCGGCGGCGGACCGCCCGGGGGCGAACCGCACGCGCTCAGCAACAAGGTGGCCGCCACGGCCAGGACCATGGCCAGCGATAGACGAGAGGACGACAGGACAGGGCGCACGAGGGAATCTCCGGAGGGAATGCAGGTAGGCTGGAAGAATGTAAACGGTACGGTTCGGTATACTATTCGCACAATCCGGCGCCGTCAATCATTTCTGCCCTCCCGGTATACTTAAGTTCCTTTCCCCATGGCAAAGCGATGCGCGTCAGGACCGAAGCCAAGCGCGAAGCGATCGTCGAAGCGGCTGCCGGGGTGTTCCTGGAAGCCGGCTTCGAGGGCGCCTCGATGACCCAGATCGCCACCCGCGCCGGCAGCTCCAAGCGCACCCTGTACGGCTATTTCCCCTCCAAGGAAGCGCTGTTCGTGGCGGTGGCGCACAGCGTCGCGGTCCAGTTCATGGATCCGATCCTGGCCACGCTGACCCAGTCCAGGGACGACCTGCCGACCGCGTTGCAACGCATGGGCGAAGACACCCTGACGTTCCTGTGTTCGGCGCATTCGGTGCAGGTGTGGCAGACCATCATCGGCGTCTCCGGCCGCTCGGACATCGGCCTGCTGTTCTTCGAGAGCGGCCCCGACGAGGGCATGAGCCGCCTGGGCACGTTCCTGCAGGCACAGATGGAGCAGGGCCGCTTGCGCCGCGCCGACCCGACCACCGCCGCCCGCCACCTGGCCGGGCTGCTCGAAGCCGAAACGCTGATGCCCTGCCTGTTCGGCGCGCTGAGGAACCCGTCGCCGGACTACCTGCGCGAGGCGACCCGCCGCGCGCTGCAGGTGTTCTTCGGGGGTTATGGGATTTAGCTGGGCCGTTGCAGCACGCTCGACCGGCGTATTTGCAGCCAATGAGCGCATCGTGTGGGAGTCGCACCGCACCGCGCACCGTACCGCGCAGGTCTGCGCTGGCCGGCCGCGCTGCCATCCACGTCCTGCACCGCCACCTGCGCCAGCGGGAAAGCCGGCACTGCCGCTGAGCGCTGCCTGCGAGCTGTACATGCTGTTTGTTCGATGCGCGCTGAAGCACAAAGACCAGCTTCGCGCAACGCGCCTGGCAGGCGTCCAACCGCACGGTTTCGCCTTGCCGCTCGCTTCTTCGCGATGCCGCCGCCTGCTGCGCCGCTGCCGCCGGAAACTTGTCCAGCCAGAACCAACCACCAATTTCCGCAAGGGTTCGACGCCATGACGATCTCCATCGGCTCAAATCTGACCACGCATCAACCCGAAGCGTTCATTGAACGCAGCGAGGTCGGCGGCCCTGCTTTCGCTCCGATGATGATGACGATGTTCATGCAGATGTTCGAACAGCTGCTGCGCCAGCGCCTGAGCGCAGACCAAGCCAACGCGGGCGTTCCGGCAACCTCCTGCGGCCCGGGCACCGGCACCATCGGGCCTGGCGCCGATGCCGGCAAGCCGTCGGGCGGCACTGGCGCGAACTTCCACGGCGCCGCCGCGGCGGGGGGCATTGCTGCCGATGCATCCACCCGCCATGGCATCGGCGCCAACCTGGCGCCTTCGGGCAACGGCAATGCGATCATCGTCAATGCGCCGATCATCGTTCCCGCCGGCAAGGTCTTCGACGGCAGGAACCAGCTGTATCGAGGGGGTCCCGGCCTGGGCGACGGCTCCCAGAACGAACATCAGCAGCCGATGTTCATCGTCCAGAACGGCGGCCGGCTCGAGAACGTGCGCATGACCGGCGGCGGCGACGGCGTGCATTTCCTGGGAGACGGAAGCATGCACAATTGCATCAACGAGGACGTAAGCGAAGACGCGGTGACGATCGACGACGCGCGCAATCGCGCACACGATGCCAAGATCGCCGGTTACCCCGTATCCGCGCTTCCGGCACGGGCTAAGCTGGAGATCGACAATTGCACCTTCGATAAGGCGCACGACAAGGTCATCCAGGACAACGGCGCGGCCGATGTCACGCTCAAGGGCGTCTGCGTGGATGGCGCGGGGAAGGTCTTCCGCACCAATGGCAACCACCGCGAGGTGGATTCACACGTGCAGATTTGCGACTCCAGCTTCAAGAACGTGAAGGAAGCGGTGTTCCGCACCGATGCGCCCGGCGCCACGGTTTCCTTCCAGGACGTGGCCGCGGATGCCCCGTACGAGGCGCTGGTACCCAGCGCAAACCAGGCCAGCGGCGCCGATCGGGTTGGCTACAAGGCGTATTCCGGCTGACCCGGGGCTGGATCCGGGCCGCGTTCGCGCGCCGGATTGCGCCGGCCAGCGGCTTGGCCGCGACATGCGGCAGCCGCGGCTGCGAGCGCGCGCAGCGCACAGGATGCAGCCGCGTCCGCACCGACAGGCGGCGTCGCTAGCCGGCGCACCTGGCGCACAGGCCGTGCACTTCCAGGGTCTGCGCCTGCGGCTGGAAGCCCAGCGCCTTGGCGCGCTGCTCCAGCTGCGCGACCACGTCGCGGTCCTCCAGTTCGACCGCGCTGTGGCAGCGGTCGCAGATCAGGAACGGCACCGAGTGCTGCGCACTGCTGGGATGGTGGCAGGCGACGAAGGCATTGACCGACTCGAGCTTGTGCACGAAGCCGTTGGCCATCAGGAAATCCAGCGCGCGGTACACGGTGGGCGGCGCGTCGGCGCCCACGCTCCTGCCCTCGCGCACCCATTCCAGCAGGTCGTAGGCCTTCACCGGCCGCCCCGCCTCGGCGATCAGGCGCAGCACGTTGGCGCGGATCGGGGTCAGCCGCAGCCCACGTTCGCGGCTCACCCGCTCCACCACCTTGACGAAGTCGTCGGCGTCGCGGACGTGGTGGTGCGGCTCGGTGCAGGCGGTCTTCTTGCTGGACATGGGCTTCTCCGGGGAATCAGCTTCCCGCTGGGATCTTGATGAGCGCGGCGTCGATGCGTTTCAAGGCCTGCTCGCGGCCGGCCAGGTACACCGTATGCGAGATGTCCGGGCTGACCTGGGTGCCGGTGATGGCCACGCGCAGCGGCTGCGCCACCTTGCCCATGCCGATCTCCAGCGCGGCGGCGGCGGCGTGCAGCGCGGCGGCGACGGCGTCCACGCTCCACTGCCCCAGCGCGGCCAGCAGCTCGCGCGCCTTGCCCAGCGCCAGTTCGGCGCCCGGCTTGAGGTGCTTGGCCACCGCGGCCTCGTCGTAGGCCTCCAGTGGCCGGTACCAGACCACCGCCTTCTCGGCCATTTCCTTCAAGGTCTGCACGCGCTCGCGTAGCGCCACCACCACGTCGGCCGCGGCCGGGCCGGCGGCCGGGTCGATGCCGAGCTTGGCCAGCTGGTACTCCAGCTGCGGGGCGATCGTGGCCGGATCGTCGCTCTTCAGGTAGTGCTGGTTGACCCAGCCGAGCTTGGCCATGTCCAGCCGCGCGGCCTTGGAGTTCACGTCCTTGACATCGAACAGGTCGATCAGCTCCTGGCGGCCGAACAGTTCCTGGTCGCCGTGCGACCAGCCCAGCCGCGCCAGATAGTTGATCAGCGCGTGCGGCAGGTAGCCGGCGTCCTTGTACTGCATCACGTCGGCCGCGCCGGTGCGCTTGGACAGCTTGGCGCCCTGCTCGTCCAGGATCATCGGCATGTGCGCGAACTTCGGCACCGGCGCGCCCAGCGCTTCGTAGATGTTGATCTGGCGCGGGGTGTTGTTGATGTGGTCGTCGCCGCGGATGACCTCGCTGATGCCCATGTCCCAGTCGTCCACCACCACCGCGAAGTTGTAGGTGGGGTAGCCGTCGGGGCGGAAGATCACCATGTCGTCGAGCTCGCTGTTGGCGATCTCGATGCGGCCCTTGATCAGGTCGTCGAACACCACGCTGCCGCCGACCGGGTTCTTGAAGCGGATCACCCGGTTCGGGTCGTCGCGGTAGGCCAGGTTCTGCTCGCGCGCGGCGCCGTTGTAGCGCGGCTTTTCCTGCTTGGCCATGGCCGCCTCGCGCATCGCGTCGAGCTCCTCGCGGGTCTCGTAGGCGTAGTAGGCCTTGCCGGCGGCGAGCAGCTGCTCGGCCACGTCCTGGTAGCGGGCGATGCGTTGGGTCTGGTAGACCGGGCCTTCGTCGTAGTCCAGGCCGAGCCAGTCCATCGCCTCCAGAATGGCGTCGATCGCCGCCTGGGTGCTGCGCTCGCGGTCGGTGTCCTCGATGCGCAGCACGAACGCGCCGCCGCGGTGGCGCGCCTCCAGCCAGCAGTACAGCGCGGTACGCGCGCCGCCGATGTGCAGGTAACCGGTGGGACTGGGGGCGAAACGGGTGCGGCAGGCCATGGAACGCTCGGAGCAAACGGGAATCGGGCGATTTTACCCCGCCCTGCCGTGCGTTGCCCGGAGGCGGCGCGGTGCCGGGGGCGGGCGGTTTCCAATGTGGGCGACTTCAGTCGCGACGGGCGTTACCGGGAACGCCCCGTCGCGACTGAAGTCGCACAAAAGAGCATGGATGCCCGTGATCTGCACCTAGCGCAGCAGGTCGCCATGGACGATGCACTCGCCATCGCTGCGCGCCGGCCCCGGCGCGTCGTACAGCACCAGCCAGCTCGGCACACCGCCGGCGGCAGCTTGCACAGCGCTTCGGCGCGGTCGCTGTCCTCGCCATGCGGCAGCACCAGCGATTTGACCAGCTCGCGCCGGAAGCGCACCGGTGCGCGATTGGCAGCCAGCGCCGCGCGCGTGCGGCGCCAGGCGTGCGGCCGCCCTAATCGAAGCCGGCCAGCTCCGCGCGCACGATGGCCGGGGCCAGCTGGCCGCGCCAGTCGCGGTCGTTGGCGACCTGGGCACGGGCGCGGCTGGCCTCGAACGCGGCGAAGTCCAGCTCGGCGACCGCCCAGACCTGCTCGCCCTGGGTCTGCGCGACGATGCCATCGGCCGGGAAACCGGCGTCCATCGGCGCGTAGATCGCCGCCTCGCCGGTGTTCACGTCCAGCGCCGGGCTCCATTCGGCCAGCCCGGCGGTCACCGACTGGGCGACGAAGATGCGGTTCTCCAGCGCGCGCGCCAGGCAGCCGATGCGCACGCGGCTGGCGCCGGCCTCGGTGTCGGTGCAGCTGGGCACCACCAGCAGGCGCGCGCCGGCCTCGTACTGGGCGCGCACCGGCAGCGGGAATTCGCTGTCGTAGCAGACCGCCACGCCGGCGCGCACGCCGTCGGCGGCGAATACCTTCAGCGCGTCGCCGCCGTCGATCAGGCCGCTGGCCTTCTCGAAACCGGTCAGTTGCAGCTTGTCCTGCCAGCCATGGCCGCCGTCGGGCGCGAACCAGTAGGCGCGGTTGCGATAGCGCCCTTCCCCGCTGGCCAGCAGGAAACTGCCGGCGAGCAGATGCAGGCGATGCCGCTGCGCCAGCTGCGCGAACAGCGCCAGATACGGCGGGTGCAGCGCCTGGAGCGCCGCCAGCGAGGCGGGCAGGTCTTCGGCCACGGCCGGAGCGAAGCTCGCGGCCAGTTCCAGCGACAGGTATTCGGGCAGCACCGCCAGCTGCGCGCCGGCCTGCGCGGCCTGGCCGATCAAGGCCGCCTGCTTGTCGGCGAAGGCGGCGAAATCGGCCGGCGCGCCGATCGGGTACTTGGCCACGGCGATCTTCATGCGGCAGGCTCCAGCGGACGGGTCCAGAAACTCAGGGTATGCAGGATCTCGCCGAGGTCGATCTCGTCCCACGCCAGTTGCATGCGCAACGACGGCTGGCGGACGTAGCCGCGCTTGTGCCAGAACGCGTCGTTGCCGCGGTAGCCGGGCGGGCGCCGCGGATCGTCGGGGGCGCGGTCCACCGCGCAGAACGCGGTCAGGGCGAAGCGGCCGAGCGCGCGCGCATGCGCCTGGCGATGATCGAAGAAGGCGTGGCCGACGCCGCGGCCGCGATAGGCCGGCAACAGCACCGATTCGCCGAAATAGAACACGTCCGCTACCGCGATGGCGCTGCCGGCGAAGGCCGCGCCGAACGCCTCGGCATCGTCGCCGAGCGGCAGCCCGGTGGAGGCGCCGACCACGCGCTCGCCGTCGCGCGCCAGCACGAACACGCTGTCGGGCGAGGCGGCGTAGGCGGACAGGTAGTCGCGCTCGTAGTCCAGGTCGCCGGCGTATAGATACGGCCAGTCGCGGAACACGGCGATGCGCAGCCGCGCGACATCGTCCAGGAACGGGGCGATCTGCGCGCCGCGCAGGCGCTGGATGGGAAGCGGAGCGTCCATCCGTGAACTCTACCGCAGGCGTTTCCGTGCCGCTGCCGGCTTGGCGATGCCCTGCTCGGTGTGCGCCTGTCGCCGTCCCTGGCGGTGGGCGTCCCGGCCCGATCCTATTGTTCCAGGGTGCCGCGCCCGCGTGTGCGGGGTTTGAGGCGAATTTGAAGCGAAGGCGAAGTCGGCACTTCGCCGGCGGCGTAGTCGGATCTGGGATAGGCGCCCACTCGCCGCTTCCGATTCGATGTCGCGTTTTCACGCTCGCGCTATCGCCGCCGCCGCCGGCCAATGGATGCTGTGATCGGGATGCGACCTCATTCAGGCTGCATTCCACCAGCGATTTCACGCGGTTTTGCCGGCTCATCGCCAGCGCCCAGCGCGCGTCGATGCGGCGGTACGTGCCTGCAGACCGCGCGACTCCACTCCCCGGTCCACTACCAGGAAAACCCCATGTCCCTGCATCGCCCAATCGCTTCCGGCATTTTCGGTCTGCTTACCCTGTCCGCGTTTACGCTCGCTCACGCCCAGTCGTCGCATGGCATGGGCCTGAAGCCTTCTGCCACGGTGCAGGAGGTGCAGCCGCTGTTCGCCACCGATCAGGAACGTGCCGAGCCACTCCCCCAACGCTTCTCCCTGACCCGGTGGGCGATTGAAGCAGGCGACCAGAAACAGGTTTCCTCCTGCGCATCGTGGGCGACCGCGCATACGCTGTCCGGCTGGTATGCGAAGTTTCTGGGAAGCAATGTCACCAAGTTCGCGCCGATGTACCTGTACACGCAGGTCAACGGCGGAGGCGACAACGGTTCCACCATGGAAGCACCGTTGGACGTGGCGCTGGCCCAGGGCATCGCTACAGAAAAAAGTTACGTCCAGGGCAACTACGATTTCATGACCCCGCCGACCAAAGCGGAACGCGAGAGCGCCGCCAAGCACAGGCAGCCTTACGAGTATCGGGTGATCTACTCCAACTGGAACGGCAAGGGCGGCGGCCGGGCGCTGATCGAACAGATCAAGGCTGCGATCGCCAATTACACGCCGGTTGCCATCGGCTTCTACCCGCGCCAGGGCTTCCGTGACCTCAGCCCCAAAAACGCGGTGGATTACGACGACAAGAGCCCGATCATCGGAGGTCACGAAGTCATCGCCCTCGGTTACGACGAAGAGGGCCTGCTGATCGAGAACAGCTGGGGCCCTGAGTGGGGCAAAAATGGCATGGCCAAGCTCTCCTGGCGGGTGGTGAACAAGGATGTGAAACAGGCGGTGATCGCTTACTAGCCTGCGCGCTGCGGCGATCCAGCCTCGCCGCAGCGTTCTCGGACAGTCGCCGCGCGCTGCCGGCGCGCAGGACGATGGCGCCGCCGGCGGGCGAGAACGCGACCGCGTTGTCGAGCAGGTTGTGCCGCGCCCGATAGCCCTCGCTGCGTCGCTGCGCAACGCGGACAGCACCGTATCGGCGATGGCGGTTTCGTCCTCCACGACGAGGACGCAAGGGGCGGCGGGCGCGGACGTGGCGCGCAGCATAGCCGCAACCCGCGCCCGCCCGTACACTGCCGCGATGAACTATCGCCACGCCTACCACGCCGGCAACCATGCCGACGTCCTCAAGCACACCGTGCTGCTTGCGCTGATCGACGCGCTCAAGCGCAAGGACAGCCCGTTCTTCGTGCTCGACACCCACGCCGGACGCGGCCGCTACCTGTTCGCCGCCAGCGAGAGCCGCAAGACCGGCGAGGCCGCGGCCGGGGTATTGAAGCTGATGGGCCAGCCCACGTTGCCGGAAGTGCTGGAGCGCTACTTGCGCGCGGTGCAGGCCGACAACCCGGTCGGTGCGAAGGATGCCAGTCCCGCGCAAAAGCCCGCACGTCCATGTGCGGGGATTCAATTGAAGCACTACCCGGGCTCGCCGCTGCTGGTCGCGCAGGCGCTGCGCGAGCAGGACCGGCTCGCCGCCTGCGAGCTGCAGCCCGAGGAGGCGGCCGAGCTGAAGGCGCTGTTCGCCAACGACCGCCGCGTGCAGGTGCATGCCGGCGACGGCTATGCGGCGATCAAGGCATTCGTGCCGCCGAAGACCGGCGCGGCCAGGATCGGCCGCGGCCTGGTCCTGATCGATCCGCCCTACGAAGCGCAGGACGCCGAATACCCGCTGATCGCCGCGGCCCTGCGCGAGACCCTGACCCGCTGGCCGCAGGCGATGTGCGCGGTGTGGTATCCGATCAAGCAGCGCCGCAGCCTGCAGCCGTTCTTGCGCAAGGCCGCGGCGATGCCGGCCACGTCGGTGCTGCTGGCCGAGCTGCAGGTGCGCCCCGACGATTCGCCGCTGCGGCTCAACGGCAGCGGCATGCTGCTGCTCAATCCGCCATGGCGGTTCGAGCAGGCGCTGGCGAGCGCGCTGCCGGCGCTGAAGCAGTATCTGGGCGAGGCCGGCGCCTCCAGCCGCCTGGAGTGGCTGAAACGCGAGGACTGAGCGCCAGCGTCGGCACCGAGCGTCCCGCTGTCGCCAGCGAAACGCAGCGCGCGCGGATGCGCCGGATCGAACGGCCCCGTCTCGGCGCGCGACGGCTGCCGTTGCTTCAGCCACCACGCCCCGTCACCACCGGCGCTGCCAGCAACGCGACCAACAGCACGGTGCGCAAGGTGGAGAAGGCGACCGCGCAAGACGTCTTCATTGCCGGCAGCGCCTGTGGATCGGGCGCCACCGTAGCAATGGCGTTGCGCGAGCGAAGCACGCCGCACGGCGACGCCGGCGGCGAGGGCCGCGGTTGTTCCGGGACAACGGCAACCCTCCACGCGCAGCGCAGCGCAGCGTTCACGGCCGCGGCCCCGGGTAATGCGAGAATCCAGGCTTCGTCGAGGAGCATCCGGCCATGGCTACCCGCAACCGCATGCCTCCGTGGCATGAAAACTTCACCCTCCCCAGCGGCCGCGAGCTGCTGATCCGGCCGATCCGGCCGGAAGACAGCGCGCCGCTGCAAGGCGCCTTCAGCCTGCTCGGGCCGACCGAGATCCGCGAGCGTTTCCTGCATTCGGTGCAGGAACTGACCGAGGACATGGCGCAGCGGCTGACCCATCCCAATCCGAAGACGGAATTGACCCTGGTCGCGGCCGAACCGCTGCCGCCGGGCGAAGCGGTGGTCGGTGCGGTGGCGCGCGCGGCGATCACCCCCGGCACCCGCGAGGCCGAGTACGCGATCCTGGTCAGCAGCTTCGTCGCCGGCCAGGGCCTGGGCCGGCAGCTGATGCGCAAGCTCGTCAAGTGGGCGCGGCGCAAGTACCTGGACCGGCTCTACGGCGACGTGCTGGAAAGCAACCTGCCGATGCTGCAGCTGGCCGAATCGCTGGGCTTCCGGCCGATGCCGCACCCGGACACCCCGGGGCTGGTCCGCGTGGTGCTGGAACTGGGCAACTGAGTCCACACGCCTCTTCACCAGGCGCCACCCCTCGCGCCCGCCGCACTGCGCTTCTCCCGAGTCCCGAGTCCCAGGTCCCGAGCTTGCTAGACTAGTCGGTCCATGGCGCCTCTTTCCTTCCCCGTTCCGCCGCTGCCCAAATCCGGCCAGCTCCGCGCCTTCTGGCGCGCCCCTGCGTCCTCGACCGCACTGGCCTGGCATATCGCCTGCGCCGCCGCGGCGCATCGCGGGCCGCTGCTGGTGGTCGCACGCGACAACCAGAGCGCGCACCAGATCGAGGCCGACCTGCACACGCTGCTGGCCGGCGACGCGCGCCTGCCGGTGGTGCCGTTCCCGGATTGGGAAACCCTGCCCTACGACCAGTTCAGTCCGCACCCGGACATCGTCAGCCAGCGCCTGTCGGCGCTGCACCGGCTGCCGACGCTGCAGCAAGGCATCGTGGTGGTGCCGGTGCAGACGCTGCTGCAGCGCGTGGCGCCGCTGCGCTACATCGTCGGCGGCAGTTTCGACCTGCACGTGGGCCAGCGCCTGGACCTGGAGGCGGAAAAGCGCCGCCTGGAAAGCGCTGGCTACCGCAACGTGCCGCAGGTGATGGACCCGGGCGATTTCGCGGTGCGCGGCGGCCTGCTCGACGTGTACCCGATGGGCGCGGACACGCCGTTGCGGATCGAGCTGCTGGACGAGGACATCGACTCGATCCGCGCCTTCGATCCGGAATCGCAGCGCTCGCTGGACCACGTGCAGGCGGTGAAGATGCTGCCCGGCCGCGAAGTGCCGATGGACGATGCCAGCGTGGAGCGGGTACTGGCCACGCTGCGCGAGCGTTTCGACGTGGACACGCGGCGCAGCGCGCTGTACCAGGACCTGAAGGCGCGGCTGGCGCCGGCGGGCATCGAGTACTACCTGCCGCTGTTCTTCCAGGAAGCGCGCGGCGCCGGCACGCCGGCACGCGATGCCACCGCCACCTTGTTCGACTATCTGGGCGAGGCGGTGCTGCCGCTGCTCGCGCCGGGCGTGGGCGCGGCTGCCGATGCGTTCTGGGCGCAGACCCAGAACCGCTACGAGCAGCGCCGCCACGACGTGGAACGCCCGCTGCTGGCGCCCGAGGAGCTGTACCAGGCGCCGGACACGCTGCGCGAGAAGCTCAACGGGCTGCCGCGCATCGAGGTGTGGGCCGCCGACCACGCGCGCATCGGCGAAGCGCAAGCGCTGGGCGACCAGCCGCTGCCGCCGTTGCCGGTGGCGGCCAAGGACGCGGCGCCGGCGGAGGCGCTGAAGCGCTTCCTCGGCAGCTACCCGGGCCGCGTGCTGATCGCCGCCGACTCGCCGGGCCGCCGCGAAGCGCTGCTGGAAGTGCTGGCCGCAGCCGGGCTGAAGCCCGAGGTGATCCCGAATTTCGCAGCCTTCCTCCCTTCTCCCTCCGGGAGAAGGTGGCGCGAAGCGCCGGATGAGGGTACGGCGCTCGCGCCATCTTCATCGAAGAAGACTGCTGCTTCGTCCGCATCCGCCACAGCTGCGCAGAAAAAGCAGGTCGCGAGCGGTCGTACCCTCACCCCAACCCCTCTCTCCCACGGGGACTCCCTTCGGTCGCCGGGGGGAGAGGGGCTCGACTCCGATGTAGCGCCTGCACGCTTCGCCATCGCGGTAGCGCCGCTTGACGACGGCTTCGCGCTCGACGATCCACAGATCGCGGTGCTCACCGAGCGCCAGCTGTTCCCCGAGCGCGCCGGCCAGCCGCGGCGCACGCGCCGCGCCGGGCGCGAGCCGGAGGCGATCATCCGCGACCTCGGCGAGCTGACCGAAGGCGCGCCGATCGTGCACGAGGACCACGGCGTCGGCCGCTACCGCGGACTGATCGTGCTCGATGCCGGCGGCATGCCCGGCGAGTTCCTGGAGATCGAATACGCCAAGGGCGACCGCCTGTACGTGCCGGTCGCGCAACTGCACCTGATCAGCCGCTACTCCGGCGCCTCGGCCGAGACCGCGCCGCTGCATTCGCTGGGCGGCGAGCAGTGGAGCAAGGCCAAGCGCCGCGCCGCCGAGAAAGTGCGTGACGTGGCCGCCGAGCTGCTCGAGATCCAGGCGCGGCGCCGCGCCCGCGCCGGCCTGGCGCTGCAGGTGGACCGGGCCATGTACGAACCGTTCGCGGCCGGCTTCCCGTTCGAGGAAACCCCCGACCAGCTCGCCGCCATCGACGCCACCCTGCGCGACCTGGGCAGCAGCCAGCCGATGGACCGCGTGGTCTGCGGCGATGTGGGCTTCGGCAAGACCGAGGTCGCGGTGCGCGCCGCGTTCGCCGCGGCCAGCGCCGGCAAGCAGGTGGCGGTGCTGGTGCCGACCACGCTGCTGGCCGAACAGCACTACCGCAACTTCCGCGACCGCTTCGCCGACTGGCCGCTACGGGTGGAGGTGCTGTCGCGCTTCAAGAGCGCCAAGGAGATCAAGGCCGAGCTGGAGAAGGTCGCCGACGGCACCATCGACGTGATCATCGGCACCCACCGCCTGCTGCAGGCGGACGTGAAGTTCAAGGACCTGGGCCTGGTCGTGGTCGACGAGGAACAGCGCTTCGGCGTGCGCCAGAAGGAAGCGCTGAAGGCACTGCGCGCCAACGTGCACCTGCTCACGCTCACCGCCACGCCGATCCCGCGCACGCTGAACATGGCCATGGCCGGGCTGCGCGACCTGTCGATCATCGCCACCGCGCCGCCGAACCGGCTGGCGGTACAGACCTTCGTCACCGCCTGGGACAACGCGCTGCTGCGCGAGGCGTTCCAGCGCGAGCTGGCGCGCGGCGGCCAGCTGTACTTCCTGCACAACGACGTGGAAAGCATCGGCCGCATGCAGCGCGAGCTGAGCGAGCTGGTGCCCGAAGCGCGCATCGGCATCGCCCACGGGCAGATGCCCGAGCGCGAGCTGGAACGGGTGATGCTGGATTTCCAGAAGCAGCGCTTCAACGTGCTGCTGTCGACCACGATCATCGAATCGGGCATCGACATCCCCAACGCCAACACCATCGTCATCAACCGCGCCGACCGCTTCGGCCTGGCCCAGCTGCACCAGCTGCGCGGCCGCGTCGGCCGCTCGCACCACCGCGCCTACGCCTACCTGCTGGTACCGGACCGGCGCAGCATCACCGGCGATGCGCAGAAGCGGCTGGACGCGATCGCCTCGATGGACGAGCTCGGCGCCGGCTTCACCCTGGCCACCCACGATCTGGAGATCCGCGGCGCCGGCGAACTGCTCGGCGAGGACCAGAGCGGGCAGATGGCCGAGGTCGGCTTCAGCCTGTACACCGAGCTGCTGGAACGCGCGGTGCGCAGCATCCGCCAGGGCAAGCTGCCGGACCTGGACGCCGGCGAGGGCGCGCGCGGCGCCGAAGTGGAGCTGCACGTGCCGGCGCTGATCCCGGACGACTACCTGCCCGACGTGCACACCCGCCTGACCCTGTACAAGCGCATCTCCAGCGCCCGCGACAGCGAGCAGCTGCGCGAGCTGCAGGTGGAGATGATCGACCGCTTCGGCCTGCTGCCGGATGCGGTCAAGCACCTGTTCGCGATCGCCGAACTCAAGCTGCAGGCCATCACACTCGGCATCCGCAAGCTGGAACTGGGCGAGAACGGCGGGCGCATCGTGTTCGAGGCCAAGCCCGACGTCGATCCGATGACCATCATCCAGATGATCCAGAAGCAGCCCAGGCTGTATGCGATGGACGGGCCGGACAAGCTGAAGGTGAAGCTGCCGCTGCCGCAAGCGGCGGACCGCTTCAACGCCGCCCGCGGCCTGCTGGCGGCGCTGTCGCCGCGCTGACACCCAGGCCCCGAGCGACGCGCAGGACGCCTGCGCGCAGCGGCACGCCATCCCGTTGGTCACGCACTGCGGCTTGCGCGCCAGCGCGGGCTTGCCGAAAACGGCCGGTGTCCCCGGCCGTTTTCTGTTGCGGCGGCGGCGCCCGCACGGCGTTGGCACGGCGCATGCCTCTGGTTCCTGGCCAAGAGCGGCGCCGTTCGCAATTGGGATGGGTTGCCGCGCACTGGCCTGAACCGCTCATCCTGCTCAAGGATTTGCGAGACAAATGCGCCGTTCGGCCTAAATATTCCGAAAAGGCGCCGATATCTGCTTACAGCCAGTCCCAACCGGCTGGTCGGCACCCGCGCCGCGGCCCGGGATTTCGACGTACCCACCGCCCGAATCGGAGACACGCCATGCGCTCGAAATTCCCGGACTCCCCGCCCCTGCCGCTGCAACTGAGCCTGGACGGCGACATGACCATCCGCCGCGCCGGCGAACTCAAGCCGCTGCTGCTGCCGGCGCTGGAGCACCCCGGCGGCCTGCAGCTGCAGCTGCAGGCGGTCACCGAAATCGATGCCACCGGGGTGCAGCTGCTGCTCGCCACCCAGGCCGCGCTGCGTGCGCTGGGGCGGCCATTCCAGCTCGACGGCTGCAGCGCGCCGGTCAACGACGCGCTCGACCTGCTCGGCCTGCGCGACACGCTCGCGCCCGGCGCCAGCGACACCGTCCACTGAGCGGCGCCAGCTCATGAATCTCGCGCAACTGCTGCAGACCTTCATCGCCGAGAGCCACGACCTGCTCGAGGACATGGAACGCAACCTGCTGGAAGCCGAACGCGGCGAAGCCGGCCCGGACGCGGTCAACGCCATCTTCCGCGCCGCGCACACCATCAAGGGCTCCGGTGGGCTGTTCGACCTGGCGCAACTGGTGGGCTTCACCCACGTGGTGGAGAGCGTGCTCGACCTGGTGCGCGAGCACGCGGTGGCGCTGGACTCGGAGCTGATCCAGTTGATGCTGGCCTGCTGCGACCACATCCGCGCACTGGTGGAAGCGGCGGCCGGTGCCGAGGCCGACGAAGCGGTGCTCGCCGCCGACGGCGCGCCGCTGCTGGCGCGCCTGCACACCTACCTGCACCCGACCGCCGCGCCGGCCGCCGCCGCTGCCGCTGCCGCCGTCGTCGCCGACCCGGCGCAGACCGGCTACTGGCGGATCTCGCTGCAGCTGTGCAGCGATGCGCTGCGCTTCGGCAACTCGCCGCTGCACCTGATCCGCTGCCTGCGCAGCCTGGGCACGCTGGAGGCGGTGCGCACCGACCACGAACGCGTGCCGGCGCTGCCGGAACTGGACCCGGAAGCCTGCTACCTGGGCTTCGACATCCTGCTGCGCTCGAACGCGCAGCAGGCTGCGATCGAGGACATCTTCGAATTCGTGCGCGACGACTGCGACCTGCAGGTGGTCGCGGTGGACCCGCACGGCGATGCCGCCAATCTGGAACTGCCGCTGCTGGTGGCCGAGGCCGGCAGCCATGCGCACGCCGACGACTTCGCCGGCTTCGACAGCCCGGCGCCGGCCGCCGCGCCGGCACCCGCTGCGCCGGCCAAGGCCACGACCGCTCCTGCCGCTGCCGCGGCGGCGGCCGCCGCACGCGCGCAGGACGGCGGCTCGATCCGCGTCGATGCCGACAAGCTCGACCGCATGATCGACCTGGTCGGCGAGCTGATCATCGCCGTCGCCAGCACCGGCGCCAATGCCCAGCGCACCGGCGATGCGCAACTGCTCGAATCCACCTCGATCCTGGCCGGACTGGTCGAGGACGTGCGCGAAAGCGCGCTGCAGCTGCGCATGGTCAAGATCGGCGGCACCTTCAGCCGCTTCCACCGCGTGGTCCACGACGTGGCGCGCGAACTGGGCAAGGACATCGTGCTGGTGGTCAACGGCGAGGACACCGAGCTGGACAAGTCGGTGGTGGAGAAGATCGCCGATCCGCTGACCCACCTGGTGCGCAACGCGATGGACCACGGCATCGAACCGGCCGAGCTGCGCCAGGCGCGCGGCAAGCCGGTGCGCGGCACGGTGCGGCTGAATGCGTTCCACGATTCGGGCAGCGTGGTCATCCAGATCAGCGACGACGGTGGCGGCCTGAACCGCGAGCGGATCCTGGCCAAGGCGCTGGAACGCGGGCTGATCGAGCCCGGCCGCAGCCTGTCCGATCGCGAGGTGTTCGCGCTGATCTTCGAGCCGGGCTTCTCCACCGCCGAGACGGTCACCAACCTGTCCGGGCGCGGCGTCGGCATGGACGTGGTCAAGCGCAACATCACCGCGCTGCGCGGCAGCGTGGACATCGGCAGCCAGCAGGACGTCGGCACCACCATCTCGGTGCGGCTGCCGCTGACCCTGGCGATCATCAACGGCTTCCAGGTCGGGGTCGGCAAGTCGGTGTTCGTGGTGCCGCTGGACGTGGTCGAGGAATGCGTGGAATTCGCCCCGAACTACCAGAGCGACTACATCGACCTGCGCGGCGGGGTGCTGCCGTACGTGCGCCTGCGCGCGCTGTTCGGCATCGCCGGCGCGCCGCCGGCGCGCGAGAGCATCGTGGTGATCCGCCAGGGCGCGCAGCGCTTCGGCCTGGTCGTGGACACGCTGCTGGGCGAATGGCAGACCGTGATCAAGCCGTTGGCCAAGGTGTTCGCCGGGGTCAAGGGCATCAGCGGCTCGAGCATCCTCGGCAGCGGCGGCGTCGCCCTGATCCTGGACGTGCCCTCGCTGTTGTCGCAAGTCGAACCCACGACCGATTCGCTGGCGGCCTGACCCCGCTCGGCGACCGCATCGCTCCCAGACGCCAACCAGGAACCAACCGCCGCCATGTCCCAGCGCACATCGTCGACCACGCCGGCAGCGGCGGCACGGATCGTCCGGGCCATGTTCGACACGGTCTGAGCCAACGCCACTCCACCCGGCACCGGTCGCCAGACGCCGGGTGCCCGCCACTCAACCACGCACAGGTACGCCGGCATGTCCAACTCTCTCTCGCTCTCTTCCAAGCTATGGATCGGCTCCGCCGTCGCCGTGCTGCTGCCACTGGCGGCCAGCGCAACCGGCTTCGCGCTGGCGCTGCCGTCGGGCCAGGTGCTGGCGCTGGCGATCGCCGCGGCGGCGGTCGGTACCGCGGTGCTCGGCTACGCGGCCTTCGCCACCGCCCGCTCGCTGCGGATCGCCACCACCACCCTGACCCGCTTCGCCCACGGCAATTTCGAGGTGGTGCTGCCCACGCTACGCAACGACCAGGCCTGCGAGGTCCTGCTGGCGCTGCGCCAGGTGCAGACCGGCGTGCGCCAGGTCGGCGACGAGATCCAGCGCATGTCGCGCGAGCACGATGCCGGCGATATCGATGCGGTCATCGACGGCCAGCGCCTCGAAGGCGATTTCCGCAGCATGGCCGAGGGCATCAACCGCATGGTCAGCGGCCATATCGCGGTCAAGAAGAAGGCCATGGCCTGCATCGCCGAGTTCGGCCGCGGCAACTTCCAGGCGCCGCTGGACAGCTTCCCCGGCAAGAAGGCGTTCATCAACGACACCATCGAACAGGTGCGTCGCAACCTGCTCGGGCTGATCGCGCAGATGAACCACATGTCCGCCGAACACGACGCCGGCGACATCGACGTGACCATCGACAGCCAGCGCTTCGAAGGCGATTTCCGCAGCATGGCCGAGGGCATCAACCGCATGGTCAGCGGCCATATCGCGGTCAAGAAGAAGGCCATGGCCTGCATCGCCGAATTCGGCCGCGGCAACTTCGATGCGCCGCTGGACAGCTTCCCGGGCAAGAAGGCGTTCATCAACGACACCATCGAGCAGGTGCGCGCCAATCTGCGCGCGCTGATCCGCGACACCAACCTGCTGGCCACCGCCGCCGGCGCCGGGCGCCTGGACGTGCGCGCCGACGCCGGCCTGCACCACGGCGATTTCCGCCGCATCGTCGACGGCATCAACCAGACCCTGGACGCGGTGATCGGTCCGCTCGACGAAGCGCGCCAGGTGCTCAAGGCGATCGAGGACGGCGACCTGACCCGCACCGCCGGCGTCGCCTGCCAGGGCCAGCTGAAGGAACTGTGCGACAGCATCAACGCCACCGTCGCGCGCCTGGCGCAGGTGGTGGGCGAGGTCAACGTCAATGCCGAGGCGCTGGCCAGCGCCTCGGAAGAAGTCAGCGCCACCGCGCAGTCGCTGAGCCAGGCGGCCAGCGAACAAGCCGCGGGCGTGGAGGAAACCAGCGCCTCGCTGGAGCAGATGACCGCCTCCATCGCGCAGAACACCGAGAACGCCAAGATCACCGACGGCATGGCCGGCAAGGCCGCGCGCGAAGCGATCGAGGGCGGCGCAGCGGTGCGCTCCACGGTCGCGGCGATGAAGCAGATCGCGCACAAGATCGGCATCATCGACGACATCGCCTACCAGACCAATCTGCTCGCGCTGAACGCGGCGATCGAGGCCGCGCGCGCCGGCGAACACGGCAAGGGCTTCGCGGTGGTCGCCGCGGAAGTGCGCAAGCTGGCCGAGCGCAGCCAGATCGCCGCGCAGGAGATCGGCGACGTCGCCAGCTCCAGCGTGGAACTGGCCGAGAACGCCGGCAAGCTGCTCGACCAGATGGTGCCCTCGATCAAACGCACCTCCGACCTGGTGCAGGAGATCACCGCCGCCTCCGAGGAACAGACCTCCGGCGTCGGCCAGATCAATGCCGCGGTCGGCCAGCTCAACCAGACCACCCAGCAGGCCGCGTCCAACTCCGAGGAACTGGCCGCCACCGCCGAGGAAATGAGCGGCCAGGCCGAGCAGCTGCAGCAGCTGATGAGCTTCTTCCGCACCAACCAGGCGGCGACGGCGCGGCGCCCGGTCGCGGTGCCGCGCGCCGGCAGGAAGGCGGCGCCCGCGCGGGCACGCAGCTACGGCGAGGCCGGACTGGCGCTGGTGGCGGCGCCGGACGAACTCCACTTCGACAGCTTCTGAGGACAGGCCATGACCGCTCACCCATCGACCGCACCGTTCGGCGCCGCCGATCTCGCCCCCGACCAGTTCCTGACCTTCCTGCTCGGCAAGGAGATGTTCGGCGTCGGCATCCTCGGCATCAAGGAAATCATCGAGTACCGCACGCCGACCGACGTGCCGATGATGCCGCCGGCGCTGCGCGGGGTGATCAATCTGCGCGGCGCGGTGGTACCGGTGGTGGACCTGCAGCAGCGCTTCGGCCGCGCCGCCAGCGACATCACCAAGCGCACCTGCATCGTCATCGTCGAAGTCGCCAACGGCAGCGAGCGCCAGGTGCTGGGGCTGCTGGTGGACGCGGTCAGCGAAGTGCTGGAGATCGCCGCCGCCGACATCGCCCCGGCCCCGGCCTTCGGCGCCGGCATCCGCCGCGACTTCATCCACGGCATGGGCAAGGTCGGCGAGCGCTTCGTGATCCTGCTCGATGCCGATGCAGCGCTGTCCACCCAGGAGTTCGTCGCCATGGCCGGCATCGCGTCGGGGGTCGAGAAAGGCATGGCCGCCTGAGTTCCCCGCACGGCGTGGCGCATCGCGCCGCGCCCGCCCTTGTCCACCGACGGAATCCGCATGCCGCTCGTCCACGAAATCGCCACGCTCCGCCAGTTCGACACGGTCCTGGTCGTCGACGACAGCCAGGTCCAGCGCGAACACGCGCTGGCGTTGTGCCTGCGGCTGGGCGCGGTGGCGGTCGAAGGCGTGGCCGACGGCCATGCCGCGCTGGCGCGGATCGCCCAGGGGCCGCCGCCGGGGCTGCTGATCGTGGACCTGGAAATGCCCGGCATGGACGGCGTGCAGTTGCTCGACGCCCTGGCCCGCTGCAACCTGCGGGTGCCGATCGTGGTCGCCTCGCAGCGCGGCGCGGCGCTGATCGACTCGGTGCTGCAGGTCGGCCGCGCCAGCGGCCTGCAGGTGCTGGCCGGCCTGGAGAAACCGCTGCGCGCGGCCGAACTCGACGCGGCCTTGCAGGCGCACCCGCCGCAACTCGCGCCGGCCGCGCGCAACGACGCCAGCCTGGGCGATGCGACCGACGCGGCGATGCTGCACGAGGCGCTGCGCCGCGGCGACATCGAAGTGGCGTACCAGCCCAAGGTGGACATGCGCAGCGGCCAGGTCAGCGGCGTGGAAGCGCTGGCGCGCTGGCGGCATCCGCAGAACGGGCAGATCGCACCGGACCGCTTCATCGCCCTGGCCGAACGCGAAGGCTTGATCCACGCGCTGACCGCCAGCGTCGCCGACCAGGCGATGGCGCGGCTGGCGACCTGGAAGCAGTCCGGCTTCCGCCTGACCCTGGCGATCAACCTGTCGCCGTGCCTGTTGCAGGACCCGGGACTGCTCGACGAACTGCACAGCCAACTGCGCCGCCACGGGCTGGTGCCGGCCGACGTGATCCTGGAGATCACCGAAAGCTCGCTGGTCCAGGCCAGCGCGCTGGGCATGCTGGCGCGGCTGCGGCTGCAGGGCTTCGGCCTGTCGCTGGACGACTACGGCACCGGCTTTTCCTCGCTGCAACAGCTGACCCGCATCCCCTTCACCGAACTGAAGATCGACCGCATCTTCGTGCACGACGCGCACCGCAGCCGCAACCTGCGCACCGTGCTGGAATCGGCGCTGGGCATGGCCCAGCGGCTGGGCCTGAGCACCGTTGCCGAAGGCATCGAAACGGTGGAGGACTGGCAACTGCTGCAGGAACTGGGCTGCGACCTGGGCCAGGGCTATCTGCTGGCGCGGCCGATGGGCGGCGGCGCGCTGACCACCTGGCTGCTCGAGCACCAGGCCCGGCTGCACGAACACGGCCCCACCGCGGCGCAAGCGCCGCATCACTGACTCCCGGACCACCATGACCAGCACCGACACCATCACCGAGCAGGAATTCGGCAAGTTCCAGCGCTTCATCTTCGACGCCGCCGGCATCACCATTTCCCCGGCCAAGAAGGCGATGCTGTGCGGGCGCCTGGGCAAGCGCCTGAAGGCGCATTCGCTGCAGACCTACACCCAGTACCTGAAGCTGCTGGAAAGCCGCGAAGGCGGCGCCGAGGTGCAGACCGCGATCGACCTGCTGACCACCAACGAAACCTATTTCTTCCGCGAACCCAAGCACTTCGACCTGCTGCGCAAGCTGGCCGGCGAGCACAAGGGCAATGCGCCGTTCCGCATCTGGAGCGCGGCCAGTTCCACCGGCGAGGAGGCCTACAGCATGGCGATGGTGCTGGACGACGCGCTGCAGGGCCGCCCCTACGAAGTGGTCGGCACCGACATCAGCACCCGCGTGCTGGCCAAGGCGCGCAGCGGCCACTATCCGCTGCAGCGCATCGAACACATGCCGCCGGCGCTGCTCAAGCGCTACTGCCTGAAGGGCCGCGGCGAGTACGAAGGCAGCCTGCTGATCGACCGCAAGCTGCGCGACAACGTGCGCTTCCTGCATGCCAACCTCAATACCGCGCTGCCCAACCTCGGCCAGTTCGACGTGATCTTCCTGCGCAACGTGATGATCTACTTCAACGGCCAGACCAAGCGCGAAGTGGTCGCGCGGGTGCTGTCCACGCTCAAGCGCGGCGGCATCTTCTGCATCGGCCATTCGGAAAGCCTGAACGAGGTCAACAACGAGGTCGTGCAGGTGGCGCCGGCGGTGTACCGCAAGCCATGAGCACCGCTGCCGCTACTCAAAGGAACGACCGATGACGACGACGATCAAGGCCATGGTGGTCGACGATTCGGCGGTGGTGCGCCAGGTGCTGGTGGCGGTGCTCAACGAAGCGCCCGGCATCGAGGTGATCGCCGCGGCCGCCGATCCGCTGCTGGCGATGGACAAGATGCGCCAGCAATGGCCGGACGTGATCGTGCTGGACGTGGAAATGCCGAAGATGGACGGCATCACCTTCCTGCGCAAGATCATGAGCGAGCGCCCCACCCCGGTGGTGATCTGCTCCACGCTCACCGAGAAGGGCGCGCGGGTGACCATGGACGCGCTGGCCGCCGGCGCGGTGGCGGTGGTGACCAAGCCCAAGCTCGGCCTGAAGCAGTTCCTCACCGACTCGGCCGAGGAACTGGTGGCCACGGTGCGCAGCGCCGCGCGCGCCAACGTCAAGCGCCTGGCCGCACGCAACGCCGCGCCGCCGGTGGAAGCGGAGGTCAAGCACAGCGCCGACGTGATCCTGCCGGCGCAGGGCGGACGCCCGCTGGCGCAGACCACCGAACGGGTGATCGCGATCGGCACCTCCACCGGCGGCACCCAGGCGCTGGAGGAAGTGCTGACCGCACTGCCGCGGGTCAGCCCCGGCATCGTCATCGTCCAGCACATGCCGGAGAAGTTCACCGCCGCGTTCGCCGCGCGGCTGGACACGCTGTGCCACATTTCGGTGAAGGAAGCGGCCAACAACGACCGCGTGGTCCCGGGCCGCGCGCTGATCGCGCCCGGCGGCAAGCACATGCTGCTGCGCCGCAGCGGCGCGCAGTATTTCGTCGAGGTGGTGGACGGGCCGCCGGTGAACCGGCACCGGCCGTCGGTGGACGTGCTGTTCCGCTCCGCCGCGCGCGCCGCCGGCGCCAATGCGCTGGGCATCATCATGACCGGCATGGGCGACGACGGCGCGGTCGGCCTGCTGGAGATGCGCCAGGCCGGCGCGCGCACCGTGGCCCAGGACGAACAGAGCAGCGTGGTGTTCGGCATGCCCAAGGAAGCGATCAAGCGCGGCGGCGCGGAGAAGATCCTGCCGCTGGGATCGATGGCGCGCGAAATCGTGCAGTAGCTCGGCTAGCGCGGTTTCGGGTTAGGCTGCCGTTACTTGTGCGACTTCAGTCGCGACGGGCTTTATCGGTAAGGCCCGTCGCGACTGAAGTCGCACAATGCGCAGCTTGGCGCAGCTTGCACCGCTACACCTGCGACTCCACCGGCTACCAGCCGATCTGGCGCCGCGGCACGCCGCCAGATCCCCGCTTCCGGCTCGCGCTCCCAGGTCTGCGGCGGCCGCGCTGCTGCAGGCCGAAGGCGAACGCCTGCACGGCCGCGACGAGGCACAGGCCGACGCCTTGCCGCTGTACCGCGACGACGCGCCGCCGCCGTCGCGGCAGGCGCAGACCCTGGCCTTCGTGCGCTGCTTCGCCGCGGCCAACCGCGGCGAAGGCGAGATGCGGGTGTGGGTGGACGCGGGCGGCGACGGTTGACGGCGCCTTGCGCGCTCACGGCTCCGGCAGGATCTGCTGGCGTGCTACCTGGCCTTGCCCTGGTTGGCCACGGCCTCGGCCGCCTTCTTCGCCGCTTCCGGATCGCCGAGATAGCGGTAGGACTGCACCTTCAATTCGTCGTCCAGTTCGAACAACAGCGGGATGCCGGTGGGGATGTTGAGCTCCAGGATTTCCTCGCGCGAGACGCCGTTCAAATACTTGTACAGCGCGCGCAGCGAGTTGCCGTGCGCGGTGACCAGCACGGTCTGCCCGGCCTTCAGCTGCGGCGCGATCGCATCGTGCCAGTACGGCAGCACGCGCTCGAGCGTGGTCGCCAGCGACTCGGTGGCCGGCAGCGCGTTGCGGTCGAGGGTGGCGTAGCGGCGATCGTGCAGCGGATGGCCCGGATCGGCGGCGTCCATCGGCGGCGGCGGAATGTCGTAGGAACGGCGCCAGATCTTGACCTGCTCCTCGCCGTGCCTGGCCGCGGTCTCGGCCTTGTCCAGGCCCTGCAGGCCGCCGTAGTGGCGCTCGTTGAGGCGCCAGCTCTTGTGCACCGGCAGCCAGTCCTGGTCCAGTTCCTTCAATGCGCCCTGCAGGGTGTGGATGGCGCGCTTGAGCACCGAGGTATGCGCCACGTCGAACTGCAGCCCCTCCTCGCGCAGCAGGCGGCCGGCGGCGGCGGCTTCCTGGCGGCCCTGCTCGGTGAGATCCACGTCCACCCAGCCGGTGAAGCGGTTATCCAGGTTCCACTGGCTCTGGCCATGGCGCAACAGTACGAGTTTGCGGGTCACTGCGACGGTCTCCGTTGGGGGGAATGCGTGGGTCGTGCGGCCCTGGATTGTAGCGGGATGTGACGGCTGGGAATGGGGAAATGGGAATGGGGAATGGGAAACGGCCTGGCGTTCCAGCGCGCCTTGCCGTCTGGCGATCTGTCGCGGCTGAAGCCGCTCCTAAAAGGCGGGCCGGGCTGGCGCTACGCCGGAACGCAAGCGGATCGGCGCTGACGACCGTCACCCTCTTGTCGAGACCGCGACCTCTCGTCGCCAGGCATCGATCAGGAACCTGCTTCAACGATTCCCCATTCCCGTTTCCCCATTCCCAGCTCCTCCACGCCACAGCCACGACCACCGCGCGATCATCGCCACATGGACACTCCTTCGCACAAGGTCTTCGGCGACTGGGACGGCAGCCTCATGCAGGCGCGGGCGCTGCAGGCCACGCTGGCCAGGCAGGTACGGCTGCAGGACGAAGTGGCGGACCCGCCGCGCTGGCTGGCCGGGTTCGATGTCGGTTTCGAGGACGAAGGCCGCATCACCCGCGCCGCGGCGGTGCTGATCGACGCCGAAACCTTGCAGCCGCAGCAGGCCGAGATCGCCCGCGTGCCGACCTCGATGCCCTACGTGCCGGGCCTGCTGAGCTTTCGCGAACTGCCGGCGCTGCTGGCCGCGCTGGGCTTGCTGCGGCAGCGCCCGGACCTGGTGTTCGTCGACGGCCAGGGCATCGCCCATCCGCGCCGGCTCGGCATCGCCGCGCACTTCGGCGTGGTCAGCGGCCTGCCCAGCATCGGCGTGGCCAAGAAGTTGCTGGCCGGGCGCTATGACGAACCCGGGCCGCAGGCCGGCGAACGCAGCCCGATCGTGCACCGCGGCGAGACCGTCGGCTGGGCGCTGCGCAGCAAGCCGCGCTGCAATCCGTTGATCGTCTCGCCCGGCCACCGCGTCGCGGTGGACAGCGCGCTGCACTGGACCCTGCGCTACCTGCGCGGCTACCGGCTGCCGGAGCCGACCCGCCTGGCCGACCGGCTGGCCTCGCGCCGCGGCGAGGTGGCGGTGCAGGCCGCCGGTATCATCGGTCGATCACGGCTTTTACTCTAGTTGCCTATGAAGTGTGCGTATGCGACCTGGATGCCGTCAGCGGCGATCGTGATATCCGCTACATTATCGGGCTCGTTGGCCTTCATCGTGAACTGGAGGCTGACGCCAGGTATGCCGGTTCCTTCGGCGCAATCTCTGGACGACATGCCGATCGCCAGATAATCCGTATTGTTAAGCGGCAGCGGCGGCGGCGGTAATATGAAATAAGTTGGTACTCCATATTTGGCGGCATAGCAATCCCTGGACCCTTCATGCTCCAGCATCAGCGCTTCTGCATTCCACAGGGTATTGTCGACAACGAGGAACAATTCCCTATGGTCAACAGGATTTTTTTCCGCATGTGCCAACGCGGCAGCAAACGACGCCAGCGGCAGCACGATCCACAGTATGGCCTTGACGGTGTTGCCATGCTTCGACGAGTGGTTCATCTGGATGTTTTCCATTTCAAGGGGATGGATGCAGCGAACGCGCTGCGATGCTGCGGCAAGGCCGGTGCCGGCCTTGCCGCAGCGCTCGATTATTGCCATACGCCGACGATCATTGAATTCAAAAGTTACAAAACTGCAGACAAGAAAGGAGCGCTCTTCGGCACTATGCGATTTCGCTCCTGCATGCCGGCCACGCATGCCGTTTGCGCATCGCATGCCACCACCGACGCCGTGGCGACCCGCAGCGCGCTGCGGGACCACGCAGCAGCACGCCGTCTCACAGAAGAAAACGCCACGGTCCGGGACAATCCGTCTTGCCGCCGCGCTCCCACCGCGACGGCCGCGCATGCGAAGCTCGTGCACCTGTTCCCCGCTCCGCGAGGCCGCGCATGCCCACCCTGATCGCTCCCCGCGTCCACGACATCGGCGGCTTCGAAGTGCGCCGCGCGGTGCCCAGCCTGCAGGCGCGCAGCGTCGGCCCGTTCGTGTTCGTCGACCACATGGGCCCGGCGATCTTCGCACCCGGCCGCGGCGTGGACGTGCGCCCGCATCCGCATATCGGCCTGGCCACGGTGACCTTCCTGTGGTCCGGCGAGATCGGCCACCGCGATACGCTCGGCTCGGACCAGGTGATCCGCGCCGGCGACGTCAACTGGATGACCGCCGGCCGCGGCATCGCCCATTCCGAGCGCACGCCCACGCCGCTGCGCGCGCAGCCGCACCCGCTGCACGGCATGCAGACCTGGGTGGCGCTGCCGAAATCGGCCGAGGAAACCGCCCCGGCGTTCTACCACCACGCCGCCGCCAGCCTGCCGCAGCAGCGCCGCGACGGCGTGTGGCTGCGGGTGATCGCCGGCCGCGCCTACGGCGAGGAATCGCCGGTCAAGGTGTTCGCCGACACGCTGAACGTGGCGCTGGACCTGGACGCGGATGCGCAGATCGACCTGGACAGCGGCCACGTGCAGCGCTCGCTGTATGTGCTGGAAGGCGAGGCGCAGCTGGACGGCGTGGACATCCCCGCACGCTACCTGGTACTGCCCGAACCCGGCGCACGCGGCCGGCTGCGCGCCAAGACCCCGCTGAAGGCGATGCTGATGGGCGGCGAGCCGCTGGACGGGCCGCGCCACCTGTGGTGGAACTTCGTGTCCAGCTCCACCGAGCGCATCGAGCAGGCCAAGCAGGACTGGCGCGAAGGCCGCTTCGGGCTGATCCCCGGCGACGACCAGGAATTCATCCCGCTGCCCGAGCCGGGCAAATAGGCCCCGCCGGCGCGATGCCGCTGGGCGCGCGGGGCCGCTGCCCGCATCGCATCCAGGCAAACCCCTGCTGCACGGGCGCCGGATCGGCCGCACCTCGATCCGCATTCCAATTGTCAAGTGCCGCCCGCTGGGCTATGGTTCCGACAGCGGCCGGGCAACGCAGCCGCACACCGGGACACGCATTGCGCAGGGGCATGCACTGCACGCGGATCCCGCAATGGAATGAGGGTGACGTGCCGTGCCGGCCTGCGTCGGCGTGCGCTGAAGATCGATGCCGCCGCGTTGCGGCGGCGCATGGGGACATCGCGAATGAGGGTTGCACACCGGCTCACCGGCCTGTCGCTCCTGCCCGCCATGCTGGCGGCGGCCATGGCCATGGCGCAGCAGGCGCAGAACTGCCCGTCGCTGCCGCCGCAGGCCAACCTGCAGTGGAACCAGCGCAGCGACAAGGGCTTCATCGTGTGCCGCGCGACGGCCGCCGACGGCCGCCAGGTGCTGGGCATGATGCTGACCTCGCGCGACCCGAACATCCCGCTGGCGCGCAATCTACGCGAAGAGAAAGGCAGCATCGCCGGCGAGAGCGTGCACTGGTACCGGCCCGATCTGGGTGGGGTCGATGCGCCGGGCCTGGCCTCGCGCCGGGTCACCGTGGTCGAGCTGAGCAAGAACCGCTACGCGCAGGTCTGGATCGATGCCGGCGACGTGCAGGAACTGCAATCGCTGCAGTCGCTGGTGCAGGGCCTGGACATGCGCCCGACCAGCGTGGCGCTGGATCGCTGAGGCTGGCTGGCTTTCGGCGCATGAACCCTTGTGGGAGCGACTTCAGTCGCGACGGGCTTTACCGGGAAGACCCGCAGCTCAGAAAAACGCTAGAACCGCCCTTCCTGGAAATCGACGAAGGCCTGCATCAGTTCCTCGCGGGTGTTCATCACGAACGGCCCGTGCCGCGCCACCGGCTCGCGCAACGGCCGGCCGGCGACCAGGATCAGCCGCGCGCCGGCGTTGCCGGCCCGCAGTTGCAGCAGATCGCCGCCGCCGAGCACGGCCAGGGTCTGCGCCGGCAGCGCGCGCGGCCTCGCCCTCGCCCAGCGTCGCGGCGCCCTCGTAGGCGTAGGCGAACACGTTGTGCCCGTCCGGCAGCAGGTAGTCCCAGCGCGCGTCGGCATCGAGCACGATGTCCAGGTACAGCGGATCGGTGGCCGGCTGCGCGATCGGCCCGTGCACATCGCCGACCTGGCCGGCGATCACCTTGACCGTCACCCCCGGCGCCGGCTGCGCCAGCGGAATGCGCTCGGGCGCGAACTCCTGGTAGCGCGGCGCGGTCATCTTGTCGCGCGCCGGCAGGTTCACCCACAGCTGGAAGCCGCGCATGCGCCCGGACTCCTGCTCCGGCATCTCCGAATGCACCAGGCCGCGGCCGGCAGTCATCCATTGCACGCTGCCGGGGGTCAGCAGGCCTTCGTTGCCGTGGTTGTCCTTGTGCCGCATGCGCCCGTCGAGCATGTAGGTGACGGTTTCGAAGCCGCGGTGCGGATGGCTGGGGAAACCGCCGATGTAGTCCTCGGCGCGGTCGGTGCCGAATTCATCGAGCAGCAGGAACGGATCCAGCTCGGGCAGTTCGGCGCCGCCGATGACGCGGGTCAGCCTGACCCCATCGCCGTCGGCGGTGGCGCGGCCACGGATCGTGCGCGCGATGCGCGCGGGGGTGGCGGTAAGAGTGTCGGTCATGGCAGGCGATCTCCTGGTGAAGCACCGAATATGGGCGTGCCGCTGCCGGCGGCCAATCGCGATCAGCGCAACCCATCGTTCCATCGCGGCGCCGCCGACCGGCCGTGCGCCGGGTGCGCTGGCGTGGCGTGGCACGGCGTGGCGCGATGCAGGTGTCGATGCCGGTACACGTGCACCTGCCGGCGATACTCGCTCTTGTGGGAGAGACTTCAGTCCCGACTGCAACCAGGCCCGACGATCCCGCCGCCGCGCTCTCGCATCCGACGCCCCGCGCGATACCTAACGATCAGGCAAAGTCCGTCTCGACGCGCCGCCTACCCCATCGCCACGGCCAGGCATGCGTCCCCGCGACCCGCGTGATCGTCGAATACGCCGCGGCCTACGACCAAAGTACTAGGACCGAGACCTGTCCCGGCATTGACCCCCAAGGCCATCGGGGCGACCCTTGCAGGAATCTCGTGGGGGAGCGATCTGCATGAAAGGGTTTTCCAAACTGGCCTGGGCCGCGCTCGCGGTGCTGGCGGCGTTCTGCCTGGGCACCATCGCCCTGCGCCGCGGCGAACACATCAACGCGCTGTGGATCGTGGTCGCCGCGGTCTCGATCTACCTGATCGCCTATCGCTTCTACAGCCTGTTCATCGCCACCAAGGTGATGCAGCTGGACCCCACCCGGGCCACCCCGGCGGTGCTCAACAACGACGGCCTGGACTACGTGCCGACCAACAAGCACGTGCTGTTCGGCCACCACTTCGCCGCCATCGCCGGCGCCGGGCCGCTGGTCGGGCCGGTGCTCGCCGCGCAGATGGGCTACCTGCCCGGGCTACTGTGGCTGGTGGTCGGCGTGGTGTTCGCCGGCGCGGTGCAGGACTTCGTGGTGCTGTTCCTGTCCAGCCGCCGCAACGGCCGCTCGCTCGGCGACCTGGTGCGCGAGGAGATGGGCCAGGTGCCCGGCACCATCGCCCTGTTCGGCGCGTTCCTGATCATGATCATCATCCTGGCGGTGCTGGCGATGGTGGTGGTCAAGGCGCTGGCGGAGAGTCCGTGGGGCATGTTCACGGTGATCGCGACGATGCCGATCGCGCTGCTGATGGGCGTGTACATGCGCTACATCCGCCCCGGCAAGATCGGCGAGATCTCGATCGTCGGCCTGATCCTGCTGCTGGCCGCGATCTGGTTCGGCGGCAAGGTCGCCGCCGATCCGACCTGGGGCCCGGCCTTCACCTTCACCGACGTGCAGATCACCTGGATGCTGATCGGCTACGGCTTCGTCGCCTCGGTGCTGCCGGTGTGGCTGCTGCTGGCGCCGCGCGACTACCTGTCCACCTTCCTCAAGATCGGCACCATCATCGCCCTGGCGATCGGCATCCTGGTGGTCATGCCGGACCTGAAGATGCCGGCGCTGACCCAATACGCGCACAACGGCATGGGCCCGGTATGGACCGGCGGCATCTTCCCGTTCCTGTTCATCACCATCGCCTGCGGCGCGGTGTCCGGCTTCCATGCGCTGATCGCCTCCGGCACCACGCCCAAGCTGCTGGCCAACGAAGGCCACATGCGCTACATCGGCTACGGCGGCATGCTGATGGAATCCTTCGTCGCGGTGATGGCGCTGGTCGCCGCCTCGATCATCGAGCCGGGCGTGTATTTCGCGATGAACGCACCGGCGTCGATGGTCGGCAGCGACGTCGTCGCGGTTGCGGCCAAGGTCAGCGAATGGGGGTTCGCGATCACCCCCGAGCTGCTCGAGGCCACCGCCCGCGACATCGGCGAGACCACCATCCTGGCCCGCGCCGGGGGCGCGCCGACCCTGGCGGTGGGCATCGCGCAGGTCCTGCACCAGCTGCTGCCGGGCGAGAACATGATGGCGTTCTGGTACCACTTCGCGATCCTGTTCGAGGCGCTGTTCATCCTCACCGCGGTCGACGCCGGCACCCGCGCCGGGCGCTTCATGCTGCAGGACCTGCTCGGCAACTTCGTGCCGGCGCTGAAGAGGACCGAGTCGTGGGGCGCCAACATCGTCGCCACCGGCGGCTGCGTGGCGCTGTGGGGCTACCTGCTGTACACCGGGGTCAAGGATCCGTACGGCGGCATCCGCACGCTGTGGCCGCTGTTCGGCATCTCCAACCAGATGCTCGCCGGCATCGCGCTGATGCTGGGCACGGTGGCGCTGTTCAAGATGAAGCGCGACCGCTACGCCTGGGTCACCATCGTGCCGGCGACCTGGCTGCTGATCTGCACCACCTACGCCGGGCTGATCAAGATCTTCGATCCGAATCCGGCGCAGGGCTTCCTGGCGCAGGCGCACAAGTTCCAGGACGCGATCGCCAGCGGCAGCATCACCGCGCCGGCCAAGACGGTGGCGCAGATGCAGCAGATCGTCACCAACGCCTACGTCAACACCGGGCTGACCGCGTTGTTCCTGTTCGTGGTGCTCTCGATCCTGATCTACGCGGTCAAGACCATCCTCGCCGCGCGCCGCAACCCGCAGCGCAGCGACAAGGAAACCGCGTACGTGGCGCTGCAGCCGCAGCAGATGGCGGACCTGTGATGAGCAACGACCTGGTTCCGGTCGGCCAGTACCAGGCGCACCGCCGGCTGTGGCGGCGCCTGGTGCAGACCGCGCGGCTGTGCTGCGGCATCCCCGACTACGACAACTACGTGCGCCACGTGCTGGAAAAGCATCCCGACCGGCAGCCGATGGACTACACGACCTTCTTCCGCGAGCGCCAGGAAGCGCGCTATGGCGGCAAGAGCGGGTTTCGCTGTTGTTGAAAGGCCGGGAGTGGGGATTCGGGATTGGTGGCAGCGCGGCCGCGCACAGTTTCGGCGCGGACGACAACCTTTGTGGGAGCGACTTCAGTCGCGACGCGCGTTACCGGTAACGCTTGTCGCGACTGATCGCTACGCCGCCGCCGCGCGCACCAGTGCAGCGTAAGTGTCCGGCAGCTGCCGCATCTGCTCCATCACCGCCGACACGCCGAGTTGGCGCAGGGTCTCGGCATGGCCCGACGGGATGTGCGCGGCGCCGGTGAAGCCGATCACGGTCATGCCCGCGGCCAGCGCCGCGCTGGCGCCGGTGGCGCTGTCCTCGATCACCAGGCACCGCGACGGCGCCGCGCCCAGCGTGTGCGCGGCCAGCAGGTACACATCCGGCGCCGGCTTCGGCCGCGCCACCATGTCGGCGCTGAAGATATTGCCGCCCACCCGCTCGGCGAGTCCGGCGCGCGCCACCGAGGCCACCACGCTGTGGCGCTGGCTGTTGGAGGCGACCGCCAGCGGTAGCGGTAGCGCCAGCAAGGCCTCGCGGACGCCCTCGATCGGCTGCACCTCGGCGGCGATCAACGCTTCGGAACGCTGCCGGATCTGGTCGAACAGGCCAGGCGGCAAGCGCACCGCGAAATGCCGCTGTACCCGCTCCACGATCTCGTGCGCGGTCTGGCCGAAGCTGCCGGCCAGGAAGGCCTCCAACGCGGCCCGCGGCACGTACGCGCCCAGCGCCTCGAGCATGACCCGGTCGGCCAGCACCTCGCTGTCGACGAGCACGCCGTCGCAGTCGCTGATCAACAGGTCGAAGGGGGTGGTCGCGGTCATCGCAGGGGCCTCGGTGAAACCCGCATTATGCCAAGCTGCGCATGTACGCCGCCTGCGTGCGGCAGCGCCCACGCGCGCCGGCGCACGCCATGCGCCGCGTGGGCTGCGCAGCAATCAGGCGGCCGCCCGCTCCCGGCGCAAACCTTCGCTTCCAGTGAATCGGCGCTCCACCGCACCTGGCCCGTGCGCGGATCGCGCGAACGCTGTAACAAAACCTTACCGAACCGGTGTCGGACAGCTGCTAGCATGGGTCACGGTGGCAAGGATCGTCGTCACCGGCAACAGGAACGCGAACAGGAAAAGGAGCCCTCCATGCGCAAGCAGTTCCCCGTCCTGATCGCGCTTGCGACCTCGATGTCCATCTCGGTCTCATGCGCCGCCCCGCCCGGCGCCAAGGAGCAATCTGCCATGTCAGCCACGCTGCAGGATCACTCGGTCGCGTTCCGCGATCCCCACCTCGCCGACATCGCCGCCGCCGTCGCGCGCGGCGACGCCGCCCGTATCGCCGCACTGGCCCCGGGCGTGGACCTGTCCGCGCACGGCGATCAGAACGTCACCCTGCTCGAATACGCGATCTGGAACGAACAGCCGCGCGCGCTTGGCGCGCTGCTGGACGCCGGCGCCAACCCGGCCGAACCGGGCATGGACCAGGAAACCGTGGTGCACATGGCGGCGATGGCCAAGGACCCGCACTACCTGAGGATCCTGCTGCAGCACGGTGCGCCGGTCGATCCGGTCAGCGCGCGCGGCAACTGGACGCCGCTGTTCCGCGCGGTGCAGAGCAAGCGCGACGAACAGATTCAATTGCTGCTGCAGGCCGGCGCCGATCCGCATCGGGTCGATGCCAGCGGCAACTCGCTGCTGCACCTGGCCGCGCAGAGCAGCGCCGGCAATCCGTGGGTGCTGAAACTGCTGCAGGCCGGGGTCGATCCGGGCCTGCGCAACGCGCAGCAGAAGACCTTCCAGGCGTATTTCTTCGCCACGCCCGAGCGCCTGCTCAACAGCACTGCGCAGCAGACCCGCACGGCAGTGCGCGAGTGGTTGAGCGCCCACGCCATTCCCCTGGAAGCGGCCCGCTGAGGCGGGCGTTCGCAGCACACGCAAGGAGCCGCGCATGAGCACGAACGATCTTCCCGACACCGCCGCCTCCGCCCCCTTTGCCGAGGCCGTCCGCAGCCAGCAGCCGCAGCCGGTGGACACGCAACTTCCGACCTTGCTGCAGGACCTCTACAGCACCGCCGCCCAGCGCCGCGCCGGCGGCGCGGAAAGCTTCGCCACGCTGCCCGACGGCTGGACCCGCCTGGACGATGGCGCGGTGCAGCGCGCCGGCATCGACCCGAGCATGCTGCACGACGCCAAGAGCGGCTTCGACGCGGCGTTCTACCGCAACGCGCAGGGCAACGTGGTGCTGGCGTTCTGCGGCACCGACGAAGGCAAGGACTGGAAGCACAACATCGGCCAGGGCCTGGGCTTTGCCGACGCGCAATACGCCTCGGCGATCCAGCTCGGCAGCCAGGCCAGGCAGGCCTTCGGCCAGGATCTGATGATCTCCGGGCATTCGCTCGGCGGCGGCCTGGCCGCGGCCGCGGCGATGCTCAACGACGTGCCGGCGGTCACCTACAACGCCGCCGGGGTCAACGACCGCACCCTGGAGCGCGAAGGCCTGGATGCGTCGGCGGCCAAGGCCTATGCCGCCGACGGCCTGATCCGCGGCTACCACGTCAAGAACGAACTGCTGACCCACCTGCAGGAAGACAGCATCCCGCTGAAGTGGGCGATGCCCGACGCCGCCGGCCAGCAGATCCAGCTGCCCGACCCGGATCCGCTGTCGTTCGGCCAGCGTCTGGTGCCGGGGATGATGCTCAAGCATCGCCTGGACCTGCACGGCATCGATTCGGTGATCAAGGCGCAGGAACTGGAATCGCAGAGCCACACGCAGACCCAGGAACGGGCGATGCCGACCGGTAGCCGCCTGTTCAACGATGCGGTGGTGCAGCTGGACGGGCAGCGCGCGCGGCTCGGCCTGCGCGACGATGCGCAGTTTCTCAACACCGCCGCCAGCGTCGCCGCGCAGGCCGGCCACGATGGCCTGAAACAGATCGACCAGCTGATGCCCAGCCGCGACGGCGACCGCCTGTTCGCGGTGCAGGGCCGCGCCGACGACCCGGCGCATCTGCGCAGCCAGGTGCACACCGCGGCGGCGGCGAGCGAACCGGCACAGGCCAATGTCGGCCAGTTGCAGCAGCAGAACCTGCAGGCGAACGCGCCGCAGCAGGAAGAGCAGCAGCGCCGGGTCGCGCTTCAGCAATAGACCGCGGCGAATCCCCTGTAGGAGCGGCTTCAGCCGCGACAGAACGTATCGGCAACGCCCGTCGCGGCTGAAGCCGCTCCTACAGGGGCATGACGGTGCGCTACGGCGCTCCCGCCATCGCGCGCAAGGCGATCCCGACCAGATACGCCAGATAGGTGCCGGTGGCATAGCCCATCGTGCCCAGCAGCACGCCGACCGGCGCCAGCGCTGGATGGAACGCCGCGGCCACCACCGGCGCCGAGGCCGGACCGCCGACGTTGCTCTGCGAGCCGATCGCGAAATAGAAGAACGGCACCCGCAGCAGCTTGCCCAGCGCCAGCAACAGCAGGATGTGCACGCACAGCCAGATCAGCCCGAGCAGGAAGATCCACGGCCGGTCGAACAGCGCCAGCAGGTCCATCTGCATGCCGATGCAGGCGATCAGGAAATACAGCAGCAGCGAGCCGATGCGCGAGGCGCCGGCGCCTTCCAGGGTGCGCGCGCGGGTGAAGCTCAGCAGCAGGCCGATCGTGGTGGACAGCACCACCACCCACACGAACGGCGAGCCGAGGCTGAACTGCTTGGCCCAGACCACGTTGGCCGCGAACCACGCCGCGGTCGGCGCCGCGATCGCGTGCGCCAGGCCGACCGCGCCGAACGCGAGGCCGACGATCAGCATCAGGTCGGTCAGGCTGGCGACGCGCTCGTGCTGCGCCTGGAACTGCGCGATGCGCTGTTTCAGATCGTCGATGCCGCGGGTGTCGGCGCCGCTGCGCGCATCGATCGCCGCCGCGCGCGGGGCGAGGAAGATCAGCAAGGCCATCCACACGTAACCGACGCCGACATCGACCACCGCGAACTGGCCGAAGGTGGTGGCATCGACGTTGAACACCTCGCGCATCGCCAGCATGTTGGCGCCGCCGCCGATCCAGCTGCCGGCCAGTGCGGCCATGCCCGCCCAGGTATCGCCGGCCACCGTGGCCGGATGCAGCCACTGCATCAGCTGGAACGCGACCACCGCACCGAGCATGATGCTGAAGGAGGCGCCCAGATACATCGCCACCAGCTTGGGACCCAGGCGCAGGATGCCTTTCAGGTCGATGGTGAGGGTCAGCAGCACCAGTGCCGCCGGCAGCAGCACGTCGCGCGCGACCGGGTCGTACAGGCGGTTGTGCTGCCCGTCGATCAGGCCGACGGTGTTGTAGATGCCGGGAATCAGGTAGCACAGCAGCAACGCGGGCACCACGCCGTAGAAGCGCTTCCAGAATCCGCGCGGCCGCGCCGCGGTCCAGAACACCGCGCCGAGCGTGGCGGCGATCAGGCCGAAGATGACGATGTCGTTGTGGATCATTGGGAAGCCGGGACTCGGGACAGGGGAATCGGGACTCGCAAGAGCAAAGCCGGACGGCGCGAACGCGAGCGCCGCGCCATCGATCGACGCAGCGGATGGAATGGGTCACTCATCCGTGAGACCAGTCCCGAGTCCTGAGTCCAAATCCCGAATCCCGAATCCCCAATCCCGGCATCACTGCCCGATATGCTGCTTCAACCAGCCATTCACCGTGTCGTGCCACAGGATGCTGTTCTGCGGCTTCAGCACCCAGTGGTTCTCGTCCGGGAAGTACAGGAACTTGGATTCGATGCCCTTGCGCTGCAGCGCACTGAACGCGGCCAGGCCCTGCTCCACCGGGATGCGGAAATCCTGCTGGCCGTGGATCACCAGCATCGGCACCTTCCACTTGTCCACGTGCAGCACCGGGTTGAACTTCTCGTAGCCGGCCGGGTTCTGCCACGGCGTGCCGCCGTTCTCCCACTCGCTGAACCACAGTTCCTCGGTGGCGTAGCCCATCGTGCGATTGTCGAACACGCCATCGTGGTCGACCAGGCACTTCCACGGCTGGTTCCAGTTGCCGGCCATCCAGTACACCATGTAGCCGCCGTAGCTGGCGCCGAGCGCGCAGGCCTTGTCGCCGTCCAGGAATGTGTACTGCTGCTGCGCCGCGGCCCAGCCCTTCTGCAGGTCTTCCAGCGGGCGGTCGCCCCAGTGCTGGCTGATCGCATCGGTGAACGCCTGGCCGTAGCCGGTGGAGCCGTGGAAATCGACCATCACCACCGCGTAGCCCTGCCCCGCATAGGTCTGCGGATTCCAGCGGTTGCTCCAGCCGTTGCCGAAACTGCCCTGCGGACCGCCATGGATCAGGAACGCCACCGGATAGGTCTTGCCTTCCTGGTAGTTCCACGGCTTGACCACGTAGCCGTGCACGGTCTCGTCGTTCCAGCCCTTGAACTGGAACTGCGCGTAGTCGCCGAAGGCCACGTCCGGCAGCTGTTCGCCGGCGCTGGCGGTGATCGCACGCGGATGCTGGCCATCGGCATCGGCGACGAACACCTGGTCGCCGCTCTTGAGGCTGTTGCGGGTGTAGGCCAAGGTGCTGCCGGCGAGCGCCGGCGCGCCGACATGGCCGTCGGCGACGACGGCCGCGACCTTGCCGCTGGCCACGTCCACCACGAACAGCGGATGCTGGCCGAGGTCGTCGGCGGTGGTGTACAGCGTGGCGCCGTCGTGCGAAAGCACGATCTCGCCGGCCGAGCGGTCCCACTGCGGCGCGATCTCGCGGGTCTTGCCGCTGGCCACATCCATCGCCATCAGCCCGAAGCGGTCGGCCTCGAAACCCGGACGCTGCATCGCGCGGTAGTACAGGGTCTTGCCGTCGGCGGAGAATACCGGGCCGGCGTCCCATGCGAGGTTGGCCGCGGTCAGGTTGATCGGCGCCGCCTTGCCCGCCGCATCCAGCCGGTACAGGTCGAAGTTGGTCGACCACGGCTCCTCGCGCCCGGCCACACGCACGCTGGCGACCAGCGATTGCCCGTCCGGCGCCCAGGTGTAGTCCTCGCTGCCGCCGAACGGCTTGGACGCAATGTCGCCGGCCAGGGTCACGCTGATCGCCGAGGCGCCGAGCACCGGCTTGGCCTTGGCGTCGCCGGGCAGCGGCGCGACGAACAGGCTGTTGCGGCGGCCGTCGTTCCAGGTGTCCCAGTGGCGCACGAACAACTGGTCGAACACCACGCCGCTGGCCTTGGCGTTCTTCTTCGCATCCAGCCGCTTCTGCGTGCAACCCAGGTCCGAGCCGCAGTCCTGGAACACGCCGGCGCTGAAGGCGACGCGGTCGCCCTGCGGGGCGACGTGGTAGCTGTCCACGTCCAGCGCGAAGTCGGTGAGCTGGCGCGGCGCGCCGCCGGCCAGCGGCAGCGCGTACAACTGCTGGCGGCCGGACTTGGCGCTGAGGAAGTACACGGTCTTGCCGTCGGCCGACAGCTCCGGCGAATTGACGTTCCAGCCGTCCGGGGTCAGCCGCTTCGGCGGCGCCGCATCGCGGGTGCGCAGGTCGCGCAGCCACAGCCCGGTGCTGGCCTTGTCGCTGGCCTTGTCCAGTTGCCGCTTGGCGAAGATCACGCTGCCGCCATCCGGAGTCAGCAACGGCGAGGACACCCGCTCCAGCGCCACCATGTCGCGGACATCGAAACCGCGGGTCGCCGCCAGCGCAGGCAGCGCGGTCAGCAGGCACAGGGGCAGCAAGGCGTAGCGCAAGGTCATCGGGCGTCTCCGGAATACGGCAAAACGTCGATGGTAGGCGGCTGGGTGGGCGCGGTGCAAAGGCATGAAGTCATGGAGGGGCCGGGAGTTGGGATTCGGGATTGGGGATTCGCAGGAGCGGGCTGCGTGTTGCGCTTGTGGGCGATCGACCATAAACACGAAGCCCGGCGCAGGCCGGGCTTCGTGTCTTACCGAGTGTGTTGGCGCTTACGCCGACGGCGGCAGCGGCGCGGTGGGTTCGCCCTTCTTGCCGGTGCGGTACAGCAGCCAGCCGACGAAGGCGAGCAGCACCAGGCCATACCACTGATTCAGATGGTAGGCCTCAGGGAGCGCAAGCACGTCCTTGTTATTGGTAATCACGATCGGAAGCGCGATGCCGATGCCCATCAATGCCTCGCCGGTGATCAGTCCGGCGGCGAACAACACGCCGGGACGGTGCACGCGGTCGCGGCCGTCTTCGTCGTCAGCACGGATCTTGTGGAAGCGCTCGACCAGATGGCTGATCAGGCCTCCCAGGAAGATCGGCACCATCAGTTCCAGCGGCAGGTAGATACCGATCGCCGCGGCCAGCACCGGCACGCGGAAGCGCTTGCCCGACTTTTTCAGCCACTCGTCAAAAGCGATGATCGCTGCGCCGACGCCGCCGCCGATGGCAATCATCGTCCAGGGCAGATCGCCGCCGAACAAGCCCTTGGCGACAGAAGCCATCAGCATCGCTTGCGGCGCCGGCAGGGTCTTGCTGCCGATGCCATAGGCCTCTGCCAGCAGGTTCAGCACAGGTGCCATGATGAGCGCGCAGGAGAACGCGCCAATGGCCAGCATCAACTGCTGTTTCCACGGCGTGGCGCCGACCAGGTAACCCGTCTTCAGATCCTGCAGGTTGTCGCCGCCCACCGCTGCAGCGCAGCACACCACTGCGCCGATCATGATCGCCGCGACCGCGCCGATCGGCGCACCGCCGATGCCCACCGGTGCCAGCCCGCTCTTGCCCAGCAGCAGCACCAGCACCGCCGAGGCGAACAGGATGGTGGAGATGGTGATGCCCGAGACCGGATTGTTCGACGAGCCGATCAGGCCGGCCAGGTAGCCGGACACCGACACGAACAGGAAGCCGGCGACGATCATGATGATGGTCATCGGGATGCTGACATGCCACTGGCCGACGATGGCCTGGTACAGGCCCAGCAGCGGCAGCGTGCACAGCAGCAGCGCCACCAGCATCCACTTCATCGGCAGGTCGCGGTCGGTCTCGGCGACCACCGTGCCGGCGGTGCTCTTGCGCGCGGCGGCGAAGCCGCTCCTGACCCCGGACAGCAGCGACTTGCGCAGCGAGAACAGCGTCCACACGCCACCGACCAGCATCGCGCCCACGCCCAGGTAGCGCACCTTCGCAGCCCAGATGCCGAATGCGGCCGCGGCCGCCGGCGCACTGGCCAGGCTCTGCGCCAGCGCCGGGTCCGAGCCCATGAAGAACTGCTGGTACAGCGGAATGGCGATGTGCCAGGACAGGATCGAACCGGACAGCACCACGATGCCGACGTTGAGCCCGACGATGTAGCCCACGCCAAGCAGCGCCGGCGACAGGTTGGTGCCGACGTAGCCGACCAGCTTGCTGCTGCCCAGGTAGGTGGCCTGCGCCCAGGTATCGGGAATCACCCGCAGGCCGCTGGCCGCGGCGAGCTTGACCAGCCCGCCGATGGTCGCCGACAGCGCCAGGATCTTCAGCCCCGGCCCCGGATTGTCGCCGGCCTTGAGCACCTCGGCGGCGGCCTTTCCTTCGGGGAACGGCAGCGGGTCCTCGACGATCATCGAGCGCCGCAGCGGCACCGAGAACAGCACCCCGAGCAGGCCGCCCATGCCGGCGATGCCGAGCACCCACCAGTACCTGAAGTCCGGCCAGTAGCCCATGATCACCAGCGCCGGGATGGTGAAGATCACCCCCGCGGCGATCGACGAACCGGCCGAGGCGCCGGTCTGCACGATGTTGTTCTCCAGGATGGTGCCGCCGCCGAGCAGGCGCAGCACGCCCATCGACACCACCGCCGCCGGGATCGCGGTGGCGATGGTCAGGCCGGCGAACAGCCCCAGGTAGGCATTGGCGGCCGACAGCACGACGGCCAGCACGATCGCCAGCACGACCGCGCGGAAAGTGAGCTGACGCGGCGCAGCAGCGTTGTTCATGGTGACCCCTGAAACGGCAAAAACGTTTTCCAAGCTAGCGTCTGGACCCAGGCAAGTCCAGCATCGCGGCGCCCAGCTCGTGGCATATGTCTGGGAGGCGGGGATTGGGGATTGGGGATTGGCAAATGCAGCGGCGCCTCGGCTGCCGACGGTCAGCCCCTCTCCCACCGGGAGAGGGGTTGGGGTGAGGGTACGGAGCGAAGCTTCGCGCTGTGTCGATCCCATGAGGCTTCGCCCACACCCTCATCCGCCCCTGCGGGGCACCTTCTCCCGCGGGGAGAAGGAACCGCCGGCTAGCCCCTCTCCCCCCCGGGAGAGGGGTGGGGGTGAGGGTCCGGACGCAGCCTCGCGCTGTTTCCACCCCATGAGGCTACTGCCTCCCCGGCACAGCCGGGGGGACTCCGTGACGGGCTTTCTCGGTAAGGCCTGATGAGCGAAAGAGCGCACGTGGCGGCGCCGGCCCGGCGGCTCGGCTGCCGCTGTGGCTCGCCGGGCAGCGAGATACGTCCTCCTGGATCCTGCGTGCGTTCCGGTCTCAGCGCGCGCCCAGCAGCGCACCGCGCTGGGTCAGGTGCGCGGCGATCGCGCGCTTGAACGGCGCCACCCGGTCGGCCACGCGCAATGCCGCGTTGCGCAGCACGCGTGCCGGCAGGCGGTCGTCGGTGTACAGCGCGGCGATCGCATTGGTTGCCTCGTACAGCGCACGCGTGGCCAGGCGGTGGCCGCGCTCGTAGCCGGCCAGCAGCGCCGGCGCGGCGATATCGCGGCCCTGCGCGGCTGCCGCGTGCAGCGCGCGCGCCAGCCGCGCCTGGCTCTGCAGGCCGAAATTGAAGCCGTGCGCGGTCACCGGATGCATGCCTACCGCGGCGTCGCCGATCAGCGCGTAGCGCTTGCCGACGAAGCGCTGCGCGTACACCGCCACCAGCGGATACGCCTGCGGCCGCACGATCGGGGTCATCGCGCCAAGCCGGTGCTCGAAGCGGGCGCTGATCTCCGCGCCCAGTGCGGCGGCGTCCATGTCCAGCAGCGCCTGCGCGCGATCCGGCGGCAGGGTCAGCACCGCCGAGGCCTGGTTGCCGTGCAGCGGCAGCAGCGCCAGGGTCTGGCCGTAGCCGAACCACTCCCAGGCGGTGTGGTGGTGCGGGCGTTCGTGGCGCACCCGGCACACCAGCATGCTGCGGCCGAAATCGCGCATCTGCGCGCCGATGCCGCGCATGCGCCGGGTACTGGAGAAGCGGCTGTCGGCCGCCACCACCAGACGCGCGCGCAAGGTGTCGCCATTGGACAGGCTCAACTGCGCCTGGCTGTCGTCGCAGCGCAGCGCCTGCACCGACACCCCGTCGAGCAGGCGCAGGCCCGGTTGCGCCTGCACCGCGGCGAACGCGGCGCGACGGAGCAGGTGGTTGGGCACCAGCCAGCCCAGGTCGCCGCGGCGATCCTGGCTCGCGGCGAAGGTCAACGCGAACGGCGAGGAGCCGTTCATCACCCGCGCATCGCGCAGCGGCGCGATCGCGTCCGGATCGATCCGCGACCACAGGTCCAATTGCTCCAGCAGCGTGCGCGAGGCGTGGGTCAGCGCGATCTCGCGGCCATCGAAGGCGGCCTCGGCCAGGGCGGTGCGCGGTTGCGGCTCGATCAGCGCCAGCGACAGCCCGCTGCCGGCCAGCGAACGCGCGAAACACAGGCCCGCCGGACCGGCACCGACGATGGCGATATCCACATGCATTGCTGCGCTTCCCGTATCAGACGCGGCCAGCATAAACCCGCCGCGGCGTGCGGCATTGATCTGGATCAGCGCTGCGGCAACGGGTCGCAGCGCGGTGCGTCAGGCAGCCGCTGCCGCCGCGCCGCGCGCCATCGCGCAAGGCTGCCCATGCAGCTTCAGAACAACGCCCACACCAACTGCAGGATCGACCACAGCGACACCACCCACACCAGGCTGCGCAGGTAGGGCACGCCGGCCGCATACAGCGGCACGTAGGCCAGCCGCGCCCAGAAATACAGCTGCGCGGCCAGCGCGGTATGCGCACTGCCCTTGCCCATCGCCACCACCGCCAGCGCCGCGGCGGCAAAGAACGGGAAGGTCTCCAGAAAGTTGCGCAGCGCGCGCTCCAGGCGCCCGGCCACGCCGGCGGGCGGCGCCTGCGGCGCGTCGCGCGCGCCGGCATTCCACTTCAGGCCGCGCTGCGCGGTGACGAACGCGGCGGCCAACAGCAACTGCACGATCCCGAGCAGGATCGCCCAGGCCAGCATGCGGATTTCGATACTCATCAGGACCTCGGGCAAGTGTGGAAAACGAAGCGCGACGCGCGCGCCAGGGTCAGTTCGGTGGACCGACGTGGTAGCCGACCAGGCGCCAGGTCGTGTCCTCGTCCAGGCGCAGCGAGACCAGCTCGCGCACCGGCTGCGGCGCATTGGCGAAACGGCTGGGGAAACTGATGTTGACGTAGACCCCCGGCGGCACCTGCGAACCGGCCGCGTACTGCACCCGCGCCACGCTGGCGACGCCGCGGCCGAGCAGCGCGCCGAGCAGCGCGCGGTCGGCATCGACCTGACGCACGAACGCCTCGCGCGCGACCGCCTTCTTCGCCACCGCCGATGCGCCATCCCACAGTTCGCCGCTGCGTCCGGCATCGACCAGCTGCGCGGCGCGCAAGCCGGCCTGCGCCATCTGCGCGTCCTGCTTGGACAGCGGCCCCGGCGCGGCAGGGTCCGCATGCTTGGACGCGGCAGGCTTGGCGGCGACCGGCTTGGGCGCTGCGGGTGGAGTCGCAGGCTGAGTGGTCGCAGGCGGCGTCGGTGCAGTCTGCGCCAGCGCCGCAAACACGACGGCGCACAGCAGTGCGGGCAGCAGGCGGAACGACATGGGCATCGGCGTGGGCATCGGCGTGGGCATCGTGCAGGCAGCGCGACAGCGGCGGGGCCGCAGTCTACGCCGGCCGGCCGTGCGTGCGCGTGCAGCGACGCTCATGGCTCCTCGCCCGGCGCGGCTGCGGCCACCGGCACTGCATGGCGCTGCTGGTGCCAGGCGTGCCGGCTGCGACTGAAACCACCCCGGCGTTCCCGAAGGCTGCTTGGGTTGAGTCGCGCCGACATGGCGGACTCCGGGACTTGCGCAGCGTAGTCGGCCTCGGCCGGCGGGATGTTTCCGATCGCCCCCAGCTGTCGGCAGTGGTTGAACCCGTCGACCCCGTTGAGCATGGCCCACTCGGCCTCGTCGCGCGTGCGCCAGGACGATTTCCGATGGATCGCTTCGGCCTTGTAGGGCCGTTGCTGGTCTCGGCCAGCGCATTGGCGCAGGAGTCGCCCACGCTGCCCACGGAGGGCCCCAGGCCGGCCTGCGCGCGCTTCTGAGCCATATAACCACTGCGGCCACCGCCGTGCGGCAGCGACGGCGGCCGGGCCGCAGGACCCGGCCGTTGCAGGATCGGATCGCGGGTCAGGCCTGCTTCGGATCCGGACCGTAGGCATTGGCGCCCTTGGCGCCTTCCATGAACATGAAGACCAGCACCACCACGCCGCCCAGGTAGGGGATCAGGCCCAGCAGCACGTACCAGCCGGACTTGCCCTGGTCGTGGAAGCGGCGCACCTGCACCGCCAGCGACGGCACCAGCACTGCGAGCGAATACAGGCACACCAGCACGAACGCGGCCATCGACAGCGCACTGGTGCCGTTCTGGCCACCGAAGCCGCCGCCGATACCGATCAACACCATCAGCACCGTGATCACCACGATGTTCAACAGCGTGAACATCCAATATTCCTTGCGCCGCGAACGCCCGGAAAAATCCGCGTAGCGCTTGAGCGGCATCAACATCCAATCCATTGTGTTTCCTTTTTTTCGAACCGCTGCCTCACTGCAGCGGGCGGCATGGTGGCATAAACCCTGCCGCATGGAAACACCTCCAGCTACGCGCTCGCCGCCTCCAGCGCCTGCGCCAGGCGCTCCACTGCGATCACTTCCATGCCCTTGACCACGCCGGTCTTGGGCGCATTGGCCTTGGGCACGATGGCGCGCTTGAAGCCGTGCGTGGCCGCTTCGCGCAACCGGTCCTCGCCGTTGGGCACCGGGCGGATCTCCCCGGACAGGCCGACCTCGCCGAAGGCGATGGTCTTCTCCGCCAGCGGCCGGTCGCGCAGCGAGGACAGCACCGCCAGCAGCACCGGCAGATCGGCCGCGGTCTCCTGCACGCGGATGCCGCCGACCACGTTGACGAACACGTCCTGGTCGCCGACCACGATGCCGCCGTGGCGGTGCAGCACCGCCAGCAGCATCGCCAGCCGGTTCTGCTCCAGGCCCACCGCCACCCGCCGCGGATTGGACAGCGGCGAGGCATCGACCAGCGCCTGCACTTCCACCATCAGCGGCCGCGTGCCTTCGCGCGTCACCATCACGCAACTGCCGGGCTGGTTGGCGCTGCTACCGGACAGGAAGATCGCCGACGGGTTGGAGACCTCCTTCAGCCCCTTCTCGCCCATCGCGAACACGCCCAGCTCGTTGACCGCGCCGAAGCGGTTCTTGAACGCGCGCAGCAGGCGGAAGCGGCTGCCGCTCTCGCCCTCGAAATACAGCACCGCATCGACCATGTGCTCGAGCACGCGCGGCCCGGCGATGCCGCCTTCCTTGGTGACATGGCCGACCAGGAACACCGCGGTGCCGGTCTCCTTGGCGTAGCGCACCAGCCGCGCCGCGCTCTCGCGCACCTGGCTGACCGAACCTGGCGCGGCGGTCAGCGACTCGGTCCACAGGGTCTGCACCGAATCGGCCACGATCAGCTTGGGCCGCGCCGCACTGGCGTGCTGCAGGATCTGCTCGATGCCGGTCTCGGCCAGCGCGTTGAGGCCGTCCAGCGGCAGATCCAGGCGCACCGCGCGGCCGGCGACCTGGGCCAGCGATTCCTCGCCGGTCACGTACAGCACCGGCAGCGTGCCGGCCATCTTCGCCAGCGCCTGCAGCAGCAGCGTCGACTTGCCGATGCCCGGGTCGCCGCCGATCAGCACCACCGCGCCTTCGACCAGGCCACCGCCGAGCACCCGGTCGAACTCGCCGATGCCGGTGGACACGCGCGCCTGGTCGCGATGCTCCACGTCCTTGAGCGCGGTGATCTTCGGCGCCTCGGTCTTGCCGGCCCAGCCGCTGCGCCGCGCCGCGGCCGGCGCCTTCGCCGCCGACGCGCTTTCCAGCACGATCTCGCTCAGCGAATTCCACGCCCCGCACTCGGCGCACTGGCCCTGCCACTTGCTGTATTCGGCGCCACAGTCGCCGCAGACATAGGCAGTCTTGGCCTTGGCCATCGGGTTGGTTCTCAATGCGGGGAATGCGCAGGATAGACGCAACGCGTCGCGGCGGACGAGACCGACGCGACGCGGCGGACCGCCGCCTGGATCAACGCGCCTTGTACAGCTCGCTCAGCCGGTCCGGCTTGCCGGCGATGCGTTCCAGGTGCGGATACTGCAGGCCGCCGTGATAGGCGATGCGCAGCGTGTCGTAGCGGTTGCCGCGCTTGACCAGCAGCTCGATCGGCGCGGTGCCGCCCTTGGCCGCGGTGATCGCGTCCTTGATCGTGTCGGCGCTGTACTCGCGGCCGTTGACCGCGACGATGCCGTTGCCGGCGATGATGCCGGCGTCGAACGCCGGGCCGTCCCACAGCACGTCCTGCACGCTGCCCTTCTCGTCCAGGCTCAGGCCCAGCGAATAGGTCAGGCCGATGCCCTTCTTGGTTGCCTCGTAGGTCTTGACCGCCTCGTTCGGCTGGTCGCTGTAGACCAGCTTCCAGCCGCTGGCCTCAATGCCGCCGACCAGCGGGCCATGGCCGTCGATGCGGCTGCGCAGGAACCTCGCCCAGTCGTACCTGGCCACGCCGTCGAGCGTGGCGACGATGTCCTCGAAGGTATACGGATTCACCTCCCAGGCGCCGTCGTGCATGCCGAAGAAGGCCTTGGCGAAGTCGTCGATGGAGCGCTTGTTGCCGCTGAGTTCGCGCAGCTTGGCATCGGTCTCCAGCCACAGCATCTGCCCGCCGGAATAGTAGTCCTCGCTCATCTGGTAGCTGCGGTAGGCGCGCGGCCGGCGCAGCGACATGGTCGGGTCGTTGGTGGTGTCCTGCAGCGCGCGCCAGGCCAGGCCGGGGCGACCGCGCTGGTAGCTGGCGGCGACGTCGGCGAGCATGTCGCGCGCCTGCGCCTGCGTCCACAGGCCCGAGCGCGCGGCCAGCACCTCGCCGAAGAACTGGGTCTGGCCCTCGTACAGCCACAGCAGGCTGTCGCCCATCGGCACGTTGAAGCTCGGTGTGGCCAGGTCGGCGCCGCGGCGGTACTTGCCGTTCCAGGAATGGTTGAACTCGTGCGCGAGCAGGTCGCGCCCTGCCCAGCTCTTGTCCCACTCGGTGAAGTAGTTGAGCGGGCCGCTGTTCTCGCTGGAGCGGTGATGCTCCAGGCCGATGCCGCCGAGCTTTTCGGTCAAGGCCAGCAGGAACTCGTAGTGGTCGAAATGGCGCGCGCCGTACAGCTTGTCCATCTGCTGCACCAGCGCCGCGTGCGCCTTGATCTGCTCGGGCTTGGCCTCCAGCGACTTGGCCTCGTCGGCGAACAGGTTCAGGTACACCGGCGCCTTGGCGCCGGCATCCAGCGCGATGCGCTTGTAGTACTTGCCGGCGAACATCGGCGAATCGACCAGGTCGTCGAAGTCGATCGGCTTGAACGTCACCGTGTCGCCGACCCGCTCGGCGGTCTCCAGCGCGGTGGCGTAGCTCCAGCCCGGCGGCAGGGTCACGCTGGCCTGCGCCTTGATGTTGCGCGCATAGACGCCGGCCGGGTACAGCGCGGTGGTGTTCCACTGCAGGTTGAGCAGCTCCAGGGTCATCATCACCCGGCCCTGGCCCTCGCCCTGCGAGGACAGGAACTTGAACTCGGCGACGATCTCGCTGGCGCCCTGCGGCACCTCGACCTTGAACGCGTACACGTCGAACTGGTCGCGCTTCCACGGCAGCACCTGGCCGTTGGCCTTGACCACCAGCCCGGCCAGCTTGTCGATCGGCCCGGTCGGCGAATGGTTGCCCGGGATCCACTGCGGGTACAGCAGGATCAGCGGCCCCGGCGTGGCCGGGATCGTGGTGCGCACGCGGAAGATGCGGTGCGCCAGGTCGGTGGCATCGACATCGATCTTCAGCGTGCCGGCGAACGGCACGTCCTGCGGCGGCGCGGTCTGCGCCGTGGCCTGGAAGGCGGCGGTGGCGGCCAGCAGCAGCGGCGCCATCCAGGCGGTGGACTTGGTCATGGGTCTCCAGTGGCTACGGCGGACGAGCGAGCCTCGATCCTATGCCGGCCGTCGCGTGGCGTTGCATGCCATTGGTCATGCGTCGACGCCAACGCCGGCGACAGCGGCCAACATTCGCGCCGATACGAGCGCCGCAACGCAAAAGGCCGCCCGGAGGCGGCCTTCGCGCGCGCGGCAGTGCGCGCCTCAATGCATCATGTTCACGTTGAGGTTGTGCATGACCCACAGCGAGCCGACCACCACGATGCCGATGATCAGCAGCGAGAACAGGCCCACGTGCACGTTGGAGCGATGCTCGGCGGAGCGGTCCATGTGCAGGAAGTAGATCAGGTGCACCAGCATCTGCACCGCGGCCAGCAGCGCGATGACGATGACGGTCGCGCCCTTCGGGAAGGCGCCGCTCATGACCATGCCGAACGGGATCACGGTGAGGACCACCGCCATCGCGAAGCCGATCAGGTAGGACTTCAAACCGCCGCTGTGCGACGGCTCGGCGTGTGCGTCGGAGGAAGGGTGGTTGGCCATTACAGCGCTCCCAGCAGGTAGACGATGGTGAACACGCCGATCCAGATCACGTCCAGGAAGTGCCAGAACAGGCTCAGGCACGCCAGGCGCGTGGTGTTGCGCGGGGTCAGGCCGTTCTTGGCGATCTGGATCACCAGCACCGCCATCCACAGCAGGCCCGAGGCCACGTGCAGGCCGTGGGTGCCGACCAGGGTGAAGAACGCGGACAGGAACGCGCTGCGGCCGGGACCGGCACCTTCATGGATCAGGTGGTTGAACTCGTAGATTTCCATGCCCAGGAAGCCCAGGCCCAGCGCCGCGGTGACTGCCAGCCAGGCGTACAGGCCGCCCAGGCTGCGCTTGTGCGCGGAGATCATCGCCAGGCCGAAGCTCAGGCTGCTGAACAGCAGCAGGAAGGTTTCCACCAGCACGAACTTCAGGTCGAACAGTTCCTTGGCGGTGGGGCCGTCCACCGTCGCGCCGGACAGCACCGCGTAGGTCGCGAACAGGCCGGCGAAGATGAGGCAGTCGCTCATCAGGTAGACCCAGAACCCGAACACGGTGTTGCCGCCGCTGTCGTGGTGGGCGTGGTCGTCGTGGCCGTCGGCGTGGACGGCGTGGTGGTTGTCGAGCGTCGTGGAGGACATGGTTCAGACCGCCTTTGCGGCATGCGCCGCCTGTTGCTGCTCCAGCAGGGCGAAACGCGCGTTCTCGATGCGTTCCACTTCCTCCGCCGGGACCCAGTAGTCGACGTCGTCGTCGAAGCTGCGCGCGATGAAGCTGCCGATCATGCCGACCAGGCCGATGATCGCCATCCACCAGATGTGCCAGATCAAGCCGAAGCCCATGACCACGCTGAAGGCGCCGATCCAGACCCCGGCCGCGGTGTTGCGCGGCATGTGGATCGGTTCGTACTTGGCCGGACGCGTCCAGCCCTTGCCCTTGCGCTTGTCTTCCCAGAACTGGTCGCGGTCGTCGATGTGCGGCAGCACGGCGAAGTTGTAGAACGGCGGCGGCGAGGACGTGGCCCACTCCAGCGTGCGCCCGTCCCACGGGTCGCCGGTCAGGTCCAGGTTGTCCTTGCGCTTCCACAGGCTGTAGCCGATCTGCACCAGGTTCAGGAAGATGCCGATGCCGATGATCGCCGCGCCGGCCGCGGCCACCATCAGCCACGGCGCCCACTCCGGGTGGTTGTAGCTGTTCATGCGCCGGGTCATGCCCATGAAGCCGAGCACGTACAGCGGCATGAAGGCGACGAAGAAGCCGACGATCCAGCACCAGAACGAGGCCTTGCCCAGGGTCTCGTTGAGCTTGAAGCCGAACGCCTTCGGGAACCAGTAGGTCAGGCCGGCCAGGTAGCCGAACACCACGCCGCCGATGATCACGTTATGGAAGTGCGCGATCAGGAACAGGCTGTTGTGCAGCACGAAGTCCACCGCCGGGATCGCCAGCATCACCCCGGTCATGCCGCCGATGGTGAAGGTGATCATGAAGCCGATCGTCCACAGCACCGGCGCGGTCATGCGCACGCGGCCGCGGAACATGGTGAACAGCCAGTTGAAGATCTTCACCCCGGTGGGGATGGAGATGATCATGGTGGTGATGCCGAAGAAGGCGTTGACGTTGGCGCCCGAGCCCATGGTGAAGAAGTGGTGCAGCCACACGATGAACGACAGCACGCCGATGCACGAGGTGGCGTAGACCATCGAGGTGTAGCCGAACAGGCGCTTGCTGCTGAAGGTGGCGATCAGCTCGGAGAAGATGCCGAACGCCGGCAGGATCAGGATGTAGACCTCCGGGTGGCCCCAGATCCAGATCAGGTTGACGTACATCATGGCGTTGCCGCCGCCGTCGTTGGTGAAGAAGTGCGTGCCCAGGTAGCGGTCGGCGCCCAGCAGCGCCAGCGCCACGGTCAGGATCGGGAACGCGGCGATGATCAGGATGTTGGTGATCAGCGCGGTCCAGGTGAAGATCGGCATGCGCATCAGGGTCATGCCCGGCGTGCGCATGCGCATGATCGTCACGAAGAAGTTGATGCCGGTCAGCAACGTCCCCAGGCCGGAGATCTGCAGCGCCCATACGTAGTAGTCCACGCCGACCCCTGGACTGTATTCCAGCCCGGACAGCGGCGGGTACGCCAGCCAGCCGGTCTGGGCGAACTCGCCCACGCCCAGCGAGATGTTGACCAGCGCCGCGCCGGCCACGAACAGCCAGAAGCTCAGCGAGTTCAGGAACGGGAAGGCCACGTCGCGCGCGCCGATCTGCAGCGGCACGATCAGGTTCAGCAGGCCGGTCATGAACGGCATGGCCATGAAGAAGATCATGATCACGCCGTGCGCGGTGAAGATCTGGTCGTAGTGGTGCGGCGGGAAGATGCCTTCGTTGCCGCCGTGCGCGATCGCCTGCTGGGTGCGCATCATCGCCGCGTCGGCGAAGCCGCGCAGCAGCATGACCAGCGCCACCACGATGTACATCACGCCGATGCGCTTGTGGTCGACCGAGGTCAGCCACTCGCGCCACAGGTAGCCCCACTGCCTGTACTTGGTGATCGCCGCCAGGACCAGCAGGATGAGCAGGCCGGCGCCGCCGAGGGCGCCCATGATGATCGGCTCGTGGTACGGAATCGCCTCGAGCGTGAGTTTGCCTAGCATCACTTGTCTCCAGAAGTGCACATGGCGACCGGCTCAGCAGCCGATGCCGGATGGTCGTGGTGGCCTTCCATGTGGTGGCCCTTGCCCATCATGTATTTGTCAAGCAACGACTTGAACATGCCGTCCTGCACCGACGCGTAGTAGGTCACCGGGTACTGCGCCTTGTCGTTGCGGTTGGCCGCCAGGATCTGGAACTCGGCCTGGTCCAGCGCCTTCGGCGCGGCCTTGACCTTGGCCACCCAGGCGTCGAACCCGGCCTGGTCGGTGGCGCGGGCGGTGAAGCCCATCTTCGAGAAGCCGTGGCCGCTGTAGTTCGCCGACAGGCCGAAGTAGTCGCCCGGCTCGTTGGCGATCAGGTGCAACTTGGTCTCCATGCCGGCCATCGCATAGATCTGCGTGCCCAGATGCGGGATGAAGAACGAGTTCATCACCGTGTCGGAGGTGATCCTGAAGTTCAGCGGCGTATCCACCGGGAACGCGATCTCGTTGACCGTGGCGATGCCCTGCTCCGGGTAGATGAACATCCACTTCCAGTCCAGCGCCACCGCCTCGATGGTGATCGGCTTGACCTTGGAGTCCAGCGGCTTGTACGGATCCAGCGCATGCGAGGAGCGCCAGGTCAGCACCGCCAGCACCAGGATGATCATGCACGGGATCGACCACACCACCACCTCGATCGCGGTGGAGTGCGACCAGTTCGGCTCGTAGCGGGCCTTGGTGTTGGAGGCGCGGTAGCGCCAGGCGAAGGCCAGGGTCATCACGATGACCGGGATCACCACCAGCAGCATCAGCACCACCGAGGTGATCAGCAACGTCTTTTCGTCGTGGCCGATCTGTCCCTTGGGGTTGAGGATGGCCGCGTCGCACCCGGCCAGCAGCAGCGCGGGCAGGAGCGACAGAGCGGAGCGCAGCGAGCGCCGGAGTTGTTTCAACGGAATCATCGAACGATCCAATTGCGTTGGGGGATGCGGACCGCGCAGTGGCGAACGGGAGCGGCCCGGACGGGCGTTTCCACGCTTCCTGCGGCATCCTGGCCGGCATGCGCGATCGACCACGCATTTTATGCTGCCCTGCGGCATCTCCGAAAGCCATTGACAAGGCCGAGGGTGCGCACAGGCGTGTTTTTGCGTGCGACACATTGCCGCACCTGCATGCGACATGGTGCCGGCGCCTGCCTGCGGCACGCGCCGGGCGGCGTCGTCTCGCCAAGATTTGAGATGAAACGCAAGCCCGGCCAGTCCGCGCCGAAACGCCACCCGGCCCGATCCCAGAACACGCGGCCGCAGCGGCGACCGCCTTGCGCGCGCAGGCGCCCGGCCAGCCCGGCGCGCGCCGCTAGGGCCGCGTCGCCGCCTTCTTCTGCTTGATCTGCTCGATGTAGTTGTAGATGGTGAAGCGGCTGACGCCCAGCGCCGCCGCCACCTGCTCCACGCTGTTGCGGATCAGGAACAGGCCGCGGTGCATCATCGCCTCCACCGCGTACATCTTCTCTTCCTTGTTCATCAGCGCCGGCGGTTTCATGAAGCGCTTGACCGCGTCGTCGATGATCTCCTGCATCATCGCCTCCAGCCCGACTTCGCCGGTGCGCGCCTCGCTGCGCGGCGGCCTGGGCTTGCGGTGCAGCATCTGCTCCAGCCAGCCATGCGCCATCTCGAACACGGTCATGTCGGCATTGAGGCATAGCGCGGCCATCGGCAGGCCGGCACCGTCGCGGAACAGCAGCGTGGCCGAGCGCAGCTGGCGGCCGGCGGCATTGGTGGTCTGGTACTCGTCGACGATCGCCCAGCTGATCGCGCCGGTGCCCGCGACGTCGCGGTAGAGCTCGCTGAAACCGACGTCCTCGCGCGGGCCGCTGAGGATCGGGTCGCCGAGGTTGCGCCCGGACACGTGGCCATTGGCGATCGCCAGCACCGAGGCCCCGGGCGCGGACAGGTCGTGCAACACCACTTCGATGTTCTCGCCGATCACCCCGCCGAGCAGCGCCACCACTGGCTTGAGCAGTTCGAACAGGTCGCGCACCTGCACCCCCGCCCCCAGCCCTTGCGCAGGCGCAGGCGCAGGTACCGACTGCCCGCGTTTGCGCTTGGCCGCGGCCGCCCCGCCCTTTTGCGGCACCCCGCCCTGTTTCGCTGTTGCCATCGAATCGTTCCGTCCTGAGGCGTGCCCGGCGCATGCGCACCGGCCATCTTGCCGGCTGCGCCCGCGGGCGTCGAGACGGCAGCGCACCGGCGCAGGTCCGCACAGGAAGATGTGACGCGGTCTTGACATGAAAATTATTTTTGTATATCAACAAACTGTTGAAGCAACATCGACGCCCGCGGCGCCAAGGGGGTGCCGCGGGCCAGCCAGCCGCAAGCGCGCCCTCGCATCGGGCGCAACGCCACGTTTCGCCGGGGACAACCAAGCAGACCATGTCGACGTCCATGCCGTCCGTCAGATCGTGCTGTCGCGCCACTGCCTGGCTGCGCCCGTTCGGGATCGCGGCGGCACTCCTGTGCCTGCAGGGCGGACACATGGGGTACTCCGAACGCGTCAGCCGTGCCCAGCGCCGCCGCGCGTTCGAGATCTCCCTCGCCGCCGCGTCCTCTCTTCCCAGCACGGACTAGCCCATGCGCTCCGCGACCGCACGCCCCGGCCCTATGCCGCCGAAGACCCGATTGCTGCAGCCGCTGCTGGCACTGGCCCTGGCGATGGCACTGCCCGCCGGCCGCGTGCATGCCACCGAGCCGGGCTTCGTCGATCCGGCCACGCTGGACCAGGTATCGCTGCCCACGCCGGTGACCACGCAGCACCACGGCGTATTCAACGGCCAGCGCATCGACTACGCCGCGACGGTGGAAACCTATGCCACCACTGGCGCCGACGGGCACCCGGCCGCACGCCTGGTCTCCACCGCCTACATCGCCACGTCCGCCGACAACGCGCGGCCGCTGATCTTCGCCTTCAACGGCGGCCCGATCGCCGCCAGCACGCCGCTGCATTTCGGCCTGCTCGGCCCGCAGCGGCTGGCCGTGCCCGACGACCTGCATGCCGATGCCACCGGCTTCAAACTGGTGGACAACCGCCATGCGCCGCTGGACGTGGCCGACATCGTCATCTTCGATCCGGCCAGCACCGGCTACAGCCGCGTCGCCGACGGCGTGGCGCCGGCTAGCCAGTTCTCCACCCGCGCCGACGCGCGCCAGCTCGCGCAACTGGTGACGGCGTGGCTGGACCGGCACGGCCGGCGCGGCGCGCCGGTGTACCTGCTGGGCGAAAGCTACGGCACCTTGCGCGCGCCGGAGGCAGCCACGCAACTGAAGGCCGCCGGCACCGCGGTGGACGGCATCATCCTGCTTGGCCAGGCCGACAACATCCTCGAATACGCCCAGCGCCGCGACAACATCATCAGCTACGCGGTGTCGCTGCCGACCCTGGCCGCGCTCGGCTGGTACCACGGCAAGGTCGACCGCCGCGGACACAGCTTCGCGCAGTTCGTCGATGCCGCCTCCGCCTACGGCCGCGAGCGCTACCTGAGCACCCTGTTCCTCGGCAACCGCGCCAGCGCGCAACAACGCGAAGAGGTGGCGCAGGCGCTGCAATCGTTCACCGGCCTGTCGGCGGACGCCTGGCTGAAAGCCGATCTGAAGCTGTCCAAGGTCGCCTACGCGCGCCAGCTGTTTCCGGGCCAGATCCTGGCGTCCAGCGACGGTCGCTACCTGCTCGATGCGCAGGGCAATTCCAGCAGCGTGCCCGACTACAACGCCGTCGCCGAGCGCTATTACCGGCAGGTGCTGAAAGTGCCCGCGCAGGCGGGCCACTACTCCACCGCGATGCCGACCTCCAGCGACTTCAACGCCTGGGATTGGGACGCGAACACATCGCCGTTCGGCGACTACCCGTGGGTCGGGCAACTGCGCGAGCTGCTGGTGTCGAACCCGCGCATGCGGCTGCTGGTCGGCAACGGCTACTACGACAGCCAGACCACGATCGGCGCGATGGATTATCTCGCCGCGCAATCGGGGTTCCCGATGGACCAGGTGCGCACGCGCTACTACAACGGCGGACACATGATGTACACGGTCGAGCGCAGCGCCGCCGACCTCGCCGACGACATCCGGCAGATGGTCCGCCGCACCTGGTGACCTGACATTCCGCAGTCCCCGCAGCACCCGTGGTTCGCGCTCCACCCATCCCGCCCACCGCCCGCCAGACGAGTCCCGCCCATGTCATCCGTAGCCCGCAACCGTCTTTCCCAGGTCATTTCGTGCGCACTGTGCTGCCCGGCCAGCGCGCTCCTGCTGCTGCCGTCCATCGCGCTCGCCCAGCAGGACGACGGCACGGCCGCAGCCAAGCAGCTGGACACCATCACCGTGACCGCGCAGAAGCGCAGCGAGCGGCTGCAGGACGTGCCGATGTCGGTGCAGGTGCTCAACACCGAGAAGATGAGCAGCGAAGGCAGCTACAAGCTGGCCGACTATTTCGCGCAGCTGCCCGGCCTGTCCTACATCCAGTCGCCGATGAGCAGCAACATCGTGCTGCGCGGCATCGCCACCGACTCCGGCCTCGGCAGCCGCCCGACCTCGGGCATCGTCATCGACGACGTGCCCTACGGTTCGGCGCTGAGCACCGGCGCGATCCCCGACCTGGACCCCTCCGACCTGCAGCAGATCGAAGTGCTGCGCGGCCCGCAAGGCACGCTGTACGGCGCCAGCAGCATGGGCGGGCTGATCAAGTACGTGATGACCGATCCGGACACCAGCGCGACCTTCGGCCGCGTCGAGGCCGGCGGCTCCAGCGCCGCGCACGGCGGCTCCGGCTACAACGCGCGCACCTCGGTGAACCTGCCGTTCTCCGACCGCTTCGCGCTGCGGGTCAGCCTGTTCCAGCGCCAGGACCCGGACTTCGTGCACAACACCAACAGCGACGACAAGAACGACAGCCAGGTGCGCGGCGGCCGCGTCTCGGCGCTGTGGAACGTCACCGACACGTTGACCATCCGCTCCTCGGCGCTGTTCCAGGACACCGAGACCGGCTCCAGTTCGGTGGTCGATACCGACCCCGAGCTGCATCCGCTGTACGGCCATTACAACCACGACCGCATCAGCGGCGGCGACACCTTCAAGGGCCAGGTGCGCTTCTACACCACCAAGGTCAGCTGGGATCTGGGCTGGGCCACGCTGGACAGCATCAGCGGCTATGCGCAGCACCGCAGCATGGCCTACCAGGATGTGGGTTACACCACCATCGGCCGGCTCGCACCGGTGTTCGCCGGCATCTTCGGCCTGGACAGCAGCAACCCCAGTTCGCTGATCGACAACCGCTACAACACCAACCGCACCACCCAGGAGGTGCGGCTGGTCTCGCAAGGCGAGCGCGCGCTGGACTGGCAGGTCGGCGCGTTCTACAGCGACGAGGAGGCCAAGAGCACGCAGAACTTCTACATCGCCGACAAGTCCAGCGGCACCATCTACCGCGACTTCCCGCTGCTGGTCTCGCTGGGCGACAGCACCTACCGCGAGAAGGCGGTGTACGCCGACGGCACCTACCATTTCACCCCGCAGTTCGACATCCAGGTCGGCGCCCGCTACGCGCGCAACAGCCTGCGCGAGAACAGCGACACCGGCGGCCTGCTGCAGGACCCGAACCAGAGCTTCGACAGCAACAAGGACAGCGCCACCACCTACCTGTTCTCGCCGCGCTACCGCTTCAACGACGAGCTGATGACCTACCTGCGCGTGGCCTCCGGCTACCGTGCCGGCGGCAGCAACGGCACGCTGGTGGCCAACGTCCCGTTCTCCTACGACTCCGACAGCCTGTGGAGCTACGAGCTGGGCCTGAAGACGCAGCTGCTGGACCACTCGCTGAGCCTGGATGCGGCGCTGTTCCACATCGACTGGAGCGACCTGCAGATCTCGCAGGTCGAGCCGACCCTGGGCAGCAGCTACACCACCAATGCCGGCAAGGCCACCAGCCAGGGCCTGGAACTGTCGGTCAACTGGGTGCCGTCGGCCGACTGGAAGGTCAGCGCCAGCTACGCCTACACCGATGCCACGCTGGCCCAGGACATCCCCGGCTACACCGAGGGGTCCTCCGCCTACGGCAAGGACGGCAATCGCCTGCCGTACTCGGCGCGCAACAGCGCCTCGGCCTCGCTCAAGCGCTACTTCGCGCTGGGCGACAACCTGGAGGGCTTCGCCGGCGCCGACGTGGCCTACATGGGCGATCGCGACATGGAGTTCACCACCTCGGCCAGCATCCCGCGCATCCACCTGCCCAGCTACACCACGCTCGGCCTCAACGCCGGCGTGCAGGGCCAGGCCTGGAGCGCCACGTTGTACGTGCGCAACCTCACCGACGAGGTCGGCTACATCAACGCCAACCGCCGCGGCTCGCTGGCCAGCTCGACGCTCGGCGCGACGATGATCCAGCCGCGCACGCTCGGCCTGACCCTGGCCTGGGACTATTGATGCGCATTGCCGGCCGCCACGCGACGGCCGGCCCTCATTCCAGTTGCGGAACTTCACGATGAAATGGATCCACGGCCTGGCGCTGCTGCTGTGTGCGGCGTTGCCGTTCGCCGCCGTTGCCGACGATGCTGCCGCCGACGGCGCAGCGGCGCCGGTCGCGCACCCGACCCTGCTGTCCGCTCCGCAGCAGACCCGCATCGGCGAGCAGCGGCTGCGCTATCGGGTCAGCTTCGACCAGCTCGATTTCGTCGGCGCGAACGGCGCCCGTGTCGCCTCGATCGGCGCCATCGGCTACCTGGCCGAGCGCGCCGACGCCAGCGCGCGACCCGTGCTGTTCGCCTTCAACGGCGGGCCAGGCGCATCGTCGGTATTGCAGGTCGAAGGCCTCGGTCCGCGGCTGCGCGTGCGCGACGGCAAACGGCAGACACTGATCGCCAATCCGCACAGCATTCTCGATGTCGCCGACCTGGTGTTCATCGATCCGCCCGGCACCGGCTTCAGCCAGGCCCCGACCGATGCCGCCGCGCGCGCACGCTACTGGTCCGACCATGGCGACGCCAAGGCCGTGGAATCGATGATCCGGCATTGGCTCAAGACGCACGGACGCGAACGCGCGCCGCTGTACATCGCCGGCGAAAGCTATGGCGGCTACCGGCTCGCCCTGCTCGCCGCCGGCATCGCCGACCTGCGCCCGGCCGGGGTGCTGCTGGTCTCGCCGCTGCTCGACGCCAGCAGCGGCGACGACAGCCCCGGCAACGACCTGCGCGCGGTGTTCGACCTGCCCTCGCTGGTCGTCGCCGCCGCCGCCCACGGCAAGGGCGACCTGGCCGGGCAAGCGGTCGAAAACGTCTATGCGCAGGCGCGTGCGTTCGCGCTCGGCGACTATGCGCAGGCGCTGCTGCAGGGCAGCGCCTTGCCGGCCGACGCACGCAGCCGCATGGCCGCGCGCCTGGCCGCGCTGCTGGGCCTGCCGCCGCAAGCGCTGCTGGCGGCCGACCTGCGTCCGGACGTGGAAACCTTCCGCCTCGGCGTGCTCGCCGCCGACGGCCGGCAGATCGGCCGGCTCGACAGCCGCGTCGCCGCGCCGCTGCCGGCGCTGCACGCGGCGGACAACGGCCGGCCCTCGGCCGCCAACGATCCGGCGCTCGGCCTGGGCCGCAGCAACCGGATCACCTCCGCGGCGATGGCCGACTACCTGCATGGCCTGTTCGGCACTGCGTTGCCGCGCAACTACGTCAGCCTGGACATCGATATCGCCATGGCCTGGCGCTTCAGCGCCGACGATGGCGCCGGCGCGCGCCCGTTCGGCACCGCGCTGCGCTTCAATCCCACCCCGAACCTGGCGCGCCTGGCGCAGGCCAACCCCGACTTCCATGTGCTCGCGCTCAACGGCTATTACGACCTGGCCGTACCCGCGCTCGGCCCCTGGTACGCGCTGCACCACAGCGCCCTGGATCCGGCACGCATCGATTTCCGCCTGCTGCCCGGCGGCCATGCCGTGTTCGCGGAAGACGCGCTGCGCCCGCAACTGCACAACCTGCTGAAGGAGTTCCTGCGATGACCCGCACGCTGCTGCTGGCCGCCGCCCTCGCCGCTGCCTGCACGTGCGCCGGCCACACCGCCAGCGCCGCGAACCCGCCGCAATCGCTGGTGCTGATCGCCAACGGCGAGAACGTCGGCTACCTGAAGGCGACGGCCGACGGCAACACCTACGAAGTCGATTACCACGTCGACAACAATGGCCGCGGTCCCAAGCACCACGAGACCATCGTGCTCGGCGAGCATGCGCTGCCGCTGGCGTGGTCGATCGCCGGCACCTCGCTGATGGGCGGCCAGGTCGCCGAGCGCTACCGATGGCGCGACGGCATCGCCGAATGGAACAGCCAGGCCGACAGCGGCCGCACCCCTCAGCCGCGACCGGCGCTGTACATCACCAACGACAGCAGCCCCTGGGCGATGTGGACCTACGCCAAGGCCTTGCTGGCCGCGCCCGAGCACGCCCTGGACGTGCTGCCCGCCGGCCGCATGCAACTGGAGCTGGTCGGCACGCTCGCACTGCAAGGCCAGGCCGGGGCGCCGCCCGTGCAGGCACGGCTGCTGCGGCTGTCCGGCCTGGACCTGGAACCGCACTACCTCGCCGTCGATGCCAACGACGCCCTGCTGGCGGATATCGACGACGACGCCGTGGCGATCCGCGACGGCTACCAGGCGCAGCTGGCGACCATCGCCGACGCAGTGAAGGCGCAGCAGTTCGCGCATGCGCAGGCATTGCAGCGCCAGCTCGCGCATCCGCTGGCGCACGCTCTGTGGCTGCGCAACGTGCATGTGTTCGATCCGGTCAACGGACTGCGCAGCGACGCGCTGAACCTCCACGTCGCCGACGGGCACATCGTCTCGATGGACGCGCGCTGGCAGCCGGCGCCCGGCGACAGCGTCTATGACGGCAACGGCGGCACGGTGATCCCCGGCCTGCACGACATGCATTCGCACAGCACCCTGTCCTCCGGGCTGTGGTACCTCGCCGCGGGCGTCACCAACACCCGCGACATGGGCAACGACAACGCCTTCCTGCTCGACCTGACCGCGCGCATCGAACGCGGCGAGATCGCCGGCCCGCGCATCGTGCGCAATGGCTTCCTGGAAGGCCGCAGCCCGTATTCGGCGCGCAACGGCTTCGTCGTCGACACGCTGGCCGACGCGCTGAAGGACGTCGCCTGGTACAAGGACCACGGCTACTGGCAGATCAAGCTCTACAACTCGATGAACCCGGCCTGGGTGGCGCCGATCGCCGAACGCGCGCATGCGCTGGGCATGAGCGTCACCGGCCACATCCCGGCCTTCACCAACGCCGACGCGATGATCGCCGCCGGCTACGACGAGATCACCCACATCAACCAGCTGATGCTGGGCTGGGTGCTGTCCCCCGAGGAAGACACGCGCACGCCGCTGCGGCTGACCGCGATGCAGCGGGTGGCCACGCTCGACCTCGATGCGCCGAACGTGCGCCATACGCTGGAATTGATGCGCCAGCGCGACATCGCCCTGGACACTACCGAGGTGATCCTGGAACGGCTGATGCTGAGCCGCGCCGGCCGCGTGCTGCCCGCCGATGCGCCGTACCTGTCGCACATGCCGATCGCCTACCAGCGCTACCGCCAGCGCACCTTCGTCCCCGACCTCGACGCGCAGACCGACGCGCAGTACCGCCAGGCGCTGGACAAGACCCTGCAACTGATCGGCCGCCTGCACCGGCAGGGCACCGTGCTGCTGCCCGGCACCGACGACAGCACCGGCTTCACCGTGCACCGCGAACTGGAGCTGTACGTCGCCGCCGGACTGACCCCGCAGCAGGCGCTGCGCGCCGGCACCTGGCAGAGCGAGCTGCATTTCGGCCGCACGGACCGGCTCGGCAGCGTGCATCCGGGCAAACAGGCCGACTTCGTGCTGCTGTCCGGCGATCCGACCACCGATATCTCCGCGATCCGCCAGCCCGCGCTGGTGGTGAAGGACCAGTCCCTGTACCTGCCCGCCGAAATCTACCGCGCCCTGGGCGTGGCACCGTTCGCGCCGGCCCCAAAGAAACTTCAATGAACCCGATCCCCCATCCCATGCAAACCCCGCACGCCCCCCCATCCGACACCGTGAGCGCGCGCCTGCGTGCGCTCGGCATGACCTTGCCGCCACCGCTGCGCGTGCCCGACGGGGTGATCCTGCCGTTCGCGCCGGTGCACGTGATCGGCACCCGCGTGCTGATCTCCGGCCACGGCCCGCAACACGCCGACGGCAGCATGGCCGGCGGCGTCGGCCGCGTCGGCGACGAGCTGGACGAAGCCCAGGGCTATGCCGCTGCGCGCGCCACCGCGCTGTCGATGCTGGCCAGCCTGGAGCGCAGCCTGGGCAGCCTGGAGCGGATCAAGCGCTGGGTGCGCGTATTCGGCATGGTCCGCTGCGCGCCCGGCTTCCAGCGCCAGCCCAGCGTGATCAACGGCTGCTCGGACCTGCTGCTGGCGCTGTGGGGGCCGGAACTGGGCCAACATGCACGCAGCGCGGTCGGCATGGCCGAGCTTCCGTTCGGCATCCCGGTCGAGATCGAAGCCGAAGCCGAACTGCACTGACCCTCGCCTGCCGGAACGCCACCATGGACACGCGCTCGCCCCGTTTTGACCTCACCCGCCGGCAATTGCTGGCGGCCGCCGGCGCGCTGCCGCTGTCCGCCGCGCTGTCCAGCATCGCTGGCGCCACCAACGCGACCACGGCCGCCGCGTCCATGCCCGCACGCGGCCTGCAAGACCTCGGCAGCGCCTTCGAGATCGCCGGCTGCTATCTCAACGGCGCCTACATGCATCCGGTCAGCCGCGCCGCGGCGCAGGCGCAACGCGGCTTCCTCGACGCGCGGCTGATGAACGCCGGTGCCGACAAGGTCGACATGGGCGGCGACCGCGAGCGCGCGATGGCCGCGCTGGGCCGGCTGCTGCATGCCGACCGCGACGAACTGGCGTGGATTCCCAGCACCATGTTCGGCGAGAACCTGGTGTTGAACGGCCTTGGCATCCCGCACAGCCGCCAGCGCGTGGTCACCGACGCCTACCACTTCAACGGCTCGCTGTTCATGTATATGGAACTGGCCAAGCGCGGCCTCGACGTGCAGGTGGTGCGCCCGCACGACAACCGCATCCGCCTGGAGGACCTGGACAAGGCGATCACCCCCGGCACGCGCCTGGTCGCGCTGACCCTGGTGTCCAGCGTCAACGGCTTCCAGCACGACCTCAAGGCGGTCTGCGACCTGGCCCACAGCCGCGGTGCGCTGGTCTACGCCGACCTGATCCAGGCCGCCGGCAACACCCCGATCGACCTGCACGGCAGCGGCGTGGATTTCGCCGCCAGCGCCACCTACAAGTGGCTGATGGGCGACTTCGGCCTGGGCGTGCTGTACGCGCGCCGCACCAGCCAGGAAGCCTTGCAGCAGATCGTGTGGGGTTATCGCCAGGAAGGCGAGACGGTCTCGCACCTCCTGCCGTTCGACCCGCCTGGCGAGCCGCCGCTGCAGACGCAGGCGATCGGCGGCCTGGCCGGCAAGATCGAGGTCGGCACACTCAACAATTCCGCCGCAGCCGCGCTGGCCACCTCGCTGGAACTGATCGAGCGCATCGGCGTGGATGCCATCCGCCAATGGCGGCAACCGCGGCTGGCGCGCCTGCACGAGGCGATCCCGCGGCTCGGCTTCGAACCGATGACGCCGCCCAACTCCAGCTCCGCGCTGCTGTCCTTCGCCCAGCGCGACGTCGGCAAGCGGCTGGCGCCGAAGCTGAAGGCGGCCGGGGTCGAAGTCACCCTGTACCGCAATTACTTCCGCGTGTCGCCGTCGTTCTACAACGGCAGCGACGATGTCGAACGCCTGATCGAGGCCCTGTCATGAAGCGACTCCCGTTGTTGCTGTGCGCGCTGCTGCCGTGGACCGCACAGGCCGCGCCGGCAACGCTGCACCACTACGGCAACACGCCCGGCGCGCCGTTCTCGGCCGCGGTGCGTGCCGGCGACACGCTCTACGTCTCCGGCCAGATCGGCAGCGCCGCGCAGGGCGGATTGCCCGAGGAGTTCAGCGCCCAGGCCAACAACGCGCTGGACAACGTCGCCAGCGCCCTGGCCCTGGCCGGCGCCGGCATGGACGACATCGCCAAGTGCACGGTGATGCTGACCGACATGGCGCAATGGCCCGCGTTCAACGCCCTGTACGTGCGCCGCTTCAAACCCGGCCACCTGCCCGCACGCAGCGCCATCGGCGCCAATGCCCTGGCGCTGGGCGCCAAGGTGGAAATCGAATGCATCGCCTACCTGCCCCAGGCCAAACCATGACCGCACCCACCTCCCGCTGGCTCCCCCTCGCCCTGCTCCTGGCGCCGGCCTGCGCCGCGCTCGCCGCCGAATCGCCAAAAGCCCCAATCCCGCTGGACGTGGTGCTCACGCCCAAGGCCGACGCCGGCCGGATCGGCGCGCTGCAGGTGCACCTGCACCTGCCCGCGCCCAGGGTCGCTGCCGGCGCGCCATTGCTGCGCATGCCGGTGGAACTGGTGTCCACGCCGACCGCCGCCTACCGCGCCGAGCAGATCCAGGTGCGCGACGCGCGCGGCGCCCTGCCGCTGCGCGCCATCGACGAAGCACCGGACCCGTCCGGCACCTACCGCAACTACCTCGCCACCCGCGCCAGCGTCGGCGATGTCGACGTGGACTACGCCACGCCGCCGCGCAAGGTCGATGCCGACACCCGCAACGGCCCGTTGTTCGACCTGCGCGCGCAGGACGGCGGCCTGATGGGCGCCGGCGTCTACTTCATGGCGCTGCCGCCGGGCGAGGCCCCGCGCCAGATCCACCTGCGCTGGGACCTGAGCGCACTGCCGGCCGGCGCGCGCGGCGTGTGGAGCGTCGGCGAAGGCGAGCAGCGCGCCACCGCACCGACCGACCTGCTGCGCTTCTCCTACTACGCCGTCGGCGCGATGCAGCGGGTGCCGGAAAACGACGACGACGTCTTCCACTTCTACTGGATGGACACCCCGCCGTTCGACGCGCAACTGCTGGCCAAGCAGACCGGCCAGCTGTACCGCTACATGGCGCGCTTCTTCGGCGACGACGGCTCGGACTATCGCGCTTTCGCCCGCCGCAATCCGTATCCGGCCGGCGGCGGCACCGGCCTGGCGCACTCCTTCATGTTCGGCTACGGGCCGCAGGGCCAGACCATCGCCGAGGGCCCGCAGGCGCTGCTGGCGCACGAAATGGCCCACACCTGGCCCAAGCTCGACGGCGAAGAGCACGCGCTCACCGCCTGGTACACCGAAGGCACCGCCGAGTTCTACTCGCTGCTGCTGTCGCTGCGCGCCGGCGTGTACGACAAGAGCGCCTTCCTGCAGGCGATCAACCACCGCGCCGACGGCTACTACGACAACCCGTTCCGCGCGCTCGACAACACGGCCGCCGGCGAGCGCTTCTGGAAGGATTCGCGCGCCCAACGCGTGCCGTACGGCCGCGGCTTCATGTACCTGGTGAGCGTCGATGCGCAGCTGCGCCAGCATGGCCGGCAGGCGCATTCGGTGGACGACCTGGTGCTGGAAGTGCTGAAGCGCCAGCGCGCCGGCGAAACCATCGGCGTACCCGAATGGCGCGCGATGGTGGTGCGCGAACTCGGCGCCGATGCCGGTGCCGACTTCGACGCGATGGTCGCCGGCAAGCTGATCGTGCCGCCCGCCCCGGCGTTCGGCTGCTACCGCGTCGTGCCGGCGCCGCACCAGCCCTTCGAACTCGGCTTCGATCGCATGCGCATGGGCGTGGTCAAGAACCTGCTGCCCGAGTCCGCCGCCGCCCATGCCGGCGTGCAGGAAAACGACCGCATCGTCGAGTACACGCCACTGGAACAGGCGATGGCCGACGAGCACACGCGCATGCAGCTGAAACTGGAGCGCGACGGCAAGCCGCTGCAGGTGGACTACCTGCCGCGCAGCGCCCGCGTGGACGCCTGGCGCTTCGCCGTCGATCCGGCGCTGGCCGCCCGCTGCTCGCCCTGATCCCTACCTGCCGCGACCAATGCCGATGAAGATGCCACGCCACCTCCGCCTGTTCCTGGCCCTCGCCGCGGCCACCTCTCCGGCCCTGGCCGCGACCGATGTGCCGTACGCGATCACCATCCACGCGCAGGCGGACGCCGCCGGCAGCAGGATCGAGGCACTGCAGGTGGACGAAGCGATCCCGCTGCCGGCCACCCCAGCCGGCAGCGTCCTTCTGGCAATGCCGCACGTGACCAGCAATGTGCCCACCATCGCCGCCAGCGTCGGCGAGCTGGCCGCGCGCGACGACCGCGGCGCCGTGCAGTTGCGCTATCGCGACCAGGGCGAAGGCCCGGCCCGGCAGCGCCAGTGGTATGCCGAGCGCGACGTCACCGGCATCCTGCGCTTTTCCTATCGCGCGACGATGACCGAAGCGCTGGCCGCACGCGGCGCCGCGCCGCCGATCGAACTGCGCAGCGAGGAAGGCGCCTTCTCCGGCGCCGGCGCCACCTTCCTGCTGCATCCGACCAGCGGCCAGCACGACATCGAACTGCACTGGGACCTGTCCGCACTGGGCGCGGGAGCGCATGCCGTGAGCAGCCTGCAGGACCGCAACGCCCGCGACGTCGGCATGGAAGCGCTGGACAGCAGCTACTTCATGGCCGGCAAGATCGGTCTGTATCCGCAGGCGCCCGACGCCACCGGCTTCTTTTCCGCCTGGCAGGGCAACACCCCGTTCGACGCGGCAAAACTGCTGACCTGGACCCAACGGCTACGCCAGCACTACCAAGCGTTCTTCGCCGTGCCGGCCACGCCCTACGGCGTCTTCCTGCGCCGCAACCGGGTCAACCCGGGCGGCGGCATGGGCATGTACAACTCCTTCGTCGTCACCTACGACGACGACCGCGGCAACGACCCGCAACAGCTGGAACTGACCCTCGCCCACGAGATGTTCCACACCTTCCAGCCGCACATGAGCTCGCAGTACGACGGCGAGAGCCTCAGCGAAGCCTGGTTCAACGAAGGCATGGCGGTGTTCTACCAGGCGCGCCTGCCGTTCCGCTACGGCATGATCGATGCCGACGCGTTCCTGAAAGACCTCAACTACACCGCCGCCCGCTATTACACCAACCTCCTCGGCAACGCGCCCAACCGCGACGTGCCGGCGAAGTTCTGGCAGGACACCCGCATCCGCACCCTGCCCTACGACCGCGGCTTCCTGTACTTCGTCACCGTCGACGACGCCATGCGCAAGGCCAGCGGCGGCCGCAAATCGCTGGACGACCTGATGCTGGACATGCTGCACCGCCAGCAACGCAACAAACAGCTCGGCATCGCCGACTGGGAAGCGGTACTGCGCGACACCCTCGGCGAGGCAGCGGTCAAGCAATTGCACGCCATGCTCGACGGCGCCGCACCGCTACCGGCCAGCGACGCCTTCGGCCCCTGCTTCGAACGCATCTCGCAACCCATGCGCCGCTACGAACTCGGCTTCGCCCCCGCCGTGCTGACCGAATCCCCACGCATCGTCCGCGACCTGATCCCCGACTCGGCCGCCGCCAAGGCAGGCATGCGCAACGGCGACGAAATTACCCGCCCGGTCGGCCAGGATCAGTTGCAGGGCGAACAGGATGGCGTCCTTACCTTGCAGTTGCTGCGCGATGGCAAGGCGTTGAGCGTCTCGTACAAGCCGCGGGGCGAGACCGTGGCGACGTGGCAGTGGAAGCGCAAGCAGGGCGTTGGGGAAGCCACTTGCTCGCTGCCTGCCACCGCCCAGGCGCAGTAAACCATCGGCTCCGGCCGGGGTTATACGTCCGGCGTAGTCGCCAGCCGCCAGCGCAGGCGGGATGAACTTCACGCAGGCCCGGATTCCGGGTCTGCTAGCCTCGGCGTCGAACGGCCTGTGCAAGCAGCGCTGAAGCCATGATTCGTATCGGCGGGGCAGACCAGGGCAAGCGAACGACCCAGGGAACTGCGGGCGGCTGCATGGCCGCCGAACCAGGGGAAGGCAGGCGCATGCAGCACGCTGTCGCATCGAACCGACCGGGATTTCCGCACGACCACGACCGCCCCGCGCCAGAAGCCGCTGAGTACTACATGCAAACCGCGCGGGGAGACCCTAGAGACGTGGCAGTGGCGGCGCAGGCAGGCGGGTGCCATAACTAGTTGTTAGACATATGAACGATAGTTCGTAGTGCCCATTTGCATCATCTACGATGTCTGATCAAGATCAAGGCAGGACTATTATCGCCAAGCCCTTTACCTCCAATCGCGCATGTACGAAAAGCGAAAGCACCACTTCGTCCCAGTCACCTACCTCAAGGGCTTTACAGCCGTTGAAGGGTCGCTCCATGTTTACCGCAAGGCGGACCCGACGAAGCCATTCGTATGCAAGCCCGAGAACATCGGATTTACCAACTACTATTATGGGTTCGACAAAGTTGATGGCACCTTTGATACAAACAGCCTGGAAGATGCCTTTCAGCTCGTAGAAGACAACTGGCCCGCAACCCTCGCCGCTGCGCGAAACCGCTCGGAATTGCTAGGCAACGATCTAGCGCGGCTTCTTGAGTACATAGCGCTGCAACGTGCGCGTGTTCCTGCGACGCGTGACAGTTATGAGAGATTCGAAGCCGCTGGAATTCTGGCCACGGCGCGTCAACTCCATGCCCAAGGAAAGCTTCCACCGATGCCAGATGGTAGAGAAGACATCTTGGACGATCTGGAGATCACAGTCTCCCCACAATCGTCTCTACGCGGCATCGCGGTGGTGCTGGAGGCCTGTGAGAAAGTCTTCAACAGCCTCAACTTCGGAATTCTTCGGAATGAAACCGAAGTCCCTCTTCTGACAAGTGATAACCCGGTCATTTGGTTCGACCCATCCATGGAGGAGGACCTTGTTCAACCTTATCGCGTCGCACAAAACGGCCCGATTGACCTCTTCTTTCCTATGGCACCGGATTTGCTTCTCTACGGCTGGAATCCACGTCATGCGGAAGAGTTCCTTTTTGATGGCGTTCGGCATGGTGCATTAACCGATCCAGATCGAATCGCGTTCGTGAACAGGATGATTGTCCGCTTCGGCTACCACACCGTGTTTTCGACATCGGCCTCAGACGCCCCCCAAATAGCACCCTATGCCACGATGTCGCCCACTCTGAGCACCGCGGAAGTTCCGGTGATCGGGGGCAGATTGGTAGTGGGAACAATGACGTTTGGGCCTATGCCGCAGAAGACCAAGTGGAAACCAGAGGACACGAGCTAATAAGCCCAGGATCATCCGGACCCTCGCGTTAGGCGCTTGGCCACCAAGACTGTTGAATCCGAGGCCGGAAACAGGTGTCGAATCTGGAACCTGTGAGATTGCAAAACACGCGATTGGAAGCGGACAGGTCTCAAATCTCTCTTGACGTATCAATTTTTGAAGATTCCGCCCTGCATACAAACAAAAAACCCCGACCAAGGCCGGGGTTCTTCGCTTCAACTGGTGCCGGAAATAGGAATCGAACCTACGACCTACGCATTACGAATGCGCCGCTCTACCAACTGAGCTATTCCGGCTGAACCGCCAATTCTAGGGGGGCGCCGGCCGCCGGTCAATTGACCAGGCGCAGACGCAGTTCCTTGGGCAGGGCGAACACCATCGACTCCGGTTCGCCGGCCAGCTCGCCGACGCCGTCGGCGCCCAGCTCGCGCAGCCGCGCGATGACGCCGTCCACCAGTACCTGCGGCGCCGAGGCGCCGGCGGTCAGGCCGATGCGGCGCTTGCCGGCGACCCAGGCCGGGTCGATCTCCTCGGCGCCGTCGATCAGGTAGGACTCCACCCCGTCGCGCCGCGCCAGCTCGCTGAGCCGGTTGGAATTGGAGCTGTTCGGCGAGCCGACCACCAGCACCAGGTCGCACTGCCTGGCCAGGTCGCGCACCGCGTCCTGGCGGTTCTGGGTGGCGTAGCAGATGTCGTCGTTCTTCGGCCCCTGCATCGCCGGGTAGCGCTCGCGCAGTGCGTCGATGATGCCGCGGGTGTCGTCCACCGACAGCGTGGTCTGGGTGGTGTAGGCCAGGTTCTCCGGCTGCTGGATGTCCAGCGTGACGACCTGCTCGATGTCCTCGACCAGGTAGATGCGCCCGGCGCCGCGTTCGCGGTTCCACTGGCCCATCGTGCCCTCCACCTCGGGGTGGCCGGCATGGCCGATCAGCACCACGTCGCGGCCGGCGCGGCAGTGCCGGGCCACTTCGAAATGGACCTTGGTGACCAGCGGGCAGGTCGCGTCGAACACCTTCAGCCCGCGCCGCTCGGCCTCCTGGCGCACCGCCTGGGACACGCCGTGGGCGCTGAAAATGACCGTGTTGCCGTCGGGCACCTCGTCCAGTTCCTCGACGAAGATCGCGCCGCGCTGCTTCAGGTCGTCGACCACGAAGCGGTTGTGCACCACCTCGTGGCGCACGTAGATCGGCGAGCCCAGGGTCTCGATGGCGCGCTTGACGATCTCGATCGCACGGTCGACGCCGGCGCAGAAACCACGGGGATTGGCGAGCAGGACGTCCATAAATTAGACAGTCCGGCCATGGATGGCCGGGTTCTTCAACAGGGAGGTTGGCATAGCATTATCCCGCTTTTCGCTTCGACTTGCCGTCGAACACGCCGAACAGGGCGATGCCCACGGCGCCGGCGACGATCGCCGAGTCGGCGATGTTGAACGAGGGCCAGTAATGGTCGCCCACGTACCACTGGATGAAATCGACCACGTGGCCGTGCATCAGCCGGTCGATGACGTTGCCGATCGCGCCGCCGATGACCAGGGCGTAAGGCAGCGCGCTGCGCCAGTCGCCGCGCGGGGTGCGCGCCAGCCACCAGGCCAGCAGACCGCTGATGCCCACCGCCAGCGCGGTGAAGAACCACAGCTGCCAGCCGCCGGCCTGGCTCAGGAAACTGAACGCGGCGCCGGTGTTGTAGGTGCGGTACCAGTTCCAGAAGCCGGGGATCACCGGTACCGCGATGAACTCGGGCAGGCTGGACAGCACCCAGGCCTTGCTCCACTGGTCCAGGCCGATCACCAGCGCGGACAGCAGCAGCCAGCACAGGGCGGAGGGTTGGGGTCGTACGATCATGCGCGGGGTCCGCCTCGGGCGATGAATGGGTGCAAAGGAAATCTACGCGGGACGAGGCGGCGGCGAACGCGTCGCGGCCGCGGCCCCTGCCGCGCAGGGACGGATCAGAACCAGTGGCGCTCCTCGCCCGGCCCGGCGATGTTGCCGACGCAGCGCCCGCACAGTTCCGGGTGCGCCGGATCCACGCCCACGTCGGCGCGGTGGTGCCAGCAGCGCACGCACTTGTGCTTGGCGGTGGCCTGCGCGCTGACGAAGATCTCGTCGGTGCTGGCCTCGCGCACCACCACGTCGCCGCTGATGAACAGGAAGCGCAGTTCCTCCTGCAGCGGCTGCAGCTTGGCCGCGGTCTGCGCGTCGGCGGCAACGGTGATCTCCGCCTCCAGCGCCGCGCCGATCACGCCATTGCTGCGCATCGGCTCCAGCACCTTGGCCACCTGCTCGCGCAGCGCCAGCAGCTGCTCGAAATCGGCCGCGCCCAGTGCGGCGTCCTCCGGCAGCGGCGCCAGGCCTTCGTACCAGGTCGCGAACAGCACGTTGCCGACATGCGCGCCGGGCAGGTAACCCCACAGTTCGTCGGCGGTGAAGCTCAGGATCGGCGCGATCCAGCGCACGAACGCCTCGGCGACATGGAACATCGCGCTCTGCGCCGAACGCCGGCCGTGCGAGTCCTCGGCCATCGTGTACAGCCGGTCCTTGGTCACGTCCAGGTACAGCGAGCCCAGGTCCACGCTGCAGAAGTTCAGCAGCGCCTGCACGATCGCGGCGAAGTCGTAGCGCGCGTAGGCGGCCTTGATCTGCTCCTGCACCTCGTAGGCGCGATGCACGATCCAGCGGTCCAGCGCCACCAGCTCCGGCAAGGTCCGCAGGTGCACGGCCGGATTGAAGCCGTGCAGGTTGCCGAGCAGGAAGCGCGCGGTGTTGCGCAGGCGCCGGTAGGCGTCCGAGTTGCGCTTGAGGATCTCCTGCGACAGCGACATCTCGCTGCTGTAGTCGCTGGAGGCGATCCACAGGCGCAGGATGTCCGCGCCCAGCGTCTTCATGATGTCCTGCGGCTCGATGCCGTTGCCCAGCGACTTGGACATCTTGCGTCCGTGCTCGTCGATGGTGAAGCCGTGGGTCAGGCACTGCCGGTACGGCGCCGCCTGGTCCAGCGCCACGCCGGTCAGCAGCGAGGACTGGAACCAGCCGCGGTGCTGGTCCGAGCCTTCCAGGTACAGGTCGGCCGGCTTGGGGATGCCGCGCTCGGCCAGCACCGTCTCGTGGGTCACGCCCGAGTCGAACCACACGTCGAGGATGTCGGTGATCTTGTCGTAGTCGGCAGCTTCGGCGCCAAGCAGCTCGGCGGCGTCGAGCGTGTACCACACGTCCACCCCGCCCTCCTCGACCAGGTCGGCGACCTGGCGCATCAGCTCGGTGCTGCGCGGGTGCGGCTCGCCGGTCTCGCGGTGCACGAACAGCGCGATCGGCACGCCCCAGGTGCGCTGCCGGGAGATGGTCCAGTCCGGGCGCCCGGCGACCATGCCGGCGATGCGCGCCTGGCCCCAGGCCGGGTACCAGTGCACGCCCTCGATCGCCTGCAGCGCATCGGCACGCAGGTTGGCCTGCTCCATCGAGATGAACCACTGCGGGGTGGCGCGGAACGCGATCGGGGTCTTGTGCCGCCAGCAGTGCGGATAGCTGTGAACCATCGTCGCGCGCGCCAGCAGCGCGCCGCGCGCGGCGAGCACATCGCCGATCACGTCGTTGGCCTTCCAGATGTGCAGCCCGGCCAGTTCGACCCCATCGACGCCCGGCGTCGACGGCAGGTAGACGCCACGCGCGTCGATCGGATTGATCTGCGCGGCGCTATAGCGCTCGATCAGCCCGTACTGCCTGGCCGCCACGTAGTCTTCCTGGCCGTGGCCCGGTGCGGTGTGCACCGCGCCGGTACCGTCCTCGTCGGACACATGGTCGCCGAGGATCAGCGGGATGTCGCGCGTGTCGTAGCCGTTGCCGGGCGCGGCGAACGGATGCGCCAGCACCTGGTGTTCCAGCGCCGCACCGGCGACGCGGCCGTGCACCACCACCTCGGCGACGCCGTAGCGTTGCAGCACGCGCTCGGCCAGCGCATCGGCCAGCACCAGCCAGCGGCGGCGGCCGGCGTGCGCCGGGCCTTCGACCAAGGCGTAGCTCAGCTCCGGCCCCAGCGACACCGCCAGCGAGGCCGGCAGCGTCCACGGCGTGGTGGTCCAGATCGGCACCGCGACCTCGACATCCTCCGGCAGCGCGACGCCGAACGCGGCGGCCAGCGCCGCGCCGTCGCGCGCCGGGTAGGCCACGTCCACGGTCGGCGACTGCTTGTCGGCGTACTCGATCTCCGCCTCGGCCAGCGCCGAGCCGCAATCGAAGCACCAGTGCACCGGCTTCACCCCGCGGGTCAGGTGGCCGTTGTCGACGATCCTGGCCAGCGCGCGCATCTCGTTGGCTTCGAAATGGAAATCGAGCGTGCGGTACGGGTTGTCCCAGTCGCCGATCACGCCCAGGCGCTTGAAATCGCGGCGCTGGATGTCGATCTGCTCGTTGGCGTATTCGCGGCACTTCTGCCGGAACTGCGCCGCATCCAGCTTGACCCCGACCTTGCCGTACTTCTTCTCGATCGCGATCTCGATCGGCAGGCCATGGCAGTCCCAGCCCGGGATGTACGGCGCATCGAAGCCGGCCAGATACTTGGACTTGACGATGATGTCCTTGAGGATCTTGTTGACCGCATGGCCGAGATGGATCGCGCCGTTGGCGTACGGCGGGCCGTCGTGCAGCACGAACAGCGGCCGGCCCTGCGCGTTGTCGCGCAGCTGCGCGTACAGCCCCTCGCTCTCCCAGCGGGCCAGCGTGTCCGGCTCGCGCTTGGGCAGATCGCCGCGCATCGGAAAGTCCGTCGCCGGCAGGTTGAGGGTGGCTTTGTAGTCCTGGGTCACGGGGATTTACCGGTCGGTGGTCTTCATTGGGGAGTCCGCGCGCGGCGGCGCGGGCTTGTGCGCGCGGCTTGCGCCATCGGCGTCCGCGCGCGGCGGCGCGGGTTGCTGCGCGGACGCGAGCAGGCGCCGCGCCAGTGCGGCGTCGCGGTGCATCTGTTCGGTCAGCGCTGCCAGATCGGAGAACGTTTCCTCGTCGCGCAGCTTGGCGACGAATTCCACGGCGATGTGGCGTCCGTACAGGTCGCCCTGGAAATCGAACAGGTGCGCTTCCAGCAGCGGCTCCACGCCCTGCACGGTCGGCCGCGTGCCGAAGCTGGACACCGACGGCCACGGCTGTTCGCCCACCCCGTGCACCCAGGTCGCGTAGATGCCCGACAGCGCCGGCGTGCGCAGGAAGCGCAGGTTGGCGGTGGGATAGCCGAGGGTGCGCCCGAGCTGCTTGCCGCGCACCACGCGGCCGTCGATCGCGTACGCGCGGCCGAGCAGTTCGGCGGCATGCGCGAACTCGCCGGTCACCAGCAGTTCGCGGATGCGGGTGCTGGAAATGCGTTCTTCGCGCAGGTGCACCGGCTCGATCTCGCCGGCGCTGAAGCCCAGTTGCGCGCCCATCTCGCGCAGCAGCGCGATGTCGCCGCCGCGCTTGTGGCCGAAACGGAACGCCGGGCCGATCCACACCTCGCGCGCCTGCAGCCGATCGACCAGGGTGCGCCGCACGAAGTCCTGCGCGCTCATCGACGACAGGCGCAGATCGAAGCGCAGCAGGCCCACGCTGTCCACGCCGAGCTGCTGCAGGCCTTCGACCTTGGCCCGCGCCAGGGTCAGCCGCGGCGGCGGCGCGGCCGGCGCGAAGAACTCGCGCGGCAGCGGCTCGAAGCTCAACGCCACCGCCGGCACGCCCAGCGCGCGGGCACGCGCCAGCGCATGGCGCACCAGCGCACGGTGGCCCAGATGCAGGCCATCGAAGGCGCCGATGCAGACCACGCTTCCCTGCGGGAACAAAGTCCCGCCCTCGACGTCTCTAAACAGCCTGCTCATTCCTCGTTCCGAAGCGCCGGCGCGCGCGTGCCCGCCGATGATGCGTAACCGTCGAGTATAGCGGGGAGTGGCAGGCCTCGGGACGGCAGGGCCGCCCGAGGAATCGCCGCCAAGCGATCGGTCCGGGACGGGCAAGCACCGCTTTTCTGTGGGAGGGGCTTCAGCCCCGACGCCTTACCGGGAAGGCATCGGGGCTGAAGCCCCTCCCACAGAAATCCCGAATCCCCAATCCCCAATCCCGGCCCTAATGCTCCCTCAGATCCCGCGGCCGGAAGCCCAACGCCAGCAACGCCAGCAGATACACCGCGCCACCGCCGCCGACCAGCGCCAGCAGGCTGCCGATGCGGTGCCATTTGTCCATCGTGGTGAAGCCCGGCAGCCAGTGCAGGCCCAGCGCCAGCACCGCGGCCATCGCCGTGCAGGCCACGCCCAGCCGCAGCAGGTAGCCGGCCCAGCCCGGCCGCGGCCGGTACACCTCGGCGCGGCGCAGCCAGCGCCACAGCAGCGACAGGTTGATGTAGCTGGCCACCGCGCTGGCCAGGCCCAGCGCCAGGTGCAGGCCCGGCACCGCCGCCAGCGCCGCGCGCAGGCCCTGCGCGCGCAGCTCGGCCGGCACCCACAGCTGGTACAGGATCGCCAGGAACAGCAGGTTCAGCGCCATGTTCGCGACCAGCGCGACCACGCCGGCGCGCACCGGAGTGCGCGTGTCCTGGCGCGAGTAGAACGCCGGCAGCAGCACCTTGAGCAGCGCGAACGCGGGCAGGCCGAAGCTCAGCCCGAACACCGACATCGCCGCCATGCGCGTGTCGAACGCGGTGAACTTGCCGTACTGGAACAGCGTGGCCACCAGCGGCTGGCTCAGCAGCATCAGCCCCAGCATCGCCGGCACCGCGATCAGCAGCGTGATGCGCAGGCCCCAGTCCAGCGCATTGGAGAACCCGACATGGTCGGTCTTGACGTGATGCCGCGACAGCGCCGGCAGGATCACCGTGCCCAGCGCCACGCCGAACACGCCCAGCGGCAGTTCCAGGAAGCGGTCGGCCTGCGACAGCCAGCTCTGCGAGCCGGCGAACAGGAACGAGGCGATCACCGTATCCAGCAACAGGTTGATCTGCGCGATCGAGGAGCCGAACAGGGTCGGCACCATCAGGGTCAGCACGCGGCGCACGTCCGGATGCTGCCAGCCCCAACGCGGCAGGGTCAGCAGGTCGATGCCGCGCAGCGCCGGCAGCTGGAACAGCAACTGCAGCACGCCGGCGACCAACACCGCCCAACCCATCGCCAGGATCGGCACCTCCAGCTTCGGCGCCAGCCACAGCGCGCCGGCGATCATGCACAGGTTGAGGATCACCGGCGTCAGCGCCGGCAGGCCGAAGCGGTTGAAGCTGTTCAAGGCGCCACCGGCCAGCGCGGTCAGCGACACGAACAGCAGGAACGGGAAGGTCAGCCGCAGCAGATCCACGATCAAGCCGAACTTGGCCGGATCGTCGCTGGACCCGGGATTGAACAGCAGCGCCACCTGCGGGGTGAAGATCAGCCCCAGCGCGGTGACCAGCAGCAGGATCCCGCCCAGGGTGCCGGACACTCGCGACATCAGGGCGCGCAGGCCGGCATGCGGCCGGGTTTCCTTGACCTCGGTGAACACCGGCACGAAGGCGGTGGCGAACGAGCCTTCCGCGAACAGCCGGCGCAGGAAGTTCGGAATGCGGAACGCGACCCAGAAAGCGTCGGTGGTCGCGTTGGCACCGAACGAAATGGTGATAGCCTGATCGCGTACCAGCCCCAGCACGCGCGAGACCATGGTCATGCTGCTGAACGAGAGCAGCCCGCGGGACATGCGCGGCGCGCTCATGCAGCGACCCTCTTGACAATTGGCTTGACGCAGTTGTTTAGAACCTTCATACTCTCCCGCTTGTTTTTATCCACCACACAGCTTTCCAGGAAACCACCACCGTGGCCAATATCAAGTCCGCCAAGAAGCGCGCCAAGCAGACCGTCGTGCGCAACGCGCGCAATACGGCTCAGCGTTCGATGCTGCGCACCGCCGTCAAGAAGGTCATCAAGGCCCTGGACGCCAACGACGCCGCCGGCGCCGAAGCCGCTTTCGCCGTTGCCCAGCCGATCCTCGACCGTTTCAGCTCGCGCGGTCTGATCCACAAGAACAAGGCTGCGCGCCACAAGAGCCGCCTGACCGCCCGCATCAAGGCGATCAAGACCGCCGCCTGACCGGCTGCGGTCGTTGCCGGAGGTGCCTGCGCTTCCGGCACTACGAAAAAGCCCGGCCTCGGCCGGGTTTTTCGTGTGCGTGCGATCCGCTGCAGACCGCTGCGCGCCGGACCGGCCGCCGCGCTCAAAGCGCATTGGCAGCGGGCGCATTGGCGGCCGCTTCCAGCGCATCCTCGCGCTGGTGGTCGAAGAACGCCATCACGTCCTTCATGATCGGCCAGGTGCCGTCGCGGCCCAGCGCCGACACCAGGTACCACGGCCGGGTCCAGCCGAGCTCGGCGACGAGCTGCTCGGCCAGCGTGCGCGCCTCGTCCGCGAACAGCAGGTCGGCCTTGTTCAGCACCAGCCAGCGCGGCTTGGCCAGCAGCTCCGGGTCGTGCTTCTCCAGTTCGCGCTCGATCGCGCGCACCTGCTCGGTCGGCGACACGCCATCCACCCCGCCTTCCATCGGCGCCAGATCCACCAGGTGCAGCAGCAGCCGGGTGCGCTGCAGATGGCGCAGGAACTGCGCGCCCAGGCCGGCGCCATCGGCCGCGCCCTCGATCAGGCCCGGAATGTCGGCGATCACGAAGCTGCGGTAGGCCTCGACGCTGACCACGCCCAGATTCGGATACAGCGTGGTGAACGGATAGTCGGCGACCTTCGGCGTGGCCGCGGACACCGCGCGGATGAAGGTGCTCTTGCCGGCATTGGGGAACCCGAGCAGGCCGACGTCGGCGAGCAGCTTCAGCTCCAGCTTCAGCGTGCGCTCCTCGCCCTCCTCGCCCGGCGTCGCCTTGCGCGGCGCGCGCGTCACCGAACTCTTGAAATGCATGTTGCCCAGGCCGCCCTTGCCACCCTGTGCGACCAGCAGCTTGTCGCCGTGCGCGACCAGGTCGCCGATGGTCTCGTCGGTATCGACGTTGATCACCACGGTGCCGACCGGCACGGTGATGACCAGGTCTTCGCCGGCCTTGCCGTACATCTGCCGGCCCATGCCGTTCTCGCCGCGCTGCGCACGGAACGCGCGCTGGTGGCGGAAATCGACCAGGGTGTTGAGGTTCTCGTCGGCGACCAGCCACACGCTGCCGCCGTTGCCGCCATCGCCGCCGTCCGGCCCACCGAGCGGGATGAACTTCTCGCGGCGGAAGCCGATGCAGCCGTTGCCGCCATTGCCGGCACCGACCTGGATTTCTGCTTCATCTACCAACTTCATGAATTAACAACCGGGAATGGGGAATGGTGAATCGAGAATCGGAAAAGCGAGCCGGCGCCGTGGCGTCGATTCTAAGTGGCGGCACCCAATCGGCAAAATCCGATCAGCTGCATGACCAGGCAGGGGAGCGAGCCGACGGGAACCGCTTTTGCCATTCCCGATTCCCCATTCCCGATTCCCAGCCAAAAAACAAAAACCCCGCCGAAGCGGGGCTTTCGTCAGCAAGCCTGCGCCATGCGCAGGCCCTGGAGGCGAAACGCTTACGCCTCGGCGGTCGCCGCTTCGGTCAGTACGCTGACGGTGCGACGCTTCTTGGCGCCCTTCACCGAGAACTCGACCTTGCCGTTCACCAGCGCGAACAGCGTGTGGTCGCGGCCCAGGCCGACGCCCGAACCCGGGTGGAACTGGGTGCCGCGCTGACGCACGATGATGTTGCCCGCCTCGATCGCCTGGCCGCCGAAGATCTTCACGCCCAGGTATTTCGGGTTGGAGTCGCGGCCGTTGCGCGAGGAACCTACGCCTTTTTTGTGTGCCATGACTGCTGCTCCTTACTTCTTGTCGCCACCGGCAATGCCGGTGATCTCGATTTCGGTGTAATGCTGCCGGTGCCCCTGACGCTTCATGTGGTGCTTGCGGCGGCGGAACTTGATGATGCGCACCTTGTCGGCGCGGCCATGGGCCACGACCTTCGCGGTGACGCTGGCGCCCTTCAGCGCGTCGCCGAGCTTGACGCCGTCGCTGTCGCCCAGCATCAGGATGGTGTCGAACTTGATCTCGTTGCCGGCTTCGACTTCGAGCTTTTCCACGCGGAGCGTTTCGCCCTGCGCGACGCGGTATTGCTTACCGCCGGTTACCAGTACTGCGTACATGACCAGACTTCCTCTGTAGTTATTGTGGTCGCCCCTGCCGTGCCTCTTCGGGCAGACAGGAGCGGAAGTGTAATGGCTTCAGCGGCTTAGGGTCAAGTCCCCACCCCGGCGCGGGCGCGGCCCCGGCAACCCGGCGCCAGCGGCTGAACCGGCCAGCCGGCGCGCGCCACGAATCCTGGCAAATCCGGCAATTGCCCCCACCTGACAAGCTGGGTACGCTGATCGATTGCCGCCCCCTCTCCGCCCCCACGCTGGCCCCGGGCTGACGCCCGGCCGGTACAACACGGACTCCTCATGGCGATGGATTTCATCCGCATCCGCGGCGCGCGGACGCACAACCTCAAGAACCTCGACCTCGACCTGCCGCGCGACAAGCTGATCGTGATCACCGGCCTGTCCGGCTCGGGCAAGTCGTCGCTGGCGTTCGACACCATCTACGCCGAAGGCCAGCGCCGCTACGTGGAGTCGCTGTCGGCGTACGCGCGGCAGTTCCTCAGCGTGATGGAAAAGCCCGACATCGACCACATCGAAGGCCTGTCGCCGGCGATCGCGATCGAGCAGAAGTCGACCTCGCACAACCCGCGCTCCACGGTCGGCACCATCACCGAGATCTACGACTACCTGCGCCTGCTGTACGCACGCGTTGGCCAGCCGCGCTGCCCCGACCACGGCTATCCGCTGGAGGCGCAGACGGTCAGCCAGATGGTCGACCAGATCCTGACCCTGGACCCGGAGCAGCGCTACATGCTGCTGGCGCCGGTGATCCGCGAGCGCAAGGGCGAGCATGCGCAGGTGTTCGAACAGCTGCGCGCGCAGGGCTTCGTGCGCGTGCGCGTGGATGGCGAGCTGTACGAGATCGACGCGGTGCCGGCGCTGGCGCTGCGCCAGAAGCACACCATCGAGGCGGTGATCGACCGCTTCCGCCCGCGCGAGGACATCAAGCAGCGCCTGGCCGAGAGCCTGGAGACCGCGCTCAAGCTCGGCGACGGCATGGTCTCGGTGCAGAGCCTGGACGCCGCCGATGCCGCGCCGCAGCTGTTCTCCTCCAAGTACAGCTGCCCGGTCTGCGACTACTCGCTGCCGGAACTGGAGCCGCGGCTGTTCTCGTTCAACGCGCCGATGGGCGCCTGCCCGAGCTGCGACGGCCTGGGCGTGGCCGAGTTCTTCGACCCCGAACGGGTGGTCGTGCATCCGGAGCTGTCGCTGTCGGCCGGCGCGGTGCGCGGCTGGGACCGGCGCAACGCCTACTACTTCCAGCTGATCGCCTCGCTGGCCAAGCACTACAAGTTCGACGTGGACGCGCCGTGGCAGTCGCTGCCGGCGAGCGTGCGCCAGGCGGTGCTGTACGGCAGCGGCGAGGAGACCATCACCTTCACCTACTTCACCGATGCCGGCGGCCGCAGCCAGCGCAAGCACCGCTTCGAAGGCATCATCCCCAACCTGGAACGCCGCTACCGCGAGACCGAATCGCCGGCGGTGCGCGAGGAACTGGCCAAGTACATCAGCGAGCGGCCGTGCCCGGACTGCAAGGGCGCGCGCCTGAACAAGGCCGCGCGCAACGTGTTCGTCGCCGACCGCCCGCTGCCGGACCTGGTGGTGCTGCCGATCGACGATGCGCTGCGCTTCTTCCGCCAGCTCGACCTGCCCGGCTGGCGCGGCGAGATCGCCAGCAAGATCGTCAAGGAGATCGCCGAGCGGCTCGGCTTCCTGGTCGATGTCGGCCTGGATTACCTGACCCTGGAACGCAAGGCCGACACCCTGTCCGGCGGCGAGGCGCAGCGCATCCGCCTGGCCAGCCAGATCGGCGCCGGCCTGGTCGGGGTCATGTACGTGCTCGACGAGCCGTCGATCGGCCTGCACCAGCGCGACAACGAGCGCCTGCTGGGCACGCTCACGCGGCTGCGCGACCTGGGCAACACGGTGATCGTGGTCGAGCACGACGAGGACGCGATCCGCCTGGCCGACTACGTGCTGGACATCGGCCCCGGCGCCGGCGTGCACGGCGGCGAGATCGTCGGCCAGGGCACGGTGCAGGACCTGCTGAAGGCGCCGCGCTCGCTGACCGGCCAGTACCTGTCGGGCAAGCGCCGCATCGAGATCCCGGCCAAGCGGCACAAGGCCAATCCGAAGATGACCCTGCACCTGCGCGGGGCCACCGGCAACAACCTCAAGGGCGTGGACCTGGACATCCCGGCCGGGCTGCTGACCTGCGTCACCGGCGTGTCCGGCTCGGGCAAGTCGACGCTGATCAACGACACCTTGTTCACCCTGGCCGCCAACGAGATCAACGGCGCCTCGCATGCGGTGGCGCCGTACCGCGAGATCGAGCACCTGGACCTGTTCGACAAGGTGGTGGACATCGACCAGTCGCCGATCGGGCGCACCCCGCGCTCCAACCCGGCCACCTACACCGGCCTGTTCACGCCGCTGCGCGAACTGTTCGCGCAGGTGCCCGAGTCGCGCGCGCGCGGCTATTCGCCGGGCCGTTTCAGCTTCAACGTGCGCGGCGGCCGCTGCGAGGCGTGCCAGGGCGACGGCCTGATCAAGGTCGAGATGCACTTCCTGCCCGACGTGTACGTGCCCTGCGACGTGTGCCACGGCAAGCGCTACAACCGCGAGACGCTGGAGATCCTGTACAAGGGCTTCAACATCAACGACGTGCTGCAGATGACGGTGGAGGATGCGCTGAAGCTGTTCGAGCCGGTGCCGACCATCGCGCGCAAGCTGGAGACGCTGGTCGATGTCGGCCTGAGCTACATCAAGCTGGGGCAGAGCGCGACCACCCTGTCCGGCGGCGAGGCGCAGCGGGTGAAGCTGTCCAAGGAACTGTCGCGCCGCGATACCGGCCGCACCCTGTACATCCTCGACGAGCCGACCACCGGCCTGCACTTCCACGACATCGAGGCGCTGCTGGGCGTGCTGCACAAGCTGCGCGACGAAGGCAACACCGTGGTGGTGATCGAGCACAACCTGGACGTGATCAAGACCGCGGACTGGGTGGTGGACCTGGGCCCGGAAGGCGGCCACCGCGGCGGCACCATCCTCGCCACCGGCACCCCGGAGGACATCGCCGCGCATCCGGATTCCTACACCGGCCAGTTCCTGGCCAGGCTGCTGCCCGCCGGCACCGTGGCCAAGCCGACCAAGCCGGCGGCGATGGCCAACAAGCCCGACGCGCTGCCGCCGCGCAAGAGCAAACCCGAGAAGGTCGCGAAAAAGGCGGCCAAGAAGACCACGACCAAGAAGGCCGCACGATGAGCGCATCCCCCGCCGATTCCGCCACCACCATCCCGCACAAGCCGCTGGCGCGCGTGCCGATCAGCGTGCGCTGGCGCGACATGGACAGCATGGGCCACGTCAACAACGCCAAGTACGTGTCCTACCTGGAAGAAGCGCGGGTGCGCTGGCTGCTGCGCGAAGGCTTCTCGATGCGCGACCGCATCGCCCCGGTGGTGGCCGCCACCAACCTCAACTACCGGCGCCCGATCGTGTGGCCGAACGATATCCTGGTCGAGCTGTTCGTCGAGCGCATCGGCAGCAGCAGCATCACCGTCGGCCACCGCATCGTCGATCAGAAGGACGAGCGCGTGCTGCACTCGGACGGCAACGTCGTGGTGGTGTGGATCGACACCCAGACCGGCAAGAGCGTCCCGCTGCCGGACGATATCCGCGCGGTGTGTAGCTGATTGGGAAGCCGGGATTGGGGATTCGGAATTCGGGATTGGTAGACCCAATCCCACGCGGGATCGCCTTTCCGAATCCCCAATCCCGCCCCTTGTAGGCGGCTTCAGCCGCGACCGGCACCGCCCGAAAGCCCCTGACGCCGAAACCAGCCGGGGCACTGAAGCCATCCTGCAGCAAGACGTGTGGGAGCGACTTCAGTCGCGACGCGCAGAACCGGACGAGTGCAGCGGCAATCGCACCACTGCACCGCAACGCAACCACTACGGCTTGCTAGCACTCACCTTCAACGCGCCCTGCACTTCGCGCCCATCTTCCAGCACGAAGGCGATCGGCAGGCTCGCGCCCTGGCGCAGCGGCTGCGCCGGCTGCATCAGCATCAAATGCAGGCCGCCGGGCTGCAGCACCGCATCGGCACCGGCCGCCAGCGGCAGGCGTTCGATCTGGCGCATCTTGCTGACCCCGTCCACCTGCGTGGTCTGGTGCAGGCTCACCTCGGCGAACGCCGGGCTGCGCGCCGCCACCACCGCCAGCGCCTGCTTGCACGGGTTGTGCAGGCGGCCGAAGCCGGCGGCCATCGGCATCGCCGCGTTCGGCGGCAGCCGCACCCAGCCGGCCTGCCATTGCGGCAAGCAGCCATCGGCCTTGCTCGCGGCCGGCGCCGCGGATGCGCTCCCCGACGCCGACACGGCCAGCCATGCCAGCCCGATGGCCAGCCCCCGTACGCATGCGAATGGTTTGAGCTTCATGACTCTATGATAGCGGTCCCGCGCCGCGCCGCCTTCGAAAGCTCCGCATGACCTCGCTGATCCAGGTTCTCGGCCACGGCCCCATCCGCCAGCTGCGCCTGGCGCGCGCGCCGGTCAACGCGCTCGACACCGCCCTGTGCGCCGACCTGGCCGCGGCCATCGCACAGGCGCAGGCCGACGCGGTGCACGCGCTGGTGCTGTCCGGCAGCGAGCGCATCTTCTCCGCCGGCATGTTCTCCGCCAGCATGGACGTGCCGCACCTGCTCGGGCACGGCGGCGACCGCGCCAAGCTGCTCCACAGCCGACGCGCGGGCCGGCGCGGGCCGCCCGGTATAATCGTGGACAGTCCTCCGCCCAGGCCCCGCCTCTTGTCCGCCAAGCCGCCCGCCCCCGTCGTCTCCGAACTGATCGAACTGCTGTCGCTGGAACGGCTGGAGGACAACCTGTTCCGCGGCCAGAGCCGCGACATCGGCGCCAAGTACGTGTTCGGCGGGCAGGTGCTGGGGCAGGCGCTGTCGGCGGCACAGGCGACGGTGGACAACGGCCGCCGCGTGCATTCGCTGCACGCCTATTTCCTGCGCGCCGGCGACATCGACCATCCCATCGTCTACGACGTGGACCGCACCCGCGACGGCGGCAGTTTCTCGGTGCGCCGGGTCACCGCGATCCAGCACGGCCAGGTGATCTTCTTCTGCGCCGCCTCGTTCCAGGAACAGGAGGACGGCGCTACCCACCAGCTGAAGATGCCGGAAGTACCGCAGCCGGAAGACATCGAGCCGACCCAGGCCGCGCGCCCGGACGTGCTGGCGACGCTGCCGACCAAGGTGCAGCGCTGGCTCGCGCGCGGCGGCCCGTTCGAGTTCCGCCACGTGTATCCGCGCGACGAACTGAACCCGCCCAAGCGCCCGCCGTTCCAGCAGATGTGGCTGCGCCTGAGCGAACCGGTCGGCGATGCGCCGGAACTGCACCAGGCGCTGCTGGCCTATGCCTCGGATTTCCACCTGCTCGGCACCGCGACGTTCCCGCACGGCATCAGCTATTACACGCCGAACGTGCAGATGGCCTCGCTCGACCACGCGCTGTGGTTCCACCGCCCGTTCCGCGCCGACGACTGGCTGCTGTACTCGCTGGACAGCCCCAGCGCGCAGAGTTCGCGCGGCCTGGCGCGCGGCCAGTTCTTCACCCGCGACGGGGTGCTGGTCGCCAGCACCGCGCAGGAGGGCCTGATCCGCGTAGTGCCCGAGGCCGGCGCCGCGGCGCAGGTCCCGGCCAGGCACTGAGGCGACGACGATGCGGCAGATCTTCAGCAGCCAACGCGTGGAAACCGCCGAAGGCGTGGCCAAGCTGTTGCGTGAGCGAGGCATCGAGGTGCGGTTGAGCAACGGCCGCTCCTACCGCAGCCGGCGCAGCGGCCAGTTCAACTACATCGACCCGGTGGCGACGCAGGTGCAGCCGACGGTATGGGTGGTGCACGCCGACGACCAGCCGCGCGCGCGCGCATTGTTGCGCGCGTCCGGCCTGATCGACAGCACCCGCCAAGACCCGGCGCAGACGCTGCCGTACCTGAGCGAATTCCGCTCGCAGGCGGTGCCGGACAGCGGCAAGCGCTGGGCCTGGCGGCTCCGCGTCGCGCTGCTGCTGGCGATCGGCGCGGTGGCGCTGGCGACGGTGCTGCGCCATCGCGGCAATCAGGCGCCTGCGTCGACACCGGCGACGGCACCGGCACCGGCTGCCGCACCGGCAGCGCAACCGGCACACGACGCCGACGAAGTGCGGGTGCGGGTGCAACCGGCGCAACGCGGCAACTGAGTCGTCGTCGGCAACGGCATCCCTGCTGCTTGCAGGAGGCGATCGGGATGGCCTCGGGCCAGCGGCCCCGGCGGCGGCTTCAGCCCCGACGGCTGTCGAGGTTCGCTAGCTCGCCAACGTGCCTGTCGCGGTTGATGTCCCGAGGCCACCCGGAACCGCTCCTACAGGGACATGGCGATTGGCCGGGTGCACTGCGGGAGCGCTGCCCAGACACATAAAAACGCCCCTGAGCGCTGCGCAGGGGCGGGTGTCGATCGGCGCCTTGTTGCCTGTTGCGGGGTGGAACGGTCAGTTCGCGTCGGGTGCGGCCGGCATCGGCTTCGCGCCCGGCTTCTGACCAGGCTTCTGGCCCGGCTTGTGCATCCACATGGCCTGCGCCGCATCGAACTCGGCGCGGCTGAGCATGCCGTCCTTGTTGGTGTCGGCCTCGACGAACCAGGCGTCGCGATGCTGCTTGGCGCGCAGTTCGAAGTCGGCGCGATCGACGAAGCCGTCCTGGTTCGCGTCCATCTTGTCGAAGCGTGCGGCGAACTTCGGATCGGCCTTGGCCTCGTCGCGGCTGATGCGGCCGTCCTTGTTGGTGTCCAGCTTGGCCAGCGGCCCACCATCGCGTGGCCCACCGTTGCGGTCGCCATGGCGACCATGGCGCGGCAATTCGTCGGGGGTCAATTTGCCGTCGTGATTCCTGTCCAGCGCGTCGAAATGTTCGGCCAGGCGCGGGTCGGCTGCGGCCTCGCTGCGATCGATGACGCCGTCGTCGTTCTTGTCCAGCCTGGCGAAGCCGCGCGCATCGGCCGGCGCGGCCGGATCCGGCGGCGGCGGGTTGGCGGCATAGGCGGCGCCGGACAGCACGGCGAGCATGGCCAGGGCGAGCAGCGGATTGCGGTAATTCATGGAAAGCTCCCTGAGGGAAAGGAAGGAACCCGCCGGCGCAGCGGGCGTATACGGCAGTCGCCAGCGCAGCAGCGACGGGCCGCCGAGCGGGCCGGCGCAGCGGCGCCTTCACTGCAATCAACGCCCCGGCACCGGCGCGGTTGACCCGCGCCGGGACGCATTCATGCGGCGGACAGTCGCGGCCGCTGCGATCGCGAAGCGCTATGCTCGGTGCATGGCCATCCACACCGACGCCAGCGACGACCTGCGGCTGTTCCAGACCGGCCAGCACACATGCGGCTATTGGCCCGAGCGACAGGCGCGCGACCTGGTGCTGGACCCGCACGACCCGCGCCTGGGCGCGCTGTATCCGCTGGCGCTGAGCCGGGGGTTCCGCCGCTCCGGCGATCTGGTCTACCGGCCGCATTGCGACCACTGCCGCGCCTGCGTGGCGGTGCGCATCCCGGTCGCCGAGTTCGTGCCCGACCGCAGCCAACGCCGCTGCCTGGCGCGCAATGCCGATATCGACACACGCATCGTCGCCGCCGAACGCAACGAGGAGCAGTTGGCGCTGTACCAGCGCTACCTGCGCATGCGCCATCCCGGCGGCGGCATGGACGCGCACGGCGCGCACGAGTTCGACCAGTTCCTGATCGGCCGCTGGTCGCACGGGCGCTTCCTGGAGATGCGGCAGAAGACCGCGGACGGACAGCGCGGGCCGCTGCTGGGCGTGGCGGTCACCGACATCGCCGAGCATGCCTTGTCGGCGGTCTACACCTTCTACGATCCCGACGTTGCCGCGCGCGGGCTCGGCACGCTGGCGATCCTGCAGCAGATCGCATGGGCCAGGCGCGAAGGCCGGGGCCATCTGTACCTGGGCTACTGGATCCGCGGCCACCAGAAGATGGACTACAAACGCCGCTTCCGGCCGTTGCAGGCCTATGACGGGCGCACCTGGCGCGCGTTCGACGACGACGCAGGCCGCCTCGGCGACTGAGCCTGCGGCCAGTGGGCAGCGGTCCGCGCAGCATGCGCGCCGGCCCGGCTGCGACAACCACGCGCGGCGTACCCACCACGCAGCGCCGATCCGTGCGCCGCCACGGCGCCATCGTGCGGACATGCGCCGCATGCGAACATGCGCGCATGAACCCACGTGCCCTGTTGTTGCTTGCCCTGACCCTGCTGTGCGGCGCCTGCGCGCACACCGGCTCTGCTCCGAGAGCGGCCACGCCCGCCGCGCCCGCCAGCGCGCCGCTGCGCCTGGCCACCTACAACACCTCGCTGTACTCGGACGAGGCCGGCGGCCTGATCGCCACACTGCAGGGCGACAGCGCGCAGGCGCGCAAGATCGCCGCGGTGCTGCAGCAGGTGCGCCCGGACCTGGTGCTGCTCAATGAGTTCGACTACGACGACGCGCATCGCGCCGCCGACCTGTTCCAGCAGCGCTATCTCGAAGTCGCCCAGCCCGGCGGCGGCGCCGCGTTGCGCTATCCGTACCGCTACCTGGCCGCAGTGAACACCGGCGTGCCCAGCGGCCTGGACCTGGACAACGACGGCAGCGTCGGCGGCAGCGGCCGCGCGCGCGGCAACGACGCCTGGGGCTACGGCCTGCATCCGGGCCAGTACGGCATGCTGCTACTGTCCAGGTACCCGATCGACGCCGCCGCGGTGCGCAGCTTCCGTCTGCTCAAGTGGAGCGCGATGCCCGGCGCGCTGCGTCCGACCGATCCGGCCAGCGGCCGCACCTTCTACAACGATGCGGTGTGGGCGCAACTGCGGCTGTCGTCGAAATCGCATTGGGATGTGCCGGTGCGCACGCCGTGGGGCATGGTCCACGCGCTGGTCGCGCATCCCACGCCGCCGGTGTTCGACGGCGCCGAGAAGCGCAACGCCGCACGCAACCACGACGAACTGCGGCTGTGGCGCGAGTATCTGGACAACGGCGCCAGCACCGCCTGGCTGTGCGACGACGCCGGCCGTTGCGGCGGCCTGGCCGCCGACGCGCGCTTCGTGATCCTCGGCGATCTCAACAACGACGTCATCGACGGCGACGGCCGCCACGACGCGATCCGCGCGCTGGTCGAACACCCGCGCGTGCTGCCCTACCCGACCCCGCACAGCGCCGGCGGCGAAGAAGCCGCGCGTGCCTACGCCGCGCAGGGCATCGCCCACCATGGCCCGCCGCAGCAGGTCACCGGCGATTTCGGGCCGAAGGCGGGCGCGATGCGGCTGGACTATGTGCTGCCGTCCAGCAACTTCCGCTACCTGGACAGCGGCGTGTTCTGGCCGGCCTCCAGCGCGCCGGCCGCGGCGATCGCCGACGGCAGCGACCATCACCTGGTATGGGTGGATGTGGCTGCGGAGCCGGGATTGGGGAGTCGGAATTAGCGGATTCGCGGTGCCGGCGGTCGGCCGGCGACTGAACTGATCCGAGCCTGCGGGGTTGCCGCACATCGGCCTTGGTCCAGATCAAGGGCAAGACCGCGCAAACGCTATCCAATGCCGCTGGAGGCAGCGCTGCAGCGATGAGCGCGGTAGCTGCGGGATGGTTGGCGTGGCGCAGCGCCTGACGGGCGGTCAGGTCACGCCGCGCGGCGCCGGCTGGCGGCCTGACAGGCCCAACCCGCGGGGCCGCTCTTGCGCGCGCCCGGCGCTACGTCATCGCCAGGGCGTGGGCATCCTCTACACGTTCTCGCTCTTCCTTGCCGCGTGCACGCGCAAGCGCGGCGCGATCCGCCTGGGGAGGGATGACACGCCCTAGCCATCGCGCGCGGCCAGCCAGCGGTGCAGCGCCGCCGGCACTTCGCGCTGCGCGCGGCCGGATACGTAGATGCCGATATGCCCGCCGCGGAAGCTGAGTTCGGCGTAGTCGTCGCTGCCGACCAGGCCGCGCAGCGCGCGCGAGGCGTCCGGCGGCACCAGATGGTCCTGCTCGGCATAGATGTTGAGCACCGGCATGGCGACCCGGGCCAGGTCCACGGCGTGCTCGCCGATGCGCGCGCGGCCATGCATCAGCGCGTTGTCCTGGTAGAACTGCTTGACGAACTCGCGGAAGGTCTCGCCGGCCAGGTCGGGCGAATCGAAGATCCATTTTTCCATGCGCAGGAAGTCTTCCAGGGCGCGCGGATCGTCGAGGATGTCCAGCAGCCCGACGTACTTCTGCAGGTTCAGCCGGAACGGCTTGAGCATCAGGTAGCTGGCGTTCATCAGATCCGCCGGCACGTTGCCCAGCGTATCCACGAACAAATCCACGTCCACCTGCCGCGCCCAGTTGGACAGCATGTTGTCCGGGGTGTGGAAATCCACCGGCGCGACCATGGTCACCAGGTTGCGCACCTTCGCCGGCTGCAGCGCCGCATAGCACAGCGAGAAGGTGCCGCCCTGGCAGATGCCGAGCACGTTGATCGGCGCCGCGGCGGCGCCGCGCAGGTGATCGACCGCGCCGTCGATGTAGCGCAGCAGATAGTCTTCCAGGGTCAGGTAGCGCTCGGAACGGTCGGGGTAGCCCCAATCCAGCACATAGACGTCTTCGCCCAGCGCCAGCAGGCCCTGCACCAGCGAGCGGTCGGCCTGCAGGTCGACCATGTACGGGCGATTGACCAGCGCATAGACGATCAGCAGCGGCACCTTCGCGGTGGGCGGCTGCTTGCCAACGAAGCGGTACAGCACCACTTTGCCGTCGCGCCACACTTCCTGCCGCTCGGTGACGCCGTATTGCACCTCGTCCAGCCCTGGCAGCAGGCGCAGCCCCTCCAGCAGCTTGCGTTGCAGTTCCAGCGTTTCCTGCAGCAGGTCGTCGCTGCTGAAGCTCAACGGCCCTTTCATGCGCGGCTCCGGCGCGGCGCCGCACCCGGCTTGCCGCGGGCCGGCTTGGCGGCGGGCCTGGAGGTCGCGGCAGGCTTGGACTTGGACGCGGCGGGTGGCTTGGACTTGGACGCAGCGCGCGCGACGGAGCGCTTCGCCGCGCCGGCGACCGGCGTGGCCTTGGACGCCGCAGCGGCGGCAGGCCTGGCGCGCGACTGCGGGCGCGCCGCGGCCGCACCGCTTGCGGCGGCATGGGGTTGCGCCGGTGCCGCACCCCGCTCCAGCCGACGCAGCCGCCGCTCCAGATCGGCGATATGCCGATGCGCGGCATCCAGTTCGCTGCGGGTCGGCAGGCCCAACTGCTCGCACAGCTGCTCGGTCTCGCGTTGCAGCAGCGCGCGCAAGCGCATCTGCGCATTGGCGAAGCCGGCATACACCTCGCGGAATTCCTGCGACAACGCAGACGCCGCATAGGCTTCTTCGGCGGCGTCGATCCACAGGTCGAACATCGCCCGCGCATTGGTCAGCTGACTGCCGGGATCCTCATGCTCGCGCAGCTTGGCCTCGAACACGCCGAAGGCGCGATCGATCGCGCCCTGCAGCTGGCCCAGGTAGGCCTGCAGCTGCGCCTGGTACTCCTGCTGCGCCTTGGCCAAGGCGCGCCAGCGCGCATGGTGGTTGCGGCCCGGACCGAAGCCCGGCATCTGCAGCCATGGCCCGCTGTCGCGCTGCCAGCCCTGCAGCCATTGCGCGGCCTGCTGCAGCCAGGGATCCACGCCGGCCTGGCCGACGCCGCGCGCGGTGCCGAGCAGCCACTGCAGCATCTGCTCGCGCTGGCCCTGCACCTGCTGCTTCCAGGCCGCGGCCACGTCCGCGCTGCTGGCATCGCGCCCGGCGAACTGCGCGGCCACCTGCTGCATCGCGCCGAACCAGTCGCCGGCCTGCTGCTGCAACCGCGACACCGCCTCCTCGGCCTGCGCCGCGGTGCCGCGCGGCAGCCACTGCGCCCAGCTATCGATCGCCTCGCGCCATCCGCCGCTGCCGGCGCCCTCGGCGGGCTGCTGCGCAGGCGCGGCGCCGCCCTGGCGCAGCGCCTCGCTCCAGGCGCTCCAGTACTGCCGCGCCAGTGCCTCGAAATCGCCGGCATCGTTGCCGCTGCTAGCCTTCATCGCCACCCTCCCAGGTCAGGCGGGGATGATAGCAACTGCACCCGTTCAGGGCTTGGGAATGCGCAGGGTCTTGCTGATCATCAGCGAGCCGGACAGCGCGAACAGCAGCACCAGCGGGTGCAGCAGCCATGGCCCCAGCCGCCACTCGCCCCACCACAGCGCATCGCCGAGATGGCCCAGGTGCGCGGCCACCGCCAGCGCGACCACCAGCGCCAGACTGCTCGGGATCGGCGTGCCTTCGAAATACGGCACTTTGTCGCCGTCGCCGGCCAGTTGCTCGGCGGTGACGTTGTAGCGCGCCAGGCGGCTGACCCCGCAGCACACGAAAAAGCTCAGCACCAGCCAGTCCCAGCCGCCCTGCATGCCGCAGGCGTAGGCCAGCGCCGCCGGGGCGACGCCGAAGGAGATCACGTCGGCCAGCGAATCCAGCTCGCGGCCGAGGGTGGACGAGGACTTGCGCCAGCGCGCCACGCGCCCATCCAACGCATCGAACACGAACGCCAGCGGGATCAGCGCCATGCCGATCAGCAGGTCGCTGCGCCGGCCTTCCTGCAGGAAGCGCATCGCCGCGAACACCGCGCCGGTGCCGCAGAAGGCATTGGCCAGAGTGAACCAGTCGGCCAACTGGAATTCGCGCAGCATCGAGAAGTGGCGTTTCATCGGCATAACGTGGCGGATCCGGGGCAAGAAGGGTGCGACCGGCACAGGGTAGCGTGGCCCCGGCGCACTGGCGAGAACCGCCGCCGTTGCGCCGTTGCGCCGTTGCGCCGTTGCGCCGCGCTGCTACGCTGCGCACTTTCCCCCGACAGGTGCCTTGCATGCAGACCGTCCTGATCACCGGCGCCGCCAGCGGCATCGGCGCCGGCATCGCCCGCGAACTGGCCGCCGGCGGCCGCCACATCGTCGTCAGCGACCTGGATGCGGACGCCGCGGACGCCGTGGCCGCGCAGCTGCGCGAGGCCGGCGGCTCGGCCGAATCGGTGACGCTGGACGTGACCAGCGAGGCCGGCATCAACGCGGCGCTGGCGGCGCTGTCGCGGCCGCCGGACGTGCTGGTCAACAACGCCGGGCTGCAGCACGTGGCACCGCTGCAGGAGTTCCCGATGGCCAGGTGGAGCCTGCTGGTCGAGGTGATGCTGACCGGCGTGGCGCGGCTGACCCAGGCCGTGCTGCCGGGCATGCGCGCGCGCGGCTTCGGCCGCATCGTCAACATCGGCAGCATCCACTCGCTGGTGGCCAGCCCGTACAAGAGCGCCTACGTCGCCGCCAAGCACGGCCTGGTCGGCTTTTCCAAGGCCATCGCGCTGGAAACCGCGGAGACCGACATCACCATCAACACCCTTTGCCCCAGCTACGTGAAAACCCCGCTGGTGGACAGGCAGATCGCCGACCAGGCGCGCGCGCGCGGCATTTCCGAAGCCGACGTGATCGCGCAGGTGATGCTCAAGCCGATGCCAAAGGGCGTGTTCATCGACTACGACGAGCTGGCCGGCTGCATCGCGTTCCTGGCCTCGCCGGCGGCGCGCAACATCACCGCACAGACCATCGCCATCGACGGCGGCTGGACCGCGCAATAGCGGCGCTGCGCATGTCGCAAGACCGGGCTGGGTAGGGGCGGCAATCCTGGTTGGCGAATTTTTCGCCAACCAGGCGGCAGACGCTGCGCTGCAACGCGGTGACGGTCTTATCCACAGACTTTGGCCGATTCCATCCACACCCGCTGTGGAGAACCGCCGCCTGCACTGGCGCAATTTTCACCCGCCGGAAAAATCAGGCAGCGATTTCAGCGACTTGCCGCGCTTGCCCACAGGCTTGTGCAGGATCGATCCACAGCCGCTGTGGACAGGCCAAGCGCCGCGGCGCGCAGACGCGACGGTGCTCAGACCCGCGAATAGCGCCACGCCAGCATGCGCCCGTCGCGGTATGGCATCACCCCGTGGAACGGACGCGGATCGGCGTCGAACACCAGCGGCAGGAAGTGGCGGTCGCCCTCCCACAGCGGCAGCGATTGCATGTCCGCCACCGGCACCCAGGCCAGCGTGCCCTCGGCGTTCTCGGTGAAGGGTTCGCCGCTGTAGGCGTCGATCAGGAACAAAAAGCCCAGCCAGTCCTCGCCATGCCTGCCGAAGCCGGGCCAGCTGATGGTGCCGCGCAGTTGCAGCGCATCGCATTCGATGCCGGCTTCCTCGCGGATCTCGCGGCGCATGCCGTCCAGCACGTCCTCGTCGGCCTCGAGCTTGCCGCCCAGGCCGTTGTACTTGCCCAGGTGGTGGTCGCCGGGCCGCGCGTTGCGGTGGATCAGCAGCACCTTGGAACGGTCGGGCGACAGCACGTAGCCCAGCGTGGCGACGATCGGGGTGTAAGGCATGCGGCAGGCGGGCGAGTCGGCGGGCGCGCAGTATGCCGCATCCGCCGGGGCCAACGATCAGAGCGCCGGCGTCGCAACGCCCTGCTGCGGCCGCTGCAGCGGCCCGGCCGGCTTCAGCGTGGCCACGCCGTGGCCGCGTTCGGCCAGGTATTCCAGCCACTTGCTGAGGAAGGTGTTCATGCGCATGCGATGGCTGATCAGTTCCGCCGGCGGCGGATACAGCCCCATCACATCCTGCCAGCGGCGGCCGACGTAGCAATGCGTGGTCTCGGCCTGGCGCGCGTCGCGGTACAGACGCACGTAGGCCGACGGGTCCGGCTCGCCGGTGAGCGGGTCGCACAGGTCGTAGGTGATGCGCAGTTCCACCGTGTAGCGGTGGTGCTCGATCACGTCCAGGCGCAGGTCCAGGCCATCGCCGATCGAGGACAGGTAGCTGCCCACGGCCAGGTCCGAGGGCACGAACAGGCGGTTCAGGTGCACGAAGTTCTCGGCGTACAGGCCCATCAGCCAGCCGAATCGGCTCAGCCGGGGGATGCGTTCGCTGCGGGTCAGGGCGTGCTGCATGGAGCCGATGCTACACGCTGCAACGCCCGCGCGGCAGCATTGACGGATCGTCCGCGCCGGCCTACCTTGGAAGTCTGGTCATGGCAGCGCGAACGCCGCCGCAGACCCGGATTTCGCGCCGGCCGCCGGGTTCGCGCCGCCGCGTTCAGAACATCTCGCGCTGCAGCCCCAGCGTCGCCAGCACCTTGCTGGAAATCTCCTCGATCGAGGTATGCGTGGTGCTCAGGGTCGGGATCCGCTCCATCCTGAACATGGTCTCGGCCGCGGACACCTCGCGGCGGCAGGTGTCCAGGTTGGAATAGCGCGAATTCGGCCGTCGTTCCTGGCGGATCTGCTGCAGCCGGTCCGGATCGATGGTCAGCCCGAACAGCTTGCTGCGGTACGGGCGTAGCCGCGGCGGTAGCCGGTCGTGCTCCAGATCCTCCTCGGTCAGCGGATAGTTGGCCGCGCGCACGCCGTAATGCAGCGCCAGGTAGATGCAGGTCGGCGTCTTGCCGGCGCGCGAGACGGCGACCAGGATCAGGTCGGCCTCATCGTAATTGATCGCGATGCCGTCGTCGTGGGTCAGCGCGAAGTTCATCGCGTTGATGCGGCGGTGATAGGTTTCGAAATCGACCAGGCCGTGCGCCTGCCCCACCCGCGAATGCCGCGGCGCGTTCAATTCGCGCTCCAGCGGCTCGATGAAGGGCGCGAACACGTCGAGCATCAAGGCGCCGCTTTCCGACAGCAGCATGCTCAGCTGCGGATCCACGCAGGAGTTGACCACGATCGGCCGCACCTGGTACCGCTCGCCCGCGGCATGGATGCGCTGCGCCGCCTCGCGCGCTTTTTCCGGATCGTCCACGAACGACATGCGGTCGGTGACGAAGCTGAAACCGCTGAACTGGGTGAGCAGGCTATGCCCAATGGTTTCAGCGGTGATACCGGTTCCATCGGAGACGTAGAACACCGGCCGGATCGTCGACATTGCCTGGATTCTCCTTGCTGAAACCCGACGGATGCGCCCGGCCGCGCTTGTGCCGACTCGGGTGCGCATTGCATGATATCGACTTCTTCCCCCACGGACGCGGCCACTCAGCCCGCTTCGGGCGATGGCCTAACGGAGCATCGCGCTTGAACGAGAACATCCTTTGGTTGCACGAGTTGCGCCTGACCGACCTGGCTCGCGTCGGCGGCAAGAACTCCTCCCTCGGCGAAATGATCGGCAACCTTGCAGGTTTGGGAGTCTCGGTGCCTGGCGGCTTCGCCACCACCGCCGAAGCGTTCAAGGCGTTCGTCGCCCACAACAACCTGTATCAGCGCATCTTCGACAAGC